>NZ_WNKZ01000031.1 GCF_009720835.1 Pseudoduganella buxea
CAACTGGTTGTGGACCTACAATCACGACCGACCCAATATGGCGCTCGGCGGTATCACGCCAAAACAGAAATTGGCACTTGCCGCTTAACCTCTACTTTTAGCGTGCTCTAAAAATGGGGGGATTACCAGCGGAGACGCTTCCGATCGGGCACTACGGGTGATTTCCGTCAAAGTTACGTGTTCCTTGGCCGGTGGTGTAACGTCCCGATGTCGGCGTTGTCTTGAATTGGCTTCATCAGTATCGACACCGCACACTGAGCTTAGTCGTCGATACGCGGTGATTAAGTGACGAACCATAATTGGATTAGCGGCAGCAATGAACGCCGCGTTCTTCCGATTGTCGGAGCGGTTACTTCCTTCAATTTTCATATCGAAACCACGTCGACTGTGCGTCCGCCGGGCCACAACGTGCGTCTCAAATGCGCACCAGGGGCCTGGTGTCGCGGCATCGCAAAGTTCTTCCAGTTTGTCCAACAAGTTTGCAAACGCCTCATCAGTGGGCACTAGAGCCCCAAAATACGCGGCACCGTTCCATGCCGGTATGTTCCGCAGAGGTTCTGCTTGAGTCAGCGCACGAATGGCACTGTCAATTTCATTTTGCGCCGTCAAGCTCACCATTTGATCTTTGTTGAACGTGTTCATCCCCATTCCAATACCTACAACGTTTTGCCGCTGCTATTGTTCTTCTACGCCTGCCATGGATTAGTCTGCGAGCGTGTCTTGTGTGGCTTGTCGGCATTGTGTGCCAGTAGCCACATATGACCGCCCCCACATTTGCCGTCGAGCTGCCCTGGCCCTTTCAGGCGGACTAGAGTGCACACTCCGGACATGCCCAAATGGGATAGCCTTACAATGTAAACTCAACAATACAATTAAATGCGTGCTCCCTTAGTATCTACCATGCGGAGCGGGATTCAACCTGATATGCCAGACTGTGCAAATCCACAATGGCGTCATTTTGGGCCCAATTTCGTGTCGACCTTGAAGTCTGGGCGTTCGAGTGCGAGAATGAAGTGCTATCTGTGAGAATCGCTCTCACTATGCTCTCAGCGCAGTCCATCGCGGACGATGCTTGAGAACCTACGTGGTCACCACGCGGGCGTTGGCGTACGATATGCGCCCCTTTGTATTGGCCAGCTCCCTGGTCATTCTTTGCAAGCCGGACAGCGAGCAAGCTGCACGGTGTTTTGCAAAGTTGGTTGTCGCCAGCTGCAATGGCTGACGAACGCTGGAACGCTTCCCCAGTTGTTCCTCATAAGGTCCAGGTTTTCTGTACTGGGCCTACCTTTGTCTTTCCGACAAACAGTTTGAGCTTTCCTGGCTCATGAGCGAAAGGGACCCTCGTGGAGCCCTGACGTTCTCTATCCTGACACGGAGGTCTACATGTCCACTGTTATTGAAGAACCCGTCTGCACGCTACTGGGCGGGTCGGGGCGACGCGCTATGGTTATTCAAACATCAACGGTATGCGCCTTGCTGCTACCGCCGATGCAAACGCATCGCTCAGGTACGTCGAGCTGCGTTGTCTCGGCACCAATCTCTCAGCCACGCCGCCTGTTTGTCATGCTGAGGTCAGTCGTTACTGCAGCACGTCGCTGCTTGGGCACACACGCTATCGCGCATCGGAGCTAGATAGCACGGCAAGTAATCATTTGTGCCGCACGCGGGGGCTACTTGGTTTCCCGCAAGGGCGCCTGATACCTCTCGCTGCGCACTTGAGGAGATCATCATGGCGAAGGATAGGCCACCTGGGCGGCGGCGTTCAGCGGCCGACGTGGAAGAATCACGCGTCTGGGCCGGATTATATCGAAAGGTACGGGATCCGGTTATCGCATTCGAAGTGCTTACGATGCTGGACTCCGATCAGAAATGCTTGGAAGAACATCGAGGCCTTTATCTGCAATGCCGGTGTTCGTTACGACGCGCGAAACAGCGCGAAGCGCGATTGTCCACCGTGCGGCATTGTGGGACAGTTCTGGTGAGTTGGCTGTGCCTGCCGTATCGAATGGTCGGTGGCACGCTACGATTTCTGGCAGACGTGGTCACGAGTCCGCCGGAGTTTGAAGAGGAACCCGCTACGGCGGCGGTTCAGCGATTGAGCAAGAAACCTAGCCCTTCAGAACAACAGAAGAAGCAGGTAAAACAGGCCGGCCCCGTTAAGCATCAGGCAAAGGCGTCCGAGTCTAGCCAAGAATCGCCAAGCGCGGATGGTCAAGCGCAGGCGTCGGTCAAATAGTCGGCCCTGGGTGCCAAAACAACACTCAACGGCGCGATCAATTAAACCATGCAGCAACCTCGTGTCACTGCCATGTCCCGGAAAGCGGTCCTTGCAGCCTTTGACGTACCTGTCCAAATCCTGCAAGGACACAATATTCGCTGGCGGCACTCCGGTAATCCATGAAAGTCGTGCGATTTCTGCGGGCGTCAACCGAACTCGTTTTCCCAGCTGAATCATTTTACCGTTCCTTATGGCGATCACACCCCGCGGCAATAGCGCTTCGTGTGTCATTCATATTAAGCACGAGTCCCGCAGGATTCAACCCTGAAAGGATGGCTCCCGGGCCTCGCGCTTGTCTCAGGCTGCGATCGGAATTGCGGCAACGGAGTGATTTGGGTGTTTCTTGCGGAGTGGAGGCAACAATGAATCGTTTACTGGACGCGGGGCGAAGGACCACCGCATCGATATCTACCCACATCGTGGACCCAGCAGTTGAGAAGCTTGAGGCCCTGCGGCCTGGCGCTTGGCTGCGAACCAAGGACGGCGGTCGGTATATCCGAACCGACCGTACGTGCATATGTTTTTGCAACCTGGAAACAGGAGAGATGTGTTCGGCGAAAGATATTTGTTATCGCCACGGCGGCATCAGGGAGGAAAACCTTCTTCATGATGCATGAGACGTATTGCGCGTGGCCGGGTCGTTGCCGTCTTGGCGGCCGGCACGCACTGTTGGCCCCGTCGGACACAAGGCTGTGATGAATATTAATGGGCGGGAATAATGGAAGAACTCGACGAAACTCCAGGAGCGACCGCGGTTTTCGCACTCGCACAAGCCTGTGCCGGACTCGATAACACTGAGGCCGCGTCCTCTCGGTTGAAAGCCGCAGCATTTGATATTTCCCAGTTTGGATATCAATGCTGGATGACCGGGAGGCCCATGCCAGATGTGTTCCTTGGATACGCCAATGCCGGTCCACTATGGGCTGAAGGAATTCGGCGCGCACGCATGGACTGCGCTTTGATGGCATGCAGTTGCGACTGTCCCCGCGGTTGGCGCGCCTTTGAACCGTATCGCGTCTGCCAACGCGACGTTCCAACGCGCCGGCAACAACGGTTGGCAGCAATCCGTATCGTCGTTGCGGCGCTTTGTCCGGATAAACAGGGCATTATTGTTGCCAGCGGACTGGTGCCGCGGCGGCTATCAAGCGAGTATCGGGACAGGCGATAATATTTTCGGTTGACGTAATCTTGTAAGATTTGAGAATCTCTTGCGATTAAGTTCCTAATATTTGAGGAGAAATATGAAATACATCGGATCTGTCCAAATCTCCGATACGGAGATGAAAATTTGGGTGCATCAAGATGAGTGCGAAACCTGCGTGTGGTTGTTCGGACCGCAGGGTAGTCATGCTAGTGTTTCCAAGCGATTAGCGCTGCCAAGGCTGGGTGCAAGTGAATTCTTCGCCAAAACATACTCGGGAAACTCGCCGCTGCGCGAACCCTTGCTCAATACCGGTCTGTTTATCGATACCGGACGCCGGGTGCCAAGTGGATTTGTTGACCTAGAGGTGTGGCGCTTGACGCATCCATAAATTCGACAACGGCACACAGGCTGGAGCATCGTAAAATCAGCCAGATGTCCGGTGGTTCATATCTGGCCAGTCGCAAATTAAGGGAGTAATGATGGACATATTTTCGACATCGGATGATTGCTGTGGCGACGGTCTCTCGCTCGCCCCAGAGAAGTGCATCGATGGCAGTTGGTCGGCTCGGCAACTGGATGCTTTTAATGAGGGGTTTCACGCACGTACCGCCTGCCATGGTGACTGCGTGCCGGACCCCGACGTCGCCTGCGAGCCGGAACTGCTGGGCCAATGGCACCGTGGGCGGGCTGCAGCTATTCTGATCGGCGTTCTCGCAACCTGCGACTGTGGGGATGCCGGGCGCTGCCTGCGTACCGACGCCTGTGGGTCGGTATGCCTCATTAGGCAAACCCGTGGGTACGCGCCAGAGAACGTATTCCGGGCGGAATATAAATCTAGTTTTGGATGATGGAGGATCTGATGCGGGATTGTGATGAAGACCAGGTGGTACCGAGTTCGGGGAGTGCGCAAATCGATCCTGGCGAACACCGTCTCACCAAACGCATTATCAATGGAAAGACGGACATCAATCAGCTGATGCCGTTCCAATACACATGGGCCTGGGAGAAGTATTTGGCCGGGTGCGCCAACCACTGGATGCCGCAGGAAGTCAATATGCAACGCGACGTAGAACTGTGGAAAAGCCCTACTGGCCTGACCGACGATGAGCGCCGGATCGTCGAGCGCAATCTTGGTTTCTTTGTTACCGCTGACTCCCTGGCTGCGAATAATATCGTGCTGGGAACCTACCGGCATATTACGGCGCCCGAGTGCCGCTTGTACTTGCTACGCCAAGCATTCGAGGAAGCCATTCACACGCACGCTTATCAATATATTGTAGAATCGCTGGGATTGGATGAGCGGGCAATCTTCAATGCATACCATGAAGTGGATTCTATTCGGGATAAGGACCAGTTCCTGATACCGTTCATCGACACGTTGACCGATCCGGCTTTTGTAACAGGTACGTTCGAGAATGACCAAAAGCTGCTGCGGTCAATCATTGTCTTCGCCTGTCTCATGGAAGGGCTATTTTTCTATGTCGGGTTCACGCAGATATTGGCGCTCGGTCGCCAGAATAAGATGACCGGCGCCGCTGAGCAATATCTGTATATCTTGCGTGACGAATCGATGCACTGCAACTTCGGCATCGACCTGATCAATACGATCAAGATCGAAAATCCACACCTATGGACATCGAAGTTTCGCGATGATCTCGTCGTGCTGTTTCACCAGGCCGTTGAGCTCGAGTCGCGCTATGCGGAAGATACCATGCCGCGGGGCGTCCTCGGCCTGAACGCGCAAATGTTTAAAGAATACTTGCGATTCATTGCCGACCGACGTGCCGTGCAGATCGGACTAGAACCGATCTTCGCGCAAACCGAGAATCCATTTCCATGGATGAGCGAGATGATCGATCTGAAAAAGGAACGGAATTTCTTCGAAACTCGGGTCACAGAGTATCAGACCAGGGCGCTCGACTGGGGCGACTGTGAGGCCTGCCAATGAACGAGCACGATTCGCTATGCTTTATGCTCTAGCGGAAAACCCGTCGAATGTCGGTAAGCAGTCGGTTGACCAAGTCTGCTTCTGCATCCCGCACTGTTGAGGAAGATGACGCTCCAGGATCGTCATTGATGGATTTTGTGGCTAGCCGTCTCCAACTGGTGCATTGCTTGATAGATATCGCCAGCGAGCTGGCGACACTTAGGTGGTTTCAAAATAAGACGAATGGACGGAGGTTGCCAGAACCTGGCACGCAACGTTCAAGATAGGCGGCCCTTATGGCCGCCATTTTTTTTCGATTGACCTTCTGAGTCCGGCTCAGAGAATGGACTGGTTTCGACAAGATGCACCTCGGACTGGTATTACATATTATGCCCAATGAATATGTCCCCAACGTCTGCGTTTCCCTGCAATCCACTCTGTCACTTCTTTTTGGCTGCGACAACGCGCAATAGCATACTATCATGCTGTCCTTCTGCCTCACAGGAAAAGATTTGCAATGGCACATCTTTTTGTGTCCGACCACCAATGCCGCGCTAATGCTCGAGGTAACCTCTGCGCCGTTCAACGAACAGGTTATGGACAGGGACTCGCCCGCCTTAGTGGCGTACACCCCTCCCTCGGTCGTCTTGCCGACCACGTAGTGCGGCTGTAGGCCTATGTAACGAAAGCTGACCTTCAGCGACTCTTGCTGCAGATGATAGTGCTCTTGGCGCTCGTCAATGCGCGCTTCGCGTATCGCGTTGATGCGGTCCTCGATCCAGCGTTTGTCGTCGCTCGTCAAGTCATGGCGGCTTCTCAGATAGGGCGGTTGGGCCGGTGCAAGTTGGCCGATCTTCGGAAGGACTGTGGTGAACAATATCTTTCTTTGGACGAGCGGACGACAAGATGGTTGAGTACAGATTTCTGCGCATTGATAGAGCAAGGCGAAATGCGGCGCGCATTGCACGCGCCGCACATATTACTTGGGGAGATATAGCATCAATGGTGCTTATAAAAATCTCACCTCCTTCCTATGTACTTACTACCGTTGTCCCGGGAGAAATTCGAATGCCGACCGGTCGCTCTTTGCTTAAAAGGCGATAATATTAATTGTTGCACTTATGGTGCGGGCGACAGCGCTTGCACTGCAAGTCGCCATTGTACCGGCCTATCAGGATGTTGCTTATGCTTCCAACGCGGCAGCCTTCTGCCACGCCGAACCACGATTTCGTAGAAGCAAAAATCACAGCGATAGACTCCTGAATACGGTGCAATTTTACCCGCGGCATGCAATTCGTCAAATACGTCGGCAGATGACGCTACAAGCAATGCGCTGTATTTATATACTGCCACGAATCACGCCCTCCTTTTTCGATATTGGAATGTCCGAAATAATGACATCGTTTTTCAATTGATGATCAATGAATATCAATATACTAGCTCATCGATTGTTGCGAGGGGATTGTGTTCAACTCGACTTTCATCACTAATCGAAAGAACGTATTGATCCAGGTCTATAACTGCATCAGCCATTTCGATCAGCTCCGGCGTATGCGAGATAAAAAACTCTTGATTGTAGTCACCGATATCGAGAACGGCACGTTTCATTGCCATGAACATGCGCTTATGCTCTGGGTCAAATGCCCCATCGGCTTCGTCGGAGAAAAGCGTGTCGGAGCGCGTACGCGACCGGCGGGCGAGGAACAGCGCCATAGCGCGAAACAGGCTCTCGTTGATCCAGACTCGTTCGCCGCCGCTCATCTTGGCCAGGTTTTTCGACTGTTGGCTTTCCGCATCGTGAACGACTATCGCGAACCCGTCGGTCATTTCCCCCTTGGCCGTCGCGACGAGCGTTTGCAAGGAAACAGTGAATCGGGGGCCATAGCACGCCATCAACAAATTGTTCGTCAGCACAGTAAGCTCGGGCCCGGCGTCTTCGATTGAAAGCGCGATGATTCCGTCGTTTCCCAGTGCTTTGGCGAGCGTCGTCCACGTAGCGCAACTGGCCTCGACCCGTTGCGCCAAATTCTCGCTTTCCAATAACGCCAGTCGGATTGCGCCAAGCCTCTTGCCGGCGTCGGCGTGCAACTGCGCCTTGACGGCGGCATCTTGTAGCGTTTGCTCACACGCATTAAGTGCTTCTTGTGCGTCGGACAGCTGCCGTTCTGCTGCGGCGAGTCTATTCTGGTCAAACGGCGCGGGAAGTGCAGCGAGCGCGTGTTGTATACGTTCATCCGCTTGCTTGAGCAACTTACATTCATTGTCCCGGTCGCGTTGCAGCGCAGCTGCCTCGTTGTTGAGCTCCTGCAGGCGCGTACGGTCCTCCGCAGCTTCGCGTACGCTTTGCGCAGTCAGGTCACTTAACTGTGCTACGACGATAGCGCGGTTCGTCTCTGCCGCATCGACATCGCGGCGACGTGCAGCAAGGGCGCACGTATCACGGAATCGTTGCTCTGTGCGCTGCAGCCTGTCAGCATGCCGCGCGAGCGCGGTGTGAGGATCGCCCAGTGCATCGCGTTGGCGTCGCAAGTCTGCTAGCTGGTCCTCGAGATCTTGTCGGTCCGTGCCCAATCGTGCGACTTCCTCTAGCGCCGAAGGGATGAGGGGCTTGGCCGTGCGTGCATCAGCTAGCAGGGTACAGCGTCCGGGCAGGTCGGTCCCCGCGCACGGCACCTGTTCAGTAAGCTTGCAGCGACGTTTCAGGTCATTGACGCGTAGTACCGCTTTCCCAGCCGAATGCTCAATGGCGGCGATCCTGTGCTGTAAGTGGAGCGCTGTGTCGTCCAACGTCGCGGCGCGCTGGGCTTTCGTCCGGTGTTCTGCCAAAAGTTCTTTGCGTGCAGCAACCAACGCTTGCCAGCGCGGTAGCGCACTCTCCGCGCGAAGGACCAGGGTGCGGCGGTTAAGAAGTTCGTCCAAGATGGTTTGCTGCTGCAACAGGGCGGTGCGGGATCGCTGACGATCGGCTTTGCGTTGTCGAATTCCCCGTTTGATCGTTTCGTAGGCGCTGGCATGAGCGCGCTGTCGTTGCGCATAGTCCTCCATTGCGGCCCTGTGTCGCGCAACGATCTGATCACGGTCCGCCTTTAGTTCGTGACGGCGCGCTTGAAACTGCTGGTCGTATGACGCCTGTGCCACGAGCGCAGCGTGCTCGCTGTGCGCCCTGGCTAAATGCATCTTTGCCTGACCAGCTGAATGACGGAGCCAATCTTCACGGCGTGAAACGTCGAGCAATGCAGCGCATTCACCCGTCAGGGCAGCTTCCTCTTCACGCCGGAGCTGGCATTGGTGTCGCAGGGGTTGCAAACCGGTACGTAACAACTTCGCTGTTTCAGCAGCAGACGTCCCAAGGTGCCGAATTTCACTAAGACCCAGTAAATCACCGAACAGTGCCTTGATTTCAGCGTTGTCGTATTTCGAAAGCGAACGACGATTCTGGGCCGAGAAGCACGTCGTGAGGAATACAGTTTGTGACCCGGCGACATGCTCAATACACCGTGTGTAGGTGTCCATCTTGCCGTCGGAGACGGTTCCGTCAGGTAGGCGTACTGGCTTCCATTGGCTGCCGTGGCGAATGTGTAGATACGCTTCAGTACGCCGCCTTCCAGCAAGGCGTATGACCAAATGCTGACGAAATACCGTGCCGTTCTGTTCCCACACCAGGACTTTGTGATTTTCCGGCAAGTAGACTTCATCGTAGTAGCTGAATGCGCCGAGGCCATCGCGGCCGGCCTGCGAAGGCATGACCGGATAGTAGATCATGTTGTTCAGGACCGTTGTCTTGCCCCGGCCGTTGCCACCCGTGATAGCGACCAGCTTTGGAGAGCCCCCAAGCGCTCGAAAGTCGAGGTGAATCGACTCGCGGTGCATGCCATCGCGCACGCCGTTGAACCCGGTCAGTGTCAGGGATATCAGAGCCATCAAAGTCTCCTACAATTCAAAACATGCTTCTACAGCGCAACGCCGCACTCTTTTAGGCGGCTGGATAGCGCCCATCGGCCACCGCGAACTCTCTAATCGATGCGCTGCTATCGGGGTGTGTCCAGTTCCAAGGAACGGTGTGCAGATTCCGGCGTAGACACCGAGGGAAGGAGCAATCGCTGTGCGATCTTGGCCGGGTCGTACCGCCGGAGATCGTCCAGGGCGGCGATCAGCGGTGCGCTATCGACCTCTGCAATCGATGCCCACCTTTGGACTTTCTCCTCGAGCGTCAGGTGCTGGGTGATGCCCGTCGCCCGCGTGCACGCCAGCGGCACCATACGCCCCTCCAATTTCAGGTTCGCCGCGCCGCGGAAAAGCGCTTCGATGCGGGACCGATCTATGGAGGACTGTTCCTCTTCTAAATACGTCCAACGAATGCGCACCCACGTCCCAGCGACATCGTGGGTCGTGGTCCATGCCTCCAACTCGGCCATGTCGGGTGGTCCCGCAAAGGAGAACTCCGTCATCGTCCGCGCTGGTGTCGGTATCGCTTCGAACGTGGCGCCATCGGTATCGAGGTTCCAGATCAGAAATACCTTGTCACCACGCTCACCATAGTGATTGCGGCCGACCGAACCAGGGTACGCTATTAATTGGCGTCCTCTGGACCACGTCTGATGCAGATGAATATGCCCAAGCATGAAGGCGTCGGCGCCCGCGGCAAGCAAGTCGTTTGCTGTGAATTCGTGGTCCAGACCGGCCATCGGTACGCCGTGTTCAGTCTCGCAATCGTTAACGGTCCCGTGCGCCACCCCAATCGTCGGTATCCCATGGCTTCTGGCCCATGCGTTCGCATGGGAAAAGCCGCGCAGGACAGTCGCAATGTGTTCCCCCATGACGCTGGCCGCATCGGCGGCCCCAACCGCCGCTGCGAGCGATGCTTTGTTCAGTGTCGGTACGCATGAACAGAGCAAGTGTGCGTCGGGAGGAACCTTGTCGAAACGCCAACCCGGCGATCGGACCCACTCCCGTGCTTGGGTCAGCACTACCTGTTCCAAGTGATCGGCGACTAATGCCTGGTACCGGCCACCCATGAATCGAAACAAGGATAGCGTGCCGGGGGGTTCATGACTGAAGGTCCCTTGCAGGATCAACACCGGACAGTGATCAAGCAGGCGTCGCACCTGAACCGCCAACGCAGCGAGGGCTGGTGAATGAGCCTCGAGGGCGTGATGGGTGGAATCCCCGCTGATGACGGCCAGGTCGACTTGGCGGCCGATTGCCGTTTCGACGGCGAATCGAAAGCAGCGGTCAGATTCGTCCAGCGTACCGTGACCGTAGTGTAGGTCGGAAAAGTGCGCTATACGCATTGTCATCATGCTCCCCCGTCGCGATGCCGGTCGGCAAGCGCGCGTTCGATCTTGTCGCGCAGGCCTTGGGGATCATTTTTATAGCGCACCAATTCATCGAGAACGCGGCGGCGGCCAGTTGCATTTTTCACCCAACCACTACCCCAGCGGATATAGCTATATTTGTCGAAATTGTCAGGATCGAGCTTATACTCCAAAATAAGACGACCGATCGATTGATATACCTCGTCATGCACCAATGGGTCGTCGGGGTGGACGCCACTTTGACTCGCACCGGTTTCGCGCCCTGTGTCATTGGGCGCGTCTGGCTGGCGTTGCTCGGCCGTTTCAGTGACCGGTGTTTGGGCTCGTAGGGATGTTGCGGGGGTTGGGGCTGCAATTGGCACATCGCGTTGCTCATCGCTCCAGTCGTCCGTATCTGGGTTCACCGTATATGCGTCGATGGATAAAGCGCTGACAGCGCTATCCGCGGCGAGCAGCGTATCGTCGCCTTCGGGGGCAACCAAGGCACACAAATCGACTGGCGCCTCCAAATGGATAAGCCACTGTGCGACCCGCGTTGGGCGGCCGTTGTCGTCGATCCGCGTGACCTCGGTCAGCTTTTTTGTGATGTAAAAGGGCGTTTTTTTGTCGTCGAGAAAGCCGGCCAGCCGGCCGCCGCGCATAAAAGCAACTGCTTCAAAACGCTGAATCGCGTTGCTCATGGCATAGAAGCTGTTTGTGGGTAGCTCGAACGCTTCCACGGACTTAATGCCAGGGATAAAGAAGATGAATCTGCCGGCCAAGTTGCATTTGCGCGCTTGGAACTGTGGGCACAGTTCCGGATCACAAATGCCATCGTTTTCCGGCCGCACAACCGTTGGTCGGCCGTTAAAGCTGCGTAGAGGCCGGCCGCCTGGACCTTCCAACTTCGGTGGGGCGTACATCATGCAGTGCCGTGTGCGCCCGTCGGGAGAATAAGCGCTCCAGTACTGACGCTCGTTCTGCTTCCACGCTACCAGCTCGTGCGGCATCACCGCTTCCCATGAATCGGAGGGGAACACGACGGGAAAGCGGTACAAGCGCCGCACCCCGTCACCGCGATCTTCACCGTATGCCGACAAAATTTGGTCGGCAATCTGTTCGTTGGAAAAATCGCACGGGCGCACAGTAAAATATTGCACGTTTTTGGGTAGCAGTACCACCCTGTCCTTATATTCTGGGAACTTCCTGACGATTAGGTCGCCGATCAGATCAAAAGACAGGCCGTTCTGTAAGCCGTTCTCATACAGTTCGACGATCGCTGGGTTCGCCGCGGCAGCGCGTGTAAGTTCCTTCACGCCTGGACGTATTTTGCCGCCCGTAGGGATGCGCGAACGGACCGTTCGCCCGAGAACCGTGTGGTGTACCACTTCTTTCTGCGTTGAAATTTCAGATCTGGCCATGTCAGTCTCCTGTTGATAAGGTCTGACCTATGCTCGCATGGGTCCTTACCGAATCAAGTGCAGGATCTGTCACTTCTGTCTCCAGGCATATCCTAGAATCCTTGATCGATCAGGTCGAATCGCGTACGGGGGCAACGTTGCCGGGCATACTCGGCAGTTCTCACGTTTCCAGCTGGAAGCTGACAGCTTAATGGTATCTATGTACGGGTACAGGCGGTGGTAATTCCGGGATAGATTCTTCGGCTCGCCAGAGCCAAACGGGAAGGCCATCGTGTGATTTCAAGCGTTCTTTTGCGTCACGATCCCTTTTCGTCATGAACCCGCTTACGACGTGAAGCGGCGTTGGCACTGATCCGGTGTCGAGCAACAGTACGTTTGGGAAAAGTGCAGGCTCTTTCGCATCGTACGGTAGCGGCTTCATAAATCTTCTTCGCCGGTCTACCAGATGATGAAGCAGTGGGAGCTCACATGGATCGCAAAGCGGAATCCACTGGTGAGTTGCGAGTGTCAGAAAGATGGCGTCCGCCTGATAACAGTACGGTTGCGGTGAGTAAATTATCGCGCTGACTAGAATGCGCGATGGCGGCGTGCCGTCGGCTTGACGCACCATGAAGAGCGGTTTAAATTTCTTCAACGTCTTCGCCCATAGCTTTTCATCGATCAAAATAGGGGCGTCGGGCATGTGCTTCAGCATCAGGCGATAGCCGAACGTATCCTCTTGTGCCGCTTTGAACTCGCCCATGACCAGCGCCATCGGAAACTCTTCGGGTGTTCCGTGACGTTCAAGGAGCGCTAGCTGGGCACGTCGCCGGCCCCGGATTTGCTCTCTATCGTCCGGGTGATAGGGTTCGGGGATATACAGCCTTTCCACAAGCGGCGAGTTTTTCACGTTAACACCGTCGGCGGCTTCCAACACATACTTGCGAAAGACGCCCTGGTTGCGCTTTCCATCCATCGCCGGTGACCAGCGGTTGAAACGCGCCTGCTCCAGTAGATAGTGGGTCACGGCACGTAGCGACATGTGATGACGTGCCGCACGCACTTCGGGCGCGCAATTCTCGCCAACAGGTTCAATTGCGCGCCCGCGTCGCCGCGTCAACGGGAAGTCGACAAACATCTGGACACCCTCATCCGTACTTTCGATCAATGCGTCGCCTAGCAAGACCCCGAGACCGGATTCCGACGCAGGAGGGTCATAGTGCTCACAATGTGGAGCATGGAGTGGTCCGGTGCCGGGCATCCGTTTAAGTACGAATTGATGAAATTTGGCGACGTACATTTCGACGCCTCCTGGCACGCACATGCACCGCGCGCGTTCGGCAGACCCATGGATATATTGCAAGGCAGATTGAAGCTGCCCATCGTCGCCGGCCAGTCGGTATCCCCGGATGAAATAGGTCGAGCTATCATTCATGACTCCTCCCCTCGTGTGTTCAGATAGATGAAAGTGTTTTGATCAGGCTGTTAAGTTCGTCCGGAGACTGCCGGGGCAGCTTGGTGGGACTGGACCCTTTCGCAGGCCTATTACCATCGTAGCCAGCTATGTCGCCAGATAAAAGGATCGACACATTCAAAAATTTGCGCGGGGAGCGAACGTTTTCGCAACGGGTTATCGGCGGTCTTGTTCATTTGAGGTAATATAGGCATGTTTCATAACCCGTCGAAATGCTATAGGAGAATTGAACATGATTGACCTGGACAAGATGTCATCTGCAGAGCTTGTGCAACTGATCGAGGCTGCAGAAAAGCGCGTTAAGGTTAAACGTACTGAAGAGATTGAGGCTGCGCGCAAAGAAGTAGAGGCGATCGCCAGCAAAATTGGCGTCCCTGTCAGCGAGCTTCTTGTCGCCAAGGGGCAGGGGACACATCGGCGTTCCGGCAAGCCGGTCGAGACCAAGTATCGGCTTCCGAACGATCATTCGAAAACCTGGACGGGGCGCGGACGTCAGCCATTATGGGTGCGTGAGTGGCAAGACAAACACGGCAACTTGGACGGCCTCAAAGCTTAATCACAGTTGCACCGGCTGCGGGAACTTCAAATCGGATCGCCGCAGTCGACCCGAGGGCATAAAGCTAGTTAGGGTGTAACTAGACCAAACGATGAATGTCGGAGTTGGCATAATAGCGAACCGAACATCAGTAGAGAGAAGGGCATGGTGATAGAACTGAACCGTGGCGAGAATGTGCGATTTGAAGAAATCGATCCGTCCATTACCAAACTCCGAGTAGACATAGACTGGGCGAGTGCAGATATCCAAGAGCACGAAATTGATATTGCAGTATTCTTGCTAACAGACGTAGGAGTAGTCCGAGACGCAGATGAGTTGATTTTCCATGCTCATCCGGTCTCGGCCAATGGCGCCGTCAGGCTTTGCGATGTTCCTTTTAATTTGGATGCTCGCCTGCGACGCGAGGCCGTGGAAGTCGATTTGCCGGAAATACCGCAGCACGTCGTGCGGATTGTCATTTGTGCAAGCATCTATGACAGAGGTCGTCGTGGATTGTCTTTCGCCCAGATAGATCGACTGTCCGTTCGGTGTGTTGATACTTCTGCTAATATCGAGATCGTCAGCTTTAAACCGGCAGGATTCGATGCGTCGAAGACTGCGATCGTATGCAGTGAACTCTGCCGTGATGGACATGGTTGGCAATACATGGCCGTTGGGCGCGCCATCGCCGGCGGTTTTGCGGCGCTGTGTGAGGAGTATGCGCAAATTATTGTGCAGCAGGTCACAGCTTAGTCGAAGTCGTTGGTGTTGCAGCGCTGTTTGCAATAAGCGTCGGCACGGGGCGCTCATTCCATAGTGCAATGAGGCTATACGCGACATGGGCGTACATCAAAGCAGCTCGAGAATTCAAGAAAACATAGGGCTAATAGGTCGTACGTTCGACCTACTTCAGTTTGTAGAGCATATCGCAGCCTGGTTGACGGTGTTCGATCCCGAAGGCGGATACAGAAGGATAGCCTCGATTGCTGCCAATAGGTAAGCTGCGATGATAATGCGCGCGAGCGATAAATTGGCGGACGATGCGTCACTATATACGCCACAGTCATAGTACAGTAAAAAATTGTGTAGCACGTCACTGGGGTGACCATATTGAAAAATGCACGCGTTATCGAATAGCGATGCGACACACCGAGTCGTCCCATTATTCATGATACGACCATCGTTTCCCACCTGGAAGCGCAAACCCTTGGGTACCACGTTGCGAAGTGCTCGCAGGTCCCATTCTGTTGCGGTGTATCGCGGTACGCGCCAGTCTGTCGCCGTGATCGAGTCTGGAAACAAGTTGCCAAGTCGTCGCAGTACCCGGTGGAGCCGGCAGTCAATGCGTCGGCTTCCGCGCTGGCTTCTCGCCAAAACACGGCTGAGTTGGACCGCCTCCAAGAGCACCGGGGCCTGGGGACTGTGTAGGACCTGCTCTGGCCAACAAGCGGGGTTTAATAGTGCCGCGCTCACGTCCATCTGGACAGCCTCAACAATGCAAAATTAGCAATGGCGGATGTTCTGACCATGGAGTCATTTTTTTAGGCGGAGTCCCTCATGTCAAGGTGGGCACTGGCGATTTAGTACAGCATCACAGTTTCCGTTCTGCGCAGGCTGTCATAGCGGCGCCACTAGTGCTGTGCGAGCCGCGTTCTAAACATATTGCTGTTTGGCCATGTTCGTGCCATCTGTAGCGGCCACTGCCGCTAATCTTGTTGGTAGCGAACTACTCCCCTGTTGTGCCGCCGGGACACCTAAGGGCTCGAACGCAATGAGACAACAGACACCTATTTACATCACCGCGAGCAGCAGCGGGTGCACGCGCTACGGCGTGCAGCTCAATTGACCATCTAGGCATAATCGATGATCGAAGCGGGCCGCATCAAAGCAAGTGCTCAATGCAGATCCCAGAACCACACCTTGTTGTACGGACCGAAGAAGCAAGTATTCGCGCACTCTTCAAAACCCGGCCTTCTGGGGTACAACAAATCTATGTGTCCTTGTGCACCGACTATTGGCAGTAGGTCGTTGAAAAAGAACGCAGCCACGCCCTGCCGCATTACCAGCTTGGTCTTTGCGTCAGCGGACGAGTCAAACCGCTCCGGTGGCCCCCACATGTCTTGCAGCTGCTCGGAGAGATTTTTCATCCCGGGTTCGATGCGCTGGCCCTTGTGCGGCCCCCGGTTGATGCGCAGCCCGCCCCTACGCAGTGGTGTTCCGGCCTTGGCCAGGGCGTAGCTGACGCGTATGGCACACGTGTTCTGATACGCCGGATCATAGATCAAGGCCT
Source organism: Pseudoduganella buxea (assembly GCF_009720835.1). Taxonomy (GTDB): domain Bacteria; phylum Pseudomonadota; class Gammaproteobacteria; order Burkholderiales; family Burkholderiaceae_D; genus Rugamonas; species Rugamonas buxea. The sequence goes on from NZ_WNKZ01000031.1 coordinate 16,343, forward strand.
CGATACCCAATTCCGTATAGAGGGCCGGCAGCATCATGGACTTGGCCGGATAGGCAGCAGCGAGGGTGGCGAACGATGGCTTCGCCACGCGGCTAGGCAAGCGTGCTGTCATTTGTTATTTCCTTCGGGGACAGGACATGGGTATCGGCGCTTAAGTTCCATGAGCACAAGAGGCGCAGCATTGCCTTTGAGTATCTCTACCGAGTAGCCTTCCCTTATCGCGCCAACCACCTCATAAGTACTCTCATCTGGCTTGATGGGGTGATTGAAGCACCAGACCGTCCCTTGGGTTCCATCCTTCAGCCCAGCCACATAGTGATAGGCGCGATCGCGCTCCCGAAAATCGGCGTCAGTCACCGGCGGCGTCATGAGCTTTTGGATAACTTCGGCCGCTGTCATTGTATTGAAGGGGTACGGATAGGGGTGGGAATGGCCGCTTGCGGCAGTTACCGTTCCTGGACATGCCCGCGCGCATGGGAGAACACCTATTGTCGTCCACATGACTCCCGCCAGAACAGAAAGGTGGATTCTTGGAAAGAAAAATCTTTTGTTGTTAGGCATTGAAATTTCCTCTGGATAGTTCTAACTTGCTGGCGCAATTTGAGTGAAATAGAAAAACGCCCGTGACAGATTGCCGGTTGAGGCGTGCTTACCATTATAATTCTGGGTTTCCCGATGAGTACCGCCTTATCTTCGTACGAACAAGAGATATTGATCCTCGACAAGGGGCGGTATGACTTTCGTCAGTGCGTTCTCTGCAGTAAATAACTATTGTGCAACTATGGCGCACCCTATTCAATCATGATGCGGAAGATAGAATGACTCTTTTCTCTGACACCGGATGGCAGTCCAGCAGGTTGGGCCAAACTAATCGTCTGCTACGACTCCAGTTTCCTAATGGGGACGGTCCGGCAGCGACAATGGTGGCGAGCAGATTGGACGCGCGCGAAGGTGTCTCACGCGATTTCCGTTTTGTGGTAGAGATCATTTCCGACGATGCGAACATTGCGTTAAAGGACGTGCAGGGAAAACTTGTCACAGTCGAGCTGGTGCGCGAGGACCGTAGTCTGCGATATTTCAGCGGATACGTGTTTGAATTCCGTCGCGATGGGAGTGACGGTGGCCTGGTTTATTACGACATGGTATTGCTGCCATGGCTCGCGTATTTGCGCCTGCGCCGAGACAACTACATCTTTCACGATAAAGATATTGCAGATCAAACCCACGAAATCTTCGCTGACTATCCAGTGCGCGACTGCGAGATGCGTATTGCAGCGGGCGGCCCGGTGATCACCTTCGCGTGCCAGTACGGGGAATCGGACTACAACTATCTGCACCGGCGCTGGGAGCAGTTGGGTTGGTATTACTGGTATGAGCACCGGGCCGACGGCCATACGCTGGTGCTGTCGGATGACTCGACATTGGCACCACCCATCGATGGCATGCGCTCCGACATACCATTTCAAAGCGAAGCTGGGGCAAACGAGGACGATGGTTTATTTCATTGGACGCCACAGCGTCAGTTGATGCCAAGCAGCGTAGGACTGTCCAGCTTCGACTTCAAGAAGCCCAGGCCTGCTAGCATCGAGCTACCCACCATCAACGAGCAGGGTGCTGTTTTGCCCATCGAATCGTATGAGTACGCTGGTGCTTACGGATTCAGCAATAACGCTGACGGGGACAGGCAGATTCGTTTGCGTTTAGAAGAACTTGAAGCTGCCGGCAAAAGTTTTGAAGGGCACGGCAATGACCGAACGGCCCAGCCGGGACGTAAATTTACGCTGAGTGGGCATTTTGATGAGGTCAACGCCAGCGATCTGGACTTCCTTATCTTGGAGGTCCATCACATGGCAAACAATAATTACCAGGATGCCGACGCGGCATCATCCCGCTACACCAACCGCCTTGTCTGCAGCCGCATTCGGGTGCCATGGCGGCCAGGTCGTGGCCATAACAGCACGGAGCCGAAAATCTACGGCCTGCAAACTGCCATTGTCACCGGTCCAGACGGTGAGGAGATTTGGACGGACGAGTATGGCAGGGTGCGCGTGCAGTTCCATTGGGATCGCGCAGGCAGGGGCGATGACCGTAGCTCTGCCTGGCTGCGCGCCGCAACGCCTTGGGCCGGCGCCAATTTCGGCATGACATCGATTCCCCGCGTTGGTTCGGAAGTCATCGTTCAGTTCCTGGATGGCAATCCCGACCGGCCCCTGATCACCGGCATGGTGCCGAATGCTGTCACGATGCCGCCCTGGCCACTGCCGGAGAACAAGACGCAGAGCGGCATCCTGTCGCGATCGACACCAGGTGGCACGTATGAAAATGCCAACGCGCTACGGTTCGAAGACAAGAAGGGCGCAGAGCAGCTATGGCTTCATGCCGAGAAAGACCAGCTCACCGAGGTGGAGCACGACGAAGACAAGTGGGTCGGCAATGACCGCCGTAAAACCGTCGACCGCGATGAAACGAATCACATCAAGCGTGATCGCACCGAGACGGTGGAACGCCACGAAAAGATCACAGTGGGGGAGAACCGTACGGAAGATGTCGGCAATAACGAATCCATCAGCATTGGGAAGAATCGCACCGAGGACGTCGGCGCAGACGAAAACGTCACTATCGGTGGTAGTCGCCACGTCCTGATTGGCCAAGTTAAGACAGAGACGGTGGGCCTGGCCAAGATCGTGTCAATCGGCGGTGCTTATCAAACCACGGTTGGCGCGGCCATGAATACGTCGGTGGCACTAATGCAAAGTGAACAGGTCGGGTTGTCGAAAAGCGTCGCCGTAGGACAGAAGATCTCATTTACTGCGGGCGAGGAGGTTTCGATCGAGGTTGGAGAAAGTAAGCTCGTGATGCGCAGCGATGGCCGCATTGAAATTTCTGGGAAGGAAATCATCATTCGCGGATCAAAGAAAGTCGAACTGCATGGCGACGATGTTGACATCAATCCAAAAGGCTGACATGACGCCACTGCCCACGATACCAGCACTGCGCTTTGACAACCGCACTGTTTTCGACGCTCTCCACTTCGATACGATTGACCAGCACGATATTGGCTTTCACGTCATCGTTGCGAAGATCGGCTACCGTCTCGGGCTGTGTGACGAAAGAGGACAAGCGCAATTGCAGCCGCTTGATACTCCTGCAGCACTGTACACGGAAGACCGCTTTCACGAAGATCGCGTCGAATGCAGCGTACGGGTGGAAAGCGATCTGGCACCGTACAAGCCCCGGTGCGACGTTATCGTGCTTGGCGACGCTCATGCACCGGGCGGTCGCCCCGCAAAATCCTTCGATGTGACGGTTCGGGTGCAGATGCCCGACCAGCCTGCGCTACTGCCTGAACCACCGCGGCCACTTAACCCGTTCCAGCCCATTTCAGGAACGGTACGCCGGCAATGGCAGTCTAAGCTCGCCGGCGCCGCCGATACGCGAACTCCTGGTCGTCTGCTCATCAACAAAAGTGTGCGGGTCACAGGGCCTCGTGAGCTGCGACGCGCTGGCGTACTGCGGCCCGGTTGGCAACTGACCAGCCCGTCCCCCGTTGTCAAGATACCGCTGCGGTACGAATACGCGCAAGGGGGTGAATGCATGGTTGATGGTGGGAGCGTGGCCGCCAGCCGTGTGCCCGAGCAATGGCGACTGACCCCGGAACAGCAATCCAATTACGGTCATATGCCTGTCGCGCCGGCAGCGCATGGCGCCTGTGAATACAATCCGACAGGTCGCGGTTTTGCCCCGGAGTGGTATTTGAAAGCGACGCGCACAACTCGGCTGCCAGCGCCGCAGCTGGAGTATCTCGATGTGCCGTTCTCCGCACGCATGTTCGCGCGCTGCTCCCAGGGGAAATCCGAGCTGGTTCCTGCCGGACTCGGTTTTGTCGGCCGAGCGTGGCTACCGCGCCGGAAATTGGTGGGCACGATCGATCCATCGGCCGCCTGGTACGGCGACGACGTGCCGCGGCTGCCGGGTGACTTCGATTTCGCTTACTGGAACGGTGCCCCCCATGACCAGCAGTGTGACCATCCGGCTGGCGGCGAGCAGGTAACGCTCGTCAATCTGTCCGCGCCTGACGCGCCATTCGCCCGCGATGGCGTTGTGCGTTTTCGCTTACCGCATGAGCGATTGTTCGCCTTGGGGGTGAATGCTACCGACGCCGTCGCGGCGACGCCGCTGTCCATCGATACCATCATCATCGACACCGCATCGGCACGTGTCGAGGTGACTTGGCGCCTGTGCTTGATTGCGGATGGAGAGTTTGCAGAGGTCCGCCTATTGCACGCCTCGACACCTGAACAGCTGCAACGGCTGCAGCATTGGAATTCACCCGAACAGACCCAGGACTCGTCGTTTGTCGCCTGACGCACAATCATATGGCCCACGAAACCGTCACTAAATCGCAGCGCTTCTATTGCGTCAGTATTACTCCCGACATATGCAAGACGCCTGTTGGGAGCAGCGTTGTTCCCATCCCCTATAACATCACTGGCGAATTCAAGGATTCCCTTTCCGTTTCCTCGAATGTTAAGGCCCATGGCGAACCAGTCTTCCTACACAACAGAAGCTATATTCCAGCAGTGAAGGGCGACGAGCGCGGCACGCTTGGAGGTGTGAAGAGCGGCACCTTTATGAAACGGGTGGAATCGCTGCAGTTCAGCTCGACAAAGGGAGCAAACGGCACTCAGACCATCCAGGAATCGCGGTTAGTATGGATGAACGACCGTAACACCGTGGGCCGGATCCTGGAACGCAAAGTGCAGGCGCCGCGCGCCAGGATCAAAATGTTTGGGTACGAGCTGCCGGGTTCGGTGAAGGAAGCGGCGCAAATTTATATGGACGACTATTCTGCGTCAGTCCATCAGTTCGGTGCCAATGCGATGGATGCCGGTGGCAAAATCGGCATGGGAAGTGCCGCGCTCGGCGTAGCGGGGCTAGGCGTCGCTGCAACCGGAGTTGGCGCACCGGTTGCGGCAGCAATGGAAACCGGTGCTGCACTTGGCGGCGCGACTGCAGGCGCTGTCGCGGGAGGTGGCTATGTGATCGATTCGGGAGCGACCCTTGCTGACCAGGCAGCGGAGTACTTCATCAGTGGGAAGACGCCTGACGTGCTCGCAGCGGCTAAGGACATGGCCACCAGTGGCCTGGAGAACTTGTTACTTCGGAAGATCCCGGGCGGGGGAGGGCTGTTCAAACGTTTCTTTAAGAAAAAAGACGTCCCTGGGAAATCCACAGCACCGCCACCGAAGAAGCCAAAGGAAGGGAATGATAACGACGGTGTAGATGGCGGCAAGACGAAGACGGAAAAGAAAGACAAGAACGACAAGCCAGCAAACTGCTGTCCGAAGGACAAGGGGCCGGCCGGTAAAAGCGCAATGAGCCGAAAGCCGGTGCACATCGGAACCGGGGAAGAAATTCTCTATCAGTCCGATTTCGAGCTCGATGGTCCGCTACCGCTGATCTGGTCACGTACCTACCGATCAGGGTCCGAAACAGAAGACTGGAGCATGTTAGGAGCACGGTGGGCCTTGCCCTTCAATTCTGGGGTGTCGGTGTGCCCGGAAGGCGTGGTTTTCCACGACGACACAGGCCGCGCGGTCCGGCTGCCGTTGCTGGCGGAAGGACACGAGTACGATCATCGTGGCGAAGGCTTCATGTTACGCCGCGACAGCGCGGACCAGTTTACGCTGAAGTGGCGCACTGGCACTGTTGACACCTTCGTGCGGGGGGCGGACGGCTTCCTACCCCACGGCTATCGGGGTGTCAACGCCATGCTGCCTCCCAGCCAGTCAACCATGACCCAGCGCTTCTGGCTGGTTCGCACCGTTGGCCGGAACGGACACGGCACCACGATCGATCGCTACCCCGAGGCACAGCCAGGGGAGGTGTTGTTACGGGTCCGCACCGATGACGGTCTGGTAGTAGAGGCGCTGTCGGCGCCGATGATCGCGGAGGATCTCGTTCAGCCACTGATCGGCCGCGTCGAACAGGTGTTCCCCGATGGGCGGCGTATATGCCACGTAACATACACTTACGAACGCGATTCGAATGTTGACGAGAGCGCACCAACTCGCTGGTATCTGACCCGGCAATCGAGGGGGACCGATGAGGTACGCACGTACCGATACCGGCACTGTTTATTAGAACAGTGCACCACCTACGGCGGTTTCGCGTATGGGTTGGAATGGATTAGCTTGGAGGCACTGCGCGACGCTTGGTCGGGCAGCACACTTTCGGCCGAGGAATTGCGCCAGCGGCGCCCCATTACGCAAGACAACAGCTATCGTGCTCGTGCCATCCGGACCACGACCGTGGACGGCTGCGGCGAAGTAGGAATGAACTATGTGAATGCAGACACCACGCTAGTGACCGAGGCCGATGGCGGCGTGCTGGAGTACCAATTCAATCACGACTGGCTGATCGTCGAGGTACGACGCATCGGCGTGGACGGCAAGACGATCTCCCTTGGCAGGCGTGAGTGGAATACCGATGGCAAGCTGGTGGCCGATATCGACCCGGCTGGCAACACGAGTCGCTATACCTATGATGAACGCGGCAACTTGGCTTCCGTGACAGATGCGCTGGGTAACATCACCTTGCTCAGCTACACCGCCGACAACCAGCTAGAACGGGAAACGGATGCGCTGGGTCATACCACGACGTTCGCTTACGACAAGCGCGGAAACGTTGTCGAGCATCGGGACCCGCTCGGCCGTGTGAGCCGGCAGGAATATGATGAGGCTGGGCGCCTACGTGCGATCGTCGATGCCAAGGGCGGCCGCAAGCGTATCGAATACGATACGCATGGTCGCATGAGTGCCTACACGGACTGCTCGGGCCTCTCTACCCTGTATCGCTACGACGACCAGGGCCGACTCGTCGAACTGGTCGATGCAGCTGGGCAGAGCACGCGCTTTGAATATAGCCGGTATGGCGACCTTACGGCATGCCAGTACCCCGACGGAACGAGCGAACGCTTCCGCTTTGACATTGACGGTCGCCTGCTCGAATATCTCAACGGCAAGAACCAACCGACCCGCTATGCCTACAACGGCCATGGGTTGCCGATCGAGCGGACGGACGCGAACGGGAATGTAGTTCGATACCGCTACGACCGGGCACTGCGGGTCGTCGAACTCGTCAACAGCAACGAGGAAAGCTACCGGTTCAGCTATGACGCTGAAAGTCGCCTGCAGAGCGAAACCGCCTTTGACGGTAAAACGACCCGCTATACCTATGACCGCGCAGGACACCTGATCGCGCGCGACGTCAATGGCCTTCGTACCGAGTATGCACGCGACTCGCTGGGTCAACTCGACGCCACTGTTAACGCAGACGGCAGCGTGCGTTACGCGTTCGACCCATTAGGCCAGCTGATCGGCACGCGCAGCGCCTACGCTGAACATCGCTTCCGGTACGACGCCGTCGGCCAGATGATCGACGAGCGCGCCGCATATCGCCGCGTCCGACCGATGACTCCAGAACATGAAGCACCCTATGACATCGCGTTGCGCATGACACACGAGTATGACGAGCTGGGTAATCGCATTCGTACGACACTTCCGAACGGCCGTGTGATCGACACTCAGCGCTACGGTTCCGGCCACTGGCATGGGACGTTGTGGAATGGGACTGCGATTGTCGATATAGAACGGGACCGGCTGCACCGCGAAGTTGAGCGCCGCGCCGGTAATAATGGCGGCCTGCTGACACACCGTGCTTTTGATCCCCAATCACGGTTGGTGGCAATCTCGCTGTGCCAAGGCGACGAGGTCCTGCATCGGCGCCAGTACGCGTACGACCGCGCTGGCAACCTGGAGAGAATCAACGATCTGCGTCGGGGAACAACCCGCTACGAATACGATCCTGTCGGCCAGCTGCGCGTGGCCGTACACCCGAATCTCACCGAGGTTTTTGCTTTCGACCCTGCGGGTAATCTTCTTGAACCGGAAACCCGCGTCAACGGTGTATTCGACACGCGCCCAGACAGGCTGACTGAGCAACCGCTGCCGGGCAGCCCTGTGCCCCGGTTGGCAGCGGTGACGCAAAACCTGCTGCGTCGATATCTCGGTCACGAATACGAATATGATACCCAGGGCAACACGGTCCGCAAAATCGTCCGTGTGGCTGACAGCGCAAACGACGTTGGCGAAATGGCGATGGCGTACGACGCCGAAGCTCGCCTGACGCAAGTCGAACGCGCAAGCGGTGCGCTGGCGCTAACAGCTACCTACACCTACGATCCCTTCGGGCGCCGTATAGCAAAGCACGTGGTGATGGACGGTGTCAGCCGAACCACCTATTTCGTCTGGGACGGCGATACCCTGTGCCAGGAAATCCGGGATGATGGAACGACCACTTTCCTGTATGAGCCGGATACCTTCGTGCCCTTGGCGCGGATAGAGTCTGCTGCGGACCGACCGAGCCTGAATCCCGATCAAATTCATCTGCACGAGGTGCGCGCATGGCTGCCGCCACACCCGCCGCACGATCCCCGAGCCCACGTCGGGGCCTGGCAGCAGGACCGCGATCGAGCCGCTAAGTACCGATGCGATATGCAAAGGCTGAACCGTCAGGAGCTGGCCTCTGATGCCGCACGCGAGGACAAGATTTGGCACTACACGTGCGACCACATTGGCTCACCATTGGAACTGTATGATTCAACCGGCGATCTGGCATGGGCTGCGCGCTACCGCACATGGGGACGCGTTACACGCATAGCTGGCAGCCAGGTGAATCAGCCGCTGCGTTTCCAGGGGCAATACGAAGATGAGGAAACAGGCCTCTTCTATAATCGCTATCGTTATTATGATCCCCACTGCGGACGTTACCTGACGCAAGATCCCATTGGGTTAGCGGGTGGACGAAATTTCTACCAGTACGTGGCGTCACCGACGACGCACATTGATCCGCTTGGCTTGCTTGCACTTGCAAATTATTCTTACGGTGTCGGGCGCCGAATCGAAAGCATGACAGCAGTCGTTACACCGGCGGATTTGGGCACGGGAACGAGCACAAACGACTCGTCTCGCTCTTGGGCGAGACGCCTTGGGTGCCCGAAAGATGATGCGGGTCATGTATTAGCCAGTCGTCTTGGCGGCAGTGGCGGAAAGGACTTCGTTTTTCCTCAGTCCCTTGGAGTGAACCGAGGAAACTTTAGAACGTTTGAAGGGCAAATCGCCAGGGATATCCGAGCGACCGGTAGCGCAGCCACGATCAATGTAACGTTGGAATACAAAGGCCTTAGCACCCGCCCAGATAGGATCGTGTATGATTATACGATCAATGGCACGACAAGACGGCGAGCCTTCCTCAACCCAAGAAACTGTCCTTAAGGATTAACATGAGTAATGACCAGATGGAAAATGTCAAAGCCACTGCGATAGAGTTTTTCAAATCAATGGCTGACTGGGAGAAATGGAACTGGCAGCTTGATTCCGCAAACGGCGATGACGACAAGCAGCCCGAGCGCGCGTCGGCCTTGAATGCAATATTCAAACGGCACCTAACGAAGAAGGCCATCGCCCGGGGGCAGGAACGACAGGAAGGACTTTATTATGATGACCCTCCATCTTTTGATCGGAACATTACCAAAATTGAAGCCGATAAGGGCTCCTATTGGGTCTATATCCCTGAAGGTATTGCGGCAATGGCGCGGTACCGATTTGTTCAGGAAGATGGAGATTGGAAGGTGGATTATAAGGAATCGGGAATAGGCGACGGAAAGTGGGATAAAGAACTTCATATCTGACTCAATCGTCTCACATCGATCTCAACTTTTAACCTGCAGACCAGGTCGAGCGAAAGTCGCCGTTCGCGCGAGCGTGCCCACCCTAGGGAAGATGCTGGACACGCAGTAGGAATGCAGCTCGGGGGCAGCGGTGGCGACTCAACAGGCCCCCACGTTGGCAAATGACAGATACTGACTACACCAAAAGCGCTTGCGACGTAGCCCAAGCTTTTTTCGCCGGAATGCCCGCATGGGAACTCTTGAGCGCGAGTGCTCAGAGTGGCAATGATGGCCGGGACGATTGCCATGCGAGGCTGAAATCAATTTTCGATAGATTTCTTTCATAAATCGCCCCGGGAGTGCGTCGGATCGCGTGTTGCTTATGTCTTCCAGTGACTATATACGAGCTTCGAGCTTGACCATCATGACAAGTGGACCGAATTGTTGAGCGCGGTAATTCGAGTGACATCTGGCTGAGCGCTAGCCTAAGGTGTTACGCCCGCAGTGCTCGACTTTCGTCAGGATTGCCATATGCATGACCCGGAAGTACGTTCTACCTACCGCGAATTAATGGATTGTTGGGTTTGGCATTCGTGTTTAAATGTACTATCATACAAAGCAAGTTTGTGTGGTTAGATAAGTACCATGCCGTTGAAAACGGCCGTGTCTGTCTACGACGGTCGCTCACGAATTCTTCATTTCAGCTTCGAAGCCTGGTTTGCCAGCATGCCACGCTTGGAAGCTCATAGTTCTTCAGCCGGCTATACCTGTGTTCGACGGTACCGCCGCGCCTCGTTGATGTTCAATCAAACTCATAACGTTTCGCGTATGGGCCGCACACATGCGGCGCTTTGGATTCATCATGATTAAATTAACTTGGTGAGGAATGTCATGGATCAACAGATTTTTGATAGTATCATTAAACAGGCTGAATCGGGAAGGCCAGTGATCTTAAAGTTACCAGAGGTGATAGAAATCTGCAGACTCTCAAAAACCACTATATACCGCGATATGCGCGCCGGGACTTTTCCAAAGCCGATTCGCCTAACCAAGAGGTCAACGGGATGGGTCGGGCACGAAATCATTGAGTGGCTTGCTAAGCAGATAAAAGCAAGATCAGCTCAGGGGCAAATGAGATAATTCGCAAGCAGTGGCGCTTGTGAGGCGGGAAAATCCAGGATGGATTCACATGGAAAGCCGCCTCAGCGCCTCAATAGCCGTTGTTCTTTGCAAGTGTCCGTAATGCTGTTCAATCATTCGGACCGAGGTGCCGCTAATTTGCGCGACGGTCACTAAATCGAGGCCACCATGCACAAGATCAGTTATCACACTGTGACGTAGCGTGTATGCGGTCGTAGATTTTGGAAGGTTTGCCGCCCTCGCTGCTTCTTTGATTCGATGGTCCCAAGTGTCTAAATTCCAGGCGAATCCGTCGAGGCGTGCGATGAGTGGACTTTCCATTGTCCGGCCGCCTGCAGCGTCGGTAAGAAGCGCACATATCGTTGGCGGCACCACAATTCGACGATAGTGTCCACCTTTGTCGCGATTAATACTTAGCTCACAATGTCTAGGGTTGAAGTCCCGTACCTGAAGGGATGCTAAAGCCCCCGGTCGCAAGGGCAAAGTGCACAGGCATTTTAAAAACGGCACGAAATCGGCGCGGGCGCTTTTTACAAGTGCTGACCGTTGGTCATAATCCAGGTACAGATTACGGCTATTAACTGCGTCACGAAAAGGCCTCGCGCCTTTTCGCCATGAACCATTTGAGGAAAGTCCACTCTCTTCCATCCCTCTACCTACAGCTGCGCAAATTGCAGCGAGCTCTCGGTTTACAGTGCTTTTCGCACGCTTGCGAACGTGTCCCGCTGGATCGATGACGGGTTTGGCGTAAATGCGGTCCCTTAGCCCAGCCATATCTTGTGCCGTTAAATCGGCTAATTCGCGGTCCCTGACTGGGTCATCAGCTAACACGCGCTTAAACCGTTGGTGCATTTCACGCCCTTCTTTAGGCAATCGATCTTTTGCATAGCTGCGTACGTATGCCTCGCATGCCTCCCAGACTGTCCGAATTTTTGCAGTACGACAGATTTGGTTGTTAGCGGAACGTTGTGACACCCAGCCAAGGTCCGAGGTTGTGGTCTCAGCAACGTCAGTAGCGGTCTCTCTTAAGTGCGCATCATGATTTTCAATGACCGGCAGGTTGCGCGGCACAGTGAGCGATTCTACCGCTGCAAACCACCGCGATGCCAGCTTTACAGCCTCCTCGAACCGCCGATGCTCCGGTAAGTCGCTAAGCGCACCGATGCTATGATGTAGCCGGATCCCGGAGGCAGTTCGATATTTCGCTACCCAACGCGCTGCCTCCTTCGACGACATGATACGGTATCCAACATGGCGGCCATTGGCCAATCGATGCCAGTATGGTTCTCGTCGGCATTTCAGTTTGCTGCGTGCGACAACGGTATCTATCTTAGTCACGGTATAGCTTCGGCAAAGGAACGTACCGGGTCATCATCCAGAGCCCTTATCTAAGAAGCGCTTAGCAATGGGTTCTATCATTTGACTGAACCCGTTATCATAAGTTCCGAATGAGAAGCGGGATGTTCAACCCGGTTCCGCGAAGTATCCATCGGACCAGGCTGAATTAGCGTGCTGGCGATTTCGGCCGGCGCTCGCCGACTCATAGATGAGGTGTTTGCATCTAAGGCGTGGACTGCAGCAAACGTATACTGGAGGCTCTTTGTACTGCAAAAGTACGGCAAACCGTGTGGCACGCTATGGCACCAGGCCGGCTCTCGAAGGAGTGAAAGGCAGGCAGATGATGTCCCGGGTAGTAGCAGATGGTGCCACGCTATGTCATTCACACTGCAGGGGTCGCAAGTTCGAAACTTGCACTTCCCACCAGAATTCGTTTTAAGATCAAGGGCTCGCACACTTCGGTGGCGAGCCCTTTTTCTTTGCCATGTGCCTGTGTAATTTGCTGGTTTAATCCGGTGCGGCGGCTAGCTGCGCAGCGGCGCCAGGACCGCAGGGCGGAGGATGCGCGGGGAATCACCCTGGTGCACGACTGCGTCGGCGAACGATTCGGAGCCCGCTGCGGGTTAAACATGGCGCCGCGCCGGCCCCGAAGAAACAGATCTATACCTTGTGCCGACGCGCGGCGAAGCCGGCAATTCCCAAGCCTCCGAGCAGCATGGCATACGTAGCCGGTTCAGGGACCGGAGACACTTGCACTGTCAGCACGACATCGTGCCAGTGCACCGATGCATAAGATTGATAATACGTCGTCACCTCAGCTTCATCACCGTCGTACCAATAGCTTGAACCCGATTCCGCGGAGTTATACACCCGGTTGTGGAGGAGCATCGTGAAGTCGCCTTCAAACGGCATACCGGCATTCAGCTGGATCTGCTCGTCACCATGGACATTCTCCAGGGTCCGCTGCCCCATTGAGATTGATTGACCAGCTAGTTCGAAGCGACCCATGATGAATTCATTGCTCACCACGCCGATCGTCCCGCCTGCGGACGGGATGCCTGGACTGAGCACGCCGGTAAGGGTGCCGGTAAGCGTCATCGTATTAATACGGTAGCCGTCACGCACGTCGAATGCAAACCCTGATTGGCCCCAGTTCAGTAAATCCGGTGCATTGTCCTCCTGTGAAGTCACATCCATTACGTAGCCCTCGACGCCTTCGAATCCCTTGATCGCAATACGGGCCGTACCACCGGAATCGGACAAGAGGCCAAGGCTGCTGTTGCTCCAGGTCCCGGGAAGCCTCATGGCGAAGCCAGCGGCATCGGCTCTTTCTGCGTGGACGACAGTGCTCGTGAGGGCAGCCAGGCCGAATAGAAGCGTGGGAATAGTTTGTCGCATGAAAACGCCGGTAAATGGTTGCGCCCGGTCGACCGGAGCGCTCGTTTTATGGCAAGGCCAAGTCGACGGATCTCACCAAATATTGCGGAATCGGTCTAATAATCGAATAAGATGGCTGGCAACATTACTTGCGGTCAGGCAAAGCAGCGCAGTCGAACGACGAATTTTGCATTTGAACACCTATATTTTCGGTATGACTGCATTGCTTGGGTAAGGCCCGCGATCCTGCCACATTCTCGTGCCGGCGCGGGCAGCCGCCGGGTAGCGCCCAGTGCTTTGCTTATTCCGCGCATTTTGAATCTCCTGTCCCTGCCTGATAAATCTATCAGGCTCGTGTCTCATATTTCCAAAAGAATAATCGAGCACCTTTCAATTCGATTGTCCCGTCACGAACTTGTCATGCATGATTGCGACAATCCGGCTGCCCAGTTATTGGAAACCATTAAGGAAATCATGCGTCGCACACAGATTTTTGCAGGTCTTTTGTTGATTGGCGGCCGCGTTTGCGCCGGCGAACTCGATCACCGGGAATTCGAAGCAACCCTCCACGTCCCCTATGCCACACAAGCCGTGGCCCAGGGCACGGACAAGTCGCGGGCCAGCGCCGGCGCCCGTACCTTTACGCTCGACTTCAGCTATCCGCACGTCGAGCAGCCGCACGACGTCAGCTGGCGCCTGGAACTGGTGGCCCCTGGCGGCCAGGTGGTGCAGCGCTGGGATGGCGTGCAGCGCCTGTTTCGCAAGGCCGTGGCCGTAACCGTGCGCTGGCCTGGGCGCGGTGCCGACGACCGCCTGCCGGACGGCATCTACCAGGTGCGCATGCGCGCGGCGGCCCATCCGGCCACGCGCGGCAACGGCGACGCGAGTACCGCCGCTATCGAGGATGCGCTGGCCCATGCCGGCGACGAGATGATCGAGCAAAGCTGGGATCTCGCCCTGGGCACGCCGCCCGCGATGCGCATGCCGGCATTCCGGGCCCTGCCGTCGCCCGGCATGGCGCAGGCCGGCGGCGACGTTGCCGTGGCGACGGCGGCGCCGGCACCGGCCGCGCTGCCGTACACGGTGTACTACGGCAACCTGCACAGCCAGACCAATCACAGCGACGGTGGCGGAGCCCTGGCCAGCTGCGGCGGCGCCCAGGCACCCCAGTCGGGCGCGCAAGGGCCGGCCGAAGCCTTCGCGTATGCGCGCAACCGGGGCCTGGATTTCCTCGTCGCGTCCGAACACAACCATATGTACGACGGCTCGGACAGCACCAACACGTCCGCCAATCCAGCCACCGCCCGTGCGCTGTACCAGTCCGGGCTGGCCGCGGCGGCCGACTTCAACGGCAAGTACCCCGGCTTCCTCGGCGTCTACGGCCTGGAGTGGGGCGTCATCAACAACGGCGGCCACCTGAACATCTTCAATTCGCCCGAGCTGCTGCAGTGGGAAGTCAACAGCGGCGGCCAGCTGCTCGGCGACACGCTGACGCCGAAAAACGATTACGCCGCGCTGTACACCTTGATGCGCCAGCGCGGCTGGATCGGCCAGTTCAACCATCCGTCGTCCAGCGGGCAGTTCCTCGTCAACGGCGTCGCCCTGGGCTACAGTGCCGACGGCGACCAGGCCATGGCCCTGTGCGAAGTGCTCAATACGTCCGCGTTCTCGACCAACACGACAGAGACGGAAACGGGGCGCAGCAGCTATGAGGGCGCCTGCAACAAGGCGCTGGAGGCGGGCTTCCACGTGGCGTTCAGCACCAACCAGGACAATCACTGCGCCAACTGGGGCGCGTCCTACACCAATCGCACGGGCGTGTTGATTCCGAACGGCGCGCCATTGACGCAGGCGAGCTTCATCGACGCACTGCGGGCGCGCCGGGTGTTCGCCACGATGGACAAGAATTCGCAGCTGGTGCTGA
This sequence comes from Pseudoduganella buxea, assembly GCF_009720835.1. Taxonomy (GTDB): domain Bacteria; phylum Pseudomonadota; class Gammaproteobacteria; order Burkholderiales; family Burkholderiaceae_D; genus Rugamonas; species Rugamonas buxea. Next base: position 31,852 of record NZ_WNKZ01000031.1, read on the forward strand.
CGGCGAACGGCCACGTCATGGGCGAACGCTTCACCAACAGCGGGCCGTTGACGCTGGCTGTCGAATTCGCCAACAGCGCCGGCAAGGCGGCGTCGACGGTGTCCCTGGTCGAGGGCGTCCCGGGCCGAAACGGCACCGTCAGCGTGCTGTCGACCAGCCCCACCACGACCATCACCCCGGCGCCGGGCGAACACTTCTACTACGCCAAGGTGACGCAGAGCGACGGCAACATCCTGTGGTCGGCACCGGTCTGGGTGACGCAGACGGCCGGCGGCGACACCAGTGCGCCCACCGTGTCGGCCGCGGCCAGCGGCAGCAGCGGCACCATCGCCTTCACCGCCAATGCCAGCGACAACGTGGGCGTGGGCCGGGTCGATTTCTACGTGGATGACGTCCTGAAGGGTACGGACAGCACGTCGCCGTACATGCTCAGCTTCAATTCCACCGCCCTGAGCAACGGCAGCCACAGCCTGACGGCGACGGCCACCGATGCCGCCGGCAACCTCGGCAGGTCGGCGCCCGTCACCTTCAGTGTCAACAATGCGGGCACGCCGCCCGCCGGCGCGCAGCTGGTGCAGAACGGCGGCTTCGAATCGGGCGCCACGTCGTGGAGCGCCAGCAGCGGCGTCATCACGGCGAACACCACGTATCCGGCGCACGGCGGCACGTGGATGGCACGGCTGAACGGGCAGGGTGCGGCCCGCACCGACACGCTGTACCAGCAGCTGACGATTCCGTCCACGGTCAGCAAGGCAACGCTGTCATTCTGGCTGCGCATCGCCTCCAGCGAAACCACCACCAGCAGCGCCTACGACACCCTGAAGGTGCAGGTGCGCTCCAGCACCGGCACGCTGCTGGCCACCCTGGCGACGTATTCGAACCTGAACAAGGGCAGCAGCTATGTCCAGCGCAGCTTCGACCTGAGCGCCTACAAGGGCCAGACCGTGCGTGTCCATTTCGAAGGCAAGGAAGGCACCACCTTGGCCACCGCCTTTGTCGTCGACGACGTGCTCGTCACCACGCAATAGCCTGGCGTTCTGTTGCGCAATTGCAACTATCCGGCAGCCGCGGCGCGCCGTCGTCCTTGCAGTGGCTGCTGCTGCTTGCACGGACGGTAGGGCACCGGTCGGGGCACTCGGCGGCTCCGTTTCCCTGGCATTACTGGACAGCATTCGCCGCCCAGCCGGATGGACGGGACATTGAACGGCGGTTTATCAGCCGTCCATGCCGCCGTCGCGGCGCCGCCAGCGCATGAAAAGCCGAAACTGACCGGCTATCTTCGGTATAGTGAGCGCTGTTTCTATAAATCACTATGCGATATGCCCTCCGTATCACGGGTCTTCCTTGCCTGCGTGTTGTGTCTCCTCGGCTGCTTAGGTAGCGTCGCCGCGTCGGCACCCGCGCCGCAGCCGTGGGCCGCGATGGGCCACATCTCGTTTCGCAACCACGCCGATCCCGTCATTTCCGGAGCGATGGCGATGGCGCAGGACAGGGATGGCTTCCTGTGGCTGGGTACCCAGATGGGCTTGCTGCGGTGGGATGGCCAGCGCATGCGCAGGCATGTCGCGGACCCGGGCAAGGCCGATGCCATGCCGGACAACTATGTCCTGAGCCTGCACATCGCGGCGAATGGCACGCTGTGGATCGGCACCAGCGCCGCCGGCCTGGTGCGTTACGATCCGGTGCACGACGCCTTCGTCCGCATGCCGCGCCTGCGCAACGTCCGCGTCTCCGCATTGGCCGACGATGGCGCGGGCGGGCTGTGGGTCGGCACCGGGGCCAGCCTCGAACGGGTCGCGGCGGACGGCAAGGTGTACGCCGCCGCCACGCATTCCGGGACCGGGCCCACGTTTGCCGACACGGGCGTCGATCAACTGCGTCGCGACCGGCATGGCGGCCTGTGGGTGGGCACGCGCAGGGGCTTGTGGTACGGCCGCACGGCCGAAGCGCCCTTGCAGCGGGTCGGCCTGGCAGCGCCGGGTGGGCGCGAACCGGCCATCAGCGCGATCGTCGAGGACCATGCGGGACGGCTGTGGATCGGGACGCGGGTGCATGGCGCCTTCGTGATTCCGTCCCCCGGGGCCAAGCCGGTCGCGGTCGTCGAGTCGCCGTCCGGCGGCACCCTCGATGGCGAGCGCGTCTTCTCCATCGTGGAGAAGTCGGACGGCGTCATGTGGCTGGGCATGGAGGCCGGCGGCATCATCGAAGTCGACGTGGCCACGGCAAGAACCCAGCGCATCCGGCACCGGCCGGACATCCCGGACACCTTGCGGGACGACGATCCGATGGCGATGTTGCGCACGCGCGACGGCCAGGTGTTCGTGTCCACCGTCGATGCGCTGAGCCAGCACGACCCGCGGCCGCAAGGCGTCATCACCATCCGCACCCTCCCTGGTGTCGACAAGCTCAGCGTGCCGGCATTGCTGGCCCGGCCGGACGGCCAGGTCTGGATGGGGCTGACGGCCGGTGCCATCGCGCGCGTCGACCCCGTGGCCGGCATGATCGGCACGATCTCCGTGGCGCGCCGCCCGGGCGGGGCCGGCCTGCCGAAGGGCAGCATCCTGGCGCTGGCCAACGGCCCGCACAATACGGTCTTTGTCGGCACGCAGCAAGGCCTGTACATGGTGGACGGGGACGGCAGCGGTGTACGCCGGATCGCCATTCCGGAGCGCCCGGCCGAGGCGCCCGTGTATGCGCTGGCGGCGCGCGCTGGCGTCGTGTGGGTCGGCGGCCTGGACGGCATCTGGGCCATCGGCGCGGCGGACAGCCACGCGCCCAAGCTGCTGCGCCATGAGGACAGTGCGCTGGGCGACCGGCGCGTGACGGCCATCCTGCCCATGCCGGACGGCGACGTCTGGGTCGGCACCCGGGCCGGGCTGGCGCGTGTAAAGGGGGCCGGGCCCGGTGCCGAAGTCATGCCCACCAGTGCCGTCGATCCGACCCGCCTGCCGAACGGCTATATCACGTCGCTCCATGCGGATGCGCATGGCCGCCTGTGGGTCACCAACTTCTCCGCCGGCGTCGCCGTACTGCTGCGCACCGACGCGGACGGCCGGCGCTGGTTCCGCCGCTTCACCACTACCGAAGGGCTGCCGGCGAACGGCGTCAGCGCCATGGTGGACGACGGCGCCGGCGGCTTGTGGTTCAGCACGGACATTGGCATGGCAGGGCTCGACACGACGACGTTCGCGATCCGGCGCGTCGGCAGCGCCGACGGGGCCAATATCGCTGCCTTCTGGACGGCCGCGGGCGTTCGGGATACGCGGGGCAACCTCGTGTTCGGCGGCCTGAACGGCGCGAGCGTGCTGCGTCCGGGACGGCTCGATACGGCGCGCGGCACGCCGCCGCTGGTGGCCACGCAGCTCAGTCTGGGTGCGCGCGAGATGCCGGCCTGGTCGTTCAACCGCCATGGCGCCCCCGTCAGGCCGCTGGCGATAACGCCGGCGCAGCGGGAACGCGGCTTGTCGGTCGAATTTGCCGCACTGGATTTCGGGCTGGCCGCCGAACGCCGCTATGCCTACCGGCTCGACGGTTTCGACCCGGACTGGATCGACACGGATCCGACCATCCGGCGGGCCAACTACACCAATCTGCCGCCGGGCGACTATACCTTGCGCATGCGGTCCACGCTGGCGGACGGCAGCGGCGCCGTGGCGACCGGGTTCCCCGTCCACGTCGAACCGGCCTGGCACGAGCAGACGCTCGTCAGGATGCTGGAAGGCGCCCTGGCCGTCGCCGCGGTCGCGCTCTTGATGCGCGGCAGGACATCGCTGCTGCGCAAGCGCCAGCTGGAACTGGAGACTCTGGTCGAAGCGCGCACGAGCGAACTGCGCGCCATCCAGGCGCGGCTGGAGACGATGGCCTACGCGGATGCGCTGACGGGGCTGCCGAACCGGCGTCTGTTCAACGATGAATTGCGGCGCATGGCCGCGCAAAGCGAGCGCGATGGCGAACCGTTCGGGCTTCTGCTGATCGACCTGGACAAGTTCAAGGCCGTCAACGACAGTCTTGGCCACGACGCCGGCGACGCGCTGCTGGTCAGCGCGGCCCGCCGCCTGCCCGACGCCGTGCGGGCCACGGACAAGGTGGTCCGCCTGGGCGGCGATGAATTCGCGGTGCTGCTGGCCGCGCGCGTGGACGGTGCCGCCATTGCCGAGGTCAGCGAACGGATCGTGGCCGCGATGGCCCAACCGGTGCTGTACAAGTCGCACAGCCTGCAGATCAGTGCCAGTGTCGGCGCCGCCATCTTCCTGCCCCGCGCGTCGGACGTGGACACGATCTACAAGGCGGCGGACGTCGCGCTGTACCGGACCAAGCAGGCCGGTCGCAATGGCTGGACCCTGGCCGGCACACGTTGAAGCGAAGGCTTCCCGGCTTCGGCCGGGGCGGGGCATGCATGTACTTTCGCGACGCTAGTCCGTATAGTGGCGTTGTACGTACAAGTCGTTAAAACCTGCAAACTTTCAGTTTCCGGATCGAAACGTGGTTTGAAGCGTCGATTGAACGTACAACGCACCCGCCCGCAGTCAAGTATCGAGGAGGTTCTATGCTTCGGATGTCCCGCACTACCAATGCCGCGCTGTCGCTGTCGATGTGCCTGCCGCTGGCGCTGTCATGTTCGCTCGCATGGGTCGGCACGGCCGCCGCCCAGGACGCCACGTCGCTGCGCAAGGCCAACCGCACGACGGCCTCGCTGGCCCTGGCCTCGCGCCAGAACGCCGTCGACCTGGGCTTCGAGGCGTTCAAGAAGAAGGTGTTCAAGGAGCCGTTCCCCGGTGGCGTGTACATCGTCAACGGCGACACGCCTATCCTGGACGAGGCCGAACTGCGCGAGTTCTATACGAAGGAGATCGTGCAGGAGTGGAAAAGCACGCGCTTCGGCCTGCCCGCGGGGGCGGGGCCGACGATCCAGCTGATCGTCGATGCACCGGGCGGCAAGCCCAATGTGTGGGACAACGTGGCCAAGAAGGCCATCAGCTACTGCGTCAGCAAGGGCTTCGGCGCGGATTACGAACGGGTCAAGGCGTCCATGGCGGCCGCCGCCCAGGCGTGGCAGGAGGCGTCGGACGTGCGCTTCGTGCACCGGCCCGAACTGGACGCCAAGTGCTCGGCCACGACGCCGGAGGTGGTCTTCGACGTGCGCCCTGTCAATGTCAACGGGCAGTACCTGGCGCGCGCCTTTTTCCCCCGTACGCCCCGGCCCCAGCGCAATGTGCTGATCGATGCCAGCGCGCTGAAACTGGAGCCGGGCAAGCTGACCCTGGACGGCATCCTGCGCCACGAACTGGGCCACACGCTGTCCTACCGCCACGAGCACACGCGGGCCGAATCGGGCAAGTGCTTCGAGGACAAGGACTGGGTGCCGCTGACGTCCTACGATGCCTTCTCCGTCATGCATTACCCCCAGTGCAACGGCCTGGGCGACTGGTCGCTGACCTTGACAAGCCTGGACAAGACGGGCGCGGCCTGCCTGTACGGTCCGGCACCGGGTTTCGTGCTGGACCCGGCCCAGTGCCCCAAGCTGTAAGCCGGGGCTGAGCCGGATCAGCGGGCCAGTGCCAGCCGCGCCGGGCCGGCGGCCTGTCCGCGCAGGCGGAAACTGCCCACCGCCTGCGTCAAGCCGCTGGCCTGTTCGCGCAGGCTTTCGGCCGCCGCTGCTGCCTGTTCGACCAGGGCCGCGTTCTGCTGGGTGATCGCATCCATCATCGACACGGCCCGGTTCACTTCCATGATGCCGGTGGTCTGCTCGGCGCTGGCATTGGTGATGCCGGCCATGATAGCTTCGAGCTGGCGCACGGCCTGGACCACCTGGTTCATCGTCTTGCCGGCCTCATCGACCATGCGGGCACCCTGTTCCACCCGGCCCGTCGAATCGCCGATCAGTTCCTTGATTTCCCGCGCCGCCGCGGCGCTGCGCTGGGCCAGGTTGCGCACCTCCGACGCGACGACGGCAAAACCGCGGCCCTGTTCGCCCGCGCGCGCCGCTTCCACGGCCGCGTTCAGCGCCAGGATATTGGTCTGGAAGGCGATGCCGTCGATGACGCCCGTGATATTGCCGATGCGGGTCGAGCTTTCGCGGATCGACCCCATCGTGTCGACCACCTTCGACACCTGCTCACCGCCCTGGGCCGCGATGGCCGAGGCGTTCGCGGCCAGCCGGTTCGCTTCGCCGGCATCGGTGGCATTGCGCTGCACGGTCTGCGTCAACGATTCCATCGAGCTGGCCGTCTCCTCCAGCGAGCTGGCCTGCGATTCCGTCCGTTCGGACAGGTCGGCGTTGCCCCGTGCGATCTCGTCCGTCGCCACGGCCATCTCGTCGGTACTGGCGTGGATCTTGCCGATCATGCCGGCCAGGTTGTCGTTGATGGTGGCAATGGCGCGCATCAAGGTGCCCACTTCGTCGTCGTGGGCCACGCGGATGTCCCCGGTCAGGTCGCCCTGGGCGATGCGGCCGGCCGACGCGGCGGCGCTGGCCAGGTTGCGCTGGATATAGCGGTACACCAGCAACAGGCACAGCACGATGGCGCCGACGGACAGGCCCAGCAGCACGACAGCCATGGCGAAGGCGGCGCGGGTTTCTCCCTCGGCCTGCAGCACGGCCGCCGACGTGCGGGCGTCCAGCATGGCCAGGAATTCATTCAGCGGCCGCATGATGCTGGCCTTGTTCTGGTGATAGGTGGCGTCGTGCATGATGCGCCGGGCCAGTTCCAGGTCCGGCGCGGCCTCGCGCGTGAAGCCGCCCTTGCCGTCGTCGAAGCGGCCCTTGACGGCGTTCATGGCGATCACTTCCGTCTTGACGAGCCCGTCCGAATTGGCCTGCGCCTCCTTCAGCTTGGCGAATTCCTGCTCCGTGAAGCCGGCTTCCTGCATCAGCTTCTGCAGGGCGACCGTCTGGCCGGAAGAGGGCGGCACGGGCGTGCCGCCCGCCACGAAGTCCCAGTAGATGCGCTCGTAGTTCTGCGGGCGCGCCTTGGTGCCGTTGCGGATGTCGAGGATGGCCATGTATTGCTGTTCATACGCTGGGTCGCCCGACACGACATAGGTGCGGGCCAGCCGGGTCAGGTCGTCCGAGCTCTGGCGCAACTCGTCGGCCAGCAGGTAGGACTGGTAGCGTCCCTGGCTTGCGGCCGTTGCGGCCGCCTCCTTGTCCGACACGCGCAGCATGGCCCAGAAGGTCAGCCCCGCCAGCGTCAAGGTCAGCAGGAAGGTGGCGATAAAAGCTTGTTTGATGGACAGGTGGCACATGGCGGTCTCGCTGACGGTTCGGATTGTGCTATGGGGCAACAGTAGCTCCACATCTGCAAGTTTGTCCACCATTTGCTGCGCAGCGGTAGCGTTCTGCTACGCATCTGTCGGCTCCCGCGCACACAGTTGGCAAGCCGCCATGCCCGGGCGGCATCGTCGGCTCAGTCCCGCGTCAGCATCCACCGCCGCGACGGGTAGTCGAGCGTGATGACATGCGCGCGCAGCGGCAACAGCCCCAGCACACCGACCAGCTTCACGGGCGAGCGGAAGCCCTGGTCCATGCAATAGGAGTCGCGGGCCTGCGCCAGCACGGCACCGGCCAGCGCCAGCGGTTTCTTCACGGTCGTTTCGAAAGGCGCTGTGCCCCGGTCGCAAGGAACTTGTTGGCTCGACCATTGTCATACCGTAAGTTGGCATGAACCAAGACGGAGGTGGGCATGGAAATCGACGAGTACCAGGCCGTACGGACGCAGTGCCTGGCGTGGCTGACCCGGCTGACCGGCGAACAAGGGGATGGCCTGCGACGGCTGTTCGAAGGATGTGCCTCGCTGGCAGACTGCCTGGCCATCATCGAGGAACGGGGCGCGCGCATGCGCTGTTGCCCCCACTGCGGCGCCGACAAGCTGTACCGTCACGGCATCCTGCGCGGCCTGCAGCGCTACCGCTGTCGCCAGTGCCGCCGCTCCTTCAACGCGCTGACGAAGACCCCGCTGGCCTTTATCCGGCTGCGCGAGAAATGGTTGCCGTTCCTGCAGTGCATGTTGGGTTCGATGACGGTACGCGCGGCAGCGGAAACAACCGGCATTCACCGCAACACGAGCTTTCGCTGGCGCCACCGCTTTCTTGCCATGGCCAAGGACGACCGGCCCAAGCCCTTGAGCGGCATCGTCGAGGCCGACGAAACGTATTTACTGGAATCGCAGAAGGGCGCGCGTCACATGACGCGGCCTCCCCGGCGGCGCGGGGGCCGTGCGAAAAAACGGGGCATCAGCGGCGAACTGGACTGCATCCTGGTGGCACGCGACCGGCAAGGGCGTACCTGCGATTTCGTGCCGGGGCGCGGCCCCGTCACGGCGGCGCAGTTGCAGCAGCATTTGTTACCCGTGCTGGACAAGGCCGTGCTGCTGGCCACCGATGCGGCGACAGCGTATCGGGAGTTTGCGAAAGATCATGGCATCGCGCACCGGGCCGTCAATCTGCGCCAGGGCGAGCGGGTGCTGGGGGAAATCCACGTCCAGAACGTGAACCGCTACCACGCCGTTTTCAAGACCTGGCTGATCCGCTTTCACGGCGTGGCCAGCCGCTACCTGCCCCACTACCTGGGCTGGATTCACGGGCTCGACTGTCGGCACCTGAGCACGCCGCAGCAATTTTTACGGGCTGCATTGTTCCCGGCAGGAAGCTAAATGCCGGTGAGACAGTTCACCGCGACCGGGTGACAGCGCCTTTCGAAACACTGCACGTCCTTGCCCCAGCTGTTCAGGCCGAACGGCCGGACCGGGCCGCCGGCCGTCAGCGGCGCGCCGTCCGTCAGCGCGGCCCATTCGCCGGCGTCCGTGGCGGCCAGGCCGAAGCGCACGGCACCCATGTCGAGCAATGCATAGCCAGGCGGCCCGCCGGCAACCTGGACTTCCACCAGCGGGTGGCCGCCCGTGGCCGCCCAGCGGGCATAGAACAGGGATGGGCAGCCGGGTTCGACGCCAATGTCGGCCCGGGGGAGAAGGCAAAGCGGGCATTACCCAGGTCCAGGGTCAAGGTGCCGTGCTCGAAGAAGGCATTGCCGACGGTGGCGACGGCCCGCAGCGCGCACACTTGCGGCGTTACGTAACGCACATTGCCGCCATCGGCCCAGACTTGCCTGCGGATGCCGGCCAGTTCGACCGTCAAGAGCCGTTTCGCCGTTGCGCCGTCCGCCGCGCCGGCCCACATCAGCTCGCCGTTGGCGCCCGTGTCCAGTTGCACCAGGCAGGGCGCGCCGTCGATTCGCGCGGGCAGGAACAGGGCCACCGGCTCGGGCGGGCCGCCGGCAAAGCTGTCGACATGCCAGGTAAAGGGCTGCCACGCGGGTGCCGCGGCCTGCATCGGCAGGCCCCAGCAAAGCAGGGCAGAAAGGGTAGCAAGGGCTGCCCGGTGCACGGCCTTATTTGCGCAGCACGACGATGCCGGCTTGGTGCTTGGAGAACAGTACGGTGGCCATGCCGACCAGGGTGCGCATGCCCGGCAAGCCAAGCAGCTTGCCGAGCAGGCCACGCTGCTGTTGGCGGTAGAGGGCGATATACAGGTAGGACGCATGCGGATGGACGGAAAAGGCGCGGAAGCCGACCTTCTTGCCTGCGCGAATGATCTTGGCGGGATGCATGTCACGTTCCGTTACGCCGAACTCGGCCATCACGGCCTGCGAGCGCCGCTCGTGGCCCCGGCCCGGTTCGGACGTGATGCAGATGCCGCCCGGCTTCAGGGCTTGCCAGGCGCTGCGAAGGGCGCCCACTTCGTCCACCGCGTGGTGCAGGCAGTCGAAGAAGACGACGACGTCGAACTCCTCCTTGAACGCGAGCGACTCGTAGTCGCCCACGACGAAGTCCAGCTTGGTCACGCCATTCTGGTGTTTCAGCTGGCGGCCTGCTTCGATTGCCTCCGGTACCAGGTCCTGGCCGACGACGTCGTAGCCCCGCTTGGCGAACAAGACGCTGGTCCAGCCGGTACCGCAACCCATGTCCAGCAGGCGCCCGCCCTCGGGCATCAGGCCCATCATGGCTCCCAATTCCATCAGGTACAGGCCGCACTGGCTGTCGGACCACGGCTTGTGGGCGGCGTGCTGCATGCCGGCTGCGCCAATCTTCTTGAAGTAGTCGTGTTCGCCTTGAGTGGCCATGGCAGTGGAATGAGTGAAAGAGGCCGTATTCTAAGTGAAAGTTGCCAGATAAGAAAATCTGCGCCCGAGCGACCATAAATCCAGGCCCGCAGATTTGATGTACCTCAAACTTTTATGCGAAAGCTTCGCTACGCTATGAGCATCAAGGCCGGCATGGCGTTGTCACCCGGCCGGGCCGCGCCGCGACCGCCGACCGCGGCCGGCCTGTGCATCCAGATCGGCAACCAGGAGGAAATCATGGCGAATTTTCTGACCCGTTTCGATCCGTTTACGGACCTGGCAACCTTCGCGCCGCTGCGCGAAATGGACGACGTGTGGCGTGACATGCGCCGCCGCTACCAGCTGTTCGACGATGTCGAATCGGCCGGCATCCGCCTCGACGTCGCGGAAAACGACAGGGAGTACACGGTCTCGGCCGATATTCCCGGCGTCAACAAGGAGGACATCAAGGTCGACGTGCAAGGCAACCGGGTGTCGATTGCCGCCGAAGTGCGCCGGCAGAGCGAAGTGAAGGGCGACGGCCAGGACCGCGACAAGGTGGTGCGCAGCGAGCGCTACGTCGGCCGCCAATACCGCAGCTTCACCCTGGAGCATGCGATCGACGACACGGCCGCGGTCGCCAGGTATGAAAACGGCGTGCTGCAGCTGACCTTGCCGAAAAAGGCCAACGAAGGCGCCCGCAAGCTGCAGATTAACTGATGCATCACCCGTGGCGGCAAGCCACGGCGACAGCGGCGGCCACCCGGGCCGCCGCTTTTCCTTGCGCCAGCTTCCGCCTGGCGGAACCCGTCAGGCCGGCTCGACCAGCTCCCGCACCGCTTCCACGGCGTCGAGGATGGCTTCACTGGTGGCCGGTGCCCGCAGCGGCGGGTTGAAGCGGTGTTCGCCCACGGCCGACACGGCATCGCGGATGGCCAGGAACACGGAGAAGGGCAGCAGCAGCGGCGGCTCGCCCACGGCCTTGGAACGGTGGATGCTGTCGAAGACGTTGCGGTTCTTGAACAGCTGCACATTGAAGTGATCCGGGCAGTCCGACACGCCGGGGATCTTGTAGGTGGAGGGCGCATGCGTCATCAGCTTGCCCGCCTTGTTCCACCACAGCTCCTCCGTCGTCAGCCAGCCCATGCCCTGCACGAAGGCGCCTTCGACCTGACCGACGTCCAGCGCCGGGTTCAGCGAATTGCCGGCATCGTACAGCGCGTCGACCTTCAGCAGCTTCCATTCGCCCGTCAGGGTGTCGACCACCACTTCCGACACGGAGGCGCCGTAGGCGTAGTAGCCGAAGGGGTTGCCCGTCATCGTCTCGCGGTCCCACGACAGGCCCGGCGTCGCATAGAAGCCGTCGGACCACAGCTGCACCCGTGCCAGGTAGGCCTTCTGCACCAGGTCCGGGAAGGTGGTGATGATCTCCCCGGCGTGGACCATGCCGTCGGCGAACTGCACGTCGGCCACGCCGCAGCCGTAGGTCTTGGCGGCGAAGTTGCGCAGGCGGTTCGACAAGGTGGCCGCCGCATCCTGGGCGGCCTTGCCGTTCAGGTCCGCGCCCGTCGACGCGGCCGTGGCCGACGTGTTGGCGACCTTGCTGGTGTCCGTGGCGCTGGCGCGCACACGCACCAGCGGGATGCCCAGTTCATGGGCGACTACCTGGCAGACCTTGGTGTTGATGCCCTGGCCCATTTCCGTGCCGCCATGGTTCACCAGCACGGTGCCGTCCGTGTAGATGTGCACGAGGGCGCCGGCCTGGTTGAAGTGGGTGACGTTGAAGGCGATGCCGAACTTCACCGGCGTCAAGGCAAGGCCCTTCTTGAGCACGGGGCTGCCGGCGTTGAAGGCTTCGATGGCGGCGCGGCGTGCGCGGTAGCTGCTGGACTCTTCCAGCTGGGCCACCAGTTCGTGGATCACGTTGTCGACCACCTTCTGGCCGTACTGCGTGACGTTGCGGCCTTCCTCGTCATTGCGGCCGTAGAAGTTCACGCGGCGCACGTCCAGCGCGTCCATGCCGAGGTTGCGGGCGATCTCGTCGACGATGTACTCGATGGCGATGGCCCCCTGCGGCCCGCCGAAGCCGCGGAAGGCGGTGTTCGACTGGCTGTTGGTCTTGCAGGCCATGGCGCGGATGTCCACGTCGGACAGGTAGTAGGTATTGTCGAAGTGGCAGATGGCGCGGGTGGCGACGGGCGCCGACAGGTCGGCCGAGAAGCCGGCGCGCGACAGCATTTCCACCTTGGCGGCCGTGATCAGGCCCCGCTCGTCGTAGCCCACCTGGTATTCGTAGTGGAAGCAGTGGCGCTTGCCCGTGACCATCATGTCGTCGTCGCGGTCGGCGCGCAGCTTCACCGGGCGCTTCAGGGCCGCGGCGCAGATGGCGGCGCAGGCGGCCCACAGCGCGGACTGCGACTCCTTGCCGCCGAAGGCACCGCCCATGCGGCGGCATTCGATGACGACGGCGTGCGACGGGTAATGCAGCGCATGCGCGACCACGTGCTGCATCTCGGTCGGGTGCTGGGTCGAGCAGTACACGTGCATGCCGTTGCCTTCCTTCGGCAGCGCATACGAGATCTGGCCCTCCAGGTAGAACTGCTCCTGGCCGCCCACCTTCAGCTTGCCCGTCAGGACGTGCTTCGAGTTGGCGAAGGCCTGCTCGGCGTCGCCCCGCGTCAGGCGCATCGGCGGCACCACGAAGGAGGCCGCGTCGCGCGCCGCCTCGGGTGTCAGCACGGCCGGCAGTTCCTCGTAGCCGATGACGGCCTTGCGCGCCGCGTGGCGGGCCTGGTCGTGCGTGGCGGCGACGACGATGAAGACGGGCTGGCCCACGTATTCCACCTTGTCGACGGCCAGGATCGGGTCGTCGTGGATGATCGGGCCGCAGTCGTTGGTGCCGGGGATGTCCTTGTGCGTGTAGGCCGCGACCACGCCCGGCATGGACAGCACGGGTGCCAGGTCGATCGAGACGATGCGCGCGTGCGCCACGGTCGACAGGCCAAGGGCGGCATGCAGGGTGCCTTGCGCCTCGGGGATGTCGTCCGTGTAGGTCGCTTCGCCCAGCACGTGAAGGATGGCCGATTCGTGCGGGTGGTTGCGGCCCACTTCGGCCCAGCCCTGGGCCGCGCCGGCCGTCATGAACGCTTCGTTTTTGCTGTTCATGCTGCGTTTTCCTTGTAGGCGAATGCGTTGATCGAGGTGGTCGGCAGGGCCGCGTCGGGGCGCGTCTCCAGCCAGAAGCGGCGCAGCAGGTTCTGGGCCGTCTTCATGCGATAGCTGGCGGTGGCGCGCATGTCCGTCAGCGGCGTGTAGTCCTGGGCCAGGGCCGTCATGGCTGCCTTCAGGCTCGCCTCGTTCCACGGCTTGCCGTTCAGGGCCGCCTCGGCCAGCGGCGCGCGGCGCGACGTGGCGGCCATGCCGCCGTAGGCGATGCGCGCTTCCCGCACCACGCCGTCTTCCACCGTGAAGGCATAGGCGGCGCAGACGGCCGAGATATCCTGGTCGTAGCGCTTGGCCAGTTTATAGGTACGGAACTGCAGGCCCGGGCGGGGCAGCGGCACGCGCACGGCCTCGACGAATTCGCCCGCTTCCCAGTTCTTCTTCATGTAGTCCAGGTAGAAGTCTTGCAGGGGCATGGCGCGCTGGCCACGGTCGCTGCGGAGCACGATCTCGGCGCCCAGCGCGATCAGCCACGGCGCGGAGTCGCCAATGGGCGAGCCGTTGGCGACGCTGCCGCCCAGCGTGCCCGTGCTGCGGATCGGTTGCGAGGCGAAGCGCTGCCACATCTCGGTCAGCGAATCGTTCTGGTACAGGTCGCACACGGCCTGGTAGGCGTCGTCCAGCGACACGGCCGCGCCGATTTCCAGGAAGCCGTCCGCCTGCGCCATGCGGTGCAGCTCGCGCACCTGGCGCACGTAGATCACGTCGCCCAGGTTGCGCATCTGCTTCGTCACCCACAGGCCGACGTCGGTGGAGCCGGCCAGGATGGTCGCGGCGGGATTGGCGGCCCGTACTTCGGCCAGTTCGGCCAGGGTACGGGGGGCATGAAAGGTCTGGCCGTCGTGGCTGTAGCTGAACATAACGTCTCGTTGCAGGGTCTGCAGGGCCGCCACCAGCGCGGCCCGGTCGAATTGCACGGCGGGCAGCTCGCCCATGCGGTGCGCGGCGTCGATGATGGGCCGGTAGCCGGTGCAGCGGCACAGGTTGCCGGACAGGGTCTCGTCGATCTGCTTGCGGCACAGGGGTTCGGCCTGGCCCTCCTGCTTCAGGTACAGGCTCCACAGCGACATGGCAAAGCCCGGCGTACAGAAGCCGCATTGCGACCCGTGGCATTCCACCAGCGCTTCCTGCACGGGGTGCAGGGCGCCGTCCGGCTGGCGCAGGTCCTCGACGGAGAACACGGCCTTGCCGTCCAGCGTGGGCAGGAACTGGATGCATGAATTCACATTGCGCATTTCCAGCTGGCCGTCCACCAGCGAGCCGACGACGACGGTGCAGGCGCCGCAGTCGCCTTCGGCGCAGCCTTCCTTGGTGCCCGTGCAGTGCAGGTCCTCGCGCAGGTGCTGCAGCACCGTGCGGGTGGGCGAGACGGACCTGACCTCCTGTACGCGCCCTTGAAAATAGAAACGAATCGGTTCAGACATTCACAGCTCCAGTAGTTCGTGCGTGGTTCAGCCGGCGATGTAGATGGTCTTGAACAGGAACACGCCGGCGATGCTCCAGATCATGCCGCTGACTTCGCGGTATTTGCCGGTCAACAGTTTCAGCCCGGCGTAGCTGATGAAGCCAAGGGCCAGGCCGTTGGCGATCGAATAGGTGAACGGCATCACGAGGGCCGTGATGACGGCCGGGACGCTTTCGGTGGTCTCGTTCCAGTTAATCTCCGTCAGTTCGCGCAGCATCAGGCAGGCTACGAAGAACAGGGCGGGCGCGGTGGCATAGGCCGGCACGACGCCGGCCAGCGGCGCGATGAACAGGGCCAGCAGGAACAGCACGGCCACGGTGACGGCCGTCAGGCCCGTGCGGCCGCCGGCCTGCACGCCGGCCGCGCTTTCGATGAAAGCCGTGGTGCTGGAGGTGCCCAGCACGGAGCCGGCGATGATAGCGCCGGAATCGGCCAGCAGGGCCTTGTTCATCCCGACGGGCATTTTGCCGTCCTTCATCAGGCCGGCGCGCTGAGCCACGCCCATCAGGGTGCCGGTCGCGTCGAACAGTTCGACGAGGAAGAACACCAGCACGACGGTGACGAGGCCGTGCGAGATGGCGCCGATGATGTCCATCTTGAACACGGTCGGTTCGATCGACGGTGGCAGCGACACGACACCGTTGAAGGTATTCCCGGCGAAGAAGAAGGACAGGATCGTCACCGTCATGATGCCGATCAGGAGGGCGCCCGTGACGCGCAGGCGGTCCAGCGCGACGATGACGAGGAAGCCCACGACGGCCAGGATCGGCTCGGGCTTGTGCAGGTCGCCCATGGTCAGGAAGGTGGCCGGGCTGGCGACGACGATGCCCGAGTTCTTCAGCGAGATCAGCGCCAGGAACAGGCCGACGCCGGCCGGAATGGCCGTGCGCAGCGACGGCGGGATGGCCGACATGATCTTTTCCCGGATGCGCAGCAGGCTGACGATCAGGAAGCAGCAGCCCGAGACGAAGACGGCGCCCAGCGCCGCCTCCCAGGGGAAGCCCATACCCTGCACGACGCCATAGGCGAAGTAGGCGTTCAGGCCCATGCCGGGCGCCAGGCCGATGGGGAAGTTCGCATACAGCCCCATGATCAGGGTGCCGATGGCGGCGGCCACGCAGGTGGCGACGAACACGGCGTCCTTGGGCATGCCGGCATCGCCCAGGATGGAAGGGTTGACGAAGATGATGTACGCCATCGTCAGGAAGGTGGTGAGGCCCGCCAGCACTTCCGTGCGTACGTTGCTGCCGTTGGCGGTCAGCTTGAAGTATTGATCAAGAAAGTTCATATGATTGTCTCGGTTTAGTTTTTATACGCCCGAAATTCCTTCGCCCCGTGGAAGGAAAAATATGGCGTGCCGGTCTGGCGCACCACCAATATCGTTCATGGCCCGCCTCCAGTCTTATGCCCTGGCGCATATAACGTATTTGTTTCCTCATATATAAGGCTGTTACGCCCGGGACAGCTGGAGAATGCGTATTTACAAGGTCGCGCGTCGCCTTGCATCCTGCAAGTGAAACTGTGTCATTTACGCAATGCTTGGCCGTCGGTACACACAAATTGTATACAAAATGCGTTGACATCCAATCCCGCTCTGGGCACCATGGGTCGCATTGGACGCCGTCGCAGAACGGCGCGGCATATAACAGCATCCTGGGGGGGAGCCTCCTCGCGCCGCCGGCACGCATCCGTGCCCGGGGCGCCGGCGCCACGCCGCCCGCCGTACCACGGCGGCGGTCGCGCCGGAGCGACATCCCGCACCGCCACCGGCACCAGCAGACGACACGATCCGCGCCGGCCAGCTGCCAGGACCAGCAGTACCGACAAATCATCATGGAGACAAACATGAACAACCTGCTCTACCAGGTGGACGACCGTCCGCCGCTCGTTACCACCGTCCTGCTGGCGGCCCAGCACATGCTGGCCGCGCTGGGCGGCATCATTGCCGTGCCGCTGGTGCTGGGCGCCGTGCTGAAACTGCCGGCCGACCAGATCGTCGCGCTGGTCAATGCGGCGCTGCTGGGTTCCGGCGTCGTCACCATCATCCAGTGCAAGGGCGTCGGCCCCGTCGGCATCCGCCTGCCCTGCGTCATGGGCACCAGTTTCGGCTTCGTCGGCGCGGCCATCACCATCGGCTTCGAACACGGCGTGCCGGGCATCCTGGGCTGCTCGCTGGCCGGCTCCGTCATCATGATCGTCGGCAGTTTCTTCATGCCGCAGATCCGCAAGCTGTTCCCGCATACCGTCACGGCCGTCGTCGTGACGATGATCGGCCTGTCCCTGATCCCCGTGGCGATCGACTGGGCCGCCGGCGGCAAGGGCAGCCCCGCCTACGGCGCCCCCGTCAACCTGGGCATCGCGCTGTTCGTTCTGGTGCTCGTCATCGGCCTGGTGCAGTTCGGCCGCGGCATCATCTCGGCCGCCGCCGTCGTCATCGGCATGAGCATCGGCTACGCCGGCTGCATGGCCTTCGGCCTGGTCGACTTCAGCTCCGTCAGGCAGGCCGCCGTGTTCGCGTTGCCGCAGCCCCTGCACTACGGCATGACCTTCCCCATCAGCGGCATCTTCGCCATGAGCCTGGCTTATGTCGTCACCATTGTCGAAACGACGGGCACCTTCATGGCGCTCGGCACGGCCACCAATACCAAGATGCGCGGCAAGCTGCTGTGCCGCGGCGTGCTGTGCGACGGCGTCGGTTCGGCCTTCACGTCGATCCTCGGCAGCCCGGCCGTCTCCACCTTCGCGCAGAACGTCGGCGTGATCTCGCTGACGGGCGTGGCCAGCCGCCACGTGGTGGCATTGACGGGCGTGTTCCTGGCGCTGGCCGGCCTGTTCCCCGTGCTGGGCGCCCTGGTCGTGACGATTCCCCAGCCGGTGCTGGGCGGCGCCGGCCTGATGATGTTCGCCATGATCCTGGCCGCCGGCGTGCAGATGCTGGCCAAGGTGGAGCACAACAAGCGCAATGGCCTGATCATCGCCGTCTCGCTCGGTTGCGGCCTGGCCGTCACGGGCCGCCCGGAACTGCTGTCGAAACTGCCGGCCATCGTCAACGAGATCTTCGGCTCGGGTATCACCACGGGCGCCATCGTGGCCGTGGTGTTGAACCTGGTGCTGCCGGGCCGCGAGACGGAAGCCAGCGATGACGAGGCGGAAGAGGAAGTACCCCAGCCGATGCTGGTCAAACACCTGGGGGCCGCGTAAGCTTGTGGGCCGTTCGATAATGGACGGCCCTTTTTCTGACATTGTTTCCGCAGTGCCCGTGCATTGTTTCCGCAGTGTTTAATCATTCAACAAGGTAGGACACAAATGACCAAAACTCTCCTGATCCACAATGCCCGCGTACTGGTGACGATGGACGACACAAGGCGCGAAATCGCCGAGGGCGCCGTGTTCGTGCGGGACAACGTCATCGAGCAGGTCGGCCCCTCGGCCGAGCTGCCGCAGACGGCGGACACTGTCATCGACGCGGCCGGCCAGGTCGTGATGCCGGGCCTCGTCAACACGCACCACCACATGTACCAGAGCCTGACGCGGGTGATTCCCGCCGCGCAGGACGGTGAGCTGTTCAACTGGCTGACCAACCTGTACCCCATCTGGGCCAACCTGGACAGCGAAATGGTGCGCGTGTCGACGTTGACGGCGATGTCGGAACTGATCCTGTCGGGCTGCACCACCAGCAGCGACCATCTGTATATCTACCCGAACGACTGCCGGCTGGACGACAGCATCGAGGCGGCGCGCCAGATCGGCATGCGCTTCCACGCCGCGCGCGGCTCGATGAGCGTGGGCCAGTCGAAGGGTGGACTGCCGCCGGACCGGGTGGTGGAAGAGGAAGGCGCGATCCTGAAGGACACCCAGCGCCTGATCGAGACGTATCACGACGCGGGCCGCCACGCGATGCAGCGCATCGTCGTGGCGCCCTGTTCGCCGTTTTCCGTGTCGCGCGAGCTGATGAAGGAATCGGCAGCGCTGGCGCGCAGCTTTGGCGTCTCGCTGCACACGCACCTGGCGGAGAACGCCAACGATATCGCCTACAGCCGCGAGAAGTTCAACATGACGCCGGCCGAATATGCCGAGGATTGCGGCTGGGTGGGCCACGATGTGTGGCATGCCCACTGCGTGCAGCTGGACGACGCGGGCATCGACCTGTTCGGCCGCACCGGCACGGGTGTCGCGCACTGCCCCTGCTCGAACATGCGCCTCGCTTCCGGCATCGCGCCGGTGGGCCGCATGCGCGCCGCCGGCGTGCCGGTGGGCCTGGGCGTGGACGGCTGCGCATCGAACGACGCCGGCCATATGCTGGGCGAGGCGCGCCAGGCCATGCTGCTGGCGCGGGTCGGCTTCGGTCCGGACGCGATGACGGCGCGCGAGGCGCTGGAGATCGCGACCCTGGGCGGCGCCAGGGTGCTGAACCGGGACGATATCGGCGCACTCAAACCCGGCATGTCGGCCGATATCGTCGCCTTCCGCATGGACGGCATCGGCTTCGCCGGCGCGCTGCACGACCCCGTTGCGGCACTGGTGTTCTGCACGCCGGCCAATGTCTGGACCAGCATCATCAACGGCAAGGTGGTGGTCAAGGACGGCCAGCTGCAGACGGTGGACCTGCCGCTGGTGATCGAGCGGCACAACGCGCTGGCGGGCAAGCTGGCCCTGGCGACGGGCACGCGCAAGGCGGCCTGAGTTTTATCCAGGTTCTATTTCAACAGGGCCGAGACCAGGTCCTTCTCGTGGGGCGCGCTGCCGTCGAAGATCAGCGCGCCCTCCACATGCGACAGGTGCTCGAGCATGATGCGGGCGGCCAGGTCCGCGTCGCCGGCGCGCGCCGCTTCCAGGAAGCTGGCATGCTCGTTGGACGAGCAGACAGCATCGCGGTCGGACTGGTACAGCATCGTGATCAGCGAGCTGCGCGCCACCAGCTCGCGCAGCATCTCGCGCAGCACGCCATTGCCGGCGACGTCGGCCAGCAGCACGTGGAAGTCGCCCAGCAGGCGCGAACGCACCTGGTGGTCGCCCTTCAGGGCCTGGCGTTCCATCTTCAGATGCTTCTCCAGCATCTTGTAGTCCGCAGGCGTGGCCTTGGCGACGAACTCGCGCGCCAGGGCCGCCTCGATGATGCGCCGCGCCGCGAAAATATCGCGCGACTCCTTTTCGCTGGGCTGGCTGACGAAGGCGCCCTTGTCGGGCACGATCTGGATCAGCTTGTCCTTCGACAGGATCAGCAGGGCGGCGCGGATCTTCGTGCGACTGACATGGTACAGCCGCGACAGGGCTTCCTCGCGCAGCTTCGTACCGGGCGGGAGCTTGCGCGCCGCGATGGCCGCGGCGATATGGTCGGCGATGTCGTTCGCGCTCGCGCCGCTGCTGTGCATTTCTTCGATGGCTGCGATGGACGAGGGCATAGGATTCACGGGTTATAAGTCCCGCAATCATACATGGACGGGCAAATATTGGCTATGGGGCAAGAGTCCCCGTATGCCGCGTAACTGGTCCAGCCGGATACAAAACTGGTCTTGCCAATTTACGCGGTCGATCCTACCATCGTCGAACACAAGAACGATATGGAGACCTTCGATGACCGACCGTTTCAACCGCAGGACCGTCCTGAAAGCCGCCGGCGCCGCCGGCCTGCTGCTGGCGACGAATGCCATTGGCGCCAATGCCCGCAAGCGCTATGCCGTCGTCGGCGTCGGCTCGCGCGCGCGGCTGTTCACGGGTGCCATCACGGGGAGGTACCGAGACGGCAACGAAATCGTCGCCGTCTGCGACAGCAATGCGGGCCGCCGTGCCCTGGCCGCGCGCCGCATCGCCGCCACTGGCGCGGGCACGCCCGTGGCCTATGCGCCAGCCGACTTCCAACGGATGATCAAGGAAACCAGGCCGCAGTACATCATCGTCACCACCGTCGATGCCACCCACGACGACTACATCGTGCGCGCGCTGGAAGCGGGCTGCGACGTCATCACGGAAAAGCCGATGACGACGACGGCGGCCAAGGCCCAGCGCATCCTCGATGCCGTCAAGCGCACGGGGCGCCACGTGCGCGTGACGTTCAATTACCGCTATTCGCCGCCGCGCACGCAGGTCAAGCAGCTGCTGATGAGCGGCGAAATCGGCGACGTGCTGTCCGTCGACTTCACGTGGCTGCTCAATACCGTGCACGGCGCCGATTACTTCCGCCGCTGGCACGGCAAGAAGGCCAACTCGGGTGGCCTGATGGTGCACAAGTCGACCCACCACTTCGACCTGGTCAACTGGTGGCTGGGCGCACAGCCCGAGCTGGTGCACGCCTTCGGCTCGCGTCAGTTCTACACGCCGGCGACGGCCAGGCGCATGGGCCTGCAGGGTCCCCACGAACGGTGCCTGACGTGCCCGGAGAAGGCCAGGTGCAGCTTCTACTTCGACCTGGCATCGGACCCCGGCCTGAAGGCCCTGTACCTGGACAACGAGCAGCATGACGGCTATTTCCGCGACCAGTGCGTGTGGCGCCCGGAAATCGATATCGAGGACACGATGAACGTGATGGTCCGCTACGACAACGGCACGCAGCTGAACTACGCGTTGTCCGCCTACGACGCCTGGGAGGGCTATCACATCGCCTTCAACGGCACCAAGGGCCGCATCGAGCACCGCATCGTGGAGTCGGCCGGCGCGGCCGGCGCCGGCGAGGTACAGAGCAAGAGCACGGGCGTGACGACGCGGGTGATTCCGCTGCGGGGGCGCGCCGCGCGAGATCGAGCCCTGGACCGGTACGGGCGGCCATGGCGGCGGTGACGACGCCATGCTGCAGGAGATCTTCGGCGACGCGCCGCCCGACCCTTATCGCCGCGTGTCGGACGAGCGGGCCGGCGCCTGGTCGATCCTGGTGGGGGTGGCCGCCAACCGCTGCTTCGAGACGGGGCAGTCGGTACGCATCGCCGACCTGGTGACGGGCCTGACCCCGCCGGAGCGCGCGCCCATGCCGGATCGCGCGGCGCCGCTGCCGATGCCGCGGCGCGTGCGCATCCCGTAAAGGCGTTGGCTCAGTCGGCCGCGGAGCCGATGCCGACGATGCGCCAGCGTCCGCCCGTGTAGGCCAGGGTGCGGGTTTCCACGGTGGCCGCGTCGCGCCAGTACGTCAGCACGACTTCGTCGCCGTAGGCCTGGACTTCCGCGCCCCAGGCGTCGCCGGCGCGGGGCAGGGCGGCGATCAGTTCCGCGTCCGGCCGCACGGTGGCGGTTTCTTCGTCGCTTCCGGTGGCCGAATCCTTGCGGGTCACGGTGCGGCCCATGTGCTCGCGCAGGAAAGCCAGGTTGGGAGACAGACGGTACCCGCACAGCAGCGCGTGCACCAGTTTCGCTGCCTCGGTCGGTTCGCTGACCTTGCTGGCGGGGGCCTGCAAAGCCTTGCGCAATGCGGCCTGGCTGCCCGGCGTGCAGGCGTTGACCAGGGTTTCGGAACCTGCCTGAATGGTCGGCGCCGGTGGCACGGCAAGGGCAGACGTAGCGCCGAGGGTGCAGCACAGCGCGAGGAGAAGGTGATTTTTTGACATCTCTTTATTGTAACGTCGGCGGAAGCCGTTGGCACGAACCCTGGTGCCGGCTAGAATGATAAGCATTCTCATCTACCAGGCTTGTCATGACCGATTCCTCCGTTCCGTCTTCCCGCCGTACCGTGCTCGCCGCAACCGCCGGCGCGCTTCTTATGCCGCGCGCGTGGGCGGCGGCAAGTGATCCGTGGGAGGGCGCCACCTTGTCCCAGGCGCGCCAGCGCGAGGTGACGTCCGCCATCACGGGCCAGCGCTATCGCATCTTCCTGGGCGTGCCGGAGGGGCCAACGCCGCCGGGCGGGCACCCGGTGCTGTTCGCACTGGACGGCAATGCCACCTTCCCCAGTCTGGCGCTGATGGCCCGCACGGTGGGCTGGCGCGCCAAGGCCACAGGCCAGGCGGCGCCCGTCGTCGTCGGCATCGGCTACGCTACCGACAAGGACTATGACGTCGCGCGAGGCCGCGACTACACGCCGCCTTCGGGCGAGGGCACGCCGCCAGGCGAGGGCGGCGCGGACCGCTTCCTCGACTTCATCGAACAGGAACTCAGGCCACTGGTGCACGCCATCGCACCGCTCGACCCGAAGCGCCAGGCCCTGTTCGGCCATTCCTACGGTGGCCTGTGCACCTTGCATGCCCTGTTCACCCGGCCCGCCATGTTCCATACCTATATCGCGGCCAGTCCGTCGATCTGGTACCGCGAGCGCGCCGTGCTGGCCCAGTACGAACCATTCCGGCAGCGCGTTGCCGCACTGCCGACGAAACCGTCGCTGCTGCTGACGGCCGGAGAACTGGAGCAGCCCGCTGCGGACGGCGGATCGGGCAGCCGCAATCCCGAAGCGGCGAAACGCCGCATGGTCGACGAGGCGCGCGAGCTGGCCGCGCGGCTTTCTTCAGCGGGATCGCTCGCGCGGGTGCAGTTTCAATTGCTGCCGCACGAGAACCATGGGTCGGCGATGTTCCCGGCCATGTCGCGGGGGATGGAGTTTTTCGTGGGGTGATCAGTGCCGGTGCACGTCGCGGAACAGCAGCATGTCGGCGATCCGTTCGGGCTTGTCGCCATCGAAGCCCAGAATCATTGACCGTTCGCGGGGATTGCTCCACGTCCCGAACAGCATGTCCCACAGCGGCAGGCCGTAGTTCTGCCGGTGGTGCCCCAGCTGATGGTGCACCGTATGCATCTCCGGCCGTTGCACGATATACCCCAGCCACGTGGGCGTGCGCAGGTCGCTGTGCAGGAACAGGTCGAACAGGCCGGTGAGCAGCAGCGCGATCGCGGCGGCCAGCGGGCTGGCGCCCAGCACCAGGTAGCTGACGCCGGCATTGATGCAGATGGCCGCCGCCGAATCGAGCGGGTGGGCATAGAACGCTGTCAAGGCCTCGACGCGACGCGCGCTGTGGTGCAGCTGGTGGAACACGTGCCACAGCAGGTCGGACTTGTGCGTCAGCCGGTGCCACCAGTAGAACACGAAGCTGGTCAAGAGGAAGGCGAGGAAGCCCACGGCCGCATCGGGCATGACGCTGCCCGCGTCGAACAGGGCGGCGTCATGGATGGTTGCACTGAATACGTAGCCCGCCACCAGGGTGACCAGGACCGTGGCCGCACCGACACTGCTGGCAAGGACCAGCCAGCGCCGGTCGCAATAGTTGCGCGATGCCGGCGCGATGACTTCGCGGCTGAAGAGGGCAATGAAGGCCAGGCCGATGATGGGGAGAGCGAGCAGTTCGGTCATGGTCGGTGGTGTGAGCGATTCGGTGGCATGGGAGGAGCCCCCGCATCATCGCCGACAGCGCGCGCTGCAGCAAGCCCCCGGTCCCGCATCAATTCGCATTCGAGCCAAAGCCCGTCATGTCGTCGAGGGTCAGGTACAGCAATGTGCTCTCCGGCGACCAGCACACAAAGCCATCGACCACGCGCCCGCTGAGTGTCATCGCCGCGCTGTGCCGGCGGCAGGCTGGCATGGTGGCAATGTCGCGCAGACCATTCTGCTGCTTGGAAAGCAGCTCCCTGAAGTGAAGGGGCAACCAGGCGCGAGGTGCTTCCGGCATGATCAGCACCTTTCCTGGTTTGCTGGGGAGCCGGTCGAACCACGCCTTGTCTGCTGGAGCAAGTTCCGCGACAAGCGAGATGTATTCCGTCGGCCCGGGCACGCCACCCATGTGTTCGGGCGTCCCGAAGACCTGCCAATGCACAGTCTTCGCGGGGATGCCGACATACACCATATCGTTCAACTCGGTCAGGCTGGTATTGGGCGTTGCGGCCTTGTATCGGTACCACCAGCCGTCGGCAAGGAAGGCGAGGATGGGCAGGGCGGCGATGGCGATGAGTATGCAGGTGGTGATGCCTAGGGCTTTAAGGTAGCGCATTGAATATGTGCCAAACAGTGGCAACCGGAGACGAAACGAGCGGAATTAAATTAACAGACTAAGCGATCGATATCCACCGGAAATTGCTGGCCTAGAGATAATTTCTATGGAAAACGAAAATTTTAAAAGTGCGGGCTCATGTTCAGGATTGCACAAGATCTAATATCTGTCAATTAAAAATCGGAAAATCTATCTTCGCGGGTGTAAGTTCGCCTAATTGGTTCCAATTAAATCTATCTGCGATTCCCCGAAACAGATGGTCTTTTGCATTGTTTCCGGATCTTTGCCGATAGTACGTGCGACAATTTCAATCCTAATCGCTTTGTTGCTATTGAAAAGCCTGCGTAGTTCTCGGGCATGAAGAACGGCCTCGAGGTGCCAAAAGCCGTTAGGCCCTATTTCTGTGAAAGTGATCTCAGAGCTTGGCGGAGGTACACTGGCGGGAATAGAAATAGTCTTCTTTGTATCTTCGCCGACCAGGGTAATATACGGCCCCTTGACATCCAGAAAATTCAATGAACAAACGATTGATTTCTTGCTCACGTTTGTCAATTTCATTTTTAGTAGAATCGGCAGGTCTGAGAACACGCAATTTGTTTAGTCGCCGCATGTCATCTCCAATTTCAGCGGGAGTGCTGGCTCTGAATCTTTACTTGAGCACGGAAGCGCCATCAAGAGCGCTGTTAAAGCAAAAATATTTCGCATGTAATCCTCTTTCCCAATTTCTTCCGAAGAAGATATTGAACTTCTATTGCTATGCTCCACCAGCTTCGCGGGAGAAATTAGCTTGTTCCGTACGCTCCATATGAAGTCCGCTAAGGACCAGCCAGCGCAGGTCGCAAAAGTTGCGCGATGCCGGCGCGATGACTTCGCGGCTGAAGAGGGGAATGAAGGCCAGGCCGATGATGGGGAGAGCGAGCAGTTCGGTCATGGTCGGTGGTGTGAGCGATTCGGTGGCATGGGCGGAGCCCCTGCATCATCGCCGACAGCGCGCGCTGCAGCAAGTGCCCGGTCCCGCATCAATTCGCATCCGAGCCAAAGCCGGTCATGTCGTCGAGGGTCAGGTACAGCAAGGTGCTCTCCGGCGACCAGCACACGAAGCCATCGACCACGCGCCCGCTGCGTGTCATCGCCGCGCTGTGCCGGCGGCAGGCTGGCATGGTGGCGATGTCGGGCGAACTACTGGCATGTTTCGCCAACAGCGAACGAAAGCCCGCCGACAACCAGCCGCGCGCGGCTTCGGGCGTGACGACGACCTTGCCAGGCGTGGCGATATGCTTGTCGAACCAGGCCTTGTCTGCCGGCGCAAGCTCTGCGACCAGCGTGATGTAGTCCGTCGGTCCGGGCACGCCGCCGAGGTCCTCGGGCGTTCGGAAGACCTGCCAGTGCACGGTCTTCGCGGGGATGCCGACGTACACCATGTCATTTAGTTCAGTCAGGCTGGTGTTGGGCGTGGAGGCCTCGTATTGGCTCCACCAACCGTAGGCGAGAACGGCGAGGACGGGCATGGCGGCGATGGCGATCAGGATGATTGTGGCGAGGCCTAGGCCTTTAAGGTAGCGCATGGGGAGTTCGTGTTGGTGGATTGATTGCTCGGCGCAGGCGACGGCGAAAAAGTGCATTTTCGCAACGGACGTGGACCTGCCAGAAATTTTGTGTGCGCGCCGAAGGCGCATATGCAGGCTCTCGATGGCGTTCGTGGTGTAGATGATCGTGCGCACCTCTGGCGGGTAGGCAAAGAACGGAGTCACCTGCTGCCACTGGCGTCGCCATCGCTGCCACGGTCGGAAATTTTGTGCCCCATGGGCCAGCCGCAAACGCGGCCAGCGCCGCTTCGGCCGCCTCGGCGTTGACGGCCTGGTAGACCGGCTTGAGGGCCGCTGCAAGCTCTTTGCGGTCCTTCCAGCTGGCCAGCGTCGTCGAGTTGCGGATCAGATGCACGATGCACGTCTGGATCTGCGCTTGCGGATAGACGGCCTCGATGGCCTCGGGAAAGCCGCGCAAGCCATCGACAATGGCGATCAGAATGTCTTCCAGACCGCGATTTTTCAATTCGTTGAAGACCTTCAGCCAGAACTTGGCGCCTTCGGTCTGCTCGATCCACAGGCCCAATACTTCCTTGCGGCCGTCAGCGCGAATGCCCAGTGCGAGATACTCGGCCTTGTTCTTTACCGTGCCTTCATCACGAATCTTCAGGCGCAAGGCATCGAAGTAGACAATCGGATACATCGCTTCGAGCGGTCGTTGTGGCCACTGTGTGACCTCTTCCAGCACCTCGTCGGTGATGGTCGAAATCAGATCGGGCGACGCCTTGGTGCCATACAACTCGAGCAGATGCGCCTGGATCTCACGCACGCTCATGCCGCTCGCGTACATGTTGATGACGTGGTCGTCAAAGCCCGGCATGCGTCGCTGATGCTTGGCCATCAGCTTTGGCTCGAAGCTCGACAGGCGATCGCGCGGAATGTCCAGATTGAGCTCGCCGCCAGGCGTCAGGACCTTGGGTAATCCCCCCACAAAAAGAGCGTCGTTAGAAGTAGAATTTTCTACTTAAGAACAGAAAGCTCTACATGAAGACGTCCCGCTTTACCGACAGCCAGATCATCGCCATCCTGAAACAAGCCGAAGCC
>NZ_WNKZ01000320.1 GCF_009720835.1 Pseudoduganella buxea
GAGTGCTCTTTCGTAGCAACTAATGACAAGGGTTGCGCTCGTTGCGGGACTTAACCCAACATCTCACGACACGAGCTGACGACAGCCATGCAGCACCTGTGTGCAGGTTCTCTTTCGAGCACTCCCAGATCTCTCCGGGATTCCTGCCATGTCAAGGGTAGGTAAGGTTTTTCGCGTTGCATCGAATTAATCCACATCATCCACCGCTTGTGCGGGTCCCCGTCAATTCCTTTGAGTTTTAATCTTGCGACCGTA
>NZ_WNKZ01000321.1 GCF_009720835.1 Pseudoduganella buxea
TGCAGTAATGCATTAAGCTAACTGATACTAATTGCCCGTAAGGCTTGTCCCTATAACCTTGACGGTTATATGCATTTGCCAGTGTTTGAGCACTACCCCAAAAAACTACTTCTTCCAGATTCAAGACCGCAGCTGCTCCACCGAGAGCTGCAGTCTGTACAAGTCATGCCTGATGACCATAGCAAGTCGGTCCCACCCCTTCCCATCCCGAACAGGACCGTGAAACGACTTTGCGCCGATGATAGTGCTGCAACC
>NZ_WNKZ01000322.1 GCF_009720835.1 Pseudoduganella buxea
CTGGCTTGGCCAGAACCTGACCACGCTGGACATCTTCACGCTTGGTGCCGCGCAGCAGCAGACCGACGTTGTCGCCGGCTTGACCCTGGTCCAGCAGCTTGCGGAACATTTCCACGCCGGTGCAGGTCGTCTTGACGGTGTCGATGATGCCGACGATTTCGATTTCTTCGCCGACCTTGATGATGCCGCGCTCAACACGACCGGTCACCACGGTGCCGCGACCCGAGATCGAGAACACGTCTTCCACTGGCATCA
>NZ_WNKZ01000323.1 GCF_009720835.1 Pseudoduganella buxea
CTGGCTTGGCCAGAACCTGACCACGCTGGACATCTTCACGCTTGGTGCCGCGCAGCAGCAGACCGACGTTGTCGCCGGCTTGACCCTGGTCCAGCAGCTTGCGGAACATTTCCACGCCGGTGCAGGTGGTCTTGACGGTGTCGATGATGCCGACGATTTCGATTTCTTCGCCGACCTTGATGATGCCGCGCTCAACACGACCGGTCACCACGGTGCCGCGACCCGAGATCGAGAACACGTCTTCCACTGGCATCA
>NZ_WNKZ01000324.1 GCF_009720835.1 Pseudoduganella buxea
GCTGCGTGACTTCGGTCTGCAGGGCTTGACGGTCGGAAGCGGAGTTCGATGCATTCGACGACTGGACGGCCAGTTCGCGAACACGTTGCAGGATGTCGCCGGACGAGGACAGGGCGCCTTCGGCCGTCTGCGCCATCGACACGCCGTCGTTGGCGTTACGGGTCGCTTGCGTCATGCCGCGGATCTGCGAGTTCATACGGTCGGAAATCGCCAGGCCAGCCGCGTCGTCCTTGGCGCTGTTGATGCGCAGACCCG
>NZ_WNKZ01000325.1 GCF_009720835.1 Pseudoduganella buxea
ATGCGCTGTTGCCCCCACTGCGGCGCCGACAAGCTGTACCGTCACGGCATCCTGCGCGGCCTGCAGCGCTACCGCTGTCGCCAGTGCCGCCGCTCCTTCAACGCGCTGACGAAGACCCCGCTGGCCTATATCCGGCTGCGCGAAAAATGGCTACCGTTCCTGCAGTGCATGCTGGGTTCGATGACGGTACGCGCGGCAGCGGAAACGACCGGCATCCACCGCAACACGAGCTTTCGCTGGCGCCACCGCTTTCTT
>NZ_WNKZ01000326.1 GCF_009720835.1 Pseudoduganella buxea
CGCGCTTTTTGGCGTGGCCGCCGCGCCGCCGAGGAGGACGCGTCATGTGACGCGATCCCTTCTGCGATTCCAGCAAATATGTTTCGTCCGCCTCGACGATGCCGCTCAAGGGTTTGGGCCGGTCGTCTTTGGCCATGGCAAGAAAACGGTGACGCCAGCGAAAACTGGTGTTGCGGTGGATGCCGGTGGATTCGGCTGCGGCCCGTACCGTCATCGAACCCAACATGCACTGCAGGAACGGCAACCATTTCTCGC
>NZ_WNKZ01000327.1 GCF_009720835.1 Pseudoduganella buxea
AACCAGGGTGACTGGGGAGCACGCGCATTGATGGCCTACTTCTATCGCAATGGCCTCGGTCCCCTCGAGAAGAACCACGTGCTCGATCCGGATGCGGACAAGCTGGTGGAAATCCTGCGCTCGGCCGCCGCGGCCGGCCAGGCCTGGGGCTACTACGATCTCGGCGTCGCGCACGAGCATGGCTACGGCGGTGCCGCGCAGGATGACAAGATCGCATGGGCCTATTACCGGAAGGCGGCGGAGCTCGGCAGCCCG
>NZ_WNKZ01000328.1 GCF_009720835.1 Pseudoduganella buxea
GCGAGAAATGGTTGCCGTTCCTGCAGTGCATGTTGGGTTCGATGACGGTACGGGCCGCAGCCGAATCCACCGGCATCCACCGCAACACCAGTTTTCGCTGGCGTCACCGTTTTCTTGCCATGGCCAAGGACGACCGGCCCAAACCCTTGAGCGGCATCGTCGAGGCGGACGAAACATATTTGCTGGAATCGCAGAAGGGATCGCGTCACATGACGCGTCCTCCTCGGCGGCGCGGCGGCCACGCCAAAAAGCGCG
>NZ_WNKZ01000329.1 GCF_009720835.1 Pseudoduganella buxea
ATGCGGCGACAGCGTATCGGGAGTTTGCGAAAGATCATGGCATCGCGCACCGGGCCGTCAATCTGCGCCAGGGCGAGCGGGTGCTGGGGGAAATCCACGTCCAGAACGTGAACCGCTACCACGCCGTGTTCAAGACCTGGCTGATCCGCTTTCACGGCGTGGCCAGCCGCTACCTGCCCCACTACCTGGGCTGGATTCACGGGCTCGACTGTCGGCACCTGAGCACGCCGCAGCAATTTTTACGGGCTGCATTGT
>NZ_WNKZ01000032.1 GCF_009720835.1 Pseudoduganella buxea
GCCAGCACGGCGCACGCGATCGCCGCCAGTGCCGCCGCGACGCCGCCGTCGCTGCCGCCCAGTTCGTACCACGGCAGGGCCGGGCCCGCCGTCGCGGTACCGGCTGCCAGCAGGCCGGCCAGCACGGAGGAGGGCATCGAACCGCGGCGGAAACCGGAATAAGCAAGCGTGCGGCAGGCTGCGCGAAGTTTCATTTGTTGCCCCTGATAAATCTGAATTCCAACGACCTTAACTGAAGAGACCGTGCCGGGTTTTGGCCTGGATCAATTGCGGCAGGCCGCGCACGGCGGCGCCGCTTGGCTTATAATTGAGGGTTGCCCCTTATTTGTTGCCGTTGCCGACCGTCCCCGGGATGGCCCGGCGGGGCTGCCATCCAGGAAATTCCAGTGACTTACAGTATCAAAGAGATGTTTTACACCCTGCAGGGCGAAGGCGCCCATGCCGGCCGGCCCGCGGTGTTCTGCCGTTTTTCCGGCTGCAACCTGTGGACGGGCCGCGAAAGCGACCGCGCCGATGCCATTTGCCGGTTCTGCGACACGGATTTCGTCGGCACGGACGGCGAAGGCGGTGGTAAATTCGCCACGCCCGCGCTGCTGGCCGCCGCCATCGACGGCCTGTGGCCCAGCTCCTATACCGCCAGCAAGTACGTCGTCTTCACGGGCGGCGAGCCGCTGCTGCAACTCGATGCCCCGCTGATCGACGCGATGCACGCGGCCGGCTTCACGATCGCCATCGAGACCAACGGCACCATTGCCGTGCCGCCCGGCGTCGACTGGATCTGCGTCAGCCCGAAGGTGGGCTCGAAGCTCGTCGTCGGCAAGGGTAATGAACTGAAAGTCGTCATCCCGCAGCTGGGCCAGGACCTGGCGGACTACGAAGCCCTCGACTTCGACAATTTCTTCGTCCAGCCCATGGATGGCCCGCTGGCCGCGTTCAATACGACGCTGGCCATCGACACGTGCAAGGCCAATCCGAAATGGAAGCTGAGCCTGCAGACCCACAAGCTGCTGAACATTCCCTGAATTTTTTCGACTTTACCGACTTCCCCATGCTGACCATTACCCGCAAGCTCGAATTCGACGCCGGCCACCGCATTCCCGACCATAAAAGCCAGTGCCGCAACCTGCATGGCCACCGCTACACGCTGGAGATCACCCTGACGGGCGAAGTCATCACGGCCGAAGGCAACTCCGACAACGGCATGATCATGGACTTCTCCGACGTCAAGGCCATCGCCAAGGAGCACCTGGTCGACGTGTGGGACCACGCCTTCCTCGTCTACGACAAGGATATCGCCGTCAAGGAGTTCCTGGCCTCGCTGCCGAACCACAAGACCGTCGTCATCGACCGCATTCCCACCGTCGAGAACCTGGCCGCCGTCGCCTTCGGCATCCTGAAGGCGGCCTTCAAGGACCGCTACGGCACCGGCCTGCACCTGCACAAGCTGGTGCTGCACGAAACGCCGAACTGCTGGGCCGAGATCCTTGAAGACTGAGGCAGCGGCGGCGACGGCGGTACAACCCGCGCCGGAGGACTTCATGCGCATCGCGCTGGCCGAGGCGCAGCGCGCCTGGGACCTGGGCGAGGTGCCCGTGGGCGCCGTCGTCGTCAAGGACGGCGTCGTCATCGCCACGGGCTTCAACCAGCCCATCGCTGGACACGATCCCACCGCCCATGCGGAAATCGTCGCGCTGCGGGCCGCCGCCCGGGCCCTGGGCAATTACCGGCTGCCCGGCTGCGAGCTGTACGTGACCCTGGAGCCGTGCGTGATGTGCTCGGGCGCGATGATGCACGCGCGCCTGGCCCGCGTCGTCTACGGCGCGCGCGACCCGAAGACGGGCGCCGCCGGCTCTGTCGTCAACCTGTATGAATCGGGCCAGCTGAACCACCACACCGAGGCCGTCGGCGGCGTGCTGGCCGACGAGTGCGGCGAGCTGCTGCGGGGCTTCTTCGCGGCCCGCCGCGCCGCCGCTCGTGCCGCACGGCTGCAGGCCGACACCGGACAGCCTTGATCGGCACCCGCGGCGGGCGGTAAGATGGGACTCCACCATCTACCGCCGGAACCACGTTGAGCACCGCAACTCCCCCTACCAAGATTGGCATCGCCATCGCCGCCCCGGGCGGCTACGCACTGGATGACGCGCTGCTGGCGCGCGGCATCGCGCGCCTGGAACAGCAGGGCTGCACGGTCCATAATTATTACGACAGCGCCTTGAAGCACCAGCGCTTCGCTGGCACCGATGCCGGACGCCTGGCGCAGCTGGAAGCGGCCGCGCGCGACCCCGACGTGCAGGTCGTGGTCGCGCTGCGGGGGCAGTACGGCCTGTCGCGCATCCTGCCCCGCATCGATTTTCATGCCATGGCCGACAGCGGCAAGCTGTTCGTCGGCTACAGCGATTTCACGGCCTTCAATTTCGGCCTGATGCGCGCCACGGGCCGCAAGAGCTTCGCCGGCCCGATGATGTGCGACGATTTCATCCGTGACGAACCGGTGCAGTACACCCTGGACCAGTTCTGGGACTGCCTGCGCGGCCCCAGCCACCGCGTACGCGGGGAGGGGGAGGGCAACCCGCATATCGACGTCACCGGTCCCCTGTGGGGCGGCAACCTGGCGATGGTGGCGCACCTGGCCGGCACGCCGTATTTTCCCCGCATGGAAGGCGGCATCCTGTTCCTGGAGGACGTCAACGAGCACCCGTACCGGGTCGAGCGGATGCTGCTGCAACTGCTTTACGCCGGTGCGCTCGACGGCCAGCGCGCCATCGTGCTGGGCGACTTCTCCGGCTACCGGCTGGCGCCCACGGACAACGGCTACGACTTCGATGCCATGGTGGGCTACCTGCGCGAGACCTTGCCGGTTCCCGTGCTGACCGGACTGCCGTTCGGCCACGTGCGCCACCGCTGCACCTTGCCCTTCGGCGGCACGGCCCACCTGGTCTCCGATACCGCCGGCTTCGACCTGACGGTGACGGACTACCCCACCCTGGCCAACCCGCACCTGTAATGAAGGCTGCCGCGCCGCCCAGCTATTACCGGGCCACGGCGGCCGGCGACACGTACGCGCCGCTGGCGGGCGACGCCGTTGCGGACGTGTGCATCGTCGGCGCCGGCTTCGCGGGCCTGGGCACGGCGATGTCGCTGCTCGAACGGGGCGCGCGCGATATTGTCGTTCTCGAAGGCGATACGGTCGGCCACGGCGCGTCGGGGCGCAACGGCGGCTTCGTCTTCGGCGGCTTCTCGCTGGCCGAACCGGCCCTGCTGCGCGCGGCCGGGGCGGAGCAGGGACGCCAGCTGTACCGCGCCACCCTGGATGCCGTCGCCCTGATCCGCGCACGCATCGCACACCATGGCATCGACTGCGACGCAGTCCATGCCGGTGTGTACCTGGCCGACTGGTTCGGCGATGGCGCCCTCGATGCCCGCCGCCGGTTCATGCTCGACCATCTAGGCGTGGACTGGACCGGTGTGAGCCGCGCCGACTTCGAAGGTATCGCCCGCACGGACCGCTATCGCGGCGCCCTGTTCGAAGCGAACGCCTTTCATTTTCACCCGCTGAAGTACGCGCAGGGGCTGGCCCGCGTGCTGGCGGCAGGCGGCGTGCGGCTGCACGAGCACAGCCGGGTCGTCGCCGTGGAGGGCAGCGACGCCCTGGGCTGGCGCGTGGTGACGGCCGACGGCAGCGTGCGGGCCCGGCATGTCGTGCTGTGCGGCGGCGGCTACCTGGGCCGGCTGTACGGCCGCCTGGCGCGGGCCACCTTGCCGGTGGCGACCTATGTGATGGTCACCGAGCCGCTCGGCGAGCGCCTGCAGGAAGCGCTGACGACACGGGCCGCCATCTACGACACCCGCTTCGCCTTCGACTACTACCGCCCGCTGCCGGAGGGGCGGCTGCTGTGGGGCGGGCGCATCTCCGTGCGTGACCGCGCGAGCAGCGATGTGGCGCGGCTGCTGTACCGGGACATGCTGCGCGTGTATCCGCAGTTGGCCGGCACGCGGGTCGACTACGCGTGGAGCGGCATGATGAGCTACGGCCGCCACCAGATGCCGCAGATGGGTAGGCTGCCCGAGGGCCCGTGGTTCGGCAGCGGCTTCGGCGGCCATGGCGTGGCGCCCACCACCTTGTGCGGCGAGCTGCTGGCGGCCGGTGTGCTGGGCGACACGGCCGCGCTGCGCGCCTTTGCGCGCTGGGGCCTGGCCCATGTGGGCGGGCCGCTCGGGCTGGGGGCGGCGCAGCTGTCGTACTGGGCCAGGATCGCGCAGGACATGATCCGCGAACGGCTCGGGCGCCAGGGCGGTGGCGGGCTGTAAGACGGGGCGAAGAATGGTAAAATGCCCGGTTACTTGCATACCTCCGTTTTAAGGGCTCATCAGTGCTATCCACCGCTAACATCACCATGCAGTTCGGCGCCAAGCCGCTGTTCGAGAATATTTCCGTCAAATTCGGCGACGGCAACCGCTACGGCCTGATCGGCGCCAACGGCTGCGGCAAGTCGACGTTCATGAAGATCCTCGGCGGCGACCTGGAGCCGTCGGCCGGCAACGTCATGCTCGACGTGAACGAGCGCCTGGGCAAGCTGCGCCAGGACCAGTTCGCGTACGAGGAAATGCGCGTGCTCGACGTGGTCATGATGGGCCACACCGAGATGTGGGCCGCGATGGCCGAGCGCGACGCCATCTACGCCAATCCGGAAGCGACCGACGACGACTACATGAAGGCCGCCGAGCTGGAAGGCAAGGTCTCCGAATACGACGGCTATACGGCCGAAGCCCGCGCGGGCGAACTGCTGCTGGGCGCCGGTGTCGACATCGAACTGCACCACGGCCCGATGAGCGCCGTGGCGCCAGGCTGGAAGCTGCGCGTGCTGCTGGCCCAGGCCCTGTTCTCGAACCCTGACATCCTGCTGCTGGACGAGCCGACCAACAACCTGGACATCAACACCATCCGCTGGCTGGAAGACGTGCTCAATCAGCGCAATTCCACGATGATCATCATCTCGCACGATCGTCACTTCCTGAATCAGGTCTGCACCCACGTGGCCGACATGGACTACGGCACCCTGAAGATCTATCCGGGCAATTACGACGACTACATGCTCGCCTCGACGCAGGCGCGCAACCAGCAGCTGTCGAACAATGCCAAGGCCAAGGAAAAGGTCGCCGAGCTGCAGGACTTCGTGCGCCGCTTCTCGGCCAACAAATCGAAGGCGCGCCAGGCCACGTCGCGCGCCAAGATGATCGACAAGATCAAGGTCGAGGACATCAAGCCTTCGTCGCGCGCCTACCCGTTCGTTCGCTTCGACGGCGAGAAGAAGCTGCACCGCCTGGCCGTGGAAGTGGAAAACATCTCCAAGACCTACGACAAGACCCTGTTCAAGAACTTCTCGATCATGGTCGAGGCGGGCGAGCGCATCGCCATCATCGGCGCCAACGGCGCCGGCAAGACGACCATGCTGCGCTGTATCGCCGGCGAGATCGCCAACCTGCAGCCGGACACGGGCCGCGTCAAGTGGGCCGAGAACGCCAACGTCGGCTACATGCCGCAGGATCCGACCGAGGAATTCGCGTCCGACGCCACCCTGACGGACTGGATGGGCAACTGGACGAAAGAGGGCGACGACGACCAGGCCGTGCGCTCCATCCTGGGCCGCCTGCTGTTCGGCGGCGACGAGGTGAAGAAGTCCGTGCGCGTGCTGTCCGGTGGCGAAAAGGGTCGCATGATGTACGGCAAGCTGATGCTGGGCCGTCACAACGTGCTGCTGCTGGACGAGCCGACCAACCACATGGACATGGAATCGATCGAGTCCCTGAACATCGCACTCGACAAGTATGCCGGCACCCTGATCTTCGTTTCGCACGACCGCGAGTTCGTCTCGTCGCTGGCGAACCGCGTCATCGAGATCAAGGAAAACGAAGTCGTCGACTTCCGCGGCAACTATGAAGAGTACCTGACCAGCCAGGGCATCGATTAAGGAGAACCTTAGTGTCTGCCATCGCCATTCCCATCAAGACCGTCGAGTATGAAATGCCCGTGCTGGAAGATAACCAGCAGGGCGGCAGCTGTGTCGCCCACGCGTGGGCACGCACGCCGGCCCCCGTGCCGGCCGATGAAAAGATCCTGCTGAAGGAACGCATCCGCACCTTGCTGCGCGAGCGCGAAGCCGTGCTGGTGGCCCATTACTACGTCGATGGCGACCTGCAGGACCTGGCCGAGGAAACCGGTGGCTGCGTCTCCGACTCGCTCGAGATGGCCCGCTTCGGGCGCGACCATCCGGCCAAGACCCTGGTGGTCGCGGGCGTGAAGTTCATGGGCGAGACGTCGAAGATCCTCAGTCCTGAAAAGACCGTGCTGATGCCGGACCTGGACGCCACCTGTTCGCTCGACCTGGGCTGCCCGCCCGACGAATTCGCGGCCTTCTGCGACCAGCATCCGGACCGCACCGTCGTCGTCTACGCCAACACCAGCGCGGCCGTGAAGGCGCGCGCCGACTGGATGGTGACGTCGTCGATCGGCCTGGACATCGTCCAGCACCTGCACGAGCAGGGCAAGAAGATCCTGTGGGCGCCGGACAAGCACCTGGGCTCCTACATCCAGAAGAAGACGGGCGCCGACATGCTGCTGTGGCAGGGCTCCTGCCTGGTGCACGACGAATTCAAGGGCGTGGAACTGGACCTGCTGAAGGCCGAGTACCCGCAGGCGAAGGTGCTGGTTCACCCGGAGTCGCCCGCCAACGTGGTGGCCCAGGCGGACGTCGTCGGCTCGACGTCGCAGCTGATCGCCGCGGCCGTCAGCATGGACGCCGACACCTTCATCGTCGCCACCGACAACGGCATCCTGCACAAGATGCGCAATGCCGCCCCGGGCAAGACCTTCATCGAGGCGCCGACGGCCGGGAACAGCGCCACGTGCAAGAGCTGCGCGCACTGCCCGTGGATGGCGATGAACGGCCTGCGCAACCTGGTCGACGTGCTGGAAAACATGAGCAACGAAATCCACGTCGACCCGGAAGTGGGTCGCCAGGCGCAGCGCTCGATCAACCGCATGCTCGATTTCGCGGCCGCGAAAAAAGCCAGGGTGGCCCCGGGCGCCGACCTGGCCCAGGAAGCGAAACTGTTCTCCGGCATCGGCCCGGCCTGATAAAAACACAACAGGAACATCATGAGTACCTTGCTCAATCCCTTCGCGCCCTTCGATGCGGCGCTGAAGCAGGCCTACGAATCGAACCTGCTGGCGGCGCTGCTGGAAGACGTCGGCAGCGGCGACCTGACGGGCCAGCTCGTGCCCGAGGCGGGCCGCGCCACGGCGCGCGTCATCGTGCGCGAGGAAGCCGTGCTGTGCGGCGCCCCCTGGTTCGAAGGCATCATGCACGCGCTCGATCCGGGCATCGGCATCGAATGGCATTACGCCGAAGGCGACGTGATGACGGCCGATTCGCCCGTCTGCACGATGGTGGGCCCGGCCCGCGCCATCCTGACGGCCGAGCGCTCGGCGCTGAACTTCATGCAGCTGCTGTCGGGCGTGGCCACGGCCACGCGCCGCTATGTCGACGCCATCGCCGGCACGACGGCCTCGATCCTCGACACGCGCAAGACCCTGCCGGGCCTGCGCCTGGCGCAGAAATACGCCGTGCGCGTGGGCGGCGGCAAGAACCAGCGCCTGGCCCTGTACGACGGCATCCTGATCAAGGAAAACCACATCGCTGCCGCCGGCGGCATCACGCCCGCGCTGGCGTCGGCCAAGCGCGTCGGCGCCACCGCCGGTGGCCAGGTAACGATCCAGGTCGAAGTGGAAACGCTCGAGCAGCTGGACGAAGCGCTCGCCGTCGGCGCCACGTCGATCCTGCTGGATAACTTCACCCTGGAAAACATGCGCGCCGCCGTGCACGTCAACCGGGGCAGGGCGCTGCTGGAAGCGTCGGGCGGCGTCAACTTCGACACCGTCCGTGCAATTGCCGAAACGGGCGTGCACCGCATCTCCATCGGCGCGCTGACGAAGGACGTGCGCGCCACGGACTTTTCGCTACGCATCGTCGGCCGCGCACTGGCCTGATCGCCACCGCCAATGCGGTGTCAGGCACCTGGTTGAAGCAAAAAAGGCCACCCGCGAGGGTGGCCTTTTGCATTGTAGCAGCGGCGCGCGGGCGCCGCGTGAGGGCATCAATCGCCGGCGTAGATGTCGCGGTCCTTGGTCTCCTTGATGAAGATGGCGCCGATGACGAGCGTGATCAGGGCGATCACGATGGGGTACCACAGGCCGTAGTAGATGTCGCCCTTGAAGGCCACCAGCGCGAAGACGGTGGTGGGCAACAGGCCCCCGAACCAGCCGTTACCGATGTGATACGGCAGCGACATCGACGTGTAGCGGATCTTGGTGGGGAACATCTCGACCAGCATGGCCGCGATGGGGCCGTACACCATCGTCACGTACAGCACGAGGATGAACAGCAGCAGCACCATCATCGGCTTGTTGATCTGGTCCGGATCGGCCTTGGCCGGGTAGCCCGCTTCCTTGATGGCGGCGCCCACTTCCTTCTTGAAGGCCGCTTCCCTGTCCTTGCTGGCCTTGTCGAAGTTCAGGTTATCCGGCGTCATGACGGCGTTGAAGGACGTGACCTCCTTGCCGCCCACCATGATCTTCGCGACCGTGCCGGCCGGCGCATCCTGGCGGGTGTAGTTGACGGAGGCGGAGGACAGGGCCGACGTGGCGATGTCGCAGGACGATGGGAACTTCTTCTGGCCCGTCAGGTTGAACTGGAAATTGCACGAGGCGGGATCGGCGACGACGACGACGGGCGAATTCTGCAGCGCCGCTTCCAGCGCGGGGTTGCCGTAGTGGGTCAGGCCCTTGAACAGGGGGAAGTAGGTCGCCGCGGCGATCAGGCAGCCGCCCAGGATGATCCACTTGCGGCCCACGCGGTCCGACAGGGCGCCGAAGAAGATGAAGAAGGGCGTGGCCAGCAGCAGCGCGATGGCGATCAGGATATTGGCCGTGGCCAGTTCGATCTTCAGGGTCTGCTGCATGAAGAACAGGGCGTAGAACTGGCCCGTGTACCACACGACGGCCTGGCCCATCGTCAGGCCGACCAGGGCCAGGATGACGATCTTCAGGTTCTTCCACTGGCCGAAGGCTTCCGACAGGGGTGCTTTCGACGTCTTGCCCTCGGCCTTCATCTTGGCGAAGGCCGGCGACTCCTGCATCGACATGCGGATCCACACCGACACGCCCAGGAGCAGCACGGAGACGAGGAAGGGAATGCGCCAGCCCCAGGCCGCGAATTCTTCCTCGCCGACGGCCAGGCGCGTGCCCAGGATCACCAGCAGCGACATGAACAGGCCCATCGTCGCCGTGGTCTGGATCCACGACGTGAACAGGCCCCGCTTGCCGTGCGGCGCGTGCTCGGCCACGTAGGTCGCGGCACCGCCGTATTCACCGCCCAGCGCCAGGCCTTGCAGGATACGCAGGGTGACGAGGATGATCGGCGCGGCCACGCCGATCGACGCGTGGCTCGGCAGCAGACCGACGATGAAGGTCGACAGGCCCATGATCAGGATCGTCACGAGGAAGGTGTATTTTCGGCCGATCATGTCGCCAAGTCGGCCGAACACGATGGCGCCGAACGGGCGCACGATGAAGCCGGCGGCGAAGGCCAGCAGCGCGAAGATGAAGGTGATGGTGGGGTCGCCGATGAAGAACTGCTTGGCGATGATCGACGCCAGCGCGCCGTACAGATAGAAGTCGTACCACTCGAATACGGTGCCGAGCGAGGAGGCGAAGATGACCTTGCGCTCCTCCTTCGTCATCGGCGTCGCCTTGCCGTCGCCCTTGCCCCCCAGGTTCCGCGGGTCCGCGGTGCC
Organism: Pseudoduganella buxea; assembly: GCF_009720835.1. GTDB lineage: Bacteria > Pseudomonadota > Gammaproteobacteria > Burkholderiales > Burkholderiaceae_D > Rugamonas > Rugamonas buxea. The sequence continues at coordinate 9,853 of NZ_WNKZ01000032.1, forward strand.
AGATGTTATAGCCATGTTTTTTGTCTCCGTTATGGGAACGCGCGCGCGTTCCGGATCGTTGGATTGCCATCCGGGTGGTCCCGGTTATGAAGTTGGCATGATCGACTGTGCGCGCCGAAACTTACGCGATTCTTTCACGAAACTTACACGAAACTTACATGTCGGGAGCCGCCCAGGAAGAATGTGAACGACCGTGCTTAAACCCTTCGCCTTGTGCTATGCTCGAACGAGAACATCACACCAACAAGGAGGAGACACTCATGCTTGATGCCGTCATCGTTTCGACCGCCCGTACCGCCCTGGCCAAATCGTGGAAGGGCGCCTTCAATATGACCCATGGCGCCACCCTCGGCGGCCACGCGCTGGCCGCCGCCATCTCCCGCGCCGGGCTGGAGCCGGGCGAAGTGGAGGATGTGCTGATCGGTTGCGCCAATCCGGAAGGCGCCACCGGCGGCAATATCGCCCGCCAGATCGCCATCCGCGCCGGCTGCCCCGTCACTACCGCCGGCATGACGATCAACCGCTTCTGTTCTTCCGGCCTGCAGACCATCGCCACCGCCGCCCAGCGCATCATCGCGGGCGAAGGCGACATCTATGCCGCCGGCGGCGTCGAATCGATCTCCTGCGTGCAGCAGGAAATGAACATGCACATGTACCGCGAGCTGTGGCTGCGCGAGCACAAGCCGGAAATCTACCTGCCGATGCTGCAGACGGCCGAAATCGTCGCGAAACGCTACGGCATCAAGAAGGACCGCCAGGACGAATACGGCGCCCGTAGCCAGCAGCGTGCCGCCGCCGCGCAGGCCGCCGGCCTGTTCGACGCCGAGATCGCGCCGATGACGACCGTGATGGGCGTGGCCGACAAAACCACCGGCAAGCTGGGCACGCGCGAAGTGACTGTATCCGCCGACGAAGGCATCCGCGCCGACACGACGCTCGAAGCGGTCAGCAAGATCCGCACGGCACTGCCGGGCGGTGTCGTCAGCGCCGGCAACGCCAGCCAGTTCTCCGACGGCGCCTCGGTCGCCATCGTCATGAGCGCGCAGGCCGCCGCCGCCAAGGGCCTGCAACCGCTGGGCATCTTCCGCGGCTTCGCCGTGGCCGGCTGCGAGCCGGACGAGATGGGCATCGGCCCCGTCTACGCCGTGCCCAAGCTGCTGAAGAAGGCCGGCCTGACGGTCGACGACATCGGCCTGTGGGAACTGAACGAAGCCTTTGCCGTGCAGGTGCTGTACTGCGCCGATAAACTGGGCATCCCGATGGACCGGCTGAACGTGAACGGCGGTGCGATTGCCGTGGGCCACCCGTACGGCGTGTCGGGCGCGCGGCTGACGGGCCACGCCCTGCTGGAAGGCAAGCGCCGCGGCGTCAAGTATGTCGTCGTCACCATGTGCATCGGCGGCGGCCAGGGCGCGGCCGGCCTGTTCGAAGTCGTATAAGAAATTCCATAAAAATAGAGAAGGAGACGCAGTGATCAAGCATATCGTGATGTGGAAGCTGAAGGACGAGGCGGAAGGGGCGGACCGCGCCACCAACGCCCGCAAGATGAAGGAACTGCTGGATGCCTGCGCGGACATCGTGCCGGGCATCCTGAAGCTGGAAGTGGCATTGGCCGACCCTGCGCTGGAAGCGACCTACGACGTCGTGCTGTACTCCGAGTTCGCCGACAAGGCCGCGCTGGACGCCTACCAGGTGCACCCGCAACACGCCGCACTGAAGCCCTTCTTCGCCGCCGTGCGTGAAGGCCGCCAATGCATGGACTACGAGGTGCAATGATGGCGACCGTCCGCACCACGCAGCAGTTGTTCGACCTGGCCGGCAAGACGGCCCTGGTCACGGGCGGTTCGCGCGGCCTGGGCCTGCAGATGGCCCTGGCACTGGGCGAGCAGGGCGCAACCGTCGTCATCAGCGCGCGCAAGCAGAACGAACTCGATGAGGCGCTGGCGGCACTGAGCGCGCAAGGCATCGCGGCCCACGCCGTCGCCATCGACCTGGCCGCCGACGGTGCGCCGGAGCAGCTGGCGCAAGCGGCCATCGACAAGCTTGGCCATATCGATATCCTCGTCAACAACGCCGGCGCCAGCTGGGGCGCGCCGGCCGAGGACATGCCGGCGGAGGCATGGGACAAGGTGATGAACCTGAACATGCGCAGTGTCTTCCTGCTGTGCCAGGCCGTGGCGAAGCGTTCGATGATCCCCCGTGGCCAGGGCCGCATCATCAATATCGCGTCCATCGCCGGCCTGGCCGGCAACCCGCCGGGCACGATGAAGACCATTGCCTACAACACGTCCAAGGGCGCGCTGGTGAACTTCACCCGCGCCCTGGCCGGCGAGTGGGGCGCGCACGGCATCAATGTCAACGCCCTCGCGCCGGGCTTCTTCCCGTCGAAGATGAGCGCCGGCGTGCTGCAGGCCATGGGCGACAAGCTGATGGCAGAAGCGCCCCTGGGCCGCCTGGGCAGCGACGAGGACCTGAAGGGTGCCGTCGTGCTGTTCGCCTCCGATGCGGGGCGCCATATCACGGGCCAGATCCTGGCTGTCGACGGCGGCGTTTCCGCCGTCTGATTACCTGAACAATCAAAGGAAAACATCGATGACGACTACATTCAAACGCATGGTACTGGCCTCGCGGCCGCAGGCTGAAGTCACGCCGGACAATTTCCGCCTCGAGACGGTGGAAGTGCCGGCCCTGCAGGACGGCCAGGTCCTGGTGCGCAACCACTACCTGTCGCTGGACCCGTACATGCGCGGGCGCATGAGCGACGCCAAGAGCTATGCCGCGCCGCAGCCGCTGGACGAGACGATGATCGGCGGTACCGTCGGCCAGGTGGTGGAATCGAAGCACCCGAAATATGCCGCCGGCGACTTCGTCGTCGGCATGGCCGGCTGGACGGAACTGGCCGTCTCCGACGGCAGCGACATGCGCAAGATCGACACGACGCATATTCCCCTGTCGGCCTACCTGGGCCCCGTCGGCATGCCCGGCATGACGGCCTGGTATGGCTTCACGCAGATCATGCAGGCCAAGGAGGGCGAAACCATCTGCGTGTCGGCCGCCAGCGGCGCCGTCGGCAGCGTCGTCGGCCAGCTGGCCAAGCTGAAGGGCTGCCGCGCCATCGGCATCGCCGGCGGCAAGGATAAATGCGACTACGTGGTCGAGGAACTGGGCTTCGACGCCTGCATCGACTACAAGGCCGGCAACCTGCGCGCCGACCTGAAGGCGGCGGCACCGAAAGGCATCGACGCCATCTTCGAGAACGTGGGCGGCGAAGTGTTCGATGCCGCGCTGGCCCGCACCAATGCGTTTGCCCGCATCGCCCTGTGCGGCATGATCGCCGGCTACAACGGCGAGGATATCCCGCTGCGCAACGTGCGCCAGCTGCTGACCAACCGCATCACCCTGCGCGGCTTCATCGTCAGCGAGCACATGGAACTGTGGCCGCAGGGCCTGCAGGAACTGGGCACGCTGGTCGCCACGGGCAAGCTGAAATACCGCGAGTCCATCGCCGAAGGGCTGGAGGGAGCGCCGGATGCCTTTATCGGCCTGCTCAAGGGCCGCAACTTCGGCAAGCAGCTGGTCAAGCTGATCTGAGCTGAACGAGGACGGTCTACAATGCGTGTTTTCGACAGCGGAATCGATGCAATGAGCAGCACCACCACCATTCGTTTCGGCGACTGGGCCACCCTGGGCGCGCAGGCCACCGCCATCCGTACGGAAGTGTTCGTGCGGGAGCAGGGCGTGCCGGCCGAACTGGAAATGGACGACAAGGACGCCGTCTGCCTGCACGCCATTGCCTATGACGGCGACGGCGTGCCGGTGGGGACGGGGCGCCTGCTGCCGGACGGGCATATCGGCCGCATGGCCGTGCTGGCCCGGGCCCGCGGCACGGGCGTCGGCGGCGCGCTGCTGCAAGGCCTGATGGCCCAGGCCCGCACGCGCGGCCACGCGGCCGTCGAACTGTCGGCGCAAACCCACGCGGCGCCGTTCTATACGGCGCACGGCTTTACCCTCGTTGGCGAGGAGTTCGTCGAGGCGGGCATCCCGCACGTCGACATGCGGCACGGTTTCTGACGCGCCTGGCCGGGCTCTACAAGGGCCCGGCCAGCGTTTCGCAGCGCTCCCTCAGAAACCCGTGCAACTGCCGCACGGCCGGTGAAAACTGGCGCCGGTGCGGGCAGATCATCTGCAGCGGCGCCGGCTCGCCCGGCTGCTGCGGCAGCACCACGATCAGGCGCCCGGCCAGCACGTCGGCGCGCACGTCCAGCCACGATTTATAGGCGATCCCTTCGCCTGCCAAGGCCCAGCGCCTCACCACATCGGCATCGTCGCAGGCCAGAGCGCCTTTCACGTGTACGGTCGCCTTGCCCTTGGTCGTCGGGAATACCCACTTGTCGTACAGCCTTCCCGCCATCTGCCACAGCAGGCAGGAATGATTTTTCAATTCCTCCAGCGATCGGGGCATGCCGCATTGTTCGATGTAAGCCGGGGCCGCCACCAGCACGCGGCGGTTTTCCGGGGCCAGCGGCAGGGCGATGAAGCTGGCGTCCACCATGGCGCCGTAGCGCAGCGCCACGTCGACGGGGTCGCGGAATACGTCCGTCACCTGGTCCGACAGTTGCAGCCGCATGTCCAGCCGGGGGTGGGCGCGGCGGAATTCGCCCAGCCAAGGCAGCAGCACGTTGCGGCCCAGGTCCGACGGCGCGGCGATGAACAGGGTGCCGCTCAAGGCTTCGTCGTCCCGGCGCAGTTCGTCCCGGCCAGCGTGCAGCAGGTCGATGACGTCGCGCGCATACGGGAGGTAGCGTTCGCCTTCGTCCGTCAGGCGCAGGCTGCGGGTGGAGCGGGCGAACAGGCGGATGTCCAGGTCCCGTTCCAGCCTCTGGATGGCGGCGCTGACCTGGCCGGGCAGCAGGTTGGCGTCGCGCGCGGCCTTGCTGAAGCTGCCGCAGGCGGCAGTGCGTACGAACAGTGCAAGATCCTCGAAGCGGACCATTTTCACTCGCGCAGTGAAAGTGCTGCTCGATTACCCGTCTGTGCAAGGACCGCGCCGGGCCATATCATCCTGCCATCTCCACTCATTCTCGAAGGACTCATCATGAAAGCCATAGTCTACACGCAACACGGTTTGCCCATCGACCAAGCCGACGCGCTGCACGCGATGGACTTGCCGGCGCCCGTGCCGGGACCGCGCGACCTGCTGGTGCAGGTGCACGCCGTCGCCGTCAATCCGGTCGACACGAAGGTGCGCCTGGGCGCGGCCGTGACGGCGCCGCGCGTGCTGGGCTGGGATGCGGCCGGTGTCGTCGTGGCCGTCGGTGCCGACGTCACGGCCTTCAAGCCGGGCGACGCGGTGTACTACGCCGGCTCCTTGCTGCGCCCCGGCTCGTACAGCGAACTCCATCTCGTCGACGAGCGCATCGCCGGCCACAAACCCGCCACCTTGGACTTCGCCGACGCGGCAGCGTTGCCGCTGACTTCCCTGACGGCGTGGGAGCTGCTGTTCGACCGGCTGAAGGTGCCCGAGGGCGGCGGTGCCGGCAAGTCGCTGCTGATCGTCGGCGCCTCGGGCGGCGTCGGCTCGATCCTGACGCAGCTGGCCGCCAGACTGACGGGCCTGACGGTGATCGGCACGGCCTCGCGCCAGGAAACCCGCGAATGGGTGCAGGCACTCGGTGCCCACCACGTGATCGACCATGCGCAGCCGATGGCGCCGCAACTGGCCGCGCTGGGCTTTACCGGCGTCGATATCGTCATCAGCCTGACGCACACGGACCAGCACTACGCCGATATCGTCGAAAGCCTGGCACCGCAGGGCCAGTTCGCGCTGATCGACGATCCCGCCACCCTGGATGCCGTGCCCTTGAAGCGCAAGAGCATCTCGCTGCACTGGGAGCTGATGTTTACGCGCTCGATGTACGAGACGCCCGACATGGTGCGCCAACGCGAGATCCTCGACCGCGTGGCGCAACTGGTCGACAGTGGCGTGCTGAAAACCACGGTGGGCGAGAACTTCGGCGCCATCACGGCGGAGAACCTGCGCCGCGCCCATGCCGTCATCGAATCGAACAAGGCACGCGGCAAGATCGTGCTGGCCGGCTTTTAAGGGGATCGCGATGAGACGACTCACTTCCCTGGCCGCGGCCCTGTCCATCGCACTGGGCGCGGCCGTGCCGGCATCGGCCGCCGAACTGGAAAGGGTGGCCGAATTCACCGGCGCGATGCCCACCGGCGTGACCGTTACCGAGACGGGCCGCATTTTCGTCAACTTCCCCCGCTGGGGCGACGACGTGCCCTACACGGTGGCCGAACTGAAGGCCGGCAGGCCGGTGGCGTATCCGGACGCCGCCTTCAACCGCGCCGATGCACGCGATCCCAAGCGCGGCCTGATCAGCGTGCAGAGCGTCGTGGCCGACGGCCAGGGCCGCGTGTGGCTGCTCGATACGGCCGCACCGAAGTTCGCCGCCCCGCTGCCGGGCGGGCCGAAGCTGGTGGCGGTCGACTTGAAGACGAACAAGGTGGTCAAGACGGTCGTGTTCCCGGCCGACGTGATCCTGCCAACCACCTACGTCAACGACATGCGCTTCGATTTGCGCACTGGTGCGGGCGTGGCCTATGTCACCGATTCCTCGCTGTCGGGCCCGGGCGCCATCATCGTGCTGGACCTGGCCTCGGGCAAGGCCGTCCGGCGCCTGAGCGGACATCGCAGCACGTCGGCCGACGCTGGCTTCGCGCCGGTCGTGGAAGGCAAGCCATTGCAGCAGCGGGGAGCGGACGGCAAGACGGCGCCGTTCAAGGTGGCGTCGGACGGCATCGCGTTGTCGCCGGACGGCCAGACGCTGTACTATTCGGCACTGTCGAGCAGGCGACTGTTCGCCGTCCCGACGCGGTTGCTGCGCGACCCTGCCATCACGGAAGCGGAACTGGCCGCGGCCGTGCGCGACCTGGGCGAGAAGGGCGCGTCGGACGGGCTGGAAGCGGACGCGCGCGGCAATGTCTACGGCGGCGACTACGAGCACAATGCGCTGCGGCGCCTGACGCCCGGCGGCACGTGGCAGACCATCGCGCAGGGGCCGGAGCTGCTGTGGCCGGACACCTTGTCGGTCGGCCCGGACGGCTACCTGTACGTGGTCGCCAACCAGCTGCACCGCCAGGCCAACTTCAACGGCGGGCGCGACCTGCGCGTCAAGCCGTATCGCCTGCTGCGCGTGAAGATCGACGCGGCGCCGGCGCCGACACGCTGAATCAAAACCATCACTGCAAAGGATAGCCCATGAATATCGTCGAGAAAGCGGCCCAGCGCCACACCGTCAAGGCCTTCGACCCGGAGCGCAAGGTGCCCGATGAAATCGTCGCCCAGTTGCGCCTGCTGCTGCGCCTGGCCCCGTCGTCCGTCAATTCGCAGCCCTGGCACTTCGTCATCGCCGCCACCGACGAAGGCAAGGAAAAGATCGTCCGCAGCGCCGAGGCGGGCTTCGCCTACAACGTGCCGAAGATCCGCCAGGCCTCGCACGTGATCGTGCTGGCCACCCGCACGACGGCCGACGAGGCCTACCTGGACATGCTGCTGGCCCAGGAAGAACGGGACGGGCGCTTCGTCAACGCGGCGGCAAAGCAGTCCGGCCGCGGTGCACGCACCTTGTTCACGGACATCCACCGCTACAACCTGAAGGACGTGCAGCAGTGGTATGAGAAGCAGACCTACCTGGCCCTGGGCACCTTGCTGCTGGGCGCGGCCACCCTGGACGTGGGCGCCACGCCGATGGAAGGCTTCAACGCCGAAGTGCTGGACAGGGAACTGGGATTGCGCGAGAAGGGCTACAGCGCCACCGTCATCGTCTCGCTGGGTTACAGCAGCGGCGAGGACTTCAACGCCAGGCTGCCCAAGTCGCGGCTGCCGGATGAGGTGGTGTTTACCGACATCTGACGGCACGCCGCCAATTCGGGGTCGATTCGGTGGCAGCTGCCTACTCCACCGCCACCTCATGCAGCTCGGCCGGTGCCTGGGCGTACAGCTTGACGACGGTGGAAGTGCGGGTGCCGTAATCGGGCGATTCGATCTTCACGGCCGACAGCACGCGCTCCCGTTCGATGGACACGCCCGTCTCGGGCAGGCGCTGGTCGGGCGCGCGGGTGGTGTCGGCCAGCATTTCGAAATAGGCGTCTTCCGGCGCGCCCAGGCACAGCAGGCTGGCGAACTGTGCCTTCGTGCGCAGCACTTTCGGCCACGGCGAATCGAGCAGGGCGTTCGACAGGCCGTAGATGCCCGGCGCCAGCGGCTGGCCGTTGCGTGCGTCCGCGTCGCCCCGGTTGGAGAACCATACCAGCTCGGCACCGTCGCACAGCACCAGGTTGAAACCGTTGTAGGCACCGGCGCCGGCGCGGATCTGCTCGACATATTCGCGTGCGCTCATTTCGCCGGCCAGGAAGTTCGACACCAGCATGCCGCGCGATGGCGCGTCGGGATTGAAGTCCTGTGGCGCGCGGATGTTCGTGATGGCCGCGAAGCGGGATGGCGCCTTGCCTTCCTGCGGTTCGGCGGCCAGGGTGCCGTCCGTGCAGCGGGCCCGCAGCGGCGAGATATTGGCCGGGTAGGCGTCCAGCGGGCCGTCCGGGCGGGTGATGCCCATCCAGCTGCCGCCGGCCTTCAGGTCGCGGCCGGCCACGATGCGGGGATTTTCCTCCCACGGCGCGGCCGGCGCGCTGGCGCGGGCGAAGTATTCGTCGCGGTTGGCGGCGGCAATGAGGGGTACGCCCGGCACCACTTGCCAGGCAAAGACGATAAGGCACATCAGGCGAGATCCGTGAATACTTCAATATGGCGGGGGCTGGCCAGCAGTGCCGTGATGCCGGTGCCGGCAAAGGCCCGCTCGACTGCCTCGCCGAACGCTTCGCCCGTGCGCGGATAGACTTCCATCCACGTCTGCAGGCCGTCCTTGCTGCCGGGGCGGCGCTTCAGTTGTCCCGCGACGCCGTGCTCGCCGGCGAGCGACTGCTGCAGGGCCAGGATGCGCTCGCGCAGCACCGGCGCGTCCGCGTCGCGCACCTTGTAATAGATATACAAGTCCGCCTGTTCCATCACACGTCGAGCTTGTCCAGCACGTAGGGCAGGGGCAGGAACTGCAAGGCCGGGCCTTGCGCCGAAGCGGCATGGACGACGCCTGCTTCCAGCGCGTCGAGCTTCATCTCGACCAGCGCGTCGACGCCGCCGGCACCGTTCGGCGCGGCGTTGACGACCATGCCGCAAGGCTGGTCCGGGTCAGCCGGCGTGAACACCTCGGTGCCCGCCGTCACGGCAGGATCGGCGATCGACACCAGCGCCGTGCGGCGTTTCAGCTTGCCCAGGTACTGGCTGCGCGCGACGATCTCCTGGCCCGGGTAGCAGCCCTTCTTGAAGCTGACGCCGCCCAGCAGCTCCAGGTTTACCATCTGCGGCACGAACTGCTCCTGCGTGGCGGCAGTGATGACGGGCACGCCCGCGTGAATGTCGGACAGGCGCCAGGCCTGGTTACCCGTCACCGTCAGGCGGTCCGCCAGTTCCGCGGCAACCGTCGCCACCGTCTCCGGGCTGGCCAGCCACAGGTAGCGCGGGGCGCCGAAGGCGTCGGCCACGCGCAGTATCGTGCCCAGCGGATGGTCCAGCTTCGTGTAAGGTGCTTCCGGCAGCGCGTCGAACCAGGTGCGCAGCACGGCCTCGCCGAAGCCGCCGCCCACGCCGAGAACAACGCGCTCGTCGGACGCATCGCGGGCCTTGGTCTGGGCCCGCAGCACGAACATCTGCAAACGCTTCTGCACGGCCGGCTGGATGTCGCGGGCCAGTTGCAGGTAGACGGATTCGTCATCACGCCACATCAGGAAGCTGGCCAGCAGCCGGCCCTTGGGCGAGCAGTAGCCGGCCAGGCGCACGTCCTGCGGCCCCAGGTGCTCGACATCGTTGGTCAGCTGGGAGTGCAGGAAGGTGGCCGATTGCGGGCCCGTGAAGGCGATCAGGCCCAGGTCGGTGATGACGCTGACGAAGCCCACCGCCAGCGCGGTGGGGGTGGCCGATTCTTGTTGCGGCGACAGGAGTTGATTCCAGGTGTTCATAAATTTGGATACTTTGGCCATGAAAGCATTATCATTACGGGCTCATTATAAAGATCCCGCGCCAAACGCGCCGGGCGCGCCGCAAAACGGCCGGCCCCTGGCGTCTCCCGGAGCGTAACCTGCTGGACTGCACGAAGACGATGGCACTGATAACAAGAACGATAGCACTGGGCGTGCTGGCCGCCTGCGCGGCCGGAGGCGGCTTCGCCTGGTGGGCCCAGGCCCCGATCACGGCGGCGGGCGAGCCGATCCCCTTCACCATCAGCAAAGGCAGCGGTGCCCATGCGGCCGGCCAGCAGATCGCCGGTGCCGGCGTGCCGATGCAGCCCTTGCTGTTCAACGTGCTGGCCCGGGCCACGGGCAAGAGCGGGCGCCTGAAGGCCGGCTCCTACGAACTCAAGCCAGGCACGACGCCGCTGCGCCTGATCGACCAGCTGGTGCGGGGCGAATACGCCCAGGAGACCCTGACGATCATCGAAGGCTGGACCTTCCGCCAGATGCGCCAGGCCATTGCCGCCCACAAGGGCCTGAAGCACGACACAGTCGGCCTGTCCGACCGCGAGCTGATGACCAGGCTCGATACCGAATACAAGGACGCGGAAGGGCTGTTCTTCCCCGATACCTACCTGTTCGCCAAAGGCTCGTCGGAGCTGCAGATCTACAAGCAGGCCCACACGGCCATGATGCAGCACCTGACGGCCGCCTGGGAAAAGCGCGCGCCGGACCTGCCGTACACGACGCCCTACCAGGCCCTGACGATGGCCTCCATCGTCGAGAAGGAAACGGGCCAGAAGTCCGAGCGGGCCATGATCGCGGCCGTGTTCGTGAACCGGCTCAAGCTGGGCATGATGCTGCAGACCGACCCCACCGTCATCTACGGCATCGGCGAGAAGTTCGACGGCAATATCCGCAAGAAGGACCTGGAGACGGACACGCCGTACAATACCTATATGCGTACCGGCCTGCCGCCGACGCCGATCGCCCTGCCGGGCCTGCAGTCGCTGGCGGCGGCAATGATGCCGGCCCGTTCGAACGCGCTGTATTTCGTCGCCCGCGGCAACGGCACCAGCCAGTTTTCAGACAATCTGACCGACCATAACCGGGCGGTCAACCAGTACCAGAGACAATGACTTCACGCGGCAAATTCATCACCTTCGAAGGCATCGACGGTGCCGGCAAGTCCACCCATATCCGCTACTGCGCCGACCTGATCGCCGCCAGCGGGGTGGAGCTCGTCAGCACGCGCGAACCGGGCGGCACGCCCCTGGGCGAAAAGCTGCGCGAACTGATCCTGCATGAAGCGATGCACCTGGAAACGGAAGCGCTGCTGGTGTTCGCCAGCCGGCGCGAACATATCGCCCAGCTGATCGAGCCGGCCCTGGCGCGAGGTGCCTGGGTCATCTCCGACCGTTTCACCGATGCCAGCTTTGCCTACCAGGGCGGCGGGCGCGGGCTGGAGCTGGTCAAGATCGACACGCTGGCCAACTGGGTCCACCCCGAGCTGTCGCCGGACCTGACCATCCTGTTCGACGTGCCGCTGGACGTGGCGCGGGCCCGGCTCGACGCCACCCGCGAACTGGACCGCTTCGAGCAGGAAAAGGCCGATTTCTTCCTGGCGGCCCGCAACGAGTACCTGCGCCGTGCCGCCGCCGAGCCGGCGCGCTTTCGCGTGATCGACTCGAGCCAGAGCATCGACGCCATCCGCGTCGAGCTCGACGCCATCGTGGCCGCGCTGCTGGCCGGGGCGGCATGAGCGGCGCGGTGGAGACGGCGATGCGCCCGGACGTGTATCCATGGCAGCAGGGCGCGTGGGGCCAGCTGCAGCTGCTGCGCCAGCGCCTGCCGCACGCCATCCTGTTCCATGGCGCGGCCGGCATCGGCAAGGCCGACTTCATCGAGCATTTCGCCCAGGGCCTGCTGTGCGAGAACGTGCGCGCGGACGGCCATGCCTGTGGCGCCTGCCCGTCCTGCGGCTGGTTCGTGCAGGGCAGCCACCCGGACTACCGGCGCATCCGCCCGGAAGCGTTCGAGGACGAACCGGGCGAAGGCGAGGAGGGCGAGGACAAGAAGAGCAAGACCAAGCCGTCGAAGGAAATCAAGATCGAGCAGGTGCGCGCGCTGACCGACTTCATGAACATCTCGACGCACCGGCAGGGCCTGCGCGTGGTGGTGCTGTATCCGGCGGAGGCGCTGAACATGCCGGCCTCGAACGCGCTGCTGAAGACCCTGGAGGAGCCGCCGCCGGGTACCGTGTTCCTGCTGGCCTCGAACAGCCTGGACCGGCTGTTGCCGACGATCCTGTCGCGCTGCCGCAAGTTCGCCCTGCCGCTGCCGGCCCATGCCGAGGCGCTGGCCTGGCTGCAGGCCCAGGGCGTGGCCGATGCCGACAGCTGGCTGCGCGAGCAGGGCGGGGCGCCGCTGGCGGCGCTGGCCCAGTCCGAGGCCGGCAACCGCGACGAGATCGACGCGCTGCTGCAGTACCTGGCCCATCCCGGCGTGGAAGGGGCGCTGCGCACGGCCGACAAGCTGCAGAAGGTGCCCCTGTCGTCGCTGGTGGCATGGCAGCAGCGCTGGCTGTACGACGTGTTTTCCTGCAAGTTGACGGGCAACATCCGGTATTATCCCCGTTATGGCCGCGAGCTCAAGGCGCTGGCCGAGAAGGTCCACGTCAGCCGGCTGCTGGCCGCCATCAAGGGCACGGCCGAGCGGCGCGCCACGGCGGACCACCCGCTGTCGCCAAAGCTGTTCATCGAGGACATGCTGCTGGACTATACCTCTTGCTGTGCCTGAACCTGCCGCCCTGCCTGAAAGGATGTCCATGAGCGCTGGCCCCGATCCGCATACCGTGCCGGGCGCACCGCCCCCGGGCCTGGCCCGGCCGACGGTGCTGTCGCTGGCGATCCGGGAAAAGGCGGCCCTGTACGCGGCCTACATGCCCTTCCTGAAGAACGGCGGCATTTTCGTGCCGACCCAGAAGGCCTATAAGGTCGGCGACGAAATCTACCTGATTTTGACGCTGATGGACGACGGCACGAAATATCCCATCGCCGGCAAGGTGGTGTGGATCACGCCGGCCGGGGCCCACAACAACAAGGCGCAGGGCATCGGTGTCCATTTCCCGGACGACGAGACGGGCCAGCGCACCCGTGCCCGCATCGAGGAAATCCTCGGCGCGGCCCTGCGTTCCTCGCGCGCCACCCACACCCTCTGATCACCGCCACATGTCTCATAGTCACATGTCCCACAGCCGCACCGCATACGTTCACCGCATCGCCACCCTCGACGACCTGCCGACCATCGTCGCCATCTACAACAGCACCATCGCCTCGCGCGAAGTGACGGCCGATACCGAGCCCGTGTCGGTCGACTCGCGGCTGAACTGGTTCCACGAGCACCAGCCGGAACGGCGGCCCCTGTGGGTGATCGAGGCGGCCGGCGACATATCGGAAAAGCCGGCCATCCTGGGCTGGATCTCGTACTCGAACTTCTACGGCCGCCCGGCGTATTCCGGCACGGCCGAGGTGTCGATCTATATCGACGAAGCATGGCGCGGCAAGGGCATCGGCCGCTACGCGCTGACGGAAGCCATCGCCCACGCCCCGAAGATCGCCGTCCACACGGTGCTGGGTTTCATCTTCGGCCACAACGGCGCCAGCCTGGCCCTGTTCAGGAAGTTCGGCTTCGAACAGTGGGCCAATTTCCCCAAGGTGGCCAACCTGGACGGCGTCGAGCGCGACCTGATCATCCTCGGCAAGCGCGTGGCGTAGGGCGATGGAAGACCGGCGAAAAACCGGAGACAGTCCCCTGTTTTAAAGCAATAGTTGCCAGAAAAATGGGGTCTGTCCCCATTTTTCGGGCAACTGTTACAATCGCCCCATGTTTATCGACTCACACTGCCATATCGATTTTCCGGAGCTGGCAGCCCGGATGCCTGAACTGCGCGCCAAGATGGCGGAGAACGGCGTCACGCACGCCTTGTGCGTGTCCGTCGACCTGCCGGACTTCCCCCGCGTGCTTGCGCTGGCAGAACAGTATCCGAATATCTTCGCCTCCGTCGGCGTGCATCCCGACTACGAGGACACGCCCGAGCCTACGGTCGAGCAGCTGGTCGAGCTGTCGAACCATCCGAAGATCGTCGCCATTGGCGAAACGGGGCTGGATTACTACCGCCTGACGGGCGACCTGGAATGGCAGCGAGAGCGCTTTCGCATCCATATCCGCGCCTCGCGCGCGACGAAAAAACCCCTGATCATCCACACCCGCGCGGCCAGCGAGGACACCATCCGCATCATGCGCGAGGAAGGTGCCGGCACGGGCGACGGCGGCGTGGCCGGCGTCATGCACTGCTTCACGGAGTCGCTGGAAGTGGCCCAGGCGTCGATGGAACTGGGCTTCTATATCTCGTTCTCCGGCATCGTCACGTTCAAGAGCGCCAAGGAGCTGCAGGCCGTGGCCCTGGCCGTGCCGCTCGAGCGCATGCTGATCGAAACGGATTCGCCGTACCTGGCGCCCGTGCCGTACCGGGGCCGGATGAACGAGCCGGGCTACGTGGCCCACGTGGCCGAATATATCGCCCAGCTGAAGGGCGTATCGGTCGAGGAAGTCGCCGCGCAAACGACGGCCAACTTCTTCAAGCTGTTCAGCGGAGCGCAAGCCTGATGGGACTGCGCCTTCGATTGATCCGCCGCCGGCTCGCGGCCATCGCCATCGCCATTGCGTCGTTTGGGACGGCGCCCCACGTCCACGCCGCGCCCGGCCAGGCCAGCGAGGCGGACGCCGTGACCTTCTTCCGCGCCGCCCAGGTGGATGACGCGCGCCGCATCAAGCCCCTGCTGGCGCGTGGGCTGGACCCGAACCTGCGCGAGCCCGAACGTGGCGAAACAGCCCTCATCACGGCCCTGCGCTATGATGCGATGAACGTGTTCGAGCTGCTGCTGGCGCAGCCGAAGATCGCGCTGGACGCCCAGGCGGACAACGGCAACACGGCCCTGATGATGGCGGCCTTCCGCAAGAACAAGGCCGCCGTCGAGAAACTCGTCGCCAAGGGCGCCCAGGTCAACCGGCCCGGCTTCACGGCCCTGCATTACGCCGCTGCCGCCGGCGATATCGACATCCTGCGCTACCTGCTCGAACAGCATGCGTATATCGACGCCGAATCGCCCACCAAGGTGACCCCGCTGATGCTGGCGGCCCGGGAAGGCCAGGAAGAGGCGGTGAAAGTGCTGCTGGAAGAGGGCGCCGACGCCACCTTGCGCGACAGCGGCTTCAAGCTGACGGCCGCGGAAATGGCCGAGAAGGCGGACAAGCCGTGGATCGCCGAAGCCATCCGCAAGCACCTGGCGGCCAGGGGCGGCAAGCGCTAGGGCCGCTGGCCATCGTTCGAACTGGACGGGTTTTCCCGGCGACCTCGCCGTTTTGAGTTGTCCAATTGCTGTCGATAATAGCGTTATTGCCAGTGGCACATATCAAAGGATCGACCATGTTGAACGAACGCGAAATCGAAAGCTGCTACCTGGGCCAGTTCATCCCCGTCCATTACCATCACAATATGCTGATGGACAATAACCGCATGCACAGCTTCAAGTCGGCCATCGACTACATCGTCAAGCCGGGCATGAAGGTGCTGGAACTGGGCGGCGGCACGGGCGTGCTGTCCTTCTTCGCGGCGGCCAAGGCGGCCCACGTCTACTGCGTCGAATTCAATCCGGACATGGTCAAGGAAGCGCGCAAGTTCATGGCGATCAACCCGAACGGCGACAAGGTGGAAGTGATCCACGCCGACGCTTTCGAATACCTGCCGCCGGAGCCGGTCGACGTCGTCATCTGCGAAATGATCCACGTGGCCATGCTGCGCGAGAAGCAGGTCGAGGTGATCGAATCGTTCAAGCGCCGCTACCAGCAGAAATTCGGCGGCCCGCTGCCCATCTTCATTCCCGAGGCCGTGCTGATGGCTGTCCAGCCCCTGCAGCAGGAATACGATTTCGAAGGTTTTTACGCGCCCATCGTGCAGTTCCAGGAAACGGGCGTCGTGCACACCCAGTCGGTCGAGCTGGCGCAGCCGGCCGTGTACGGCGTCATCGACTTCACGCAACCGAACGCGCTGTCGTTCGCGTGGTCGGGCAAGTTCGTCATCGAGCGCGACGGCACCCTGAACGCGATGCGTTTCGTGACGAAGAACATCCTGGCCGTCGTACCGGAACGCTCGTCCACCATCGACTGGCTGAACCACTACATGAACCTGCCGCTGGCGCAGCCCGTCAAGGTACGCCAGGGCGACGTCGTGCAGGTCAGCTTCGCCTACCGCGCCGGCGGCTCGCTGCCGTCGCTGGAAGCGGCGCTGCAGGCCACCGTGCTGTTCGAAGCCGTGCCCGAAGTGGCCGTGCCGGCACCGGTCGCGCCCATCGGCGCGCTGGCCTGAGCGGCCGCGCAGCTCCCGCACCGTTCATCCCGCCTTTTTGACGGCCGGTCGGCGCCACGCGCCACCGGTCGCATTCCGCGCCACGCACCGCCCACGGACGTTACAGTAGCACCTCACGGATTTTCGGAGGCTGCGATGTTCGGTTTCATGCTGTGGTTGCTTCTGCTCCTGCTGTGCTGGCCGCTGGCCTTGCTGGCCCTGCTGCTGTATCCCGTCTGCTGGCTGCTGACACTGCCGTTCCGGCTGATCGGCATCGGCGTCGATGCCATCTTCGAGACCCTGCGGGCCATTGTGCTGCTGCCGGCGCGCGTGCTGGGCGGCGCCCGGCGCTGAGAGAAGTTGCTCGAAAAATGGGGTCTGTCCCCATTTTTTGAGCAATGTTGCTATTTAGAACTCGACCAGGAAGCCGCCGCCCACCGACACCTGCGAGTAGTTGTAGTCGATCAGGCTCTGGCCGTACCCCGAGAAGAACTGCAGGTAGCCTTTCAGGTTGTCGCGCACGGGCATGGCCACGCCCACCTGCACGGCGCCGTGCTTCGTGTGGAAGTTGCGGCGGGCCGTCATCGAGTATTCCGTGCCGTCGTCGCGGTAGGTCACGCGCAGGTCGCCGTGGCCCATGAAGTCGGTGATGTCGAGGTTGTCGTTGTCCGACTTGTCGTTGTCGAGCCGCTTCCAGGCCCGCAGCGTCACGCCGAACTTGCCGTATTCGCCGCCCAGCTCGCCATACACGCGGTTCCAGCTGCGCGACAGCGTCGACGTCTGGCCATTCGACTGGTGCACGACACCGAGGCCGGCGTAGCGGAAGTCGAAGCCGCCGAGGCGCTTGCCGATCGGCATGACGGCCATGATTTCCGGCTGGTAGTTGGTTTCACGGAAGGGGCTGGATGCGCTGCGGTTATACGCCTGCCAGAAGCTTTGCTGGGTGTAGCCGAACCACAGGTCGACGGGCGAGCCGGCGATGGTTTCCAGCATCTTCATCTTGAAGCTCAACTGGTACATCAGTTCGACGTGCTTCGATTTCAGTCCGGCCGGCGTGACTTCCTCGAACGGCGTATCGTTGGTGCTGTTGCTGTAGTTGGCCAGCAGCAGGTAGGTGTCGCGGTGCGGGCGGAAATTGAACACGCCCCGCTTGCTGCCCTGGTCCAGCTCCCACTGCGGCACCATGCGCGATACCTGCGGCGCGCCGGCCAGTGCCGGCGTGGCCGGCTGCGTCGTGGCAGGCGCGGCCTGGGCCACGGCGGAGTTGCCGGCATTGGCGGCGGCGGACGGCGCCACCACGACGCCGTCCGCCGCCGGGGCGCGCTTGGCCAGAGAGTCGTAGCAGGCCAGCCGGCCGGTCGGGTCGCCCAGCAGGGCGCAGCGTTCCAGGGTCTGCTCGACCGGCGCCGTTACCGAAGCGGGGGCATCGGTGGCGATCTGGCCGAAGGCGAAGGATGGGGAGAGCGCGGCCATGGCCATAAGGAGGGGGGAAGTGCGTAGTTTCATTGTCATAATATCATTCAGTTGGCAGCAACACGCAGTATAGGGGTTGCCGAGCTGAACCGCCGCACGAATGCTTGAAAGGTGGAAACAGCACCCAAACCATGCCGGCCCGGCCCTGGTGGAACGTTGCTAGAATCGTCGGGCACCCATCGTCAACCTCCAAGGAGAATGTCATGAGCCGCAAGACCCCCATCGAGCGTTACCGGAATATCGGCATCAGCGCCCACATCGACGCCGGCAAGACCACCACCACGGAGCGCATCCTGTTCTACACGGGCGTCAATCACAAGATCGGCGAGGTGCACAACGGCGCGGCGACGATGGACTGGATGGAGCAGGAGCAGGAACGGGGCATCACGATCACGTCGGCCGCCACCACGGCGTTCTGGCGCGGCATGGCCGGCAACCTGCCGGAGCACCGCATCAACATCATCGACACGCCGGGCCACGTCGACTTCACCATCGAGGTGGAGCGGTCGATGCGCGTGCTCGATGGCGCCGTGATGGTGTACGACGCCGTCGGCGGCGTGCAGCCGCAGTCGGAAACCGTCTGGCGCCAGGCCAACAAGTACAAGGTGCCCCGCATCGCCTTCGTCAACAAGATGGACCGGGTGGGCGCGGACTTCTTCCGCGTCCAGCAGCAGATCCGCGACCGCCTGAAGGGCACGGCCGTACCGATCCAGATTCCGCTGGGCGCGGAGGACCATTTCCACGGCGTGATCGACCTCGTCAAGATGCGCGCCATCAGCTGGGACGACGACAGCCAGGGGGTCAAGTTCACCTACGAGGACATTCCGGCCGAGCTGCTGCCGCTGGCCCAGACCTGGCACGAGAAGATGGTGGAGGCGGCCGCCGAGGCCACGCCCGAGCTGACGGAAAAATACCTGAACGGCGAGACCCTGACGGAAGACGAAATCAAGGCGGCCCTGCGCCAGCGCACCATCCGCAACGAGATCGTGCCGATGCTGGCCGGCAGCGCCTTCAAGAACAAGGGCGTGCAGGCCATGCTGGACGCGGTGGTGGAATACCTGCCGTCCCCGGCCGACGTGCCCGCCATTGCCGGCCACGACGAGCATGACAACGAGATCGAACGGCATCCGCTCGATTCCGACCCGTTCGCCGCGCTCGCCTTCAAGATCATGACGGACCCGTTCGTGGGCCAGCTGGCCTTCTTCCGCGTGTATTCCGGCATCGTCAATTCGGGCGACTCGGTGTATAACCCCACCAAGGGCCAGAAGGAGCGGCTGGGGCGCATCCTGCAGATGCATGCGAACGAACGCAAGGAGATCAAGGAGGTGTTCGCCGGGGATATCGCCGCCGCCGTCGGCCTGAAGGGCGTGACGACGGGCGACACCCTGTCCTCGCCGGAACACGTGATCGTGCTGGAGAAGATGGTGTTCCCGGAGCCGGTGATTTCGCAGGCGGTCGAACCGAAGACCAAGGCCGACCAGGAGAAGATGGGCATCGCACTGAACCGGCTGGCCCAGGAGGACCCGTCGTTCCGCGTCCATACCGACGAGGAATCGGGCCAGACCATCATGGCGGGCATGGGCGAGTTGCACCTGGAAATCCTGGTCGACCGGATGCGGCGCGAATTCGGCGTCGAGGCGTCCGTGGGCAAGCCGCAGGTGGCCTACCGGGAGACCATCCAGAAGGCCGTCGTCGACGTCGAGGGCAAGTTCATCAAGCAGTCCGGCGGCAAGGGCCAGTACGGCCATGTCGTGCTCAGGCTCGAACCCCTGGAACACGGCAAGGGCTTCGAATTCGTCGATGCCATCAAGGGCGGTGTCGTGCCACGCGAATTCATTCCGGCCGTCGACAAGGGCATCCAGGAAACCCTGCGCACGGGCGTGCTGGCCGGCTACCCGGTGGTGGACGTGCGTGCCACCTTGACCTTCGGTTCGTACCACGACGTCGACTCGAACGAGAATGCCTTCCGCATGGCCGGCTCGATCGCGTTCAAGGAAGGCATGCGCCGGGCCGACCCGCAGCTGCTGGAACCGATGATGGACGTGGAGGTGGAAACGCCGGAGGAGTTCATGGGCAATGTGATGGGCGACCTGACGACGCGGCGCGGCATGGTGCAGGGCATGGACGAGATTCCCGGCGGCGGCGGCAAGCTGATCCGGGCATTGGTGCCGCTGGCCGAGATGTTCGGGTACTCCACCACGCTGCGTTCGCTGACGCAGGGCCGCGCCACCTACACGATGGAATTCAAGCACTACGCGGCCGTGCCGAAGCACATCCTCGAGCAGATCGCGGCCGGCCGGCGGGTCTGAACGGGCGCGGAAAAGTCCGATCCAGTATACGGAATCGGACGATAGGAAGACCTTGCGCCACGTTCTAGGATGACTTCTACCCGCCGCGTGCCGGGGCCCTGCGCGCCCTGGCGCGGCGGCATTTTCCGACAAACAAGCGATGCACAAGGAGGAACGATGATCAATCGACTGGTGACTCTGGCGGCCCTGGCGGTGGGCGGCGCCTACCTGGCCAGGCAGCTGAAGAAGAACGGTATGCTGAAGGGCGATTCGACCGTGCGCGAGACCATCGTCGTGGACGTGCCGTTGCGCACGGCCTACGACCAGTGGACGCAGTTCGAGGAATTCCCGTCGTTTATGGACAGCGTGCAGGAAGTGCGCCAGCTCGACGACAAGCGGCTGCGCTGGAAGGCCGACGTGGCCGGCAAGACGATCGAGTGGGATGCGGAGATCACGGCGCAGGTGCCGGACCGGCGCATTGCGTGGCGCAGCACGACGGGCACGCCCAACAGCGGCATCGTCAGCTTCGAGCCGCTGGGCTCCCGCCGTACGCGGATCGTGCTGGAAATGACGTACACGCCCGGTGGCCCGCTGGAAGTGGCCGGCGATGCGCTGGGTGCCGTCCGGACGGAGGCGCGCAACAACCTGCGCCGCTTCAAGGAAACCATCGAGGCCCGCGGCCGGGAAACGGGCGCCTGGCGCGGCACGATCGCCGGCGACAAGCCGCAGCCGACGACGCATTGACGGTCCGGGCGGGCGGCGCGGGCCGCCTGCCCGGTTTGTCTCGGCCGGCCCCCGCTGGCCTTACCCGCCCAGCAGCTTGGCAAATTCGTCCGCCGGCACGGGCTTGCCGTACAGGTTGCCCTGGCCGTATTCGCAGCGCAGCAGTTTCAGCAGCTTCGCTTCCTCCGGCTTCTCGATGCCTTCGGCCACCACCTGCAGGTCCAGGTTGTGGGCCAGCGACACGATGGTCTGCACCAGGCCCATGTAGCCGGCATCCTGCGCCATCTTGATGACGAACGAACGGTCGATCTTCAGCACGTCCACCGGTAACGTCACCAGGTAAGCCAGCGACGAATAGCCCGTGCCGAAGTCGTCGATGGCGACGGGTACGTCCAGGTTGCGCACGCGGTTCAGGATGTCGACCACCTTGCGGTGATCCGACACGAGGCTCGATTCCGTCACTTCGATCGACAGGGGCCGCATATGGGCCTCGGCCGTGTTCAGGGCCTTTTCGATATCGTCGAACAGGGTGTCGCAGCGGAACTGGGCCGGTGCCACGTTGACGGCGATCTGCGGCGGGTTCAGCCCCGCGTCATGCCAGGCGCGCCAGTCCTCCATGGCCCGCTGCATCACGTGGCGGCCTACTTCGATGACAAGGCCGCTGCGCTCCAGCACCGGCACGAACTCGCTGGGCGGCACGATGCCCCGGCGCGGATGGCGCCAGCGCACCAGCGCCTCGGCGCCGGCCAGCTTGCCCGTCTTCAGGTCGATCTTCGGCTGGTAGTAGTTGAGGAATTCGCCCCGCTCGACGGCATCGCGCAGCTCCGCTTCCATGCTGATCTGGCGCGCCAGCGCGTGGTCCGCGTCGCGGTCGTAGAAGCCGATGTGTTCTTCCATGTGGCGCGCGCCGGCCAGCGCATCCCAGGCCTTGACGAGCAGCTCGTCGGCCGTGGTGCCGTCCTCGGGCAGCATGGCCGCGCCCACGTTGACGGTGCACCAGATGCGGTGCTGGTCGACCTGGTACGACCCTTCCAGCAGCGGAATGATGACGTCGTGCGCGTAGCCGCGCGGGGAACGGGCTTCGTCGACAGGGTAGAACAGGGCGAAGCGGCCGATGCCCACGTGCGACAGGATCATGCGTGCATCCACCTGGTCGCGCAGGCGCTGGGCCACCTGCCGCATCAGACCGATGGCGGCCGTGTTGCCGTAGGCCGAGCTGATTTCGTCGAAGCGGTTGATATTGATCAAGAGGACAGTGCCGCTGGCGTTCGCCGCCGCCAGCGCGGCCACTTCCTCGTCGAAATGCAGGCGGCTGGGCAGGCCTGACAGCGCATTCGTGCGGGCCAGCCGGTGCAGTTCCTGCGCGTTCAGGAGGCGCTCCAGGCCGAAGCTCAGTTCCGTGCCCAGTTCGCCCGCCCGTTCCCGGTAGAAGCTGTCGAAGAAGTCCGGCTTGGGCGAGTAGAACGAGATCACGCCCCAGGACTTGCCGTTGACGAACAGGGGAATGGCCATGCAGGACTGGATGGCACGGGCCGCGCAGCCGCTGTTGAGCTCATGGGAGAATTGCAGCTTGCCTGTCGTCAGGGCTGCGCCGGCCAGCTCCGGCAGGAACCAGTCCGCCACGGCGCGGCCGTCCGGCGTCCCGCTGTCGGCGTCGCGCCACTCGTGTTCGGTGCCGTCGCGGGCGGCCGACGTGAACAGCTTGAGGCCGCCGGTGGCCTCGTCGACACGGCTGATGTCCACCATGTCCAGCCCGGGCTGGTGGGCCGCTTCCCGGCACGTGTCCAGGCACAGCGATTCCAGCGTGCGGGCGCGGGAAATGATGGCGGACAGGCGCGACAGCAGCACATAGAAATTATCGTGGCGGATCAGGGCCCGTTCCTTCGCCACTTCCTCCGTCATGTCGATGGCCGAGCCGCCCAGGAAGGGCTCGCCGTCCACGTCGATGGGGAACTTGTGCACGAGCCAGTGGCGGCTGCCGTCGCTGGACGTTTCCATCGTCTTGATGACTTCGCGATTTTCCAGCACGGCCCGGTCCTGTTCTTCCAGGCTGCGGCGGATGTCCTCGGGCCAGAAATGGCTGTCGTCCTTGCCCACCACCGTCGGCACGCCGAAAAAACCGTGCAGCGCGGCATTGCCCATCACATAGCTGCCGGAGCGGTCCTTGATCCACAGGGGTGACGGCGAATGCTCGGCGAAGCCGGACAGGAAGCTTTCCGCGCGCGACAGCTTGCGCCGCAGTTCCTGCTGGCCGCGGGCGGCGCCGGCCAGGTCGAGCAGGGCCTGGCGCTGGGCCGGGCCGGCGTGGGGCGCCAGGGCCAGCAGCCGGTTCTCGTCCGCCAGGCTATCCACGGGCACGGGCCGGCCGACGATGAAGGCGGCCAGCCGGGCCAGTTCCGGGGCGATGCCGTCGGCATCCACGGGCGGCGCCACGCAGGGCGGATCCGGCAGCGCCAGTTCATGTTGTTCTTGGGGGGCGATGTGGTTCATGGTCTGCTTACCGGGGCGGAAATGGGATCGTCGCATGCGACGGTGTTTGCGGCAACGGCAAAGTGTCCGGACACCGTGGCGGCATCAGAACAGCTTGAGCTTGAGCTGGATGGCAAGTGCGCCATGCAGGCGATCCTTGTATGTCGGTACGATAGCAAAGTTCACGCCAAACCGGTCGTTCTCCACGCTGAGTACGGGAATGACAGCCAGGAACCAGCCGCCGTCGCGCATCTTCGGGTAACCGTCAAATCCGCCGACCACGGCGCCGATCCGCACGGGACCCAGCGCAAAGGGCTGGTAGTACACCCCCGCATAGTTGGAGATGGCGCGGTCGCTGTTGTGGAAACGGCCCGCCGTGGCCGAGGCCACCGTCGAGAAGCGGTATTCGGCACCGATGCCGGGATTGGTGTCGTCGAAGCCCTTGTCCCGCTGGAAGTGGTACGAGTAGAAGCCCGGGTTGACCCACAGCTCGCTGCGCGGCTGCGATTCGATCAGTTCGAAGGGATTGGCGTAACCCGCAAGCGGCAGCGCCGTCAGCAGGACGCCCAGCAGGGCAGTGCATTTCATCGGTTTCCTTTGACGTAAGCCATGGTGTTACTTCCTCATCAATAGCGTGGCAATTATAGCTACAGATCAAAGCGGGCGGGGCAACGCTTGATCTGGCTTAGGAAATTGCCAGATGGCATTTGACTGTCTTTTGGGCATCGCCGACAGTACAACTCCCACCTTCTCCCGGAGAGCGAAATGATCGCAAGCACGACGAACATCCTGTTGACGCGGGCCACCCTGGTGGCCGCCACGGTTGCGGCCCTTGCCGGCTGCGCCACCACCACCAAGCCCGGCGTCGTCGGCGTGCAGCGCCAGCAACTGATGCTGGTATCGGCCGACACCGTCGAACGCATGGCCCTGGTCAGCTATGCGCGCCAGAATCAGGACGCCCAGCAGGCCGGCCGGCTCGTGACGAAAGGCCCGGAGCTGGAACGCCTGAAGCGCATCGCCGCCCGGCTGCAGGGCCAGGTGGGCACCTTCCGCGACGACGCCGCCAAGTGGAACTGGCAGCTGAGCCTGATCGACGCCCCCGTGCAGAACGCCACCTGCGCGCCGGGCGGCAAGATCACCTTCTACACGGGCCTGGTGCGCCAGCTGAAGCTGACGGACGACGAGATCGCCATCGTCATGGGCCATGAAATCGCCCACGCGCTGCGCGAACATGGCCGCGAGCGCGTGTCCCAGGCCTATGCCCAGAACGCGCTGACGTCGACGGCGCTGGCCGCCGCCCCGAACAGCGCGGCGCAGATCCAGGCGGCCAACACGGTGGCGCATTACCTGTACGCGCTGCCGAACTCGCGCCAGAACGAATCCGAGGCCGACGCCATGGGCCTGGAACTGGCGGCGCGGGCCGGCTACAAGCCCGATGCCGCCGTTGCCGTGTGGCGCAAGATGCAGGCCCAGGACAAGGGCCGCCAGCCGGCCGAATTCACATCCACCCATCCGTCGCATTCGACCCGCATCACGGACCTGACGGCCATGCTGCCGAAAGTGCAGCCACTGTACCAGCCGGTGGCGCAGGCCGGCACGGGCACGAAGAAACGGTAAGCGCAGCCTGGCTCAGTCCAGCTTCAGTTCCCAGTAGCCCACGTCGATCCACCGGTCGAACTTGAAGCCCACTTCGCTGAAGTGGGCGACTTTCTGGTATCCCAGCTTTTCATGCAGGGCCACGCTGGCCGGATTCGGCTGGGCGATGCCGCCGATGGCCAGGTGGCAGCCGGCCGCGCGCAGCCGCGCCAGCAGCGTTTCGTACAGGGCCGTGCCGCCGCCCCGGCCGCCCTGGCCCCGTGCCAGGTAGACGCTGGTCTCCACGGAATAGCGGTAGGCATGGCGCACGCGCCACTTGGTGGCATAGGCATAGCCGGCGATGATGCCGTCGCGCTCGAGCACCAGCCAGGGCAGGCCGCCATCCTGCACGCCGGCGATGCGGGTCGCCATGTCCTCGCTTGTGACGGCTTGTTCCTCGAAGCTGATCGTGCTGTCGAGGATATACGGGTTGTAGATGGCCGCGATGGCGGCGGCGTCCTCTCCGGTGGCGTCGCGGATCGTCTCGCGTATCGTCAACTACTGCTCCTGTGGTCAAAAGTTCACTATAACCACGGCTCGCGGCAAGGTCAACGCAGGGGAACGTCGTCGGCGCCGGTCCGTCGCTATACTGTGGCGATATCGACAACGGGAGACGGCCGTGGACAAGGGCAAGGTAACGATGGCGCTGCTGCTGGTGGCAAACGTGGCGGCAGGTGCAGCGAAAGGGGAGGCAATGGGCAAGGTGGATGTGCAACTGGCGGTCGACGGCAAGCAGGACAAGGTCCTGGTCACCGTGCAGCTGGAAAACCGGGGCAGCAAACCGGCGTATGTGCCGCGTTCGCTGGCCAGCAAGGCGCAACTGGACGGGCGCCTGTTCGACATCACGGATGCGCGCACGGGCGAGGAAGTGGCCTACCAGGGCCGCATGGTCAAGCGGGGCCCGCTGACGGCGGAAGACTTCCTGGCGCTCGCGCCCGGTGCGAAGCACCGCCACACGATCGACATCACGCCCGCCTACGCCTTCAAGCCCGGCAAGCACGACTACCGGCTGTCGTATGCGGGCACCTATGGCAGCGACGTCCAGGCGCTTGCGGCAGGGGCAGCGGCAAACGTGCTGGCACCGGCACCCGTCACCTTCTCCTACACCGCCAAGTAAATTCGGGGACTGTCCCCGAATTTTCCGACACGAGCAAGCAAAGTCCGGGACTGTCCCCGAATGTTCCGGGTCTGTCCCGGACTTTTCTTTACCGGGCGGCGCGGCGCAGGGCAGACGCAAAAAGGCCGCGCGTACGCGGCCTGGAATTCTCCCCCTCCGAAGAATCTCTGTTTTTTTATTGCAGCGCTGGCGTATTTTCGCCGAAGTATTCGTGCGAGTCGGCGTTGTCGACGGCGCGGGTCGGGTTGCTGGTGGCCAGCGACGCGGCGGCGGACTGGCCGTAGGCCCAGTCGTCCGTGCCGGCGACGATGTTGAAGTGGCTCAGCTCATGCACCAGCGTGCCGCCCTTCGAATCCGTGCCCGACGTCGGCGCGCTCCAGAACGCATTGCAGACGTAGATCTTGTACGGCTGGGTTGGATAGACGTAGGCGAAATAGCTTTCCTTGCAGCTGCAATCGACGTTGATGGGCTTGGTGTCCAGCGCGTTCTTGATATTCGCGAAGTGCGACTTGACGGTGGAATAGCGGCCGGCGTCGTAGGTACCGAACCACTTCGTATAGCGCGTGCCGCGGGTACCGGCGTTCAGGTAATTGACCGAGCCGTTGGCCATCGTCTTGGCGGCCGACATGGCCGACGTGATCGACGTCTGCTGCGACGCGCTGCACGAGCTGAACGTCAGGCCTTCGCCTTCGGGCGCCGGGGCCACGCGCTTCTGGTTGCTGCCTTCGATCCACACCTGCACGGCTTCCGACGTCAGCAGGTCGTCGCTGTCGGCCGGTGCCGATTTCGCGGCGGATTTGGTTTTTTCCAGGATGTCCGGTGCCTTGGTGACGAAGCGGATGGCGTAGTCGCCCGACGTGGTCAGGTCGTAGATCGACGACAGTTCCACCGTGGCCGTGTGCGACTTGCCTGGCTGGATGACGAAGTAATCCTTGGCGCTGGGCGCATGGCGCTTGACGTGCTTGCCTTCATAGGCCACCGGCACGCCGTCGCGGGTGACGTCGAACAGCGACTCCTCGATCGGGCCGAACGGGGTCTGCCACTTCAGCAGGCGCTGCGGTACCGACGATGTGTTGGTCAACGTGACCTTGACGACGACGTCGTCCGACGGGCCGAGCGATTGTTTGTCCAAGCTGATGCTTGCCACGACGCCCGATGCCGCATAGGCGGACATGCAGAATGCCGTCGCGACGACGGTACCGCCCAACTTGACCATATGATTCCAGCGCATGCAGTTCTCCTGTAAGAGGGTAGAGAGGACTCCCGGACCGGATAGGAACGGGGTGAACTCATCCTCACATGGCATTAGCGCGGAGTCAACATTGTCAAACGCGTGCGCAATCGTGCGCGCGGCAAAGCCGCAACATCTTGAACTTTCTGGACATTTTCAGCCCATTTGTTAAATTTGAGACAGGTGGTATGGTCCCGCAACCTGTCAACAATGCCAGGGAAGCTCAGGCCCTCGGCCGCTGCCGGTGGAAGACGAGCGGGCTGTACGGCACTGCCGACGGTGGCGGGGAGCGCAGGATGCCGGGTTTCATCGCGCCCACCACATGCATCTCGCAAGGCTTGCAGTCGAAGCGCAGGGTGTACGTATCGTCGCCGCTCACCAGGGTCATCGGCTCGGCCCGCACCTGGCCCTGCACGCCCGTCACGCCCTTGGCCTGTTTCGGGCACAGGTTGAAGGAGAAGCGCAGGCAGTGCTTGGTGATCATCAGCGACACCTCGCCCGCTTCCTCGTGCGCCTCGTAGGCTGCGTCGATCAGCTGCACGCCGTGGCGCTGGTAGAAGGCGCGGGCCCGTTCGTTGTACACGTTGGCCAGGTAGGACAACTGTGTGTCCGGGTACACGGCGCGCGGCTCGGCCGGGGCCTTGCGGGCAGGGCGCTCCCACGCCGCCAGCCGGGCCGCCTCGTGGGCCGCGACGGCATCGCGCCGCAAGGCATTGATGGCGGCGGCCGGCACGAACCACGGCTGGCGCAGGTCCAGCGCGACGCCTTCGGCCACGAACATCGTGTTGCCCAGCTTCGCCAGCGACGTGCGCAGCGCCGTGTCGGCCTGCTCCGGCTGCGTGGCCGGCTGCAAGGCGATGGCCGCGCCGGTCACGCTTTCGATGCCGTCCTCGTCGCGGATGGCCAGGGACAGGCCATCGGGCGTTTCGGACAGCGTCAGCTGCAGCGCCACCTTGCGCTCCGACGATTTCTTCGCCAGCACGGCTTCCCATTGGTGGTCGCGGTTGCGGTGCACCTCGACGCCGGGCTTCAGGCCGGGCAGGGCGCTGACCGGTTCGTTGGGGTGGATGCGCCAGCGCTGGCCGGTTTCATCCTCACCGAGCTTCTGCACCGTGTTGCACTGGATGCCGACGGTGGCGCGCTTGTTCATGTAGTTCAGGCCGTTGCCATTGGCCAGCGGCGCCTCGGCCAGCAGCTCGACGTGGTCCAGGCCCACTTTTGTTACGACGCCCACCCGCACGCCCAGGTATTTCGGCGAATCGAAGGCGCCGATATCGTCCTGGCGGCCTTGCGCGAAATAATCCGTGTGGCCCCGATTGAAGTTCTTGTCGACGTCGGGCGTGAACAGCACGTGGGTGCGGCCGCTGGCGGCGCGCACGAAGCCGCTGCGCCGCGCCAGGATCTCGTCCAGCAGCAGCCGGTAATGGGCCGTGATGTTCTTCACATAGCCCATGTCCTTGTAGCGCCCCTCGATCTTGAAGGAGCGGATGCCGGCGTCGATCAGCGCTTCCAGGTTGCGGCTCTGGTCATTGTCCTTCATTGACAGCAGGTGCTTGTCATACGCCACCACGCGACCCTGGCCGTCCGACAGGGTATAAGGCAGCCGGCAGGCCTGCGAGCAGTCGCCCCGGTTGGCGCTGCGGCCCGTGTCGGCATGCGAGATATAGCACTGGCCCGAGAAGGCCACGCACAGGGCGCCATGGATGAAGTATTCCAGCGGCGTGTCGACCTGGGCGCGGATGGCGGCGATCTGCGGGATCGTCAGCTCGCGCGCCAGCACCAGCTGGGAAAAACCCACATCGCCCAGGAACTTCGCTTTCTCGACGGTGCGGATGTCGCACTGGGTGCTGGCATGCAGCTGGATCGGCGGCAGGTCCAGTTCCAGCAGGCCCATGTCCTGCACGATCAGCGCATCGACGCCGGCCTCGTACAGCTGGCGGATCTGCCGCTGTGCCAGTTCCAGCTCGGCGTCATGCAAGATGGTGTTCATCGTGACGAAGATGCGAGACCGGTAGCGGTGGGCGAACGTCACCAGGTCGGCGATTTCTTCCAGCGTGTTGCTGGCATTGTGGCGGGCGCCGAAGGCGGGGCCGCCGATATACACGGCGTCGGCGCCATGCAGGATGGCTTCGCGGCCGATCTCGGCGGTTTTAGCGGGTGACAACAGTTCGAGTTGGTGGTCGAGCAGGGACATGGCGCTTTCCTTTGCGGGGAGACAAAAATTATAGCGTCGCTCTCCGTCGGGCGCCAGCAACGGCGGCGTCTCCGGCCACGGATATTCAGTGCTCATCGGCAACTTCGTGTGTATAGTCACCTTGACCGCCTGCCTCGATCCCGCACCGGCCCATATTTCCCAGGCCGCGACCCCGCCTTTCGTTACCGCGAGGCGCACCATGAAACAGCAGGAACTTTCCCTTCACGCCATCCATTGCCAGGCCGACCGGCTGATGGTGACCATCCTGTGGCTGATGGTGCTTGCCGCGTTCGGTCTGGCATCCCGCCACGACACCTTGCACTGGGCAATCCTGGCGGGTGCCGGCCCGGCCGCGCTGTGCACGGCGCTGGCATGGTGGCGCCCCGGCAGCTTGGGCACGCGGCTGGCCGTTGCCGCCGCGTCCATGGTGCTCAACGCCTTGCATATCCACCAGAGCGGCGGCATGGACGAGGCCCATTTCGGCATCTTCGTCATGCTGGCCTTCCTGCTGTGCTACCGCGACTGGCGCGTGATCCTGGCCGGCGCCGCCGTCATCGCCGTGCATCACCTGTCGTTCAACTGGTTGCAGCAACAGGCGTACGGCGTACGCTGCTTTACCGAGCCCGGCTGGGACGTCGTGTTCGTCCATGCCGCCTATGTCGTGCTGGAGAGCGCCGTGCTGTGTTTCCTGGCCATGCGCCTGAAAGCCGAGGCGATGCAGGCGGCCGAGCTGAATGCGGCGGTGGCGGCCATCACGGGGGGACCGGCCGGCGCGGTCGACCTGCGACCGCTGGCGCTGCCCGCCGCCAGTCCTGCCGGCCAGGCGCTGGAACACGGCGTCGCAACCTTGCGTCTGGCCACGAGCGCCGTCGCGTCCGGACTGGCCGGCGTGCATGCCGCCGCCGATGACATTGCCGCGGCCAACGCCGAGGCCATGCGCAATGCCGACGAGCAGTCGGACCACGTCGACAGCACGGCCGCGACGATGCAGGCCCTGGCGGCCGGCATCGTCGCCAACACGGCCGATGCGCGCGAGGCCAGCGGCTATGCGGCATCGGCCAGCGAGGTGGCGGGTGCCGGGCGGCAGGTAGTGGACGAAGTGCAGCGCGTGATGGCGGGTATTTCGGCGTCGTCCCGCAAGATCGAGGAGATCATCGCCGTCATCGACGGGATTGCCTTCCAGACCAACATCCTGGCCCTGAACGCGGCAGTCGAAGCGGCCAGGGCGGGCGAGCAGGGACGGGGCTTTGCCGTGGTGGCGTCGGAAGTGCGCCAGCTGGCCCAGCGCTCGGCCACGGCGGCGCGGGAAATCAAGGACGTCATCGTCACGTCGGTGGACCAGGTCGCTGCCGGCGCGGCCCTGGTGGACCGGACCGGCATGACGATGCACGACATCGTCGACGGCATCACACGGGTCGCGCAGGCAATGGACCACATCGTCGATGCCTCGACCAGGCAGCGCGGCGAGATCACGGCGGTGGAAAACAATCTGGCGGAAATGCGCCGCGGCGCCGGGCGCAACGCCAGCGCCATCGCCACGACCCACGATTCCGTACAGGCGCTGCACGCAACAGCCGACAGGCTGACGGCGTCGCTGCAAAACGTGCGGGTCTGAGGCCTACAGCAGGGGTGCGCCGTCGCCGTCGGCATCGTCGCAGTCCCACGGGACGACGCCGACCAGGGTGCTGCGGCGCAGGCGCACGCGCGCGTGGGGAGCGCGGATACCCGAGGCCATGCCCCAGGCCGCAGCCCAGCGCAGGGCCCGGTCCGTGACGCTGCCGTACGGCTGTTCGGCGGCGGCACGTTCCAGCGCCCGCGACATGCGCTGCATGGCATAAAGCTTTTTCGTCGATACGTTCACCATGGGGGGCACGATAAGCCTCCTGGCCGGCGCCGTGTGTGACCTGCTTAACGGAGCGATCACATTGGTTGCAAGGTATTAAGACTATAGTCGTGCCCGCTCCGTGGACTCAATGCCGCTTGCGGCGGCTGGCCACCAACCCCGCCAGTCCAAGGCCGAATATGGCCAGTGAACCCGGTTCCGGCACGTGCTGGAATGTGGCACCGAAGAAGTTGCCCGTGCCCCCCATGTGGCGCATGCCCTGGCCGGGGAAAGGTTGCGTATAGCTGGTGCTGAAGGCCAGGTCGGCGCCGCCGGCCTGGCGGTTCGTGTCGAACCAGGCCCGGGCCAGGCCGCCGACGGCGTCCAGCTGGCCCAGGCCCGCGATATTGGGAGGATTGCGGAAATTGACGCTGCCCATCATCGACGAGCCGTCGATTTCCCGGCCTTGCAGGCTGAGCCACAGGGTGCCGATACCGGTGTTACCGGCGTTCATCGATGTGACATCGTTCGGATTGATGAAGGTCACTCCCGTGTTGACGAAGATGTCCAGGGTGCCGCCCTTGTAGTAGGTCTGGCTGCCTTCTTCCTTCCACCGCGTGAAATTGCCGAACTTGAAGGTCAGTTCGCAGCCGGGGCAGAAGCTGGCCTGGTTGGCGCCGTTCATCGTCGAGATGAAACCGAAGCCACTTACGGCGCCGTCGTTGCCGATGAACTGCTGGATCTGGACCGACGCCGACGAGAAGTCGAGCTGGTAGGCCGGGTCCCAGGTCACGCCCCCCACCGTTACGGGGGTGGCCATGGCGCCGTGCGCTGCCAGGCCCAATGCGAATCCGACAATGATTTTTTTAGCGGTTTTCATGTTGATCCCTTCGTCACAGGTGGAACAATTTCCATCCATCTATGAAGAGAGCAACTCCCGTGCCAAACAA
This sequence comes from Pseudoduganella buxea, assembly GCF_009720835.1. Classification (GTDB taxonomy): domain Bacteria; phylum Pseudomonadota; class Gammaproteobacteria; order Burkholderiales; family Burkholderiaceae_D; genus Rugamonas; species Rugamonas buxea. The sequence continues at coordinate 42,235 of NZ_WNKZ01000032.1, forward strand.
GCGAGTGTGGGGCAAGTGCCTGATTACAATGGAAGAGCCCGCCGAACGACAGTCCGGCGGGCATCTTTTATTGCTGATGTGTAAGCGATCCCGACGCTTTTACGACTGGTCCGCCACCGGGTCGCCGGTCCGATCCGGCAGGCGCGTGGCCAGCACCTTGTCGATGCGCAGGCCGTCGAGGTCGACCACCTCGAAGCGCCAGTCCTGCCAGTCGCAGTGCTCGCCTGTGTGGGGAATGCTGCCGACCAGCAGCATCAGCATGCCGCTCAGGGTGTTGTAGCGGCCCCGTTCCTCTTCCGGTACGGCCGCCAGGCCCAGGCGGTCCTTCAGCTCGGGAATGGGGATCAGGCCATCGAGCAGCCAGGAACCGTCGTCGCGCTGCACGGCCCACGCATCGTCCTCGCCCTGGTTGGTCTTGAACTCGCCCGTGATGGCTTCCAGCACGTCCTGCAGGGTGACGATGCCCTGCACCTCGCCGTACTCGTCGACGATGAAGGCCAGCTGCACGCCCGAACCCTTGAAGTGTTCCAGCAGCTCCATGCCCGTCAGCGAGGCCGGCACGAACACGGGCGGCGCCAGGCCGGCGATGAGGTCCGGCGCTTCGCCGCGCAGGGTGCTGGTCAGCATCTGGCGGGCGCTGGCCACGCCGAGGATTTCGTTCCAGCCGCCGCGCACGACGGGAAAGCGCGAATGCTGGCTCGATTCCAGGCGCACCAGGTTCGTTTCCAGGTCCGCCGCGGCGTCAAAATACACGACATCGCTGCGCGGCACCATGAACGAGGCGATCTGGCGGTCGTCCAGCCGGAACACATTGCGCACCATCGTGTGTTCGTGCGCCTCGATGATGCCGGCGTCCGAGCCCTCGGCCAGCATCATGTGCAGCTCTTCCTCCGTCATCGCGGCCGGGCCCTTGTTGCGCACGCCCAGCAGGCGCAGCACCAGCTCGGTCGAGCCGGACAGCAGTTGCACGAAAGGCTTGGCTATGGCAGCGAGCACCAGCATGGGCCGCGCCACCAGGCGCGCCAGCGGCTCCGGGTTGATCTGGCCGAGGCGCTTGGGCACCAGTTCGCCCACGACAATGGAGAAATACGTGATCGTCACCACCACCAGGCCCGTGGCGGCGTATTCGGAAGGAGTGACTTCCATGCCGAGCGACTGCAGCCACAGCGCGAACGGCCGGGCCAGCGTCGCCTCGCCGACGATACCGTTGAGCACACCGATCGACGTGATGCCGATCTGGATGGTGGACATGAACTTGTTCGGGTCTTCGCCCAGTTCCAGGGCGGCGCGCGCGGCCTTGTCGCCCGCCTCCGCCAGCTTCACCAGCCGCATCTTGCGGGCCGTGACGAGGGCGATTTCGGACATCGCGAAGATGCCGTTGAGGACGATCAGGCCGAACAGTAGCGCTATTTCCATGATGCGGGGCGCCCGTTGCGCCCTGGTGTGAAGGTGCGGCTATTGTACAGGGAGCCGCGTGGGCTCCCTGCAAGCCTGGTTTACTTCCTGCGGTACGCCCACGCATACAGCGCCGGCAGGATCAGCAAGGTCAGGGCAGTCGACGACAGGATGCCGCCGATGACGACGGTGGCCAGCGGGCGCTGCACCTCGGCGCCCGTGCTGGTGGCCAGCGCCATCGGCAGGAAGCCCAGCGACGCCACCAGGGCCGTCATCAGGACAGCACGCAGCCGCGACTGGGCACCTTCGCGCATGGCCGCTTGCGGCGCCAGGCCCTGGTCGCGCAGGGCCCGCACGGCCGCCATCATCACCAGTCCGTTCAGCACGGCCACGCCGGATAGGGCAATGAAGCCCACCGCCGCCGACACGGACAGCGGCAAGCCGCGCAGCCACAGGGCCAGCACGCCGCCCGTCATGGCGAACGGAATGCCGGTGAAGACCAGCAGGCCGTCGCGCACGCTGCCAAACATCAGGTACAACAGCGCGAACACGATGGCCAGGGCCAGCGGCACCACCAGGGCCAGGCGCTGGCTGGCCTTTTCCAGGTTCTCGAACTGGCCGCCCACGGCCAGCCACACGCCGGCCGGCAGCTTCATGCTTCCAAGCTGTCCCTTGAGCTCACCCACGAAGGAGCCCAGGTCGCGCCCCCGTACATTGGCCGTGACGACGATGCGCCGCTTGCCGTTCTCGCGGCTGATCTGGTTCGCCTCCGGCACGAAGGCGAGGGTGGCGACGGCCGACAGGGGAATGCTGGCCGCGCGGCCGTCCCGCGCCGGCAGCGCAATCGGCAACTGGCGCAGGAAATCGACATCGTTGCGCACGCCTTCGGGCAGGCGCACGGTGATGGCAAAGCGCCGGTCGCCCTCGAACACGAGGCCGACGTCGCGCCCGCCCACCAGGGTGCCGAAGGCTTCCTGCACGTCCGCCACGTTCAGGCCATAGCGTGCCGCCTTGTCGCGGTCCACCAGCAGGGTCAACGCCGGCAGGCCCTCGGTCTGCTCCACCTTCACTTCCACGGCGCCGTCGATGCGTCCCAGCCGCTGGGCCACGTTGCGGGCGGTGGCGGCCATGGCCTCGGCATCGTCGCCGAACACCTTGACGGCGACGTCGCTGCGCACGCCGGAAATGAGTTCGTTGAAGCGCAGCTGGATCGGCTGCGAGAACTCGTAGGCGTTGCCCGGAATGCGGTTGGCCGCCGCGCTGATGGCAGCCACCAGTTCCGCGTGCGTGCGGCGCGGCCTGGGCCACTGGCTTTCCGGGCGCAGCATGATGTAGCTGTCGGCTACGTTCGGCGGCATCGGGTCGGTCGCCACTTCGGACGTGCCGATGCGGGCGAACATGTGTTCGATCTCGGGAAACTCGCGCACCAGGGTGCTTTCCAGCTGCTGCTGCATGCGCACGGACTGCTGCAGGCTGGTGCCGGGAATGCGCACCGTCAGTACGGCCAGGTCGCCTTCCTCCAGGTTCGGCGCGAATTCCGTCCCCAGGCGCGTGGCCAGCAGGGCCGCCAGCAGCACGGCCAGCAGCGCCGCCGTCAGCGCCACGGGGCGATTGCGCAGGGTCCAGTCCAGCAGGGGCAGGTAGCGCCGGCGTGCGGCGGCCATCAGGCGGTTCTCCCGTTCCGCCAGCGGACGCGTGACGAACAGCGCCACCGCCGCCGGCACGAACGTCACCGACAGCAGCATCGCCGCCACCAGGGCCATCACCACCGTCACGGCCATCGGGTGGAACATCTTGCCTTCGATGCCCGTCAGCGCCAGGATCGGCAGGTAGACCGTCATGATGATCAACTGGCCGAACAGCAGCGGGCGCCGCGCTTCGGCGGCGGCCAGCGCCACTTCGGCGCAGCGTTCCTGCCGCGTCAGCGTGCGGCCCGCCGCGCCTTGCGCGTGGGCCAGGCGGCGGATGCAGTTCTCGACGATGACGACGGCGCCGTCGACGATGATGCCGAAGTCCAGCGCGCCAAGGCTCATCAGGTTGGCGCTGACGCCGGCCTGCACCATCCCCGTAAACACCATCAGCATCGTCAATGGAATGACGAGGGCCGTGATCAGCGCCGCGCGCAGGTTGCCGAGGAAGACGAACAGCACGGCCACGACGAGCAGCGCGCCCTCGACCAGGTTGTTGCGCACAGTGGCGATGGCCTTGTTGACGAGCACCGCGCGGTCGTAGACGGGCAGGGCGCGCACGCCCGCCGGCAGCGAACGGTTCACGTCGCGCAGGCGGGCATTGGCCGCTTCGGCCACGGCACGGCTGTTCTCGCCGATCAGCATGAAGACGGCGCCCAGCACCACTTCGCGGCCGTTTTCCGTGGCCGCCCCCGTGCGCAGCTCGCGGCCAGGCGCCACGTCGGCCACGTCGCGCACGCGGATCGGCGCGCCCTGCACGACGTCCAGCACGATATTGCGGATCTCGTCCAGGGTGCGCAACTGGCCGGGCGTACGCACAACGAACTGCTCGCCGCCTCGCTCGATATAGCCGGCGCCGGCGTTGCCGTTGTTGCGCTCCAGCGCGTTGACCAGGTCCGCCAGGCCCAGGCCGTGGGCGGCCAGCCGGGCCAGGTCCGGCGCCACCTGGTATTCCTTCAGGTAGCCGCCGATGGTATTGACGTCCGTGACGCCGGCCACGCCGCGCAGCTGGGGCGCGACGATCCAGTCCTGGATTTCGCGCAGGTCCGTCGGCGTGTACGGCGTGCCGTCGGCCTTGCGCGCCGTGGCACTGGCTTCGACGGTCCAGTACAGGATCTCGCCCAGGCCCGTTGCCGTCGGCCCCAGCGCCGGCGACAGCTGGGCCGGCAATCGTTCCCGCGCCAGTTGCAGCCGCTCGCCAACCAGCTGGCGGGCAAAGTAGATGTCGGTGCCGTCCTTGAACACGATCGTCACCTGCGACAGGCCGTACTTCGACAGGGAACGGGTCTGCTCCAGCCCCGGCAGGCCGCTCATCACGGTCTCGAGCGGGAAGGTGATGCGCTGTTCCACTTCCAGCGGCGAATAACCCGGCGCCGCCGTATTGATCTGGACCTGGACGTTCGTGATGTCCGGCACCGCGTCGATGGGCAGGTGGCGGTAGCTGTAGATGCCCAGCGCGGCCAGGCAGGCGGCCGTGAACAGCACCAGCCAGCGGCGCGCGATCGACAGCTCGATCAGGGCCTGGAACGGCGAGCGGCCGGCGCTTTTGTCCATGTCCATTTCAGTGCTCATGCTCTGCCTCGCCCTTGCCCAGGTCGGCCTTCAGCAGGTAGCTGGCACCGGCCGCGTACTGCGTGCCGGCTGCCAGCCCGCGCAGGATTTCCGTGCGTTTGCCGTCCGCGCGGCCCGGCACGACGGTGCGGGCCTCGAATCCACCCGGCGTGCGCACGAACACGACGCTGCGTTCGTGGATGGTCTGCACGGCATCGCTGGCCACCGTCACAGCCGCGTCGGCGTGCTGGCCCATCAGGTCCAGCGTCGCCAGCATGCCGGGCCGCAGCCGCAGGCCGGGATTGGCCAGGGTCACGCGCACGGTCGCCATCCGTGTCGTCTCGCCCAGCACGGGGCCGACGAAGGAGACGGTAGCGGCCAGCGGTTTCTCCAGTGCCGCGGCGCTGATCGTGGCCGGCATGCCGATGCGAACCTGGGGCAGGTTCTCCGTCGGCAGGGCCGCCTCGATCCACACGCGACCCAGGTCGGCCACCGTCAGCAGGGGCTTGCCGGCGTCGACGGTGCCGCCCGCGGTGACGGGCCGTTCGATGACGACGCCGGCAATCGGCGCGCGCACGGTGACGGCACCGGTCAGCGCAGCGCCGCCCGTGGTGCCGATACCCAGCGCGCTCAAGCGGCCCTGGGCGGCCTGCTCGGCGATCCGGGCTTCGGCCAGCGCGGCCTGCGCCGCTTCCATGTCCTGGCGTGCCGAGATGCGCTCTTCCCACAACTGCCGTTCGCGATGGAACACGGCGTCGGCCTGCAGCCGGCGCTGGCGTGCCGTGGCCAGTTCGGCGCGCCACACGGCCACCTCGGGGCTGTGCAGCACCAGCAGCGCCTGGCCCTTGGCCACCGTGTCGCCGGGCGTGACGGCGACGGATTGGACCATCCCGGCGCCGGGCGCCGCCACGGCCACCGTGCGTTCGGCATCCACACTGACCTGGGCCGGCAGGTGCAGCAATTCCTGGATGCGGGCGGGCCTCGCCTGTTCCAGGCCGATGCCGTTGGCGCGCACCTGCGCGGCCGTCATGACGATATCGTCCCTGGCCTCGGGGGGCGCCTGCTGTTCCTCGTGGCGGTCATCGTGCCCGTGCGAGTCGGCGTGGCCGGCGTGTTCTTCCGGCGTGGCCGGCGCGCCGGGCTGGCGCCACAGGATCAGCGCGGCCAGCACGGCGGCCACGAGGCACAGCAGGGCGACGATGCGCCATTGTTTGTTCGGAAGTTTCATGGTCGGATCTCTTCAATGGGGGCCAGGCGCTGCAGCGCCGCGTGGGCTTGCCAGGCGTCCTGGGTGGCCTGCAGGCGGCGCGCGCGGGCGCCGAACCACGTGCGCTGGGCGTCCAGCACGTCCAGGTAGTCGAACTTGCCGAACTCGAAGCCCCGCAGGGTCGATTCGTAGATGGAGCGGGCAACGGCCACGACGTCGTGTTCCAGGGCCAACGCTTCGTCGCGCGCCTGGCGGTAGCGCAGCCAGGCGGCCGTCGTCTCGGCGCGCGCGGCCAGTTCCGCCGCCTGCAGGCCCGCCTCGGCCTGGCGGGTGCGGGCCTGGGCCGCCGCGACGTTGCCGCTGTTGCGGTCGAACAGGGGCAGGGGTACGGCCAGGCCCAGCACGGCCTGGCGTCCGGCCAGCTGGTCGTCGCGCTGGCTGCCTACCGTGAAGGTCACATCGGGCAGGCGGTTCGCCCGCGCCAGCTTGACGTGGGCCTGCTGCAAGGCCAGTTGGCGCCGCGCCTGGCGCACGGCCGGCCCCTCCGTTGCCGCCACCTGCGCCGCCGGCAGGGGGCCAAGGTCGGGCAGCGGCGCCGCGTCATCCTTCGGTGCCACGGCTTGCCCCGTCAGCGCCTGCAGGCGTGCCAGCGCGATGGCCAGCTCGCCGTCGGCGCGGGCCTGCTCCAGGCGGGCATCGGCCTGGGCCAGCCGGGCCTTGTCCGCGTCGATGGGCGAGACCTTGCCGGCGGCGACGCGCAGGGCGACGGCGTCCAGGCCCCGGCCGGCCAGTTCGAACGTGGCTTGCGCCAGTTGCTGGCGTTCGCGCGCGCCCAGCGCGGCGTAATAGGCGGCAATGACGTCGGCGCGCACGGCCTGGCGCCGGTCCTGCTGCTCGCCGCCGGCGACGGCCAGGGCCCCTTCGGCCACGGCGACGCGGGCGGCGCGCTTGCCGCCCAGTTCAATGGGCTGGTTCAGCTGCAATGTCGTGGTGCGATTGCCGGCGCGGTGGCCTTCGCGCAGCCAGGCCAGTTCAGGATTGGGCCGGCGGCCGGCCTGCTGGACGTCCGCCTCGGTGGCGGCCACTTCCTCGGCGGCGGCGCGCAGGGCGGGGTGGTGGTCGAGGGCCAGCGCGATGGCGGTGGGCAGTTCGACGGCGTGCGGCGTGGCCGGGTCGGCAGTGATCGTGCCGGCAGCAGCGCTGCGGGCTAGAACGAATGCCGACACCACGGCCGCGACGAGTACTCGTTGCGTGTTCATGGGTGCTCCTGATGGTGAAAGACGGATCGGGCGCCGGCATGCCGGCGCGCCTTATGCGGCGTCAGGCATCCATTGGGGCCGCTCAGGGCGGCCGGCGGGCAGCGATTGCAGGGGTGGGAAGGGCAGCGCCGGCGCGGCGCCAGGCTGGTACAGCGGAGGAATCACCGTGAAGCCCTGGGGGATGCTGAGGATCTGGCCGAACACGCAGGCCGAGCAGTGCGGGTCGGCCGCGCTGGCGTTGTCCCCGGCCGTGAACACGGGCTTGGCCGTGTCGACGCCGTGGTGCGTCACACCGGCGGGCGTTGTCAGGCAGCAGCGGTCGCCCAGTGCCAGCGCGAGCTGGAAAGGGTAGATCAGCAGCAGCAGGATGACGATCCAACGACGCATGGCGAAATCTGGAGACCAGGGAACGGCATCATAGCACCTTCCCCGGCGCCGACCCCGTGGGCAGATCGGCCAGATCGGCCGAATCGGCCGAATCGGCCAAATCGTGCCAAAACTGGATAAAATGTCCAATATGCCCAAACCCGACACCAACCCCCAGCACGCGCTGCTGATCGAACAGGTGCGCCAGATTGCCGACGGCCTGGCGCAGACCTTTGCCCCGTTCTGCGAGGTGGTGGTGCACGACCTGCGCGACCCCGAGCACTCCGTGCTGGCGATCCACAACAACCTGTCCGGACGCGCCGCCAGCGACCCCGCCACGGAGCTGGGCCGGGCCCGCATCGCCGACGCCGGCTATCCCCAGGTCGTGGCCAACTATGCGAACCATTTCGCCGACGGCCGGCCCGCCAAGAGCACGTCGATCGGCATCAAGGACGCGGACGGGCATTACATCGCCGCGCTGTGCATGAACGTGGACCTGAGCCTGTTCCGGCCCCTTCAGAGCGCGCTGGCCCAGTTCAATGCGACCGACGCCGGCGCCGTGCGCGAGTCGCTCGACCCGGCCAACGCGGAAACCATCCGCCGGCGCATCGACCAGTTCACCACGGGGCGCGCAACGTCGCCGCAATTGCTGAAGGCGGACGACCGGCGCGCGCTGATGCGGGAGCTGCAGGCCGAAGGCTTCCTTGAAGTGCGCCGGGCCATGGAGATTGCCGCCGCCCACCTGGGCATCTCGCGGGCCACGGCATACAACGACATCAAGCAGGTGTTTTGACGTTATGTGTAAAATTGGATAAACTGTCTACACCAGCTGTCCAATAACCTGCCGACAAGGACCGAACCGATGAGCACGCTCCAACTCCCCACCTACGAAGATGTCGTCCAGGCCGCCGCCCGTCTCGCCGGGGTTGCCCACCGCACGCCCGTGCTGACGTCGCGCACGGCCGACGCCGAAACGGGCGCGCAGCTGTTCTTCAAGTGCGAGAACCTGCAGCGCATGGGCGCCTTCAAGTTCCGTGGCGCCTACAACGCGCTGTCGAAGTTCACGCCCGAGCAGCGGCGTGCCGGCGTCGTCGCCTTCTCGTCGGGCAACCACGCCCAGGCCATCGCTCTGGCCGGCCAGCTGCTCGATATTCCCGCCACCATCGTCATGCCGCACGACGCGCCGGCCGCCAAGGTGGCCGCCACGCGGGGCTACGGCGGCAAGGTCGTCGTCTACGACCGCTACAAGGAAGACCGCGAACAGATCGGCCGCGATTTGGCCGAACAGCATGGCCTGACCCTGATTCCCCCCTACGATCACCCGGACGTGCTGGCAGGGCAGGGCACGGCGGCGCGCGAGCTGTTCGAGGAAACGGGGCCGCTGGACGCGCTGTTCGTCTGCCTGGGCGGGGGCGGCCTGCTGTCCGGCTCGGCCCTGGTCACGCGCGCGCTGTCGCCCGACTGCAAGCTGTACGGCGTGGAACCGGAAGCCGGCAATGACGGCCAGCAGTCGTTCCGCGCGGGCACCATCGTCCATATCGACACGCCGCAGACCATCGCCGACGGCGCCCAGACCCAGCACCTGGGGCGGCACACCTTCCCCATCATCCAGCGCGACGTCGACGATATATTGACCGTGACGGACGACGCCCTGGTGCAAGCCATGCGCTTCTTCGCCGAACGGATGAAGCTCGTGGTGGAGCCGACCGGCTGCCTGGGCTTCGCCGCCGCCCGCGACATGAAGGAGCAGCTGCGCGGCAAGCGGGTCGGCATCATCATCAGCGGCGGCAATATCGACCTGGCCCGTTTGGCCACGTTCCTGGCCGGCTGATCACCTACAAGGAGCCCCATGCCCGTTTCGAACTACCTGGACACGTCGCCCATCCTCGGCGAACGGGTCTACCTGCAGGACACGGCCCAGCTGATCGGCGACGTCCACATCGGTGCCGACAGCTCCGTGTGGTGCAATGCCGTGCTGCGGGGCGACGTCAACCACATCCGCATCGGCCGCTGCTCGAACGTGCAGGACTTCGCCATGGGCCACGTCTCCCACAGGAACGACAAGAAGCCCCTCGGCTCGCCGCTGCTGATCGGCGACTTCGTCACCATCGGCCACTCGGTACTGCTGCACGGCTGCACCATCGGCGACGAGTGCCTGGTGGGCATGGGCTCGATCGTAATGGACGACGTCGTCGTCCAGCCGCGCGTGATGATCGGCGCCGGCAGCCTGGTCCCGCCCGGCAAGACGCTGGAAAGCAGCTACCTGTACGTGGGCCGCCCCGTGCGGCGTGTACGCGCCCTGACGGCCGACGAAATCGCCTGGCTGCGCTACTCGGCCGAGCACTACGTGCGCGTCAAGGACAACTACCTGGTCCAGGGCATCAGCCACGCCATCGCCGCCAGCACGCCGCATCCCGGCTGAGCGCGCCGCCGAGCCGGTGTCAGACTTCTAATTTATCGCAGCGGCCTTCCTCGTGCCGCAGGGCGGCGACGAGCAGCGAGAAGGCGGGCGACGATTGCCGCCGGCTGGGATAGTAGACGTGGTAGCCGGGGAAGGTAGGCATCCAGTCGGCCAGCACCTGTATCAGTCGCCCTGCGGCGATATCGTCCCTGGCCATGTCACCGGGGACCATGGCCAGACCCAAGCCGTCGAGGGCGGCGCGCAGGCGGGGCGTCGTGCTGTTGAACGTCAGCTGGCCTTCCGTGCGGACGTTGAGGGCCTTGCCGTCCCGTTCGAACTCCCACGCATAGATGGCGCCGCTGGTGGTCATGCGCAGGTTGATACAGTTGTGCAGCACCAGTTCATGCGGGGTCTTCGGCGGCGGACGCGTGGCGAAATAACTGGGCGAGGCGACGACGGCCATCGTGATGTCCGGGCTGATGCGCACGGCGATCATGTCCTTGGCGACCTGGTCGCCCAGGCGCACGCCGACGTCGTAGCGCTCGGCGACGATATCGGTCAGGCCGTAGTCGATATTGACTTCCACCTTGATGTCCGGGTACTGGGCGATGAACGGGCGCAGCTTCGGCCACAGTATACAGTTGGCCGCGTGTTCGGCCGTCGTGATGCGGATGGTGCCGGCCGGGCGGTCGCGAAACTCCGACAGCGCCGCCATCTCCGCCTCGATTTCGTCCATGCGCGGCGCCACCGTCGTCATCAGCCGCTCGCCGGCCTCCGTCGTCGATACGCTGCGCGTCGTGCGCGTCAGCAGGCGGATGCCCAGGCGCGCCTCCAGGCCCCGGATCGTGTGGCTCAGCGCCGACTGGGAGACGCCCAGCACGCCCGCGGCGCGGGTAAAGCTGCCTTCGCGCGCCACCGTCACGAAGGCCAGCAGGTCGTTGAAGTCTCGACGCATTCATGAGTCCATTTCATAAGAACATCCCGATCTTAGCAGCTTATTATCGCGGTGGTTTCTACCTACACTGTTTCCATTTACACCACGCACGGGAGAGACATTCATGCAAAAACGCATATTGGGCAGGAGCGGCCTGGAAGTGTCCGCGCTGGGTCTGGGTTGCATGGGCCTGAGCCATGGCTACGGCCCCGCATCCGACCGGGCCGATGCCATCCGGCTGATTCGCGCCGCCGTTGAGCGGGGCGTCACCTTCTTCGACACGGCCGAAGTCTACGCCGCCGGCATCAACGAGGACGTCGTTGGCGAAGCGTTGGCGCCTTTCAGGGGCCAGGTCGTCATCGCCACCAAGTTCGGCTTTCGCAATGCCGACGTCAACGCGGGGCTGGACAGCCGCCCGGAGAATATCCGCGCCGTGGCCGAAGCATCGTTGAAGCGCCTGCGCGTGGACCGCCTCGACCTGTTCTACCAGCACCGCGTCGATCCTGCCGTGCCGGTGGAGGAGGTGGCGGGCACCGTCAAGGAGTTGATCGAGGAGGGCAAGGTGGCGCACTTCGGCATGTCCGAAGCGGGTGTCGACGCGATCCGTCGTGCCCACGCCGTGCAGCCGCTGGCCGCCCTGCAAAGCGAATACTCCCTGTGGTGGCGCGAACCGGAGGGGGACATCCTGCCAGTGCTGGAAGAACTGGGCATCGGCTTCGTGCCGTTCGCCCCCCTCGGCCGGGGCTTCCTCACCGGCGCCATCGCCGCGAGCACGACCTTCGCCAGGGACGACTTCCGCAACACGGTACCGCGCTTCGCGCCCGAGGCACGGGAAGCGAACGGCATTCTGGTGGACCTGCTGGCCCGCATCGCGGCCCAGCGCCAGGTCACGTCGGCCCAGCTGGCGCTGGCCTGGCTGCTGGCCCAGCGCCCGTGGATCGTGCCGATTCCCGGCACCACCAAGGTGCACCGCCTGGAGGAAAACGTCGCCGCCGCCGACATCGCGTTGACCCCGGCCGAACTGGCCGACATCGACACGGCGCTGGCGGGCATCACCGTGCAGGGCGCGCGCTACCCGGCCAAGCTGCAGCAACTGGTCAGCCGCTGACCGGCGGAGCCGGAGCGTTCCGGCGTCCTTGATTGACGGCCGCTGTCGTTTTTTCGCGTCGCGGCCTCTCCCTCCTTGCCGATCTTCCTAGATTGTATACAATCTAAGTGTACGATTCGTTCGTATGCCAACGCGGTCCGGCCGGCGCCTGCTCGCCGCTACCGCGCCATCCGTTGACGTCCCGGCCTCCGACACGGAGCAGGACGCGGCAGCGCGATGACGGTGGCCATCGCCACTTCTTCGGTATCGCCCCATGCGCCGGCCACCGCCGGTCAGACACCCGTCCCACCAGCCCGTTCCCACCGCCCGTGCGGCGCTGGACGGTCGCGTGCGCGGGGACGGCGAACCGTGCAAGCAGGCTTTTATCCACATTGACCAAGGTATCCATGAAAGCGAAATTACATCTGGTGGCAGCGGCATTGACGGCGCTGGCCGCGGCGGCAAGCGTGCAGGCGGCAGGGTCGGGCGCGCGCTGGGAATACCAGGGCAAGGCAGGCACCGCCCACTGGGGCGAACTGGCACCGGACTTCTCCGCCTGCCGGCAGGGCAAGGCGCAGTCTCCCGTCGATATCCGCGCCGACCGGGCAAGCAGCACGGGCACGCCAGCGCCGATCGGCTTCGGCTACCGCGCCAGCGCGGCCGATATCGTCAATAACGGCCACACCGTGCAGGTGGACCTGGCCGACGGCGGCGGCATCGACGTGGCCGGTTCGAACTACCGCCTGGTGCAGTTCCACTTCCACACGCCCAGCGAGGAAGCCGTCAACGGCAAGCGCTACCCGCTGGTGGCCCACCTGGCGCACAAGAACGATGCGGGCGACCTGGCCGTCGTGGCCGTGTTGTTCAAGCGGGGCCGGGACAATGCCGCCCTGGCGCCCGTCTTCGCCAGCTTGCCGGCGACGGCGGGCGAGAAGCGCGCGGCCGCCGCCGAATTCGACGCCGACTCTTTGCTGCCGGCGCAGCGCGCCTACTACGGCTATATGGGATCGCTAACGACGCCGCCCTGCAGCGAAGGCGTGCGCTGGCATATCCTCAAGCAGCCTGTGGAAGTGTCGGCCGGCCAGCTGGCGGCATTTCGCAAGCTGTACCGGATGAACGCGCGGCCCGTCCAGCCGCTGAACGGCAGAGTCATTGTCGTCAACCGCTGAATCTACAGCCTGGCGATCTGCCGGTCGATGGCCTTCATGGCCCGTTCGCTGCGCTCGCTGTAGCGGTCGGTCAGGTAGTCCGTCCGTCCGCGCAGCAGCAGGGTGAACTTGAACAGTTCCTCCATCACGTCGACGACGCGGTCGTAGTAGGCCGACGGTCGCATGCGGCCGGCGTCGTCGAACTCCTTGTACGCCATCGGCACCGAGGACTGGTTCGGGATCGTCACCATGCGCATCCACCGGCCCAGCAGGCGCAGGGTATTGACGACGTTGAAGGACTGCGAGCCGCCGCACACCTGCATGACGGCCAGGGTGCGGCCCTGGCTGGGGCGCACGGCGCCCTGTTCCAATGGAATCCAGTCGATCTGGTTCTTCATCACGGCCGTGATGGCGCCGTGCCGCTCCGGGCTGCACCACACCTGGCCTTCGGACCACAGGCACAGTGCCCGCAGCTCCTGCACCTTGGGGTGGTCCTCGGCCACGCTGCCCACCATCGGCAGCTCGGTCGGATCGAAGATCCTCACGTCCGCGCCGAAGCGCTCCAGGATGCGCGCCGCTTCTTCCGTGAGAAAGCGGCTGAAGGAGCGTTCGCGCAACGAGCCATACAGCAGCAGGATGCGCGGCGGGTGATCGAGTTCGCCCACGGGCGCCAGCTTGTCCAGGCTCGGGATGTCGAACTGCTCCTGGCGCACATTGGGCAGGCTCTTATCCATGGCGCACCCGCTGGCCGTCGGCGCCGATCACCGCTTCGCCGTCTTCCTTCGTGAACGGGCCCCGTTGCGGCGCCGGCAGGATATCCAGCACCAGCTCCGACGGGCGGCACAGCCGCACGCCCAGCGGCGTGACGACGAAGGGGCGGTTGATCAGTATCGGGTGGGCCAGCATGGCGTCGAGCAGGGCGTCGTCGCCGATGGCCGGATCGTCCAGGCCCAGTTCCTCGTAGGGCGTACCTTTCTGGCGCATCGCGTCGCGCACGGCCAGCCCGGCGCCAGTGATGAGGGAAGCCAGGGTGGCGCGGTCGGGCGGCGCGGTCAGGTACTCGACGACGACGGGCTCGATGCCGGCGTTGCGGATCAGGGCCAGCGTATTGCGCGACGTGCCGCAGGCCGGGTTGTGGTAGATGGTGACGGTCATGGTTTCTCCTTCAGGAAAGGCGCCAGGCGAGGGCGGACAGGGACAGCAGCAGCACGGGCAAGGTGAGCACCAGGCCGGCGCGGAAATAGTAGCCCCACGCGATGTGGATGCCACGGTTGTCGAGGACGTGCAGCCACAGCAAGGTGGCCAGGCTGCCGATGGGCGTGATCTTCGGCCCCAGGTCGCTGCCGATCACGTTGGCGAACACCATCGCCTCGCGCACGGCGCCCGTGGTGGCGGTGGCGTCGATCGACAGGGCGCCCACCAGCACCGTGGGCATATTGTTCATGATGGACGACAGCACGGCCGTGGCCAGGCCCGTGCCCAGCGCGGCAGCCCAGATGCCGCGGGCGGCGCAGCGCTCGAGCAGTATCGTCAGGTGTTCCGTCAGGCCGGCATTGCGCAGGCCGTAGACCACCAGGTACATCCCCAGCGAGAAGACGACGACCTGCCACGGCGCGCCGCGCAGCACCTCGCGCGTGGCGATGCGGTGCCCGCGCGCGGCCACGGCCAGCAGCAGCACGGCGCCGGCGGCGGCAACGGCGCTGATCGGCACGCCCAGTGCATCGCCCCAGAAGAAGCCGGCCAGCAGGCCGGCCAGCACCCACCACCCCGTCATGAAGGTTGCGCGGTCGTGGATGGCCGCCGTGGGCGGGCGCAGCTGCGTCACGTCGTAGCGGGCCGGGATATCGGCGCGGAAGAACAGCCACAGCACGCCCAGGCTGGCGGCCACGGACACGGCATTGACGGGCACCATCACGGCGGCGTAGCGGGCAAAGCCGATATCGAAATAATCGGCCGACACGATGTTGACGAGGTTCGACACCACCAGCGGCAGGCTGGCCGTATCGGCGATGAAGCCGGCCGCCATGACGAAAGCCAGTGTAGCGCGGGCCTCGAAGCGCAGCGCGCGCAGCATGGCGATGACGATGGGCGTGAGGATCAACGCCGCGCCGTCGTTGGCGAACAGTGCCGCCACGGCCGCGCCCAGCAGCACGAGCAGCACGAACAGGCGCGGCCCGCTGCCGCCACCCCAGCGCGCCACATGCAGCGCGGCCCACTCGAAGAAGCCGGCCCGGTCCAGCAGCAGGCTGATGACGATGATGGCGACAAAGGCCCCGGTGGCATTCCACACGATGTGCCAGACGACGGGAATATCGGCCACGTCAATGACGCCGCAAGCCAGCGCCACGGCCGCACCGGCCGCCGCGCTCCAGCCGATCCCCAGCCCGCGCGGCTGCCAGATGACGAAGAGGAGGGTGGCGACAAAGATCAGCAGCGCCATCATGGGGCCGCCGGTTTGCAAACGGGTCCGCACGCGGCGTCGCCGGCCACGTCGCACGGCACGCCGCCGCAGCAGTTCTCCGTCAGGAAGGCGATCAAGCCGTTCATCGTGCCGATATCGGCGCAGTAGTAGATGAAGCGGCCCTCGTGGCGGGCCGTCAGCAGCCCCGCATGGGACAGTTCCTTCAAGTGAAACGACAGCGACGACGGCGCGATGTCCAGCGCCTCGGCGATCCTGCTGGCGGCCAGGCCCTGGGGCCCGGCTTGCACCAATAAGCGGAACACGGCCAGGCGGCTTTCCTGGGCCAGGGCGGCGAGGGCGGTCAAGACGGTCTTGTCTTTCATGATTTGATTTTATATTTCCACGATTATCGAATTATAGCGCAATCTAGTCCTGGTGTGCGGGCGGGTGGCGCGGGGTCGCACCGACTGTGGCAGCTCAGGCGCTGTCGCTGGCGGGCCACCAATCACATGCGGTCCCGTGCAGGCCAGCTCGCGTTGAGGCGCTGCCCGCCTTACTTTTGTGCTGCAGCACTCGGCTGAGTGTCGGCGGATGGGGCCGGCCCGCCTTTTGCGGCATCGATGAGGGTCTGCTTGTCGCCAGTCCATGGCGGGAGCGGGGCTGGCGGCAATGGGAGTACCTTGTCCAGGTTGGGGAAGCGGAGCAAAGAGTTGCTGTCCAGAGCATCGTTCAGTATGAGGTACCCTGACTTTTTCGGACACTTCCGATTGATAAAATTGTCGGAAGGGGCAAGCACATGAAATTGAAAACATACACGCCCGAGTTCAGAGCCGAAGCAGTCAAGCTGGTGCTGGAACAGGGC
>NZ_WNKZ01000330.1 GCF_009720835.1 Pseudoduganella buxea
TCGTGGCTGCCATCATCGGCCCACTCGCGGACTGCCCTGGCGTGGGCGTCGTAGGCGAGGTTCATGCCGCGCCCGGTGCGGTCCGTGTAGCGGGTGACGAGGTGGCGGTCGTACTGGTAGTGCCAGGCGGCGGCGTTTTCGTCCTGTGCGCGGACCAGGTCGCCGTGCTCGTCGTGGTCGTAGGCGGCCAGCTGGCGCACCAGCTTGCCGTCCCGGATTTCCCACAGCGCGCGGATGCGGCCGGTGTCGGCGTCG
>NZ_WNKZ01000331.1 GCF_009720835.1 Pseudoduganella buxea
CGGCTTGGGCCGTCGTCAGGGCATTGGCTTGCGCCGTCGTCAGGGCCACGACCTGGTTGGTCGTCAGGGCGGCAACCTGCTGCGTCTTCAGGCCGGCGATGGTCGCGGTCTTCAGGGCGGCCAGGTCAGCCGTTTCCAGCGCGGCCACGGTTTCCGTTGCCAGCGCGCCGATCTGGGCCGAGTTCAGCACGGCGGCCTGGTTGCTCGACAGGGCGACGATCTGGTTGGTCGTCATGCCGGCCATCGAACCGGTCG
>NZ_WNKZ01000332.1 GCF_009720835.1 Pseudoduganella buxea
GGGTCAGCGTGATCTGTTCGACCGGGTCGTGGTGGCGCTGGCCGATGGCGAGCCACGGATAGCGGTGGCTGCGGCCGTCGGTGGCGTGATAGAGCAGGGCGGTGGGCTTGCCCTGGCCGACGACGTCGATGCGGGTGCTGTACGGGGTAAGCCAGCGCGCGCCGAGATGGCCGTGGTCATAGGCCGTCAGCTGGCTGCGGTAGGTGCGGCGCCATTCGATGGGGAGCGGTGCATCCAGCACGAAGTCGGTGTGCG
>NZ_WNKZ01000333.1 GCF_009720835.1 Pseudoduganella buxea
CGCCCTGGCGCAGCATTATGCGGAACTGCAGATGGAAGCGCGCGAGGCACGCAGCCAGCCCTGGCAAGGCCGTTCGACGGTGCGCACCCTGGCCGCCGGCACCCGCATCGACGTCACGCAGGGGCCACTGGCCATGTTCGGCGATGCCCCGGCCAGCTACACGGTCCTGCGCGTGACCAGCGTGGGCGTAAACAACCTGCCGTCACCGGCCGTGCAGGCCCTGGCCGAACTGTTCGGCCCCATCCCGGAACTGCT
>NZ_WNKZ01000334.1 GCF_009720835.1 Pseudoduganella buxea
GCCCGTGCTGACGGCGCTCACGGCCGGTGCCGCCAGCCTGCGCCTGCAGGCACCCGCACTGCCGCTGGCCTCCAATGTCAGCGGCGAACTGGCCGGCGCCGAACTGGCCCTGCCCGGCTACTGGGCCCAGCAGGTGCGCCAGCCGGTCCGCTTCGAGCAAGGCGTGCAGGCGCTGGCCAGGGCCGGCCACACCCTGTTCCTGGAACTGGGGCCACGCCCCGTCCTGAGCCATTTCGTGCGGGCCGCCGGCAGCCA
>NZ_WNKZ01000335.1 GCF_009720835.1 Pseudoduganella buxea
GTTGCAGCACTATCATCGGCGCAAAGTCGTTTCACGGTCCTGTTCGGGATGGGAAGGGGTGGGACCGACTTGCTATGGTCATCAGGCATGACTTGTACAGACCGCAGCTCTCGATGGAGCAGCTGCAGTCTTGAATCTGGAAGAAGTAGTTTTTTGGGGTAGTGCTCAAACACTGGCAAATGCATATAACCGTCAAGGTTATAGGGACAAGCCTTACGGGCAATTAGTATCAGTTAGCTTAATGCATTACTGCA
>NZ_WNKZ01000336.1 GCF_009720835.1 Pseudoduganella buxea
CCTCTGGTGTACCGGTTGTCACGCCAGTGGCATTGCCGGGTAGCTAAGTTCGGAAGAGATAACCGCTGAAAGCATCTAAGCGGGAAACTTGCCTTAAGATGAGATTTCCCAGAGCCTTGAGCTCTTTAAAGGGTCGTTCGAGACCAGGACGTTGATAGGTCAGGTGTGGAAGTGCAGTAATGCATTAAGCTAACTGATACTAATTGCCCGTAAGGCTTGTCCCTATAACCTTGACGGTTATATGCATTTGCC
>NZ_WNKZ01000337.1 GCF_009720835.1 Pseudoduganella buxea
TGCATCCTCACTCCGCGCTGGGCTATAAATCGCCGCGTATGTTTAGAAAAGAGCGACCGTGTCAGGCTCTGGAAACTGACGCTAACTAAGCATCAGACTGTGTCCGGGAATAGCGGGGCAAGATCACGGGCCTGCATTGGGAGACAGTGCGTCGGATCGAGCGACTTTATTTGGAACGGCGTTTGGCGGCGCTGCCAAGATCGGAGCCGGTTCGCTTGGCCATGGACGAATTTGCCCTATTCAAAGGGCATC
>NZ_WNKZ01000338.1 GCF_009720835.1 Pseudoduganella buxea
ACGTCGACGTACAGGCACTGAGCACATCAACCGGCCTCGATCTGGACCAGTTCATCGGTGAGGAAATGACGGTCACCCTGCTGCAGCCGGACGGCAGCCGACGCGCATGGCACGGCCTGTGCACCGATGAGATAGCCCCCTGATCCACCAGACACAGTCGATGCGGTATCCTTACGGATAGGAATACGACTGTGAATATGACTAGGAACAACCAAACCATCGAAGTAGTGACGGTGTCGGAGGAGCGGCGCC
>NZ_WNKZ01000339.1 GCF_009720835.1 Pseudoduganella buxea
GACCTGAAACTGACCCGGCTGGACAAGGTGCTGCCGCTGCCTCCTGCGGAACTACCCGAATGGAACGGCATCCAGGACGCCATCGAGCCCGAGCCGGACGGCCCGCCGAGCTACTGACGTCATTGCTTTTCCGCCTTCGCACATTCCGATCCCACTTTTCAACCATGCCCCCTCTTCGCCGCTGGTGCATTTTTGTCTGCGCATCGCTCGCTGCCGCGGCAGGGGTCTATGCCTTTGCCAAACATCTGGAG
>NZ_WNKZ01000033.1 GCF_009720835.1 Pseudoduganella buxea
CCCTGCGCCAGGCGCCGCGCGGCGTCATCGTGCTCGATGCGCTGGAACAGGCGCATCCCGACGTCGCGGCGGCGCTGCGGCGGGCGCTGGACGGCCATGGCACGGGCGACGCCGTCGTCGTCGCCACGTCGCGCGTGCTGGGCCGCATCCAGCCGGCCCTGCTCGACTGCCTGCGGCTGGTGCCGTTCCAGGCCGCCGGCGCCATTCGAAACAGCCATTGAAGGAGACACCATGCTCGACATCGATCAACTGCTCGTGCCCATCAGCGCCACGCGGGCCGGCGGCGAGGACCTGAGCTTTTCCAGCGAAGTCGATGCCATCGCCAGCGCGCGGCGCGAGGACGATCCCGCGCTGGAGCAGGGCGAATGGAAGGAGGCTTTGAAGGAAGCAGACTGGCCGTTCGTGGCCAGCCACTGCGAGCGGCTGATCCGGTCGCGCAGCAAGGACCTGCGCCTGGCCGTGTGGCTGGCCGAGGCCCACGCCAAGACGCGCCATTTCCGCGGCCTGGGCGACGGCTACACCTTGCTTGCCGGCCTGTGTGAACGCTTCTGGGACAGCCTGCATCCGGCGCCGGAAGACGGCGACAACGAACTGCGCATCGGGAACCTGTGCTGGCTGCTGTCACGCTCGCCGCAGCTGGTCAAGGAGATCCCCGTGACGGAGGACGGCGGCGTGGCACTGGCCGATTTCGAAGCGGCCCGCCGGCGCGCCGCGCAGCCCGGGCCGGAGGTCGACGACGACGACCCCTGGGGCCAGCCGGCCCGTGCCGCCGGTCCCGGCATCGACGAACTCGATGCCCGGCGCCGCCGCAACTCGCCCCGCTTCAACGCGACGCTGCTGGCCGATGCCCAGTACTGCCTGGCCTCGCTGCAGGCGCTGGAGCGCGCCGTCGATGCACGCCTGGGCGCCGACGGCCCGGTCTTCGGCCCGGCACGCGAAGCGCTGCAGCATGCGATCGACTTCATCGGCCTGCTCGCGCCGGACGCCGTGCCCGACCACCCGGCCATCGCCGAGGGCATCGCCGGGCCGGCGCGCACCGGCACGGAGCGGGCCGGCGCGAAGCACGACGGCGGCATCTCCTCGCGCCAGCAGGCCCTGGAGCAGCTGCGCCGCGTGGCCGAGTACTTCCACCGCGCCGAGCCGCACAGCCCCGTGGGCTACCTGGCCGACAAGGCCGCCGCCTGGGGCGCGATGCCGCTGCACGAGTGGCTGCACAGCGTCGTCACGGACCGCGCCCAGATGGCCCTGCTGGACGAACTGCTGGGGATCGAGCAACTGCGCGGCCAACTGCGCGGCCAGGTGCCAGACGGGGGGTGACGGCACCGGCGCACGCTTGCAATCCCTCTGCAATACGTTCAGACTGGCCGTACCGGCGGCATGCTGAGGGAGAAATGATGGGCAATCTGCGCAATCTTCGGATCGGAGCACGGCTTGGCATGGGCTTCGGGGTGGTGCTGGCACTGTTGGCGATGATGACCCTGGCCGGGCTGCTGCGCATGCAGCAGGCCAGCCAGATGACGGCGAAGCTGGTGGGCGAACAAGCCCGCAACGAGCGCCTGATGGCCGAGTGGACCAAGATCATCGAAGTCAACGCCGCGCGCGCCAGCGCCGCCTTCCTGGCCGCCGATCCGGCCGAGCAGAAGGCCATCGAGGCGACGATGGCGCAGTCCTCCGGGCGCGCCACGGAAATCCAGGATTTCCTCGGGAAGGAACTGACATCCCCCGCAAGCCGCAGCGGCCATGCCGCCGTGCTGGCCGCCCGCAAGAACTACCTGACCATCCGCAAGACGGTATTGACGACCAAGACCACCGATCCGGCCGGCGCGCGCCGGCTCTACACCACCGACCTGGAAACGAGCCGCATGGCCTACCTGGCCGCGCTGGGGTCCCTGCTGGAGACGGAACAGAAGGCGCTGGACGACACGGCGGCGCAGATCCAGCAGGCCTATGCGAGCGGGCGCAACCTGCTGCTAAGCTTCGGCGTGCTGGCGATCGGCGCCGGCGTGCTGCTGGCCTGGCGCATCACGCGCACCATCACGGCACCGCTGCGCCAGGCCGTCGACATCGCCGAGCGCGTGTCGTCGGGCGACCTGACCAGCACCATCGACACGGCCGGGCGCGACGAGATGGGCCAGCTGATGGCGGCGCTGAAGAAGATGAACGCGAGCCTGGTCAATATCGTCGGCCAGGTGCGCAACGGCACGGAGACCATCACGACGGCATCGACCGAGATCGCGGCGGGGAACATGGACCTGTCCTCGCGCACGGAGCAGCAGGCCAGTTCGCTGCAGCAGACCGCGTCGTCGATGGACGAACTGACCTCCACCGTGCGCTTCAACGCCGAGAACGCGCACAAGGCGCGCGAGCTGGCCCGCATGGCCGCCGACACGGCGGTGCAGGGCGGCGCCGTGGTGGGCGACGTGGTGCGCACGATGGATGCCATCAGCGCCTCGTCCGGCCGCATCGTCGACATCATCGGCGTCATCGACAGCATCGCCTTCCAGACCAATATCCTGGCTTTGAACGCGGCCGTCGAGGCGGCGCGCGCGGGCGAGCAGGGGCGGGGCTTTGCCGTCGTCGCCTCGGAAGTGCGGGCGCTGGCCCAGCGCTCGCACACGGCGGCGAAGGAAATCGCCGCCCTCATCTCCGACTCGGCCCAGCAGGTGCAGACGGGCAGTGCCCTGGTCGGCCGCGCCGGCGACACGATGCAGGAAGTGGTGGCGGCGATCCAGCAGGTGACGGACATCATGAACCGCATCGCCGACGCCAGCGCCCAGCAGCAGACGGGCATCGAGCAGGTCAACCAGGCCATCACGCAGATGGACCAGGTGACGCAGCAGAACGCGGCGCTGGTAGAGGAAGCGGCGGCGGCCGCCGAGGCGATGCAGGAACAGTCCTCGCGCCTGGCCGATGCCGTGGCCGTGTTCAGGGTCGCGCTTGATGGCGGCCAGCCGCACCGCCGGCGCGAGGAACGGGGCACGACAGCCGTGGCGCGGCTGACGGCCTGACGTGACGGCTGGGCGGCGGCGCGGTGGCGCTACAATGCCGCCCATGAATGTCAATCGCCCCAAGCGCCTCGCCTGTGCGGCCTGCCTGCGGCCCGCTGCCACGTGCATCTGCCAGTGGGTCCATCCCGTCGCCAGCCGCGCATCCGTGCTGTTCCTGCAGCATCCGATGGAAGTGAACAACGCCAAGAACAGCGCGCGGCTGCTGCACCTGTCGCTGCCGGGCAGCATGCTGGCCGTCGGCGAGGCCTTCGATCCCGCGGCGCTGACGGCATTGCTGGCAGGCCCGCGCCGCGCCGTGCTGCTGTACCCCGAGACGCCGGGCGACCGCTCGCTCGGCATCGCGCCGCCGCCGCCCTTCGATGCCGCCTGGGCTGCCAGCCCGGACGAACTGCTGCTGGTGGTGCTGGACGCCACCTGGCGCAAGAGCCGCAAGATGCTGTACCTGAACCCGCCGCTGCAGGCGCTGCCCCGGCTGGCGCTGCACGATACGCCTGCATCCCACTACCTGATCCGCAAGGCCCACGCACCGGGGCAGCTGTCCACCTTCGAGGCGACGGTGCACGCGCTGGTGCAGCTGGAAGGCGAGGGCGAACGCTACGCGCCGCTGCTGACGGCCTTCGACGGCTTCGTCGCGCAGCAGCTGGCGCTGGCCGGACGGCCGGCACCTTCCCTTGACGCCACCGGTGCTTCGAATTCGGTGTCAGACAACTAAAGCACCGACGTGCATAGGCAACATCGCTGATGAATCATTTTCCTGACACCGAATGTAAAGGCCGCGTACCGCCTCAGCCGATCAGCTTCAACCCCGGCGGCAGCGCCTCGCCGAACATGCGCTGTTCGCTGGCCTGGTCCAGTTCGACGACGTCCCGGACCATGGCGATCCACGTGGCGGGCGCGCCGGTGCCTGTCAGGCGGCGCACGATGTCGTCCCGCAGCGGGTCGCCGATGTCGCGCGAGCGGTCACCCGTCTTGCGGGCCAGGTGGGCGGCGGCGAAGCCGGCCGGCTCGATGCGTTTCCAGTCCAGCTGCAGGATGGCGGCCAGCCAGGTTTCCACCGCCGCCACCGGCGCCACTTCGTGGGCGCTGCCGTGGAAGGGCTGGCGTGCGCCGACCCGGCCCAGGGCCCACAGGTAGCGGCTGAAGCTGGCGGCGGCGCGGGTGTCGAACTTCGGGCCCGACGCGGGCAGCTTCGTGATCTCGCCCAGCATCCAGTTGCCGATTTCCGCCTTGTAGGCCGACGGGATGCGTTCCAGCGCGGCGCCCAGGCGCAGCATGTCTTCCTCGCTGCCGTCGACCAGGGTGACGGGGCGCCGGCCCCGCTCCGCCGCGCTGGCCTGCAGGTTGAACGCGAAGTCGTCCAGCAGGCGCAGTTGCGCGGTCGCGTCCAGGCCGCCGGCGACGCGGCGCCACAGGGTCCACCACTCGGCCCGCACCTGGCTGTCCTTCTGGTACTGCACGCCCGTTTCGAACAGGGCCCACAGCTGTTCGATGCGCCAGCCGTCCAGCGTGTCGCCGAAGCCGGGACGCAGGCAGTAGCCGGCCAGGTTCAGCCACACGCGCTCGTGCTCGGGCGAGCGGCGGCGGCCCTTGGCCCGTTCCATCAGCGCGTCGAACAGGTGGCGCAGCAGCGGCGTGGGCCACCGTTCGCGGCTGCCCAGCAGGTTTTCCAGGCCGGCGCGCAGCTGGCGCACTTCCTTGGCGTCGACCTGCAAGGTGCGGCCGCCGAAGATGCGGTCGATCCGTTCCACCGCGTCGGCGAAGCGGGGCGGCGGCGGCTCGTCCGGTACGGCTCCCGTGTCGTCGTCGATGCCGCGTAACTGGAATTCCAGCAGCCAGCGCTCGCCGTCAGGGCGCGACGCTTCCACGCAGTGCACGTCCAGGGTGCCCACTTCGGACAAGGCCACGGCCAGCTGCACCGGCACTTCCTTGCGTGCGTCGCTGCCGGCCAGGCGCAACACGGTGGCGACGGGCGGCAGCGCGACGAAGTCGGCCGGGTCGAGTTCGACGACGTCGCCGGCGCGCTCGCCCAGGTCGCTGACGGTGGACACCAGGTGGAAGCGCACGGGCCGGCCCAGGCGCAGGCCGAAGGTGCGGTCGGCCAGGCCGATTTCGCGCCCCGGCTGGGCCCCGCGCGGCAGGATGCAGACGGCGCGGCGGGCCACGCCGGGCGACTTGTCGCCATCGAGCAGCAGGTAGTAGGCGCGGGGCGAACCGCCTTCGATGGCGGGCGCGAAGCCTTGCCGCGCCAGCGAATAGGCCACGCCGCCACGGGCCACGGCCACATCGGGATTTTCATTGTGCAGCACGCGCACGGGCGGCAGATGCCGCGCCGCGCGCCAGGCGGTCAGCGTCTGTTCCAGCCGCCGGGCCAGCGCGCCAGCGCGGAACACGCCGCCA
This sequence comes from Pseudoduganella buxea, assembly GCF_009720835.1. Lineage (GTDB taxonomy): Bacteria > Pseudomonadota > Gammaproteobacteria > Burkholderiales > Burkholderiaceae_D > Rugamonas > Rugamonas buxea. The sequence continues at coordinate 5,406 of NZ_WNKZ01000033.1, forward strand.
TTGAGCAGCAGGGTGTCCGGCACGGCCAGGCTGCCGTCGTCCGGCTGGCCCAGCGCCGCGCGGGCGGCGGCGGCATGCTGGCGCAGGAAGGACACCAGGTGGCGCGTCACGGCCGCGTCGGCGGCATATGGCAGGCCGAATTCGACGATGGCACCACGGCCCCGCCGCGCTTCGTCCTGCGTTTCGTTGAGGGGGAAGAAGCCGTCGACGACGATGCGTTCCACGTCGTCCTTCAGCAGGGTGACGGAGCGGCTGCCGCCGATCAGCTTCGAGCCGCTGCCCAGCAGGGTGACGGTGGCCTGGGCCGGGCCGTCCGCTTCCAGCAGCTGCTCCTTGGCGGCGCGGCAGCGTTCCGTCAATTGCGCCAGCCGTCCGGGCGACAGGCGTGCCGCCGGTGCGTCCGGCTGCGCCAGCCGCGATTCGGCCAGGTGGGCCAGGGCCAGGTCCATATTGTCGCCACCGAGGATCAGGTGATTGCCCACGCCGATACGCGTGAGCACCGGTTCGCCGTCCACTACTTCCACCTGCACCAGCGAGAAGTCGGTGGTGCCGCCGCCCACGTCGGCCACCAGCACGAGCCGGGTCTCGGCCAGGTCGGCGGCCAGCGAGTCGCGGTGGCGGTACAGCCAGTCGTACAGGGCCGCCTGCGGTTCTTCCAGCAGTCGTAGTTTGGGCAGGCCGGCCAGCCGCGCCGCTTCCAGGGTCAGCGCGCGGGCGCCGTCGTCGAAGGAGGCGGGGATCGTCAGCACGATCTGCTGCTTTTCGAGCGGATGGTCGGGGAAGCGGTGGTTCCAGGCGCCGCGCAGGTGCGCCAGGTAGCTGGCGCTGGCGCCCACGGGCGAGACCTTCGGCACGCCCTCGTCGGCGCCCCATGGCAGGATCGGCGCCATGCGATCGACGCCGGGGTGGGACAGCCAGCTCTTGGCACTGGCCACCAGCCGGCCCGGCACGGCCGCCCCGAGGCGCCGGGCCAGGCGGCCGACGACGACTTGCGCCACGGCTGCCACGTCATCCTGGCGCCACGGCAGTTGCAGCTCGCCTTCGGCCAGTTCGCCGTCGGCGGGGTGGTAACGGGCCGACGGCAGCAGCGTGGCGCTGCCCACTTCGCCCGGCGCCGTCAGCTGCTCGATGTCGAACAGCTGGACGTCGCGCGCGCCGGGCGCGGCAGGCGCGGCATACGCGAGCACCGTGTTGGTGGTGCCCAGGTCGATACTGACCAGGTACTGGCTCATCGCGCGATTACTGGCCGTCGCCCGCGCGGACGTCGAACTCCACCTTCCAGCGCTGGCCGTCGTTCGCTACTGCCAGCAGCTCCAGGGTACCGGCTTCCGTGGCACGTGCATGCAGGCGCACCTGCACCACGTCGCCCGGCTGGCGGCCTTCCGGCGACAAGGTGGCCTGGATCTCGTTCAGTTCGATCAGTTCCTCCGGGCCCCAGAAATCGAGCACGGCGCCGATGGCGTCCTGCCGGCGCGTCGACGAACCGAAGAAGCGGAAGTGCACCGGCTCGCCCACCACCAGGCCGAACTCCTGGCCGGGCAGTTCCAGCTCGCTGCCTTCTTCCATGCCGAACGGCGCCACGCACAGGGCCTGGATCGGCGGCTCCATGCCGGGAATGGCCGGCATCGCCGATTCGACCGCGACATAGTAGGAGCGCGCCGTGCCGCCGCGAATGCGCACGCCTTCGCCGCGCCGCACGTAGCTGTAATACGCGGCGCCGCGCGCCACGGCCAGGTCCAGGTCCGCGCCGCCCAGCATGCGCGCGCCTTCCGCGCCTTCCAGGTACAGCCAGTCGTTGATGGTGTCCATCACGCGCTGGGCCAGCAGGGCCGACTTGAACACGCCGCCGTTGAACAGCACGGCGCTCGGATGCAGGAAGGTGTGTTCCGCATTCTGGCGGTCCGCGAAGCCCGGCACGTCGGCCGTGGCACCGACCTGGCGGCCCAGGAAGGCAGCCAGATGGCGCGTGATGGCCGCGTCCTGCGCATACGGCAGGCCCAGTTGCGTCAGGCCGGCGCGGGTGCGCACGGCCGGGCGCGCGGCCGCGTCCACTTTGGGGAAGAAGCCGTCCGTGATGAAGGCGGTGACTTCGTCGCGCGTCAGTTCCGTGCGGATCGACCCGCCGATCAGCTTCGAGCCGCGGCTGGGCACGACGATGGGCCACGTCTGCGCACTGGCGTCGGCCAGCAGCGCTTCCTTGGCGGCGCGGCAGCCATACGTCAGCGCGCGCAGTTGCCAGGCATCGAGCTGGGTGCCGTTGGCGCCCAGCTTGCGCGCCACCAGGTGGGCCAGCGCCAGGTCCATATTGTCGCCGCCCAGCAGGATATGGTCGCCCACGGCCACGCGGTGCGGTTCGAGCTTGCCGTCGCGCTCCGTGATGGCGATCAGGGAAAAATCGCTGGTGCCGCCGCCCACGTCCACCACCAGGATGATGTCGCCCGGCTTGACGTCCTTGCGCCAGCGGCCTTCGCTGCCCTGGATCCAGCTGTACAGCGCGGCCTGCGGTTCTTCCAGCAGGGTCACGCTGTCGTAGCCGGCGTTGCGGGCCGCTTCGGCCGTCAGCTCGCGCGCGCCCGGGTCGAACGAGGCGGGAATCGTCACCGTCACGGCCTGCTCGGCGAAGGGGGCTTCCGGATGGGCCGCATCCCAGGCCTGGCGCAGGTGGGCCAGGTAGCGCGTGGATGCTTCCAACGGCGACACGCGCGTCACTTCTTCCGGCGCGTCGTTCGGCAGGATGGCGGCGCGGCGGTCCACGCCGGGGTGGCACAGCCAGCTCTTCGCGCTCGACACGAGGCGGATCGGCGTCGTCGCGCCGCGGGCACGGGCCATCTCGCCCGCCACGGGGCCGGCACCATCGGCGTTCCACGGCAGCGCCAGTTCGCTCGTCGCCATTTCGTCCGGGTGCGGCAGGTACAGGAAGGACGGCAGCAGCGGCAGCTCTTCCACCGTGCCGGGCGCCGTCAGCTGGGGCACGGCCAGCACGCCTTGCGCCGTCTTTTCGCCATCGCTGGCGGACAGGTCGACATAAGAGAGGGCGCTGTGCGTCGTGCCCAGATCGATGCCGATGGCATAGCGGCTCATGTTTTCACCTTCGCTCACAGTTCCACCTCGGCCGGCGCCAGGATTTTCGCGTCATGCGCTTCGGCCAGTTTCGGCAGGCGCACGCTGGTGGCGCGCCAGCCGCGGTGGCTCAGCGCGCCCTTGAACGGCGGCTTGCCGACGACATTGCCGGTCAGGCGCACGCTGGCCGCGTCGAAGCCTTCGTCCAAGGTGATGCGGCTGCCTTCGGCTTCGCTGCGCACCGCTTCGATGGTGAAGTGCTCGCGCAGCACCTTGCTGCAGCCTTCGTGTACGACGCGGGCAGCCGCGCCGATATCGGCATCGGCATAACCGGCCAGGTTTTCCTGCGTGAAGTCGATCAGGCGCGCTTCGCGTTGCAGCAGTGCCAGCAGTTGCAGGGCGGCGTCCGGCGTGGCTTCGCGCAGCGGTGGCGGCGGTGGCGGCGTCACGACCGGTGCGGGCGCTGGCGCGACGGGCGCGGCGGCCGGTTCAGGGGCGGGGCCGCGCTGGATGCGCGCGGCGAATTCGGCGTCGCCCAGGATCTTGAAGAAGGAGCTGAAGGCGAGGGGAATCCGGCTCCAGAACGACGGCAAGTTGTTTGATGTGCTCATTTTGCTCTTGAAATGGGTTGGATCGCGCGCGACGGTGCCTGCGCCGACCTGCGGAATGCCGAATCATACCAGTTGAACCGGCGTTGGCGGCATGACAAGACCGTGACCAGCTTGTCACATCGCGGACACACGACGGCACAGTGGCAAGCGTGCGCGTTGCAGGCGCTGGCGAATCGGTCTAGAATACTGTATATACATACAGTTCCTGGTGGAGGTCTCATGCTTGATGACAATGCCGTCGACAACGACACCCGGCGCCGGGCCATTCCGATGCTGCCGCCGCAATCGCTGCGGGGCCTGGGCGCGCGCCATGGGGTGACGGCGCAAAAAGGCCGGGGCGCCGTCTCCAACCTTCAGGGACGGTATGAACTCGACCAGCGCGAGATCTTCGACGACGGCTGGGAGCGCGAAGATGGCGACGCGGAGGGCGCCATGCTGCGCCGCACCCTGGTGACCGAGGAAATGGCCAAGTCCATCCTCAGCCGCAACCAGTCGCCGGACATTCCCTTCGGCGTGTCGCTGAACCCCTACCGGGGCTGCGAGCACGGCTGCATCTACTGTTTCGCCCGCCCGTCGCACAGCTACCTGGGCCTGTCCCCGGGGCTGGACTTCGAAAGCCGGCTGTATGCCAAGGTCAATGCGCCGGAACTGTTGCGCAGCGAGCTGTCCAAGCCCGGCTATACGGTCGAACCCATCGCGCTGGGCGTCAACACAGATGCCTACCAGCCCTGCGAGCGTGAATACGGCCTGACGCGCAGGGTGCTGGAGGTGCTGCACGAGTGCAACCACCCCGTCGGGCTGATCACGAAGTCCTCGCTGATCGAGCGCGATATCGACATCCTGGCGGCGATGGCGAAAAAGGGCCTGGCGGCGGCATCGATCACCCTGACGACCCTGGACCCGAAGATTGCCCGCACCCTGGAGCCCCGCGCCGCAGCGCCCGAGCGCCGGCTGCGCACCATCCGCACGTTGACGGAGGCGGGCATTCCCGTCGGCGTGTCGATCGCGCCCATCATCCCGTTCGTGACGGAACCGGAAATCGAGAAGATCATGGAAGCGGCGCGCGATGCCGGCGCCATCGCCGCCAGCCATGTCGTGCTGCGGCTGCCCTGGGAAGTCAATCCCCTGTTCCAGCAGTGGCTGGAAGCCCATTTCCCCGACCGCGCCCAGCGCGTGATGAACCGCGTGCGGGAAATGCACGGCGGCAAGGATTACGACGCCTCGTTTGCCACGCGCATGCACGGCAGCGGCATCTGGGCCGACCTGATCAGCCAGCGCATGGAAAAGGGCATCGCCCGCTTCGGCCTGGGTGGCAAGGGCATGCGCTTCAAGCAGCTCGACCGCACGCTGTTCCGGCGCCCGCTGGTGGTGCCGGCCGCCGGGGCGCGGGCGGCGGCGGCCGTGAAGGCGGGGCAGTTGGATTTGTTCTAGGAAAGAAGCCCGGCTCAGTCGGGCAGCGTACCCATCAGCATATAGTCCCCGCGCGGCAGCGAGATCCTGACGAGGACGGCCCGGTGCAGGGGCGCGCATTCGGCCGGTACGAAGCCCGCAGGGAATTGCGCCTTGATGCGCTCGACGGTGGCTGGCTGGCCCTGCGGCGGAACCAGATGATGCATGCCGAGAATATCGAACTTGCTCCGGGCGATCGTCGACAGGTGCACGGCGGCAGGTGTCGCGATGACGAGCGCCCAGTACGGGTCGTCCCCGAAATAGTGGACGTCGCGCAGGTGGCGGTTGATGCGCTCCGTGTTCAGTCCGGCCATGCGGGTCTCGGTCACGTACGGGGTCAGCGCGCATGCCGTCCCCGTCGAGGTCTTTGCCAGCTCGCTGACACGCACGATCCGGGCGGCGGAGACTTGGCGCTCCAGGTCGTACTGCGAGATCGATTGCGCTGCCTGCAGCACGCCGTACGCCAGCGCCAGCAGCAGCATGGCCCCGTCGAACAGCATGGCTGGCAGGGACGCAGGACGTTGCCGAGGCGTCGTGCGACGCTGCGCGCGGGCGGGGCCGGGAACGAGTCCGTGGCCGGTGCCCTGCCCGGTGTCCTGGCCGCTGTTCTGTCCGATGTTATCGCCGCTGTTCTGGCCGCTGTTCTGTCCGATGTTCTGTCGGGGGCCATCGCCATTGTCGCGCCATCGCCCGGCACCAATGGGTTTGCCGGCTTCCCGCCCCGTTTCCCCGGGATTTTCCTTCATGTTCGGCGCTCGCCGTCATGCCGGCCGGGGCAAGCCCCCGTCGTCCAGCCCCGCCAGATAATCCTCGATGGCAAACACATGCTCATCCACATGCCCCATGTCCCGCAGCGCCTGGGCCAGGCGCAGCAGGTACTCGGCATTCGGGCCGCTGGGGCCTTGGGCGCGGGCGATGTGGCGGGCGATCTCCAGTTCCGGGGCTTCGCCCAGGTAGGCGGCGTTGTCGTGGCGGGCGATGTAGACCAGGCCTTCCTCGGTGCCGCCGCCGTCGAAGCGGATGTCGATGGCCAGGCGCAGGTAGCCGTTCTTTTCGCGGTGGTCCAGGTGGGTGAATTCCTCCGGCGTGACGAGGTAGGCCATGCCGTGGCAGATGGCGCCCGCTGCCGGCACGATGGTGGCGACGCGGCCCGGCGCCTCCGGCGTGCCCCGGTGGTCGTGCGAGCCTTGCCAGAAGCGGCGCGTCCAGCCGGCGATGCTGGCGGGGCGGCGTTCCAGGTAGGGGAAGTCGGCCTTGTAGATCAGCGAGCCGTAACCGAACAGCCAGACGCTGTGGTGACCGTCGAAGCGGTCCATCGCGCGGTTGATTTCGATGGTGTTGTGCGACATGGGAGCAGGGGGAGCGGAAAGCGACGATTGTAGCGCCCGTCCGCCACTTCCGGCACGGCGCCCGCACGCGCCGCGACGGCACGTGCGGTGCCCCTGTACGCCCCCGGGGCGACACAGGGGGCTGCGTGACTATTACGCTCGCTGGGCTACCTGGGCCACCTGCGCGTCCGCAGCGGGCGGGGCCGGGTGCCGTGGCGAGCGCCCGTCGGATGTGCCCGTTTTTTCCGTGCGGGGCTGCGGCATCGCGCCCGACGCCAGGAACTGCGCCACGTCGGCTGCGCCCGGTGGCTGGCAGCCCTGGCGCATCGCGTTCAGGCTGGCGGCGGCCACGCCATGGCACAGCGCACGCTCCAGGACGGCGTCGTCGGCGTCGTCCAGCGCGGCGGCCGACAGCGCGCCATCCGCGGCCAGGCTGGCCACCAGCCCGGCGAGGAAGCTGTCGCCGCAGCCGACGGTGTCGACGACGTCGATGCCTTCCGGGGCCCCGAGCGTGATGCAGGCTCGCCGCGACAGCAGCACGGCGCCCTGCGCGCCAAGTGTCAGGGCGATCAGGGATACGTCCAGCGTGTCCAGCAGCATCCGTGCGGCCCCCAGCGGCGCCATGCCGCCATACCCGAGGTGCAACAGGTCCTCCTCGCTGACCTTGATCAGGTGGGCCAGCGCGAGGGCGCGGCGCACGCCGGCGGCATAGGACGGCAGGTCGCCGCAGACGCGCGGACGCAGGTTGGCGTCAATCGACACCAGGGCACCGGCGGCGGCCGCGGCCGCGATGACGGCCAGCGTCGCATCGATATCGTCGGGCACCAGCGCCAGGCCGCCCGTATGGAACAGCGACATGCTCGGCGGCAGCATCGCGCACGCTTGCGCCGGTGCGATGTCGCGGTCGGCCACGCACTCGCGGTGGAAGGCGTAGCTGGGCGAGCCGTCGGCGTCGAGCGTGACGATGGCCAGCGAGGTCGGCCTGGCGCTGCGCGTGGGGCTGGCCAGATGGATGCCGGCCTGCGCCAGCAGGCGCGCAAAGCCCTGGCCAAAGCTGTCCTGCGACAGGGGGTTGAGGTAGGTCACGTCCATCTGCTGGCGCGCCGCGGCGACCGCGAAATTGCAGACGGCCCCGCCGAGCGCGGCGGCAAAGCGGCCGTCCGGCATTTCGATCATGTCGACCAGGGCTTCGCCGAATGTCACTACCATGTGATTCTCCCGAGTTGGACCGCGCGGCGCGCGGCCTGTAGTAAAAAATTGAAGGACGTCGAAACGTGCCGCAGGCGGCCGTGGCGTCACCGGACCTCGTGCGGCCCGGCGAGCACCCCCTTGCGGAACAGGAAGTTGGCGTAGGGCTGCAATTCCCCCGTCTGCACGATGGCATGGGCCGACTTGACCCGTTCGTAGAAGGCAAAGCGTTCCAGCGCTTCGCACTGTGCCGCCGGCGCCGAGCCGGCCTCGGCGCACAGTGCCAGCAGTTCGCGTTGCAGGCCCGACCGGTAACCGTCCGGCCTTTCCGAGACGGCCATGAACGTGACCGGCTGGCCGGGCAGGTCGAGCGGAAATACCGACAGCACGGCGGCGCAGGCGCGCTGCAGGCCGATGCCGGGCAGGCGGATCACGGGCTTGCCGCGCCCCAGCGTGGCGGCGGTGAAATTGGCATCGACGATGGCGACGGCGTCGCCGTGGCCCATTTCGGCCAGCACTTTCAGCAATTCCGGGCTCAGCAGGGGATCGATGCCTTTAAGCATGGGCCAGTTCCGGCAGCTCGCGCGGGTCCTTCGCGCCCGTCATCACGGCAACGGTATCGGACATGCCGATATGCCTGGGGTCGACGACGGCAACGCGCCTGCCCAGGCGCTGGATATGGATGCGGTCGGCGATTTCGAAGACGTGCGGCATGTTGTGGCTGATCAGGATAACTGGCAGGCCGCGGTCGCGTACGCGCCGTATCAGCTCCAGCACCATATTGCCCTCCTTGACGCCCAGCGCGGCAGTCGGCTCGTCGAGGATGACGACGTGTTTCGCGAACGCCGTGCTGCGCGCCACCGCCACGCCCTGGCGCTGCCCGCCCGACAAGGTGCCGACGGCCTGCTGCATCGAGCGGATGCCGATTCTCAGGTCCTGCATATGGCCGGCCGCCTCGGCCAGCATGCGCTTCTTGTCGATCAGGCGCAGCCATTTGCCCAGCACGCCCGGGCGCAGCAGCTCGCGGCCGAGGAACAGGTTTTCCGCGATCGTCATGGCCGGCGCCACGGCCAGGTCCTGGTAGACCGTCTCGATGCCATGGCGGCGCGCGTCGATGGGCGACTTGAAATGCACCAGTTCGCCGTCCAGGCGCAACTGTCCTTCGTCCGGCACGACGGCGCCGGACAGGGCCTTGATCAGCGACGATTTGCCGGCGCCGTTATCGCCGATGACGGCCAGGATTTCGCCGGCACGCAGGTCGAAGTCGGTGCCGTCGAGCGCGGTCACGCCGCCGTAGCGTTTCACCAGGCCGCGCGCCTGCAGCACGGTGGCGGTAGTCGTTGCAGTCATGATTCAACCCTTCTTGTGCGTCAGTTGGTCGGTGGCGACAGCCAGGATGACGAGGATGCCGGTGACCAGGATCTGGTAGACGGAAGCCACGCCCATCAAGGTCAGTCCATTGCGGAACACGCCGACGATGAGTACGCCGACCAGCGTGCCGACGATGGAGCCGCGCCCGCCGAACAGGCTGGTGCCGCCCAGCACGACGGCCGTGATGCTGTCGAGATTGTCCGTCTGGCCCCCCTGCGGATCGCCGACGCCCATGCGGGCCACCGACAACAGGGCGGCGATGCCGTAGAACAAGCCGGCGATCATGTAGACGCCCAGCAGCACCCGCGACGTCGGAATGCCCGTCAGGCGCGCCGCTTCCGGGTTGTTGCCCACCGCGTACAGGTGGCGCCCCGGCGCCGTTTCGCGGAGGAATAGCCAGGTCAGCAGGTAAAGGGCCAGCATCAGCACGGTGCCGTACGTGACACTGGTTTCACCGAGACGGAAGGTGTTGCCGAAGAACGTCATCGCTTCCGGCAAGCCCGTCACGGTCTGTGCCTGCGAATAGATCTGCGTGATGGCGAAGGCGATATTCATCGTGCCGAGCGTGACGATAAAGGGCGGCAGCTTGATCGACGTGACCAGCGCGCCGTTGACGAAGCCGATCAGCACGCAGGCGGCCATGCCGCACAGCACGGCGGCAAAGGGCGGCAGGCCCAGGTCGACGGCGAACTTGGACAGCACGACCGAGCCCAGCGCCATCGCCATGCCGCACGACAGGTCGATACCGGCCGTCAGGATGATCAGGGTCTGGCCAATGGCGATCACGCCGACCACCATCACCTGCTGCAGGATCAATGAGAAATTCTGTCCGGTGAGAAAGCGCTCGGACTGCGTGGCGAAGAAAAGGACGGCGGCCAGCAACGCAAGCAGGGGGCCGAGCACGGTCACCGGGGGCAGCACGTCTTTCAGGCGGGCCAGGCCCTGGTGGGTGGGCAAGGCGGATACGGGCGCGACGGGCACGGGCTTCAGTTGGGCATTCATGGGTTTCCTTTCGCAAAATGGGGGCGGGGCGGCGGCGCCCCGGACGATGCTTACTTGCCCCAGCAGGCGCTCAGGCCGAAGGCGGTGTCACGGCTGTCCACGCCTGCCATGGGCTTGTCGGTGACGAGCGTGACGCCGGTGTCGACATAGCCGCTGGCCTTCTTGCCCGTCTTCGCGTAGGCGACGCCGGCATCGACCGCCAGCGCGGCCATCTTCAGGGGGTACTGTTGCGACGTGGCGCCGATGGCACCGGACCGGACGTCGCGCACGCCGGCGCAGCCGCCGTCGACGGATACCACCAGCACGTCCTTGTCCTTGCCGGCCGCCTTCAGCGCCTTGTAGGCACCGGCGGCAGCGGGCTCGTTGATAGCGTAGACCAGGTTGATGTCCGGGTTCTTCTGCAGGCAGTTTTCCATCGCCGTCTGCCCCTTGCCCTGGTCGCCGAAACTGTCGGCCATGCAGACCACGTCCCCATGTTTTGCCAGGCCCACGGTTTTCGGGCTGACGCCGGCGATGCCGTAGCCGGCCAGGAAGCCGTTGTGGCGGGCAATGCCGACCGGGTGGCCGGGGAACAGGTCGAGCGTGGCGATTCTTGCCGGCTTGCCGGCCAGCGCCGCCTTGGCATACTGCCCGATCAGCAGGCCGGCCTTGAAGTTGTCGGTGGCAAACAGCGCATCGGTGGCACTGGCCGGTTCGGCCGGGCTGTCCAGGGCGATGACCAGCACGCCCTGTTCGCGTGCCCTGCGGATGGCCGGCACGATGGCCTTGGAATCGCTGGGCGTGATCAGGATGGCCCTGGCGCCGGCCGACACCATGTTTTCGATCGCCGTGACCTGGCCGGCATTGTCGCCGTCGGACTTGCCCGCCGCCGTCAGCAACTTCGCGCCGCGCAGCTTGGCGGCCTGTTGCGCGCCTTCCTTCATCTTGACGAAAAAGGGATTGATTTCAGTCTTCGTGATCAGGCCGATAACGGGCTCGGCGGCGGCGGCAAGGCCGGTGGTGGATGCGATCAACGCAAGGGCGAAGCAATGCTTTGCAGTCATGCAGGTCTCCGTAAAGTTCTTGTTGGTCTACCTGCCGGGATCGAGCCGGGCAGGGGAGCGCAGGCAGCGCTGACTGAAATATATTCTTGTCGTATGATTAAATCAAGCTATTTGATTTAATTGGTCGCGGCAAGGCCACGGCCAGCGAACCGTCGTGGTTACCGGGCAATATTGCCAACGCGGGCATCATGGTGCAGACTCGCGTCTTCGCCAGACCAACCCCTAATGCGTCCGCGCAGGAGCCGTACATGCAGGATATTCACCGACCCGCCGCATCGGCGCCGGAAGAACCGGAGGCTGCCAACCTGCGTCCGCGGGGATCGAACCAGACCGGCATGCGCCAGTTCAACGAGCGCGTCGTGCTGCAGGCGATCCGGCTGCATGGCAGCCTGCCGAAGGCCGACCTCGCGCGGCTGACCACGCTGAGCACGCAGACAGTGGCGCTGATCATCGCGCGGCTGGCCGACGACGGCCTGGTGATGAAACTCGAACCCCTGCGCGGCAAGATCGGCCAGCCGTCGGTGCCGATTGCCTTGCGCCCCGATGGCGCCTTTTCGATCGGGGTCAAGATCGGCCGGCGCAGCCTGGACGTGCTGCTGCTCGACTTCACCAACGCGGTCCGCATGCGTTATTCGCGGACGTACGCGTTTCCCGAGCCGGACCTGGTATTCCAGGCCATTGCCGAGCAGGTCGGTGCGATGCGGGCGTCGCTGGCGCCGGCGCTGCGCAGCCGCATCCTGGGCATCGGCGTGGCGGCGCCCCTGTCCCTGGGCAGCTGGCAGGAGCTGATGGGCGTGGCGCAGGACCAGGGCGGGCGCTGGCAGCAACTGGACGTGGCGCGCCGCATCGAGGCGGACACAGGCTTGCCGGTCATGTTCGCGAAGGACACGGCGGCGGCCTGCGTGGCCGAACTGGTGGCGGGCCGGGGTCGCAGCGTCAAGAGTTTCCTGTACCTGTTCGTCGATACCTTCATCGGCGGCGGGCTGGTCATCGACAGCAACCTGTATGCGGGGCTGCACGGCAACGCGGGCGCGGTCGGCTCGCTGCCGGTGGGCGTGGCGGCGGCCGGTGCCGGCGCACCGGCGCAACTGCTGTCGACCGCTTCACTGCTGGGCCTGGAACGCCGGTACGAGGCGGCCGGGCTGGACCCGGCCGCGGCCTACGACGAGCGCGCCTGCCAGGCACCTTGGGCCGAGCACAGCACGCAGTGGGTCGGCCAGGCGGCGCGGGCGATCGCGATGGCCATCGCCAGTGCCAGTTGCGTGCTCGATCCGGAAGGGGTCATCGTGGACGGCTCGTGCAGCCGCACGCTGCTGGACCAGTTGATGGCGGCCATTGCCGGCGCCATCGAACTGTACGACTGGGAGGGCGTGCAGCGGCCGCAGGTGCAGGCCGGCACCATCGGTTCCGACGCGCGCGCCCTGGGCGGCGCGCTGCTGCCCCTGTATGCCAATTTCGCGCCGGACCGCGAGCTGTTCCTCAAGCTGGAAGCCTGATCCGGCGCGGGTGCAGCGTCCTGCCTACCACCAGGCCTCGACCTGCAGGCCGGCCGACGTGCCGCTGGTCGCATCCCCATATACGGGGCCGCCATTGTTGCTGGCGTTCACCAGCGGCGTGGCCGCGCCGTTCCACTTGCCGTAGGTGACGAACAGGCGCAGTTCCGGCCGCGACCAGTAGCTTTCGCCCAGCGCGATCGCGGGCGCCAGGGTCAGCTTGGTCAGGCGCGCGGTCTGGCCGGTGCTGTCCTGCCGCAGCGCGGTATAACCCAGTTCGGCTTGCAGCTTCAGGTTGGGCAAGGCAGCGTAGACGGGCCGCACGCCCAGCGTGGTCCAGGTATTGCGCAGCACCGGGTCATCCGCCTTGTCCTTCTGGTACAGCGCCGCCAGCTCCAGGCTGAAGCGGCGGCTTGGCTGGATCACCAGATTGTCGAGCACGCGGATGCGCTTCACGTCCGCGCCCAGCGCCGTGCTGCCCGATGGCCCCATGCGCGAGCAGCACAGGCCGATACCCGTGCCCGGACCGCTGCCGTACTGGAAGCCGGCCAGGTTGCTGCCGCCAAGCGCCTGCTGCCGGTGGAACAGGCCGATGGCCCAGCCGTCGTGGCCGGCATCTCCTTGGCCCTGCTTTGCACGGTTGCGCCCGCTGGCCGTGACGATCGTCAGCGCCGCGTCGAGCGTGCCGCCGGCATTGACGGGCAAGTCCTGGTACAGCAGGTTCTGGCGTAGCGCGGCGGGCGTGTTGACGATGGCGCCGCCGGCACCGGTGGTGTTGGTATCGTTGTCCTTGAACACGGCATAGCTCAGCTTGCCCGGGCCCAGGCCGATCTTGTCCAGGCCGCCGCCGGTGCCGTTCATATTGATGTACTGCATATCGAGCATGTGGATGTCGGGACGGTAGTAATACCGCTTGCCGATCCACGCCATGCCGCCGTTCAGGAAGGGCAGGCCCCTCGCTTCGACATAGCCCTTCAACAGCTTCAGCCCGGCATCGCGAAAATCCGAGCCCGGCGCATAGCCGCTGACCCAGATCGTGCCGACGAAGCTGACGCCGTTCGGCGCCGTGGCCAGTTCCTTCGTATAGCCGAACTCCGTGTACGAATCGCACTCGTTGCCGAGCCGATAGGACGACGTCGGCCCGCCCAGCGCATAGCAGCTTTGCGGGCCATGTCTGGAACTGCTGCCGGTGCTGGCGCGCAGATAGCCGTGGAAGCCTTCGGTGTCGTTGGGGTAAGCGTCGGCGTGCGCGGCGCCGGACAGGACGCCGAGTGCCAGGGAAAGGGCCATGCGGGTGATAGCGGTCATGCTGTGTCTCCTCAATATTGTTATCGATGTCGGTGCAGCGATGCCGATTGTGCTTTCCATAATTAAATAAAGCAATAAGCTTTATTTAATGTCGCGGCCCAGCAACGCGTTCCGCGAGCATGTCGCGTCGTCAGGCGATGGGGAGGATGGGGGCGGGGTACCGCAGCGACGCCGCCGCGCTTACAGCACGGCGGGCAGGCGTTCCACGAAAGTGCGCAGGAAGGCGATGAAGCGCTCGGCGGCGGGCGACAGCGAACGTGTGGTCCGGGTGTGGATGAAGAACTTGCGGGTCAGTTCGGGCGCGGTCAGCGGCCGCATTTCGAGGCCGTGCAGGCGCACCATGGGCGCTGCGTAGGGCAGGCAGGCCGTGACGCCCAGGCCCGCCGCCACCATGGCCAGTGCCGTCGTCATGAACGTCACTTCGCTGTATGGCGTAATGGGGCCGGGCTGGCTGCGGGTACGCATGTCGCGCAGCAGCCGTTCCGTGAACTGGCCCTGCAGCGCGATAAAGGGATAGTCGTCCATGTCAGCCCACGTGACGGCCTGCCGCGCCGCCAAGGGATGGTCGGGCGGGAATACGGCGACGAAGGGCAGGTCGAACAGCAGCTGGGCATCGATATCGGCCGGCGCGTCGCGCTCCGGGCCGACGCCGATGTCGACCTCGCCGCTGGCGACACGCTGGGCCACGTTGTCGACGGCGCAATCGACCAGCAGCACCTGCACGCCGGGATGTTCGGCCCGGTACGCCGCCATCACTTGCGGCAGCAAGGTGCAGGCCATCATCTGCGGCGCCGCCACCCGCACGACGCCCTTGCGCAAGGCCTTGCGGCTGGCGATATCGAGCATGGCGCCGTCCAGGTCCTGCAGCATCTTGTCGAACAGGGGCACCAGTTCCCGGCCCACGTCCGCCAGCTCGACCCGGCGCGTGTTGCGCTCGACCACCTTCACGCCCAGTATCTGCTCCAGCTCCTTGATCTGGCCGGACAGGGCGGACTGGGTCAGGTGCAGCAGGGCGGCGGCCTGCGTGAAGCTGCCCGTACGGGCGACCGCGACGAGGGCGCGCATCTGGCGGATCGTGGGATTCATTAAGAAAGGTGATAAATGTGCTTGAAAATATCGTTTGTATGATAGCTCAATCGGGCGTCTAATAAGCCAACCGATATCCTGGAAAGCGCCGCACATGAAATTTGCCACCTTGAAGAATGACAAACGCGACGGCCAGCTGGTCGTCGTCAGCCGCGACCTGCGCCATTGCGTGCCCGTGCCGGCCATCGCCACCACCCTGCAGGCCGCGCTGGACGACTGGGAAACGGTGGCGCCGCAACTGGCCCGCATCGCCGCGGCCCTCGAAGCGGGCGAAGCGCCTGAGGCGCAGCCGTTCGACCAGGCCGCCTGCCATTCGCCGCTGCCCCGGGCCTACCAGTGGGCCGACGGTTCGGCCTATATCAACCACGTCGAGCTGGTGCGCAAGGCGCGCAATGCGGAAGTGCCGGCCTCGTTCTACAACGATCCCCTGATGTACCAGGGCGGCTCGGACCGTTTCGTCGGCCCGCGCGACCCCATCGACGCGCTGTCGGAAGAGTGGGGCATCGACCTGGAGGCGGAAGTGGCCGTCGTCACGGGCGACGTGCCGATGGGCGCGACGCCGGAAGAGGCCGCCGGGGCCATCCGCCTTGTCATGCTTGTCAACGATGTGTCGCTGCGCAACCTGATTCCGAACGAACTGGCCAAAGGCTTCGGCTTCTTCCAGTCGAAGCCGGCCAGCGCGTTTTCCCCCGTGGCCGTCACGCCCGACGAGCTGGGCGACGCCTGGCAGGACAACAAGGTGCGCCTGCCGCTGCGCGTCGACCTGAACGGCAAGCCCTTCGGGCGGCCGAACGCGGGCGAGGACATGACGTTCAGCTTCGCCCAGCTGGTGGCGCATGCGGCCAAGACGCGCGAACTGGGCGCCGGCACCATCATCGGCTCGGGCACCGTGTCGAACAAGCAGGGCAGCCTGCACGGCTCGTCCGTGGAAAACGGCGGCGTCGGCTACTGCTGCCTGGCCGAAGTGCGCATGTACGAAACCATCGAGGGCGGCGCGCCGCAGACGCCGTTCCTGCGCTTCGGCGACACGGTGCGCATCGAGATGCAGGACGCGGAGGGCGCCAGCATCTTCGGCACCATCGACCAGGTCGTGCGCCGCTACCCCGGCCGGGCCTGAGGGCCGGGCTCCTAGCTCCTAGTCAACAACTAGTCAACAATGTTGCTCGAAAAATGGGGTCTGTCCCCATTTTCCTGGCAATGTTTGCGTGAAGAATAGCCATGAAACTGTACACGTACTTTCGCAGCTCGGCCGCCTACCGGGTGCGTATCGCGTTGAACCTGAAGGGCCTGGCCTACGAGGCCGTGCCCGTGCATTTGCTGCGGGGCGGCGGTGAGCAGCGGCAGCAGCCATACCGCGACATCAATCCGGCCGCGCTGGTGCCGGCGCTGCAGGTCGATGGGGTGACGTTGACGCAGTCGCTGGCGATCATCGAGTATCTGGACGAGACCCATCCGTTCATGCCGCTGTTGCCGCAGGATGCGGCGGGCCGGGCGCGGGTGCGGGCGCTGGCGCTCACGATCGCGGCCGACACCCATCCGCTGACGAACCTGCGCGTGCTGCAGCACCTGACGGGCCCGATGGGCCTGTCCGAAGAATCGAAGATGGACTGGTACCGCCACTGGCTGCGCGACGGCCTGGCGGTGCTGGAAACGCATCTGGCGCGTGACGGCGAAACGGGCCGCTTCTGCCATGGCGACACGCCCACCTTGGCCGACTGCTGCCTGGTGCCGCAAGTGTTCAACGCCCAGCGCTTCGCCGTCGACCTGGCGCCGTATCCCACCATCGAGCGCATCCACGCCGCCTGCGCCGGCATCCCCGCGTTCCAGGCCGCGCATCCGTCGGCCCAGCCGGATGCCGAGTAAGCCGGGGGGCTAGCCGGCCCGGGCGGCGACGCAGCCGTCCCGCACCACCCGGTTGCGGCCGTCCTTCTTGCCCCGATAGAGGGCCTTGTCGGCACGCACCATCAGGGCCGACGGCGTGTCGTCCGGACGGGCCGAGGCCACGCCGATCGTTACCGTCAGCGCCACCTGCACACCGTCCTCGCCGGCCAGGCGGATCGCGCTCGCCGCTTCGCGCAGCCGCTCCGCAGCGATGGTGGCGACGTCCTCGTCCGTTTCCGGCATCAGCACGACGAATTCCTCGCCACCGAAGCGGGCCGCCGTGTCGATCGTGCGCAGCGACGCCGTCAGCAGCCTGGCCATGGCGACGATGGCGCGGTCGCCCACTTCATGACCGAAGGTGTCGTTGATGCGCTTGAAGTAGTCGATGTCGACCATCAGCACGGACAGCGGGTGGCCGAAGCGCGCGGCCCGCTCCAGTTCGGCGCCGATGGTGTCCGTCATCTTGCGCCGGTTGGCGATGCCCGTCAGCGGGTCCGTCGTGGCCAGCTGTTCCAGCTTCGTGTTGGCCATCAGCAGTTCCAGGGTGCGCTGCAGCACCCGGTCCTCCAGGCTGTTGCGCTCGTCGTTCAACACGGCCAGCGTGCGGCGGCGGTCGCGCAGCGCCACGAACAGGGCCGTGATCAGCACCCCTTCGACGACGATCAAGGTCAGCCCGGCGATGATCTGCCAGCCATACAGGTCCCAGATATTGCCGGGCCGGTTCAGCAGGATGGCGCCGGACGGCACGGCGCCCAGGCCGAAGCGGCGTACCGTGGGGTAGTCGAAATAGTAGCCCTGGACTTTCGCCGTGTCGACGGGCTGGCCCAGCATGATGCGGGCGATGATGCGGCCGATGCTCTCGCCGCTGACGACATAGCCGCCGACGATGCCAGGCAGCACCAGCGACTGCAGGCTGGTGAAAATGGGCGCATTGCTGGCGGCCGCCAGGCGGCGCGCCAGGGTGGGCGGCGTAATCAGGGCGCCTGTGCTGTCGAGCCCTGTTGGCAGCAGGAACACGGCACTGGTGCGGTCGAGCGAGCCGACCAGTCTTTCCAGTTCGGCGAAGGTGGCGCGGTCGTGGTACTCGAAGACGATCCGGTGGCGGTACAGGCTGGCCGCCGCGCGCAGGCTGACCAGCCACTGCTGCACGCGGCGGGTCTGGTCGCCGATGACGACGATGCGCTTGACGGCCGGCGCCATCTGCGTGATGACGCCCAGCGAGCGCACGAAGTCCGGCAGCACTTCCAGGCTGGAGCCGTCGTCCGGCTGCCAGTCGCGCCGGCCGTGGTTGACGTAATGGCGCGGCACGCCAGGGAACAGGTCCGGATGCGCAGCCAGGAAGCGGTTCGCCAGCTGGTTCTCGGCGATGATGGCGTCCAGCTTCACGTCGGCATACTTGGCGCGCAGGTAGGGCGCCATGGCAGCGGCGGCGGCATCCTCGCCCAGGCGGGCGCCGTCGAAACGTTCCTCGAAGATGCCGGGCGCCGTCGTCCAGGCGTTGCGCGCCAGCTCTTCCTCCAGCCCCTTGTGCAGCAACTGCTGCCAGATCGACGCCGAATCGGCCCCCAGCGAGTACAGCACCAGTACCTGGCGTCCCGGCGGTGCCCCGGACGCGGACGCAGGTGCCACGGCCGCCAGCCACGCCAGCAGCAGCACGCACGCCCATCCCGCCCACGACGGCAGGGTTCCGGTGCCGCGCGGCACAGGGAAAGTCGAAGGCGGGCGTGCCGGCCAGGGCCGACGCGCGGGAGGAAGGTGCATAGCGAAGGGAAATCAGCGGTTTGCCAACAGGAAAGTGTAACACGGAGTTCGTCGTGGAATTTCCCAACGAGCAACCCAAGTGGCAAGGCTGCAACAGCTTGCCTGGTCACGAAAAATGGCATGGAAGCGGCCTGCACATGTATTGTCGAGTACATTTGACAGCGCCGCGCCGGCGCCGCCATACTGCCCGTGGCACGCGCCAGGGCGCATGCCGCCGTCGTTGCCGACACTTTTCACGAGACCGGGCCATGCCGACGTCCCCGCCACCGTCACCGCCGCTTCGCACCGAATGCCCGCCCGGCGCGTGCATTTGCGAGCGCGCGCGGCTGTTCGATGACCCGGATGCGGATCGCCGTGTCCTGCTGTTGACCCGGGAACAGGAAAAACGCCTGATCGAACGCATCGATGCCATCAGCACGTATGCCGAGCTGCAGCGCATCGGCCAGCGCCTGTACGAGCAGCTGGGCGTGCGGCTGCACATCGGGCCGAGGGCGAACGAGGTGCGCACGGCACGCGGCTTCGCCATCGAGTTGTCCCCCGTGCCGGGACTGTGCCGCAAGACGCGCCAGGCCGTGCCGGCCGCCATCCGCCGCTGCCTGGACCGGCATCCCGAAATCGCCTACGCCGTTCTGGACGCGCACGACCTGCTGGGCCCACGCTGAGGGCTGCCGGCAGGGCGTAATTGCGCTACAATCCTGGGTTGCACTTTTCAATACATCCCCTCGCGCCTCGTTGTGCCGGCCCCGCGCCTTCCTGTTTCCATCCCCATGCTGCACTGCGTCGAAATCGGCCCCTTCCAGGCAAGCCGCCAAGGACTCTGTTATACTTGACTAAATCGTTCAACTAATCAGGCCTTGATCTCGCACAGACCGGCCTTTGTCAGTGGAACGAAGCGAGAACTGATTGCAACAAGTGATTGCAATAAATTTTTTCGAGCTCATCGAAACTCAACCGGGGTTGTGATGCGTCTGACTACCAAAGGCCGTTTTGCCGTGACAGCGATGATTGACTTGGCCATGCGCCAGGGCAAGGGCCCCGTCACGCTCTCTGGCATCAGCCAGCGCCAGGCCATTTCGCTGTCCTACCTGGAACAGTTGTTCGGCAAGCTGCGCCGCCATGAGATCGTCGAGTCCATCCGCGGCCCGGGCGGCGGCTACAGCCTGGCCCGCCGCGCCGACAAGGTGACGGTGGCCGACATCATCATCGCCGTCGATGAGCCGCTCGATGCCACGCAGTGCGGCGGCAAGGAGAACTGCCATGGCGCCGATCACGCCACCGGCGCGCGCTGCATGACCCATGAGCTGTGGGCCACGCTGAACGAAAAGATGGTCGATTACCTGGACTCGGTCTCGCTGCAGGACCTGGTCGACCAGCAGAAACAGAAAAACGCCGAACAGAACGTCGTGGTCATGCACCGCAATCACGCCGCTCTTGGTTAAACCCTTTGGAGTAAGAGATGAACGCCCCAGAAAAAAACGTCGCCAAGGTCGCACCGGTCGAGTTCCGCACCGCGCCGCACTTCCCGATCTATATGGACTACTCGGCCACGACGCCGATCGACCCGCGCGTGGCCGACAAGATGATTCCCTACCTGCGCGAGCAGTTCGGCAATCCCGCATCGCGCAGCCACATGTATGGCTGGACGGCGGAAGCGGCCGTGGAAGAGGCGCGCGGCCACGTGGCGGCACTCGTCAATGCCGACCCGCGTGAAGTCATCTGGACTTCCGGCGCCACCGAAAGCAACAACCTGGCGATCAAGGGCGCGGCGAATTTCTACAAGACGAAGGGCAAGCACATCGTCACGGTGAAAACCGAGCACAAGGCAGTGCTGGACACGGTGCGCGAACTGGAACGCCAGGGCTTCGAGGCGACCTACCTGGACCCGCAGGACAACGGCCTGATCTCCGTCGAGCAACTGGCCGCGGCCGTGCGCCCGGATACCATCCTCGTCTCCGTCATGATGGTCAATAACGAGATCGGCGTGATCCAGCCGATCGCGGACATCGCCGCCTTCTGCCGCGGCAAGGGCATCATCTTCCACTGCGACGCCGCCCAGGCCACGGGCAAGGTGGCGATCGACCTGCAGGCACTGAAGGTCGACCTGATGACCTTCACGGCCCACAAGACGTATGGCCCGAAAGGCATCGGCGCGCTGTACGTATGCCGCAAGCCGCGCGTGCGCATCGAAGCGCAGATGCACGGTGGCGGTCACGAGCGGGGCCTGCGTTCGGGCACGCTGCCGGTGCACCAGATCGTCGGCATGGGCGAAGCGTTCCGCCTGGCCAAGGTCGAGATGGATGAGGAAACCGCGCGCATCAAGGCGCTGCGCGACCGCCTTGCCAACGGCCTGCAGGAAATCGAGGAAACGTATATCAACGGCGACATGGCGCACCGCGTGCCCCATAACCTGAACGTGTCGTTCAACTACGTCGAAGGCGAATCGCTGATCATGGCCGTCAAGGACCTGGCCGTGTCGTCCGGCTCGGCCTGCACCTCGGCCAGCCTGGAACCATCGTACGTGCTGCGCGCGCTGGGCCGTTCCGACGAGCTGGCACACAGCTCGATCCGCTTCACCATCGGCCGCTTCACGACGGAACAGGACATCGACTTCGCCATCGACCTGATGAAGTCGAAGGTCGGCAAGCTGCGCGAACTGTCGCCGCTGTGGGATATGTTCAAGGAGGGAATTGATATCAATTCCATCCAGTGGGCCGCGCACTAGGACACATGGTCCTTTAAGGTTGGCAGGTAAAGATTATTCAGCCGGCATGCGCCGGCACACAGGAGATTCAAATGGCTTATTCGGAAAAAGTACTCGACCACTACGAAAATCCCCGCAATGTGGGCGCCTTTGAAAAGGGCGACGACAGCGTGGGCACCGGCATGGTGGGCGCGCCGGCCTGCGGCGACGTGATGAAGCTGCAGATCAAGGTCGGCGCCGACGGCGTCATCGAAGACGCGAAGTTCAAGACCTATGGCTGCGGTTCGGCCATCGCCTCGAGCTCGCTGGTGACGGAATGGGTCAAGGGCAAGACGCTGGACCAGGCCCTGTCGATCAAGAACACGCAGATCGCCGAGGAACTGGCGCTGCCGCCGGTGAAGATCCACTGCTCGATCCTGGCGGAAGACGCCATCAAGGCGGCGGTGCTGGACTACAAGACCAAGCACACGGCTTAAGGCGGTACCGGGACCCAAGTGGTCCCGCAAGCATCTGGAGGAAGAAGAATGGCAATCACGTTGACGGAAAAAGCAGCGAAGCACATCAACCGCTACATCGAACGGCGCGGCAAGGGCGTCGGCCTGCGCTTCGGCGTGCGCACGACGGGCTGCTCGGGTCTCGCCTACAAGCTCGAATATGTGGACGAAGTGTCGCCCGAAGACCAGGTCTTCGAGTCGCACGGCGTGAAGGTCTTCGTCGATCCGAAAAGCATGCCATATATCGACGGCACGGAGCTCGACTTCGCCCGCGAGGGCCTGAACGAAGGCTTCAAGTTCAACAACCCGAACGAAAAAGACGCCTGCGGCTGCGGCGAAAGCTTCCGCATTTGATTCGACCCTGATCCGACCGCCCGTGCAAAACCACTTCGAGCTCTTCAACCTGGCGCCCCGTTTCGCCGTCGATACCGCGACACTGGATGCCGCCTACCGCGACGTCCAGTCGCGCGTGCATCCCGATCGCTTCGTCAACGCCACGGACGCGGAAAAGCGCGTGGCGATGCAGTGGGCCACCCGCGCCAACGAGGCCTACCAGACCTTGAAGAACCCGCAGAAGCGGGCGCGCTACCTGTGCGAGCTGCACGGCGTGGACCTGCAGACGGAATCGAATACGGCCATGCCGATGGCCTTCCTGATGCAGCAGATGGAGTGGCGCGAGGAGCTGGCCGAGGCGCGCGCCGGCAAGGATGCCGAGGCGCTCGACGGGCTCGATGCGCAACTGCGCGCGGCCCGCAAGGCCCAGCTGCAGGACATCGAAAAGCTGCTCGACGCGGCCGACTACGCCGCTGCCGCGCAAGGCGTGCGCGCCCTGATGTTCCTGGAAAAATTCGGCGAGGAAGTGAGCTTCGCCTTCGACTCCATCGAAGCCTAGGCCGCCCGCGCGCCCGTCCATTCCAGTGCGCCCAGGCGCCCGCACACAACAACAACAGGTTTTACATGGCTCTCCTGCAAATTTCCGAACCCGGCATGTCGACGGCCCCGCACCAGCACCGGCTGGCGGTGGGCATCGACCTGGGCACCACGAACTCGCTCGTCGCCACCGTGCGCAGCAGCATTCCCGAAGTGCTGAACGACGAGGAGGGCCATGCGCTGCTGCCTTCCGTGGTGCGCTACCTGCCGAACGGCCACGCCCATATCGGCTACAAGGCCCAGGCCGCGCAGACCACCGACCCGAAGAACACCATCGTCTCCGTCAAGCGCTTCATGGGCCGCGGCCTGAAGGACATCGCCTACGCCGAGAACCTGCCGTACGACTTCGTCGATGCGCCCGGCATGGTGCAGCTGAAAACCGTGGCCGGCATCAAGAGCCCCGTCGAGACGTCCGCGCAGATCCTGGCGACGTTGCGCCAGCGCGCCGAGGATGCGCTGGGTGACGAACTGGTGGGCGCCGTCATCACGGTGCCGGCGTACTTCGACGACGCCCAGCGCCAGGCCACGAAGGACGCGGCCCAGCTGGCCGGCCTGAACGTGCTGCGCCTGCTGTCCGAACCGACCGCCGCCGCCATCGCCTATGGCCTGGACAACGCGTCCGAAGGCCTGTTCGCCGTGTACGACCTGGGCGGCGGCACCTTCGACATCTCCGTGCTGAAGCTCTCCAAGGGCGTGTTCGAAGTGCTGTCGACGGGCGGCGACTCCGCGCTGGGCGGCGACGACTTCGACCACCGCCTGTTCTGCTGGATCCACGAGCAGGAAAAGCTGGCACCGCTGAACGACGTCGACACGGCCGTGCTGATGGTCAAGGCGCGCGAAGCGAAGGAACTGCTGTCGACCAAGTCCGAAGTGACGGTGGACGCGATCCTGTCCTCGGGCGAGGAAGTGCACCTGAAGATCACGGCCGAGAAGTTCGTCGAGATCACGAAGCACCTGGTCGCCAAGACGATGAACGCGGTGAAGAAGGCCCTGCGCGACGCCAATATCGACGCCGACGATATCGACGGCGTCGTCATGGTCGGTGGCGCAACAAGGATGCCGCACGTGCAGCGCGCCGTGGGCGACTACTTCCACACCATCCCGCACGCCAATATCGATCCGGACAAGGTGGTGGCGCTGGGCGCGGCCATCCAGGCCAACCTGCTGGCGGGGAACCGCGCCGCCGGCGACGACTGGCTGCTGCTGGACGTGATTCCGCTGTCGCTGGGTATCGAGACGATGGGCGGCCTGGTCGAGAAGATCATTCCCCGCAACTCGACCATTCCCTGCGCCCGCGCCCAGGAATTCACCACCTTCAAGGATGGCCAGACCGCCCTGGCCGTGCACGTGCTGCAGGGCGAGCGCGAACTGGTGAGCGACTGCCGCTCGCTGGCCCGCTTCGAGCTGCGCGGCATTCCGCCGATGGCGGCCGGCGCGGCCCGTATCCGCATCACCTACCAGGTCGACGCGGACGGCCTGCTGTCCGTGTCGGCGCGCGAGCTGCGCTCGAACGTCGAGGCCTCCATCACCGTGAAACCTTCGTATGGCCTGGGCGACGACGACGTCGCGCGCATGCTGCAGGAATCGTACACGTCGGCCGAGACGGACATGAAGGCGCGCGCGCTGCGCGAAGAGCAGGTCGAAGCGGAGCGCATTCTGCTGGCCACGCAGTCGGCGCTCGATGAAGACGCCGCGCTGCTGTCCGGCGAGGAAAGAGTCGCCGTCGACGCCCTGATGCAAGCCACCCGCGACACCCTGGCCCAGTCGCAGGCCGGCACGGTCGACCACCTGGCCGTCAAGGCGGCAGTGGAAGCGCTGGCCCACGGCACCGAGGAATTCGCGTCGCGCCGGATGGACCGCAGCGTGCGCAGCGCACTGGCCGGCAAGTCGCTGGACCAGGTGGCATAACAAACCAAGCAGTACCATCAAAAAAATACCGAGGTAACAAGTGCCACAAATCGTCATTCTGCCCCACGCCAAGCTGTGCCCCGAAGGCGCCGTCATCGACACGCAGCCGGGCAAGTCCGTCTGCGACGTCCTGCTGGAAAACGACATCCATATCGAGCACGCCTGCGAGAAGTCCTGCGCCTGCACCACCTGCCACGTCATCGTGCGCGAAGGCTTTGATTCGCTGAACGAAGCGACCGACACGGAAGAGGACCTGCTGGACAAGGCCTGGGGCCTGGAAGCGCAGTCGCGCCTGTCGTGCCAGGCCATCGTGGCGGACGAGGACCTGGTTGTCGAGATCCCGAAATACACCATCAATCACGCCAGCGAAGGCGGCCACTGAGCCTGGAGTTCTGTCATGAAATGGACCGACATCACCGCGATTGCCGAAGCGCTGGTCGACAAGTACCCGAACCTGGACCCCACGGCGATCCGCTTCACGGACCTGCACAACTGGGTCGTCACGCTCGAGGGCTTCGACGACGACCACAAGCGCGGTGGCGAAAAAATCCTGGAAGCGATCCAGCAGGCGTGGATCGATGAAGCGCAATAAGGCCCCGGCCGCGCCGGTGCCGGCGACCATCACGGACATCCCGGAAATCCGCCCGGGCCAGTCCGTCGCGCTGCTGCAGGAACTGCATATCCTGACGCGCGACGGCAAGCTGAACCAGGACAGCCGCAGGAAGCTCAAGCAGGTGTACCACCTGTACCAGTTCATCGAGCCGCTGCTGAAGGACGTGCTGATTGACAAAGGCAGCGTGTCGCTGGTCGACCATGGTGCCGGCAAGTCGTATCTCGGCTTTATCATCTACGACCTGTTTTTCAAGGAACTGAGCAAGGGTCCGGACGGCGCCTCGCACATCTACGGCATCGAGACGCGCGACGAGCTGGTGCAGCGTTCGCGCGAACTGGCGGCGAAGTTCGACTTCCCCGGCATGTCCTTCCTGCCGCTGTCCGTGGCCGAGTCGACCACGTCGACCGAGCTGCCCGAACAGATCGACATCGTCACCGCGCTGCACGCCTGCAATACGGCCACCGACGACGCCATCGACTTCGCGCTGAAGAAGCGTGCGAAGCACATGGTGCTGGTACCGTGCTGCCAGGCCGAAGTGGCCTCCGTGCTGCGCAAGAACAAGGGCAAGGATCTGGGCAAGAGCGCGCTGACGGAAATCTGGCGCCACCCCATCCACACGCGCGAATTCGGCAGCCAGATCACCAACGTGCTGCGCTGCCTGCAGCTGGAAGCGCACGGCTACCAGGTCAATGTGACGGAGCTGGTGGGCTGGGAGCACTCGATGAAGAACGAGCTGATTATCGCCACGTACAAGAACCTGCCGCGGCGCCGGCCCACGGAGCGCCTGCAGGAAGTGCTGCAGACGGTGGGCCTGGAAGAGCTGGGCCAGCGCTTCTATACGCAGGAACTCGAGAAGGCGGCCCAGTGAGCGACTGGATCGACCTGCGCAGCGATACGGTGACGCAGCCTTGCGCGGCGATGCGCGAAGCCATGGCGGCCGCGCCGGTGGGCGACGACGTGTATGGCGACGACCCCACCGTCAACGCCTTGCAGCAGCATGCGGCCGAGCTGTTCGGCTTCGAGGCGGCGCTGTTCGCGCCGTCCGGCACGCAGACCAACCTGATCGCGCTGCTGGTGCATTGCGGCCGGGGCGACGAATACCTGGTGGGCCAGGAGGCGCACACATTCCGCTACGAAGGGGGCGGCGCCGCCGTATTGGGCAGCATCCAGCCGCAGCCCATCGCCAATCAGCCGGACGGCAGCCTGCTGCTTGCCGATATCGCCACCCAGATCAAGCCGCGCGACATCCACTTCGCCCGCACGACCTTGCTGGCGCTGGAAAACACCATCGGCGGCAAGGTGCTGCCGGCCGCGTACGTGGCGCAGGCCACGGCGCTGGCGCACGAGCGGGGCCTGGCCACGCACCTGGACGGCGCCCGCATCTGCAACGCGGCCGTGGCCCAGGGCATCGACCTGCGCGCGGCGGTGGCCGGTTTCGACAGCGTTTCCGTGTGCCTGTCCAAGGGCCTGGGCGCGCCCGTCGGCTCCATCCTCTGTGGCTCGCGCGCCTTCGTCGAAGAGGGCAAGCGCTGGCGCAAGATGCTGGGCGGCGGCATGCGCCAGGCCGGCACCATCGCCGCCGCCGGCCTGCATGCACTCCGGCACAACGTGGCGCGGCTGGCCGAGGACCACGCCAACGCGGCCTTCCTGGCCGATGCGTTACAAGGCATCGGCGGCATCGCCGTCAGCACGCCGCAGACGAATATTTTCTATGTCGACGTCCCGCCCGCGCATTGCGCCGGCCTGGCCGAAGCGCTGTCCGCCGCCGGTATCCGCGTGTCGATGGCGCCGCGCCTGCGCCTCGTCACCCACCTGGGCGTCACGCGCGCGCAGCTGCGCACCGTGGCCGACGTCTTTACCACCTACTTCAAGCACTGACCATGAACGACGAAAACACGCTCCGCCTCTCGAAACGGGTGGCGGACATGCTGCCCTGTTCCCGCCGCGAGGCGGAGCTGTATATCGAGGGCGGCTTCGTCCTGGTCGATGGCGTCCTGGTGGAAGAAGCGGGTGCCCGCGTGACGCCCTACCAGAAGATCGAGCTGGCGCCCGACGCGACCCTGCTGGAGATCGAACCCGTGACGATCCTGCTGAACAAGCCGGCCGGCGTCGATCCGCTGTCCTGCCTGACGCCGGAAGCGCGCAACGCGCTGGCGCAGAAGGAGCGCTTCCTGAAACGCCACTTGCACAACCTGACGCCGGCCCTGCCGCTGGACAACGAGGCCAGCGGCCTGTTCGTCTTCACGCAGGACTACCGCATCGCGCGTAAGCTGGTGGAGGAGGGCAACCGGATGGAGCAGGAAATCATCGTCGACGTCGAGGGCAGCATCGTCGAGGACGGCCTGGCCCAGTTGAACCAGGGCGCCACGAAAGTGAGCTGGCAGAACGAACGCCGGCTGCGCTTCGCCATGAAGGGCCCGAAACCCAGCCAGATCGAAAAGATGTGCAAGGCCGTCGGCCTGAAGGCCGTGGCGCAGAAGCGCCTGCGCATCGGCCGCATGTCGATGGGCGGGCTGGCCGTCGGCGAGTGGCGTTACCTGCAGGGCTTCGAGCGGTTCTGAAGCGCGTCAGCGCCGCTTCTTGGCGTTCGTCGTCGCGGTACTGGTATAGAACTCCGGCGGCTTTCTCGCCACCCAGTCGATAAACACGCGAATCTCCTCGTGCGCCTGCAGCGCTTCCCACGAGTGATAGGTCTTGAACAGCTCGCGCTCCGTGAACACCGAGTGGATCTTGCGGTGGCAGATCTTATGGATGGGGAACTGGGCGCGGCCCTTGAAGGTTTTCGGCACCAGGTGGTGGCGGTCGATGTTTTCCGTTCCCAGCGGGCGGCCGCACAGGGGGCAACGAGGTTCGGCCGAATTGTCGTCGACGATCTTCATACCTGCCGATGTGGAGGCAGGTCGCGCCCCTTGCAAGGACGAATCAGGCCCGCTGCATCCAGCCCCGGGTCAAGTGCCAGAATAGCAGCGCGGCCAGGCTGATGGCGGCGCCCAGCAGGCAGGCCGCGTGCCAGCCGCCGGCCGCGTATGCCGCCGTGCCGGCCAGTGCCCCCAGCCCGCTGCCCGCCGCATAGAACATCATGTAGCAGCCCACCATCCGGCTGGCAGCGCCGGGCCGGGCGGCGAAGATCATGCCCTGGTTCGTCACCTGCAGCGCCTGCACGGCGATGTCGAGGGCAAGGATGCCCAAGGCCAGTACCGCCATTCCCGCAAGTCCTGGCCGCATGCCGACACCCAGCGGCAGCCAGCACAGCACGAGCAGCAGGAGCGCGGCGCCCGTGGTGCGCTGGCCCAGGCCCCGGTCCGCCAGCCGGCCGGCCCGGCCCGCCGCCAGGGCGCCCGCCACACCTACCAGGCCAAAGGCGCCGATGGCCGTGTGCGACATGCCGAACGGTGTCGCCGCCAGCGGCAAGACCAGCGTGCTCCAGAAGATGCCGAAGGCGGCGAACATCAGCAGCGCCAGGGTGCCCCGCACTTGCAGAACGCGTTCCGTTCGCAGCAGGGTCAGCATCGACCGGATCAGCGCCCCATACGACATTGGCTTCGGCGCCAATGACTGCACGGGCAGGCGCCGCCACAGCAATATCCCCAGCACCGCCATCGCCACGCTCGATATGCCATACACCCAGCGCCAGCCGGCCACGTCGGCAATGGCGCTGGCCAGCACGCGCGCCAGCAGCAGGCCGATGACGACGCCGCCTTGCGCGGCGCCGACGACGCTGCCCCGTTCGCCCGGCCCGGCGGCGCTGGCCGCATAGGCGATCAGGCCCTGCGTCATTGCCGTGCCCAGCAGGCCGACCGCCAGCATGACGATGGTCAGCGCCAGCGCGCCGCTTGTCGCCGTCACCGCCAGCAGCGCAAGGCAGAGCAGGATGACCTGGACCAGGATCAGCCGGCGGCGGTCGACGCGGTCGCCCAGCGGCACCAGCAGCAGCAAGGCCAGCGCACTGCCGGCCTGGGTGGCCGTGACGACGCCACCGACAGCCGCCGCGGCGATGCCGTAGTCGGCCGCCATCAGGTCCAGCAGGGGCTGGGCGTAATACACATTGGCCACGCTGACCGCGCTGCCGGTGGCGAACAGCCCGACCAGGGCTGGCGACATCGTCCGGGTCGGGGTCGAATCGAGTGGTGCCATGCTGCCTCCTGGGTTGCAAGAAAAGTAGTTTCAAATTAAAACCACTGGCAGCATAAGGTTTTCGGTTTTAAAATGCAACTACTTATTCGAGGGAGGATGGCATGAAACTGCCGCAGGAAAACGAAACATGTCCGGTCGCCCGAGCGGTGGGCGCCGTGGGCGACCGGTGGGCCATGCTGATCGTACGCGACGCCTTCGACGGCGCGGCCCGCTTCGGCGACTTCCAGCGTCGCCTCGGCGTGGCGCGCAATATCCTGTCGGACCGGCTGCGCACCCTGGTCGAGCTGGACATCCTCGCGCTGCGCCCCGCCGCGGACGGCAGCGCCTACCAGGAATATGTGCTGACGGAAAAGGGCGCCGACTTGTTTCCCCTGATCGTGGCCCTGCGCCAGTGGGGCGAGCGGCATCTGTTCGCCGATGGCGAAGCGCGTTCGGAACTGGTCGAAAAGGGAACAGGACTGCCGCTGGCGGCAATGCTGCCGCGCACGCAGGATGGCAAGGTGGTGGAGAGCGGGGCGGCCGTCGTACGCAAGCCGGGAAGGTGAACGCAGCTCGGCGACGAGTCGCCCGGAGTCAGGCGGAACGGCTCACGGCCGGGGCGGCGTTCTTCTTCGGCGGCTTGGGCAACTGCACCAGCCGGGTGCCGGCCAGGCGGTCATGCAGGAACTGCCGATCCCTGTCGAGGAAGGCCGTCAGCGACCACAGCGCGATGCCCGCCGCCAGGGCGCCCAGCGCCTGCCAGCGGTGCAGGTCCAGCGCCAGGCTGACGGCGGCGGCGGGCAGCACCCACAGCCAGCACAGCAGATAGCGCACGGTGGCGACACGGGGCGGCACGGGCGCGCCGTCCGGCAGTGTCACGCGGATGCGCCACGTCTGCATGGCCAGCGTCTGGCCCTTGCGGGTCCACTGGTGGATGAAGTACGCGCCCAGCACGAGGAAGGCCAGGGCCTGGCGCAGGTGTTCGATGACGGGCGCATGGCTGGCCTTGAAGGTCATCTCGAACACGAGGAAAGGCAGGAACAGCACGGCAAAGCCCAGCAGCAGCTCGTATACCATCGAGACCAGGCGGCGCCGGACGGTCGGCGCGGCCGCGACAGTGGGGGCGGCGTTATTTGTTGGCATTCGTCGTGGCCGGCTGGGCGGGCGGCGGTGCCGGCGGCGTGACAATGGCGGCCGGCGTGACGGCGCCTTCGAGCGGATAGACGATTTCCGGCACGGGGGCAGGCGCAGGTGCCGGGGCGACCGGCGGCGGCGCGACGGGGGGCGGTGTGACGGCCACGGCGGCCGGCGGCACGCTCGGCGGCACGACAGGGGTGTGCGGCTTGATCGGCTGCGGTGTCTTGGCCAGGCTTTGCTTCGGTGTCGGCGGCTTGGCGGCTTGCGCCTTCTTGCCGGCGGCGGCATCGGCCAGCTTGCGGCGCTCCGATTCCGGCAGCAGCATGTATTGTTCCCACTGGGCCGCTTTCTTACCCCCCATCATTTTCTGGGCGCGCGCGTAGTTCTCGCGTACGGCCTTGCGTTCTTCCGGCGACAGGTCGACCCATTCGCGCATGCGCGCATGCACGCGCTGCTGCTCGGCCGGTTTCATCGACGCGAAACGGTTGGCGATCTCGAGCCACTTTTGCTTGCGCACGGGGCCCAGGTCTTCCCAGCCCGCCCTCAGCGGTGCGAGGGCGCGCTGCTGGGCCGGCGTCAGGTCCTGCCAGCGCTTCTCGGCCGCACCCGTTGCCAGCAGGGGCAGGGAAGCGGCGGTCGTGGCACTATTGACCGGTTGGGCAGGCGGTGCGGGACGCAGCGCGAAATAGGCGCCGGCGGCGAGGGCGAGCGCCAGCACGGCGGCACCGCCGATCAACCACCCGCGTGAAGGCGTTCGCGCCATCCTACGCGTCATCCTTATTGCTCGCGCGTTTCAAGGTAGGCGTTGAAGCCGTTGTCCAGGTAGGCCGACAGGGGCAGCTCGTCCGACAGCAGCGCGGCATCCAGTTCGGCCAGTTCGGCGATGGACTGCTGCTGTTCATATTGATAAACCCCGACCATGCCGCCGATCACCATCAGCAGCGGCAGCACGACGCCGAAGCGGCTGAGCCAGTTGATCGGTTGCGAGAACATGCCGCCGCCGGCGCCGGCCGATGCGGTGGCCGTGGCACTGCGGGTGACGCGCACTTCGACGTGCGCCTTCTTGCGCGCCACCGCGGCCTGGCGGGCAGCCGCCAGCCGTTGCGTGGTCGAGGCCGGCAGATCGTCGAGCTTTTCGTTCAGGGCGTGCCGCACGCGGTAAGCGAAATTGATGTCTTCGGTGTTCATAATTTGATTCCCTTGGCTTTGAGCGATGCTGCGAGAGTATGAGTCGCTCGTGAGCAATGTGTTTTCACGCTCCCTTCGGAACATCCCATCGCTGCCGCCGTCTCTGCCACATCCATATCCTGCCAGTAACGCATGAGGAAGGCTTCCCGTTGACGCGCGGGCAGTTTTTGTACTTCGTCGTCGATCACCTGAAGTACCTGCATGCGCTCGACCTGGTCGGCGCTCGATTCGGCGGCCTGGGTTCCGTGTTCGGCCTCGTAGGATTCCAGTATATCAAAATCATCATGTTCCTCCTGGGAATTGCCCAGCCCGGAAAACAGGCTGACCCAGGTATTGCGCACCTTTTCGCGCCGGAAGAAATCGAGGATCGTGTTCTGCAGGATGCGCTGGAACAGCATCGGCAGCTCGGCGGCCGGCTTGTCGCCGTATTTTTCGGCCAGCTTGATCATGGCGTCCTGGACGATGTCCAGCGCCACTTCATCCCTGCGCACCGCATACACCGCCTGCTTGAACGCACGCCGCTCGACGTTTTCGAGAAAGTCGGAGAGTTCTTTGTCTGTTGCCATCGAGGAGGTGCTGCGTCGTCGCCGTAGAGGTCTTTAAACCTGCGCATCGTAGCAAAAAACCCGTGTATCCGCAGGGTTTTAGCGTAGTTGACCCAAGTATTGCCCCAAAATGCGCCGCTGCTGCACGGAAAATTGCCAAAAGCGCGATTGTACTTGACCAGAATGGTGCGACGCAGTACCGTATGGAACGCTTTGAACACCACGAAGCTCCCCGGTCCCTCGCTATCGGCACACAAGGCCATGTCGACCGACCCGCTTTCTCTTTGTCAGCAGTTTGCTCTAACCCGTGCCACAAGCGCGAGAGGTCAGCCAAGCCGTTGCAGAAACTCAAGCCAAACGAGTTGCGTTACAGCGTCCGTCTTGCACCCCACTACGGTTGGGGGAAAAGCCGGCGTGACCGCAGAAAGAAGGGACGCTTGGGGTCGCTGCAATGAAAGGCTCACTTCGTCAGGCAAGAGCATCCATTCAATCTCCTCTGGACCTTGAAAGGAATGTTTCATGAACACCGAAGCAGCAATCACCGGCGCCGAGATTCTCGTGCGTTGCCTGGCTGAAGAAGGCGTCGAGCACGTCTTTGGCTACCCGGGCGGAGCCGTCCTCTATATCTACGACGCGATCTTCAAGCAGGAAAAATTCCAGCATATCCTCGTCCGACACGAGCAGGCCGCGATCCACGCCGCCGATGCGTATTCGCGCAGCTCGCAGAAAGTCGGCGTCGCCATCGTCACGTCCGGCCCCGGCGTCACCAATGCCGTCACCGGCCTGTCGACCGCCTACATGGATTCCGTGCCGATGGTCGTCATCTCCGGCCAGGTGCCCAGCCACGCGATTGGCCAGGACGCCTTCCAGGAGTGCGACACCGTCGGCATCACCCGCCCCGTGGTCAAGCACAACTTCCTCGTGAAGGATGTGAAGGACCTGGCGGAAACGATCAAGAAAGCCTTCTACATCGCCCGTACCGGCCGTCCCGGTCCCGTGCTGGTCGATATCCCGAAGGACATCTCGATGCACAAGCACGTGTTCTCGTATCCGAAAGAGATCGAGATGCGTTCCTACCGTCCCGTCGACAAGGGCCACTCGGGCCAGATCCGCAAGGCGGTCCAGCTGCTGCTGGCGGCCGAACGGCCGATGATCTACACGGGCGGCGGCGTCATCCTGGCCAATGCGTCGGCTGAGCTGAACAAGCTGGTCGACCGCCTCGGCTTCCCCGTCACGAACACCCTGATGGGTCTGGGCGGCTCGCGCGCCTCGAGCGACCAGTATGTGGGCATGCCCGGCATGCACGGCACCTACGAAGCCAACATGGCGATGCAGCACTGCGACGTGCTGATCGCCATCGGTGCCCGCTTCGACGACCGCGTCATCGGCAATCCGAAGCACTTCGCGCAGAACGCCCGCAAGATCATCCACGTCGATATCGATCCGTCGTCGATCTCGAAACGGGTCAAGGTCGACATTCCCATCGTCGGCAACGTCAAGGACGTGCTGGTCGAGTTCCTGGCCCAGCTGGACGCGGCCGAGCACCGCCCGAACGCGGCCCACCTGTCGAAATGGTGGGGCCAGATCAGCGAATGGCGCGGCCGCGAGTGCCTGAAGTATCCGACGTCCGACACCATCATCAAGCCGCAGTCCGTGGTCGAGAAGGTCTACGAGATCACCCGTGGCGATGCCTTCATCACGTCCGACGTGGGCCAGCACCAGATGTGGGCCGCGCAGTACTACCGCTTCGACAAGCCGCGCCGCTGGATCAATTCCGGTGGCCTGGGCACGATGGGCGTGGGCCTGCCGTATGCGATGGGCGTGCAGATGGCCAATCCCGATGCGACGGTGGCCTGCATCACGGGCGAAGGCTCGATCCAGATGAACATCCAGGAGCTTGCCACCTGCAAGCAGTATCACCTGACGCCGAAGATCATCATGCTGAACAACCGCTTCCTGGGCATGGTGCGCCAGTGGCAGCAGCTCGATTACGGGTCGCGCTATTCCGAGTCCTATATGGATTCGCTGCCGGACTTCGAGAAGCTGGCCGAGGCCTATGGCCACGTCGGCATGCGCATCGAAAAGCCGGGCGATGTCGACGGCGCGCTGCGCGAAGCGTTCGGCATGAAGGACCGCCTGGTCTTCATGAACTTCATCACGGACCAGAGCGAGAACGTCTGGCCGATGATCCAGAGCGGCAAGGGCCTGTCCGAAATGCTGCTCGGCTCGGAGGACCTCTGATATGCGACACATCATCTCTGTATTGCTGGAAAACGAAGCGGGTGCGCTGTCCCGCGTCGTGGGCCTGTTCTCCGCCCGCGGCTACAACATCGAAACGCTGACGGTCGCCCCGACCGAGGATTCGACCCTGTCGCGCATGACCATCGTCACCAGCGGCTCGGACGACATCATCGAACAGATCACCAAGCACCTGAACCGCCTCATCGAAGTGGTGAAGGTGGTGGACCTGACCGAAGGCCAGCACATCGAGCGCGAGCTGATGCTGATCAAGGTGCGGGCCGTCGGCAAGGAGCGCGAGGAAATGAAGCGCACCGCCGACATCTTCCGCGGCCGCATCATCGACGTTACCGAAAAGACGTACACGATCGAGCTGACCGGTGCCAAGACCAAGCTCGATGCGTTCATCGATTCGATCGACCGCGCCTCGATCCTGGAAACCGTCCGCACGGGCGGCTCCGGCATCGGCCGCGGCGAACGCATCCTGAAGATCTGAACGCCGCTCCGGCAAAACGTATTACGCGATTACTACGATTCACACCAAATACTTAGGAATGACCATGAAAGTTTTCTACGACAAAGACGCTGACCTCTCCCTCATCAAAGGCAAGAACGTCGCCATCATCGGCTACGGCTCGCAGGGTCACGCGCACGCACAGAACCTGTCCGAGTCCGGCGTCAACGTGACGGTGGGCCTGCGCAAGGGTGGCGCGTCGTGGTCGAAGGTCGAACAGGCCGGCCTGAAGGTCGCGGAAGTCAACGACGCCGTGGCCGCCGCCGACGTCATCATGATCCTGCTGCCGGACGAGAATATCGCCCAGGTCTACAATGAAAATGTCGCACCGAACGCCAAGCAGGGCGCCGTGCTGGCCTTCGCCCACGGCTTCAACGTGCATTATGGCCAGGTCGTGCCACGTGAAGACCTGGACGTCATCATGGTCGCGCCGAAGGCGCCAGGCCACACCGTGCGCAACACCTACAAGCAGGGTGGCGGCGTGCCCCACCTGATCGCCGTGCACCAGGACAAATCCGGTATCGCCCGCGATATCGCCCTGTCGTACGCGTCGGCCAACGGTGGCGGCAAGGCCGGCATCATCGAGACCAACTTCCGCGAAGAGACCGAGACCGACCTGTTCGGCGAACAGGCCGTGCTGTGCGGCGGTACCGTGGAACTTATCAAGGCCGGCTTCGAGACGCTGGTGGAAGCGGGCTACGCGCCGGAGATGGCGTACTTCGAGTGCCTGCACGAACTGAAGCTGATCGTCGACCTGATCTATGAAGGCGGCATCGCCAACATGAACTACTCGATCTCGAACAACGCCGAATACGGCGAATACGTGACCGGTCCGAAGGTCGTCACGTCGGCCACGAAGGACGCCATGCGCCAGTGCCTGAAGGACATCCAGACGGGCGAATACGCCAAGTCCTTCATCCTGGAAAACAAGGCCGGCGCCCCGACCCTGATCTCGCGCCGCCGCCTGACGGCCGAGCACCAGATCGAGGAAGTGGGCGCCAAGCTGCGCGCCATGATGCCATGGATCGCCGCCAACAAGATGGTCGACAAGTCGAAGAACTAAGCCTTCGACGTGTCACCCAAACGGCCCTTCGGGGCCGTTTTTTATTGCTCAAAAAATGGGGACAGACCCCATTTTTCAGGCAACTTCCGATTTGACGGCGTGCGCGGTGGCCGGCAGCCGCTCGAGTGCGGCGAGCAGGGCGTCGATGTAGGTGCGGCTGGCGCGCAGCGGCGTGCCGTCGCGCAGGCGCAGCATGGCGTCGCGGTTGCCCAGGGTGCGCAGTTCGGCCACCTGGTCGAGGCGGACGATGGCGCTGCGGTGCACCCGGGCGAAGCGGGCCGGATCGAGCATGGCGGCCAGCCGGTGCAGCGGTTCGCGCACGAGGTATTCCCGTTCGCCAACGTGCAGGGTGGCGTAGTCGCCGTTGGCGTCGATCCAGGCCACGTCGCCGGCGGCGACGAAGACGAGGCGGCTGCCGTAGCGCACCGTGAAACGGGACAGGTAGGGAGCTTCCCGGACCGGCGCGGCCGCCGACGCCGCCGCGTGACGGCGAAAGGCATGCGCCTGGCGGGCCCGCGCCAGCGCGTCGGCGAAGCGCTCGTCGTCCACCGGCTTGAGCAGGTAGTCGACGACGTCCAGCGCGAAGGCCTGCACGGCGTATTGTTCATGCGCCGTCAGCAGGATCGTCACGGGCCGCCGTGCCGGCGGCAGCGTCGCCAGCAGGTCGATGCCGCCCAGGGCGGGCATGTCGATGTCGAGGAAGACCAGGTCAGGTGCGTGCCTGGCGATGCCGGCCAGGGCCGCGGCGCCGTCGTTGTATTCGGCCACGACGTCGACGCCGGGCACACCGGCCAGCCGGGCCAGCACGCCGGCGCGGGCCAGCGGTTCGTCGTCGACGACGATGACGCGCATCATGCTGCCCGCACCCAAGTCGTCGTGGCCGATTCCGCGCCGGCCGCGCGCAGGGGCAGCTCGATGGCGACGACGAAGCGGTTGGTGCCGTCCGGGCCGGCCGTGAAGCGCTGGGCGGCGCCATACAGCTTGTCCAGCCGCTGCGCCACGTTGGCCAGGCCGAGGTGGAACGAATCGGCCGGCGCTGCTTTGCCATCGTCGCAGTCGCCTTCATCGCAATCGTTGACGATGCGCAGCCGCAGCGTCCCGCCCTCGGCGTGCGCCTGCAGCGACAGCATGCCGCCGGCCGTGCGCGGCGCGATGCCGTGGCGGACGGCGTTCTCCACCAGCGGCTGCAGCAGCAGCGAAGGCACCAGCGCGTCGAGGATGCCGGGGCCGACGTCGATGGCCAGCCGCAGCCGTTCGCCCAGGCGCGCCTTCTCGATTTCCAGGTAGGTCTCCGTCAGCGACAGTTCGTCGGCCAGCGCGTGTTCATGCACGTGCTGTGTGCTCAAGGTGGCGCGCAGCAGTTCGGCCAGCTGGGCGATCATGCGGTTGGCATCGCGGTTGCGCTGGCCGGCCACCAGCGCCGAGACGGCGTTCAGGGTATTGAACAGGAAGTGCGGCTGCACCTGGT
This sequence comes from Pseudoduganella buxea, assembly GCF_009720835.1. GTDB lineage: Bacteria > Pseudomonadota > Gammaproteobacteria > Burkholderiales > Burkholderiaceae_D > Rugamonas > Rugamonas buxea. The sequence goes on from NZ_WNKZ01000033.1 coordinate 42,899, forward strand.
AGCGCAGCGCCCTCAGCTCGGCATCGCGCAGCAGCAGGGCCGCATCCGCCGCGCGCGCACGCTCGCCCACCAGCGCCACGTGGAAGGCCACCACCGCGTGCGCCGCGCAGAAGGCGATCAGGGGCAGCCAGCAGCCGTCCAGGCCCCTCAGGATCGTATGCCAACGCATCTCCCGGTGCAGGCCGAGGTACATGCCCAAAGCCTCGCCCAGCACGCTGTTCACCACCGACATCGCATAAGTGGCCCCCAGCATGCCGGCGGCGACGGCCCATCCGGCCAAGCCGCGCCGCCACAGCAGCCGTTGCAGCCACGCCGTCGGCGCCACCCAGCCCAGGTAGGTGCACAGGAACAGTGTGCGAAACAGCAAGGGGCGCTCGTGGCCCAGGTCCGGCAGGCCCATGATGGCGATGCACAGGGTGATGGGCGCTGCTGCCAGCAGCGGCAGCCGGAACGGCAGCTGCGCCAGCCGGGCAGTCAGTGCATGGTGGTGGGTGTCGGTTGTCACGAGTCCGATTCTACCGCTTGCCGGTGCCGGGTCAGCCGGCCGAATATACCATCGAGCTGATTTTCCACCCCTCTTCGGTCAGCACCAGGTGCCACGACTCGCTGCCCTTGTTGGTGACCTTGCCGTCGACAAGGAAGTCGAAATCGAAGTACACCATGCCCACGCTGCCGTTGCTGTGCACGCGCACATTGTAGAAGCGCTCTTCCACGGGCAGCTTGCTGTTGGCGACGAAGTCGGCAAACTCCTTGTAGGTCGACGCGCGCAGCCGCGACTTGCCCGCCGGGACCTTGATGGCGGCACTGGCCACCGTCAGCCAGCTGTTGTCGTGGGCAAGGAACATGGCTTCCAGTGCCTTGCCGTCGCGCGCCACGATGGCGGCCTGGAAGTCCTGCACGATGCGGTTGATCTGCGCCACCGCCTGAGGATCGTCCGACGCGGCGGTGGCAGCGGCGGCAGCGGCGGCAGGTTGCATGCATGCTGCCAGCAGCAGGCACAGTGCGAGGAATCGGGTCATGGCGTGCTCCTTGGTGGCAAAAATGCTAATGTAGCGGCAGCACCGCCCGATCGGGGCGGCGTTGCGGCGAAGCGGTATCGCCGCGCGATGAACCGGTGCCCTGCAAGCGGTTCTCGCCCTCGAATCGATTCCGAACCCGGATTAACACGCCGGCCCGTGCGAACGACGGGTGAATTTATGCGCATAAGAAGCCGCCTGCTGTTGCTGATCCTGTCGATCCTGTTGCCCGCGTTCGTCATCGCCTCGTGCGCCGTGTGGTATGTCTACAAGGAGCAGCGCGCGGCCGAAGTGGCTGGCATGAGCGAAGCGGTGCACGCGCTGGCGCTGCTGGCCGACCGGGAGCTGCTGGCCAAGGAAGCCATGCTGCGTGCGCTGGCCACATCGCCGGCCATGCAGCAGGGCGACTTCCGGGCCTTCCATGGCCATGCGCGCAGCCTGGCCCCGCCGGCCGATTCGACGATCGTCATCACGGACCTGGCCGGCAGGCAGCTGCTCAATACCCGCCAGCCTTACGGCAGCACGCCGCCGGTGGGCAAGTCGAACCTTGTCGCGCGCCGCGCCGCTGCCGGACCGGATGCCACCGTCGTCTCGGACCTGTTCTTCTCGCCCGTCGGCAAGCGCCATGACGTGGCGCTGCAGATTCCCGCACCCGTGGCCGGGCAGCCCCGCTATTACCTGTCGATGGGCATGGCGGTGGAGCGCCTGGCACCGCTGCTGGCGCAGCAGGGTGTGCCGCCGACGTGGCTGATGTCCCTGCTCGACAGCCGGGGCACCGTGATCGCGCGCAGCCGCGATGGTGCCAGGTACATCGGCCGCCAGGTCAGCCCCAGCCTGCGCGCGAAGATGGCGGCGGGTCCGTCCGGCGTGCATTACGGCGTCACGCTGGACGGCACGCCGACGGTGGCGTTCTACAGCCGCGCGCCCATGTCCGGCTGGACCGTCGTGCTGAGCGTGCCTTCGGCCGAGATGCGCCGCCCCGCCATCGCGGCCGCCACGGGCCTGGGCGCCCTGATCCTGGTGGCGCTGGGCGTGGCGCTGGCGGCGGCGCGCATCTTCGCCCGGCGCACGGCGCAACCCATCGAACAGCTGCGCCGCGCCGCCGAAAGCCTGGGCCGCGACGAACCCGTCACCGCCTTCACGTCGGGCACGATGGAAGCGGATGCCGTCAGCGCCGCCCTGGCCGACGCCAGCAAGCGCATCCGCGACAACACGGCGCTGCTGGAGTGCCGCGTGGCCGAGGCGGTGGCGGCGGCGGAACGGGCCCAGCGTGCGCTGCTGCAGGGCCAGAAGCTCGAAGCGCTGGGCCGCCTGACAGCCGGTATCGCCCACGATTTCAACAATATCCTGCAGACCCTGTCCGGCGCGCTGCAGTTGATTCCGCTGACGACCGACCGCGCCCGCGTGCAGGCGCTGGCCGCCACGTGCCAGAAGGCGATCGCCCGCGCCACGAAGCTAACGGGGCAGATGCGCTCCTTCGGCACGGTGCAGGATGCGCGGCTGGCCCTGGCGCAGCCCGATGCGGTCGTACAGAACATGCTGCCGATGCTGCACAGCGCCTGCCCGGGCAGCGTACGCCTCGAACTCGATATCGCCGAAGGGTTGTGGCCCGTCATGGTCGACCCGCTGCAGATGGAGCTGGCGCTGCTGAACATCGTCATCAATGCGCGCGACGCCATGCCCGATGGCGGCAGCCTGTACCTGGGCATGCATAACGAAACGGTGGAACGGGCGCCGCAGGGCCTGTCGCCGGGTGAGTACGTGCGGATCGAGCTGCGCGACAGCGGCACCGGCATGAGCGCCGAAACGCTGGCCAGGGCGCTGGAGCCGTTCTTCACCACCAAGCCGGTCGACAAGGGCACGGGCCTGGGCCTGCCGCAGGCCTATGCCTTTGCCAGGCAGTCGGGCGGCACCCTGGTGCTGGCCAGCGAGCCCGGTGCCGGCACATTGGTGACGATCTGGCTGCCGCGCGCACTTGGCGCCGAAGGCAGCGGCGAGGGTGCCTTCGCCGCGCCGGCCGCCATCACGGGCGCGGCCACCGGTCCCGTGCTGTTCGTCGACGACGACCCGCTGGTGCTGGCGACGATGGTGGAAGCGCTGACGGTGGCCGGTTTCGAGGTGACGTCGGCCACCAGCGGCGACGAGGCGCTGGCCAAGCTGGCCGCCGGCTGCCCCGTGCGCCACGTGGTGTCCGATATCGTCATGCCCGGCCTGGTGGACGGCGTCGGGCTGGCCCGCATCGTGGCCGAGCGCTATCCCGACGTGCGCGTGGTGCTGGCCACGGGCCATACGGAACGCCGGGTCGACCTGCCCGGCGTGCGGCTGCTGGCCAAGCCCTACGATATCGCCCAGCTGTTCAAGGCGCTGGAAGAGGTGTAGGAAGAAGGCGGACCTTCAGCGCGCCGCGCCGCCCACCAGCGCCTCGGTCAGCACACGGCCTTCGCTGGCGGCCGGCGGACGCAGTTGCAGCACGGTTGCCAGCGTCGGCGCGATGTCGACCACTTCGGCATTGCGCGTGTAGCGGCCCGGCACGATCCAGCGCTTGCCCATCATCAGCAGCGGCACGTTGGTGTCGTAGGCATACGGCGAGCCATGGGTGGCGCCGCTGCTGCCGGAGCCGAAGGCCCAGTAGGGGCGCGGCACCACCACCAGGTCGCCCGACTCGGCGCGGTGCCAGGCGCGGCGCATCAACAGGTCCAGGCGCGTGCCGGTGGCGCCGGCTTCCTCGTAGCGGGTGCGCGTGTAGACCTCGGCGATGCCCGTCTGCGCCAGCAGCCAGCGGCTGGCGGCCTGCTCGACGTCGAAGCGCTTGATGCCGGCCTTGTCCAGCGCCGCCTGGTCCAGGTAGACATTCGGCAGCGAAGCCTTGAACGTCACCTTGCCGGCGCCGAAGGCGCCGTCCAGATGGGCGCGCAGCCCGTCCATCAGCTTTCTGCCGTCGACGCGGCCCGCGTCCATGCGTTGCTGCTGCGAGAACTCGGCGCTGTTGGCGAAGCCATGGTCGGCCGTCAGTACGACCAGGTAGTTGTCCGCGCCGACGCGCTTGTCCAGGTAGGTGAAGAAGCCGGCCAGCATGCGGTCGAGCCGTTGCAGGTGGTCGTGCGACTGGCGGCTTTCCGGCCCGTTCGCGTGGTTCACGTAGTCATGGGCCGACAGGCTCACGCCCAGCAGGTCCGGCACGCCGGCCGGATTGGCGCCCAGGCTTTCGCCTTCGATGGCGGCGCGGGCGAATTCCAGGGTCAATTCGTCCACGAATGGGCCGCCCTTCAGGCGCTGGTAGTAGGCTGCGTCGGGCTGGCCGCTTTCGCTGTAGTAGGAGACGGCAAAGGCCTTTTCGCCCGCGTCCATCGCGTAGTCGCTGTCGGCCAGCATGGGGCGCCACGTCTTGCCGTAGTAACGGTCCTGCGGCCTGGCCGCCTGGTAGCGCTGGACCCAGGCCGGGTGCTGGGCCATGTAGTAGCTGCTGCTGGCGAAATTGCCGCTGCCTTCCATGTACATGTACGCCGTGCCTGTCTTCCCGGCCAGCAGTATGGCGCCCCGGTCCTTGCCCGAGACGGCCAGCACCTTGGCGCGGTTGCCGGTGGCGTAGCGCAGCTGGTCCCCCAGCGTGTCCACGCGCAGGCGCGCCGGCGACGTGCCGTCGTCCGGCTTCGTCTCCTCGCCCAGGTACTTGTGGCGGCGGTCCTCGGTGCAGTAGACCGATTCGCCCGTGGCGCGGTCGATCCAGTTGTTGCCGACGATGCCGTGCTGGTAAGGGTAGGCGCCCGTCAGGATGGCGCTGTGGCCGATGGCCGTGACGGTGGTGCCGTGGGCCTGGTGGGCATCGCTGAACATGGCGCCCTGGCTCAGCAGGCGGCGGAAACCGCCGTCGCCGAACTGGTCGCGGTAGCGCAGCAGCTGCTCCTGGGGCAGGCCGTCCACGGCCATGACGACGACCAGTTTCGGTTGTGCCGGTGCAGCGGGAGCGCTTGGCGTCTTGGTGGCCGCCGTGGCGGCCGTCAGGAGGGTGGCGAGGGTGCAGGTGACTGCCAGGGTTGTCGTGGTTCGCATGCGTGTCTGGTAACGGGTTGATGGGCAAAACAGGGCGCCCATGATGGCGCGCCCAGGTGTCAGCATGATGACATGATTGTTACAAACACTCACCATCTGTGACGGTTGGGGCGTGTGAATTCGGTTACAGTGCACGTCATCGAACAAGCAGAGAAGGAGTATTCCAGATGACCGTCCTGAAAACCGTGCTGGCCGCCGCCCTCGTGCTGGGCAGCGCGTCCGCCATCGCCCAGTCCACCTCGGGCACCACCGTCATCATTCCCGCCTTTGGCGAAGTGAAGGCGCCGAACGACCAGGCCACCGCGACCCTGGCGATCGAGGAGCAGGACAAGGACAAGGCCGCCGCCGCCTCGCGCGTGAACCAGAAGATGAAACAGGGGCTGGATATCCTCAAGCGCGAAGACCCGCAGGCCAGCCTGAAGACGATGGGCTACTACACCTATCCCGTGTATCCGGAAGACCGTCCGGTCCAGCCGATGGCGCAGAACAAGCCACGCCAGCCGACCGCATGGCGCGTGGGCCAGTATGTCGAGGTGAAGACCACCAACCTGGCTGCGCTGCCCAAGACGGTGGCTGCGGCACAGAAGGTGCTGACCCTGAATGCCATCAATTTCGGCCTGACCCCGGCCACCACGCGCAAGCTGGACGACCAGCGCATCGCCGCCACCTACAAGGCGTTGAACGAACGCATTGCCTCGGTGGCCGCCGCGATGGGCCGCCCCGCGAGCGACGCCGTGCTCGATACGGTCGACTTCGAAGGCTCGGGCAATTACGCCGGCGGCAACCGTGAAGCGATGCCGGCGCCGATGGCCATGCGCGCCATGATGAAGGACAGCGCCGAAGTGGCCGAACCGAGCTTCGAGCCGGGCGAAACGACGCTGGAAATGCGCCTGGTCGGCAAGGTGCGTTTCAAGTAAACCGGTAGCGAACCCATTGTGAACCGCCGGGCGCCCCGATGGGCGCTCGGATGCGACGACCGGCTGCGTGCTCCTCTATAATAGGGGACAACCGGAGCGGCGGCACTGCCGCCGGTCCAGAACAATAACGCAGCAATAACGCCGCAACCACCACGGATTCACATGGCTAAATTTCCCCGTCGCAGGCCCAAGAATGGCGCAACCCCGAAGGCGCCGCGCAGGACGCCGTTCAGCAGGTTCGCCCGCAAGGCCGGCGACGCCAACCGGCCCCGCTCGCGCGGCATCTACCTGCTGCCCAATGCCTTCACGACGGGGGCCCTGTTCTGCGGTTTCTATGCCATCGTGATGGCCATGAACCAGCGTTTCGAGCATGCCGCATGGGCCATCTTCGTGGCCATGCTGCTCGATGGCCTGGATGGCCGGGTAGCCCGCCTGACGAACACCCAGAGCGAATTCGGCGCCCAGTACGACAGCCTGTCGGACATGGTGTCCTTCGGCGCCGCGCCGGCCCTGGTCATCTATGAATGGTCGCTGCGCGGTTTGGGCAAGCTGGGCTGGATTGCCGCCTTCGTCTACTGCGCCGGCGCCGCGCTGCGCCTGGCGCGCTTCAATACCAATATCGAGGTGGTCGACAAGCGCTACTTCCAGGGCATGCCCAGCCCGTCGGCCGCCGCGCTGATGGCCGGCTTCGTGCTGATGATGGTGGACCTGGAGATGAAGGGCACCTACATGTCGTGGATCTCGTTTACGATCGCCCTGTTCGCCGGCCTGACGATGGTCACCAACGTGCCGTTCTACAGCTTCAAGGACGTCAACTTCCGCAAGTCCGTGCCCTTCATCGCCGTGTTCGCCATCGCGCTGTTCTTCGCGCTGATCTCGATCGACCCGCCCAAGGTGCTGTTCCCCATCTTCGTGCTGTACGGCCTGTCCGGCTACCTGGTGTTCTTCGTCAGGCTGGCCAAGGGAAAGCCCGTGTCGATCGTGCAGACGGACGACGAACCGGTCGACGAAAGCGAACGCCGCTAAGCCCCGCTTCGCGCGGGCATTCAAGGAGAAATTCATGGATATCCCCCGCGCCAGCGAACGACTGATCATCTTCGACACGACCCTGCGCGACGGCGAGCAGTCGCCCGGCGCGTCGATGACGAAGGAAGAAAAGATCCGCATCGCCCGCCAGCTCGAACGGCTGCGCGTCGATGTCATCGAGGCCGGCTTCGCGGCCGCTTCGCCGGGCGACTTCGAGGCCATCCGCGCCATTGCCGCCGCCGTGCGCGAATCCACCGTCTGTTCGCTGTCGCGCGCCAACGACCGCGATATCGCCCGGGCCGCCGAGGCGCTGGCCCCGGCAGAACGCAAGCGCATCCACACCTTCATCGCGACCTCGCCCCTGCACATGCAGATGAAGCTGCGCATGGCGCCGGAGCAGGTGCTGGAACAGGCCCGCCTGGCCGTGCGCTTCGCCCGCCAGCACACGGACGACATCGAATTCTCGCCGGAGGACGGCAGCCGCTCCGAGGAGGATTTTCTTTGCCGCGTGCTGGAAACCGTGATCGCCGAAGGCGCCAATACCATCAACTTCCCCGACACGGTGGGCTATGCCGTGCCGGAGCTGTTCGGCGAAACCATCCGCCGCCTGCGCGAGCGCATCCCAAATTCGGACAAGGCCATCTGGTCGGTCCACTGCCATAACGACCTTGGGCTGGCCGTGGCCAATTCGCTGGCCGGCGTGACGATTGGCGGTGCGCGCCAGATCGAGTGCACCATCAACGGCCTGGGCGAACGGGCCGGCAATACGGCGCTGGAGGAAGTGGTGATGGCGCTGCGCACGCGCGCGGCCTACTTCAACCTGACCTGCGGCATCGACACGACGCAGATCGTGCCGGCCTCGAAAATGGTCTCGCAGATCACGGGCTTTCCCGTCCAGCCGAACAAGGCGGTGGTGGGTGCCAATGCCTTCGCCCATGCATCGGGCATCCACCAGGACGGCATCCTGAAGGCGCGCGAGACCTACGAGATCATGCGCGCCGAGGACGTCGGCTGGACCGCCAACAAGATCGTACTGGGCAAGCTCTCGGGCCGCAACGCCTTCAAGGCGCGCCTGCAGGAGCTGGGCATCGAGCTGGAATCGGAAGGGGAGGTCAACACGGCCTTTGCCCGCTTCAAGGAACTGGCCGACCGCAAGGCCGAGATCTTCGACGAGGACATCATGGCCCTCGTCTCCGGCGAGGAACGCGAGGAGGGCGAGCATTACCGCCTGGTGTCGCTGGCCCAGCGCAGCGAGACAGGCGAGCCGCCGCACGCGCGCGTCGTGTTCACGATGGAGGGCAGGGAAGTGGCCTGCGAAGGCACGGGCGACGGCCCGGTGGACGCCATCGTCAACGCCATCGAAAGCCAGGCCAACAGCGGCGCCGAGCTGGTGCTGTTCTCGATCAATGCCATCAGCACGGGCACGCAATCCCAGGGCGAAGTGACGATGCGGCTGTCGCAGGCGGGGCGCATCGTCAACGGCGTCGGCGCCGACCCGGACATCGTCGTCGCCTCGGCCAAGGCCTACCTGGCCGGGCTGAACAAGCTGCATTCGAAGGAGCGGGTCAATCCGCAGACGGAGCGGGCCTAGCGCTGGTGACCGTGAAAAGTTGCCCGAAAAATGGGGTCTGTCCCCATTTTTGAAGCAACTTTTGCTCAATCGCGCTTTTCGCGCAGCATGTCCGGTCCGCTCATCATTTCGCGCACGATGCCGTCGGCGGAGAAATGCACGTGCATCATCGCGTCCCACACGCCCGACTGGCGGTAGCGGTAGCTCCATACTTCCAGGCCCCGGCGCGGCAGCATCATCGTCTCGGCCGGGTGGCCGAAGGTGTGCAGGATGGTCTGCTTGTTGTCCTGGCCCAGCTTGACGGTGGCGAACTTGGCGTCCGTCAGCACCTGTTCGTAGCTGAGCAGGCGCCCGTCCCGGCCGTAGCGGGCCATCCACGTGTACTGGCCGAAGTAGCCGGCGCCGTATTCGTGGACGGTGTCGGGGCCGGCCTGGAAGACGGCCGACGGCCGGCCCAGCCTGGCCTGGACTGCGCTCATCGGTTCGCCCGGCGCGGGTGGCGGCCCGAACGCAGCGCAGCCTGCCAACAGGGTGGAAAGCATTGCCGAAACGATCAGTTGTCGCATGAATCCTCCCTTGTAAATGGAATTATTGTAGCCAGAAGCGGCATGGCCCCGGCGTTTTCCGCTATACTCCCGGGTCTGGCCTGTTTGGCCGGTATTTTTATTAATGTAGTTCACGATGTACAGGGTCGCGAATCCGGTGCCGCTTGCCAGCTTCGTCTCACTCCGCGCATCGCATGTGAAAGGTTTATCATGACTGTAGAAAACATCAACAAATCCGCCATCATCGCTGACAACGCACGTGGTCAGAACGATACCGGTTCGCCAGAAGTGCAAGTGGCCCTGCTGACCGCACGCATCAACGAACTGAACGGCCACTTCAAGGCCCACAGCAAGGATCACCACTCCCGCCGCGGCCTGATCATGATGGTCAACCGTCGTAAGAGCCTGCTGTCCTACCTGAAGAGCAAGGACGCAACCCGTTACCGCGACCTGATCGCCAAGCTGGGCCTGCGTAAGTAATTCGCGCTGTTCGCGTAATAGCGTAAAGTAATACTTGCAGCACACGGTTCCGACCAAATGCCTGCGCCAGTTCGCTGACGCGGGCATTTTGTCATTCTGGACCGTTAAAAAATTGCCAACAGGAAGTATGTTTCGCTGTCTTGGCAAGGAGATGGAGCAATAAGGCTGGCCGTTTTGCGGCCGGCCCGTGGTGAGGTGAACGACAGCCCCTGAAAATCTGTCGGCAAATAGAAAGGGATTACCCATGTTTAACAAAGTTACGAAAACCTTCCAGTACGGCCAGCATACCGTGACCCTGGAAACCGGCGAGATCGCTCGCCAGGCCTCCGGTGCGGTGCTGGTGTCGGTTGACGACACCGTCGTGCTGGCCACCGTGGTGGCCCGCAAGGATGCCAAGCCGGGCCAGGATTTCTTCCCGCTGACCGTCGATTACATCGAGAAGACCTATGCCGCCGGCAAGATCCCCGGTGGCTTCTTCAAGCGCGAAGGCCGTCCATCGGAAAAGGAAACGCTGACGTCGCGCCTGATCGACCGTCCGATCCGCCCGCTGTTCCCGGAAGGTTACATGAACGAAGTTCAGGTAATCATTCACGTCCTGTCGGTCAACCCTGAGATCGACCCGGACATCGCCTCGATGATCGGTGCCTCCGCCGCCCTGTGCGTGGCCGGCGTGCCGTTCAACGGCCCGATCGGCGCAGCCCGCGTGGGTTACGCCAATGGCCAGTACATCCTGAATCCGACCACGACCCAGCTGAAGACGTCGCTGATGGACCTGGTCGTCGCCGGTACCGAAACGGCCGTGCTGATGGTGGAATCGGAAGCCAAGCAGCTGTCGGAAGAAATCATGCTGGGCGGCGTCGTCTACGGCCACGAGCAGATGAAGGCCGTCATCGATGCCATCCACGCGCTGGTCGAAGAAGGCGGCAAGCCTGAAATCGAATGGACCCCGCCAGCCAAGAACGAAGCGCTGATCGCCAAGGTCGCCCAGTTCGCCGAAGCGAAGATCAACGAAGCCTACCAGACCAAGAACAAGCAGGCCCGCCAGCAGGCACTGCGTTCGATGCAGGGCGAAGTCATCGCCGACCTGGCCGCCCAGGCGCAAGCCGAAGGCACCGAGGCACCGGACTCCGTCGACGTCGGCAATATCCTGTTCGACATGGAAGCCAAGGTCGTGCGCTCGCAGATCCTGAACGGCGAACCGCGCATCGACGGCCGCGACACCCGCACCGTGCGTCCGATCGCGATCCGCACCTCCGTGCTGCCGCGTACCCACGGTTCGGCCCTGTTCACCCGTGGCGAAACCCAGGCACTGGTCGTCGCGACCCTGGGCACGGCCCGCGATTCGCAGAAGATCGACGCGCTGATGGGCGAATACACGGACGACTTCATGCTGCACTACAACATGCCACCGTTCGCCACGGGCGAAACGGGCCGCGTCGGTACGCCGAAGCGCCGCGAAGTGGGCCACGGCCGCCTGGCCAAGCGCGCGCTGGTCGCCGCCCTGCCGTCGCCGGAAGAGTTCAGCTACTCCGTGCGCCTGGTGTCCGAGATCACCGAGTCGAACGGTTCCTCGTCGATGGCTTCCGTCTGCGGCGGCTGCCTGGCGCTGATGGATGCCGGCGTGCCGATGAAGGCGCACGTGGCCGGTATCGCCATGGGCCTGATCAAGGAAGGCGGCAAGTTCGCCGTGCTGTCCGACATCCTGGGTGACGAAGACCACCTGGGCGACATGGACTTCAAGGTCGCCGGCACCGCCAACGGCATCACGGCGCTGCAGATGGACATCAAGATCCAGGGCATCACGAAGGAAATCATGCAGGTGGCACTGGCGCAAGCCAAGGAAGGCCGCGAGCACATCCTGGGTGAAATGCAGAAGGCCATGCCGCACGTGAAGACGGAGCTGTCCGACTTCGCACCGCGCCTGATCACCATCAAGATCAACCCCGAGAAGATCCGTGACGTGATCGGCAAGGGCGGCGCCGTCATCCGCGCGCTGACCGAGGAAACCGGCACGCAGATCGACATCAGCGACGAAGGCGTCGTCACCATCGCCTCCGTCGATGCCGCAGCCGGCCAGGAAGCCAAGCGCCGCATCGAAGAGCTGACCGCATCGGTCGAAGTGGGCAAGACCTACGACGGCACCGTGCTGAAGCTGCTGGACTTCGGCGCCATCGTCCAGGTCATGCCAGGCAAGGACGGCCTGCTGCACATCTCGCAGATCGCCAACGAGCGTGTCAACGCCGTCGCCGACTACCTGAAGGAAGGCCAGCAAGTGCGCGTGAAGGTCCTGGAGACCGACGACCGCGGCCGCCTGAAGCTGTCGATGAAGGCCGCCGACGAAGCCGCACCGGCTGCCTAAGGTATCCTGAGCTTTCAGTTCCGGGACCCCGATCCCGGCACTGCCAACCGCCAGCGCGCAAGCCTGGCGGTTTTTTTACGTCCGTCACATGGCGGCGTGCCAGGAGGATCCCACAGGGTGATGAGAGTGCGCGCCGGGTGGCATATACTGCTGCTTCCCTCAACCACGCCGGCCCGCCATGGTCTTCAACCCGCATGGTCTTCAATCTATTCAAGCACCTGTCGCAGGCGCCCACCAATCCCCGTCCTGCGCCGACGGCAAGCAGGCCGCGCCAGTTCGACGTGGCCGACCTGTATCGGGGCCCGGCCGCGGGCGCCGCGGCGGCACCGGATGCGCCGCCCGCGCTGGACGAGAAGCTGCGCCAGGCCTACTTCTGGATCGTCAACAACGCCATCGTCAGCCCCCACTACGATATCGAGTACAACGACGGCCCTGAACAGCGGTTCACGGTGGGCGACAGCAAGCGCACCTTGACCCTGCCGTCGGCGCAGAGCTATTCCAGTTTCGTGCTGATTCCCCTCCTGACCTTCGCGGCGCGGCGCAAGTGCCTGTTCGTGGGCGGGCCTGGCCGCGGCAAGACGGCCAGCGCCATCCTGATGGGCGTGCTGGCCGGCGCCACGGTGAAGCAGGTCAAGCGCGCCATGCAGCACGGCCACCCGCAGATGACGATCGCCGACCTGCTGGGCAATCCGCTGCCGGCGGACCTGGTCAACGCCCAGGACATGGACGACATCCGCATCGCCTGGCGCGCCTGGCTGGGCATGCGCGTGAAGATCGTCGACGAATACAACCGCATCCCCACGCGCACCCAGAGCGCGCTGCTTACCGTCATGGGCGACAACTACGCCGAGGTGCTGAACCAGGTCTACGAATGCCCGGAAGCGGCGTGGTACCTGACCGCGAACGACGACCAAGGCGGCGGCACCTACCAGGTCATCGACGCGCTGCGCGACCGCATCGACGTGGTGGTGCAGGCCCTGGCCTTCAACCCGCGTTTTCTCGGCGACCTGCTGGTGCGGCTGGAGGAAAACCTGCGGCCGGAAGAACTGGTGCCGCCGGAGATCGTCTTCACGGCCACGGAACTGGACGCGCTGGACGAGCAGGTGCGCGCGGTGGCGATCCCCGTGCCGGTTCGGCGCAGGCTGGAATTCTTCGCCAGCCAGTTCGAGCTGATGGAACTGGCCGGCGGCCAGTTCGAGTACATGACGAAGGACACGGCGCGCCTGTCCGGCGTCGACTGGCAGCAGCTCGTCAGTGCCGACAACGGGCGCGACCGCCTGAAGGACCTGGGCTGCCAGACCCGCAACGGCGTCTCCGTGCGCAACCTGATGACGTTGCTGATCTACGCCAAGGCGCTGGCCTACTTCCGCGGTACCGGCGAAGTCGAGCTGGAGGACGTGCGCCAGGTCCTGCCCTTCGTTTTGCACGACAAGCTGCAGCCGGACCTGGATGCGCCGTTCTTCGGGCTGCCTGAAAACGCGGCTTACCGCACCGACCGCGTCAGCTGGCTGCGCCGGCTGTTCGACCTGGCCTGTGCAGAATACGACCGGCTGGGCCGCGACGGCACTGATCCCGTCGGCGACCTGGCGGACCAGTTCGCGCAGGGGCTGGACGGCGTGTCGGAACGGGAGACGCGTGCGCGGCTGGTACGCATCGAGCGCACCATCGAGCAGGTGGTCAGGGGCAGGAAGCTGTACGGCCACCAGTACGACGACCTGCTCAAGCTGAAGTACCTGCACCAGCGCTATACCAACTACCTGGCCTGGCTGCGCACGCAGTGATCTCGCCCGTCCTCGCCTCCGTCCTGGCTTCGGCCAGGGCCCCGCTGAACCGCCGCATCGGCGAAGTGCGCCGCGCCACGCCCGGCTTCGACGATGCCGCGCTGGCGGCTTTTTTTGCCGACGCGATCGATCCGGTGGTGCAGGCCGTCGCCGTGCTTGACGAGGCGCGCCTGCCGGCCGTGGTGATGGCGGCCGCCGATACGGCGCTGCAGCTTGGCGTGCACGACCGCGCCCTGGCCGCGCGCACGGCCCAGGTGCGCGATACGTGGCAGGCGTTGGCGGGACCCTGCGCGGCGCTTATTGCCGCCGCGCCGGCACAGGTGCCGGGCATGCTGGCCAACGCCGTGCTGCACGTGACGCAGCAGGGCGGGCGCAGC
>NZ_WNKZ01000340.1 GCF_009720835.1 Pseudoduganella buxea
CGTTGATAGGTCAGGTGTGGAAGTGCAGTAATGCATTAAGCTAACTGATACTAATTGCCCGTAAGGCTTGTCCCTATAACCTTGACGGTTATATGCATTTGCCGGTGTTTGAGCACTACCCCAAAAACTACTTCTTCCAGATTCAAGATTGCAGCTGCTCCATCGAGAGCTGCGGTCTGTACAAGTCATGCCTGATGACCATAGCAAGTCGGTCCCACCCCTTCCCATCCCGAACAGGACCGTGAAACG
>NZ_WNKZ01000341.1 GCF_009720835.1 Pseudoduganella buxea
GCCAGTGCCACAGGTCCTTCAATGCACTGACCGATACGCCGCTGGCGTTTATCCGGCTGCGCGAAAAATGGCTACCGTTCCTGCAGTGCATGTTGGGTTCGATGACGGTACGCGCGGCAGCGGAAACGACCGGCATCCACCGCAACACGAGCTTTCGCTGGCGCCACCGCTTTCTTGCCATGGCCAAGGACGACCGGCCCAAGCCCTTGAGCGGCATCGTCGAGGCCGACGAAACGTATTTACTGGAAT
>NZ_WNKZ01000342.1 GCF_009720835.1 Pseudoduganella buxea
GATGCCCTTTGAATAGGGCAAATTCGTCCATGGCCAAGCGAACCGGCTCCGATCTTGGCAGCGCCGCCAAACGCCGTTCCAAATAAAGTCGCTCGATCCGACGCACTGTCTCCCAATGCAGGCCCGTAAGTTTGCAGACGTGCGCTACGGGCAGCTTCTCGCACCATAGTCCCACGAACTCGGCTAGCCTTTTGCTGACACGTGCATGCCGATCGAGCCAGCTTACAGCTTCGGTGCACGTTCCACAG
>NZ_WNKZ01000343.1 GCF_009720835.1 Pseudoduganella buxea
GACCTGGCCGCCCTGAAGACCGCGACCATCGCCGGCCTGAAGACGCAGCAGGTTGCCGCCCTGACGACCAACCAGGTCGTGGCCCTGACGACGGCGCAAGCCAATGCCCTGACGACGGCCCAAGCCGGCGCCCTGAGCACGAACGCTGTCGCCGCGCTGGAAACGGCCGACCTGGCCGCACTGAAGACGTCGAGCATCGCCGCGCTGAACACCGCGCAGATCGCTGCCCTGACGACGAACCAGGTGG
>NZ_WNKZ01000344.1 GCF_009720835.1 Pseudoduganella buxea
CTCGTGTCCCGCCCTACTTGTCGTACGCTTAGTACCACCGGTCTGATTTCGTGTACGGGGCTATCACCCACTATGGCGCCTATTTCCAGAGGCTTCCACTATCAGTCCGACTATCACGTACAGGCTCTTCCCATTTCGCTCGCCACTACTTTGGGAATCTCGGTTGATTTATTTTCCTGCAGCTACTTAGATGTTTCAGTTCGCCGCGTTCGCCTCACACACCTATGTATTCAGTGAGTGATACCCT
>NZ_WNKZ01000345.1 GCF_009720835.1 Pseudoduganella buxea
GTTTCCGCTGCCGCGCGTACCGTCATCGAACCCAACATGCACTGCAGGAACGGTAGCCATTTTTCGCGCAGCCGGATAAACGCCAGCGGCGTATCGGTCAGTGCATTGAAGGACCTGTGGCACTGGCGACAGCGGTAGCGCTGCAGGCCGCGCAGGATGCCGTGACGGTACAGCTTGTCGGCGCCGCAGTGCGGGCACCGGCGCATGCGCGCGCCCCGTTCCTCGATGATGGCCAGGCAGTCTGC
>NZ_WNKZ01000346.1 GCF_009720835.1 Pseudoduganella buxea
GCCCTGACGACCAACCAGATCGGTGCCCTGGGCACCAACCAGGTGGCCGCCCTGTCGACCGGTTCGATGGCCGGCATGACGACCAACCAGATCGTCGCCCTGTCGAGCAACCAGGCCTCCGTGCTGAGCTCGGCCCAGATCGGTGCGCTGGCAACGGAAACCGTGGCCGCGCTGGAAACGGCCGACCTGGCCGCCCTGAAGACCGGCACCATCGCCGGCCTGAAGACGCAGCAGGTTGCCGCCCT
>NZ_WNKZ01000347.1 GCF_009720835.1 Pseudoduganella buxea
GCCCTGACGACCAACCAGATCGGTGCCCTGGGCACCAACCAGGTGGCCGCCCTGTCGACCGGTTCGATGGCCGGCATGACGACCAACCAGATCGTCGCCCTGTCGAGCAACCAGGCCGCCGTGCTGAGCTCGGCCCAGATCGGTGCGCTGGCAACGGAAACCGTGGCCGCGCTGGAAACGGCCGACCTGGCCGCCCTGAAGACCGGCACCATCGCCGGCCTGAAGACGCAGCAGGTTGCCGCCCT
>NZ_WNKZ01000348.1 GCF_009720835.1 Pseudoduganella buxea
CCGCCCCGGCGGCGCGGCGGCCACGCGAAAAAGCGCGGCATCAGCGGCGAACTGGACTGCATCCTGGTGGCGCGCGACCGGCAAGGCCGCACTTGCGATTTCGTCCCGGGGCGCGGGCCCGTCACGGCGGCGCAGTTGCAGCAGCATTTGTTACCCGTGCTGGACAAGGCCGTGCTGCTGGCCACCGATGCGGCGACAGCGTATCGGGAGTTTGCGAAAGATCATGGCATCGCGCACCGGGCCG
>NZ_WNKZ01000349.1 GCF_009720835.1 Pseudoduganella buxea
CCGGCATTTAGCTTCCTGCCGGGAACAATGCAGCCCGTAAAAATTGCTGCGGCGTGCTCAGGTGCCGACAGTCGAGCCCGTGAATCCAGCCCAGGTAGTGGGGCAGGTAGCGGCTCGCCACGCCGTGAAAGCGGATCAGCCAGGTCTTGAAAACGGCGTGGTAGCGGTTCACGTTCTGGACGTGGATTTCCCCCAGCACCCGCTCGCCCTGGCGCAGATTGACGGCCCGGTGCGCGATGCCAT
>NZ_WNKZ01000034.1 GCF_009720835.1 Pseudoduganella buxea
TGCCGCGCACCGTCAGGTGGGCGCTGCCATTGCCGCCGGCGCCGCCGCCGGCACCGCCGGCGCCGCCCCGTCCCTCGGTCGTGACCAGCAGGCCTGCGTACGGAGAAGTCGTGCCGACGTCGGTAATGGCGGTGCCGTTGCCGCCTGCGCCACCGAGGGCCAGCGGACCGCCCGTGCCGGCCGTGCCCGTGCTGCCGCCGGCGCCGCCAAAGGCGCGCGTACCCACGACCATGGTTTCGAACCAGGCCGGATTGCCCGTGACACGCACGTTCACATCGGCACCGTTTCCGCCGGCCCCGGCCGCGCCGCCCGGTGCACCGTTTCCACCCGCGCCACCGGTCCCGCCGAAGCCGCTCAGGTCGAAACTGCGGCCGTCCTCGGTGTTCTGGTGGGTGGCGTCGCCGGCCAGCGTCAGGCCCGGAGCCGCGCCGCCGGCCGTGCCCGGTGCGCCCGGGGTGGTGCCATCGGTGCCCGGCGTGCCGGGGGCGCCGCGCACGGGCTCGGCATAGGCCTGGCTGACGGCGACCGCCAGCAGGAGGGGAATCAGGCGCAAGCCGTTTTTCGGGTGCGCAGCGGGGGAGAGGCGCGGCAAGGAGATTGGCATCTGGACGTATCCTGTAAGAGTATATGTGCCGGAAGGATCGCGCCGGCACTACGCAGCGGCACGATCATAGCTTGCCTTTATTGCATTGTCATTCGTACAATTTAACTAGCGTGATGCTAGTGACCGGAGCGGCGCTGGCCGCCGCGAGGGAAGGGAGCTGAAGACGCCATCCACCGGGCGGTGGATGGTCCAACTTGCCGGCGGCTATGCCCCGGTCGACACGGGGCGCGCCGGATCGGCGCACCACTCGGACCAGGAGCCCGGATACAGCGCGGCGCCCGGCAGGCCTGCCACTTCCAGCGCCAGCAGGTTGTGGCAGGCCGTCACGCCCGAGCCGCACTGCATCACCGCTTGCGACGGCGACGCGAACAGGGGCGCGAAGTCCGCCTTCAGCTGCGCGGCCGGCTTGAAGCTGCCGTCGGCCTGCAGGTTGTCCTTGAAGAAGCGGTTCCTGGCGCCCGGAATATGGCCGCCGACGGGGTCGATGGTTTCGTTCTCGCCCCTGAACCGGTCATTGGCGCGTGCGTCGACGACAGTGAAGGCCTGCGTCGACAGGTTCGCCAGCACGTCGCCGCTCGACACGGTGCGGGTCAGGGCAGGGCGGTCGGTCAACGTGCCCTGCGCACGGGGCGTCGCTTGCGTCGGCAAAGCCAGCCCCTGCGCCTGCCAGGCCGGCAAGCCGCCATCGAGCACGGCGACGGCCTCGTGGCCCAGCCAGCGCAGCAGCCACCACAGCCGCGCGGCGAACATGCCGCCGTGGGCGTCGTAGGCCACGACCTGGCTGTCGTCATCGATGCCGAAACGGCGCAGGGTCTCGACCAGGGCGGCCCGTTCGGGCAGCGGGTGGCGGCCGCGGAAGGTGGCGCCCTGGCCTGTTTTCGGTCCGGACAGGTCGTCGTCGATGCTGGCGAACTGCGCGCCGGGAATGTGGCCGGCCGCGAAGGCGTCGCGCCCGGACGCGGGGTCCATCAGGTCATGGCGGCAGTCGATGACGACCCAGCGCGGGTCGTCCACATGGGCCGCCAGGGTGGCGGCGTCGATCAGGGTCTGGTACATGCGCTCTCCTTACATGTCTTACACTTCGCTGGCGATGGGATCGGTGTCGGCAATGGCCTTGCCGCGTTCCGTGCTCTTCGTATTGTAGAACGTCGCGGCGATGCCGGAGGCGAGGATGATGCCGATGCCCAGCCAGCTGTGCCAGTCGAACACGTCGTTGAAGACGATCACGCCCCAGAAGCTGGAGAAGACGATGCCCGTGTACTGCAGGTTGGCCACCACCAGCGTCTTGCCGACGCGGTAGGCGCGCGTCATCGCCATCTGGGCCGCCGTGGCGCACAGGCCCATGCCCAGCAACAGCAGGAAGCCATGCATCGTGTTGAGCGAATGCCAGACCACGGGACCGCCGCCGGCCTGGGCCACGTGGCCGAACACGCCGGCCACCAGGTTGGTGGCGGCGAAGTAGAACACCACGCGGTATTCCGGCTCGCCCGCCAGGCCGAGCTTGCGCACCTGCAGGTAGGCCATGGCCGACAGCACGGAGGACACCAGCGCCACCAGCGCATCGAACAGCTGGTTCGCTTCGAACGCGGGGCGCAGCAGCAGCACGACGCCGACGAAGCTCATGCCGACGGCGATGATCAAGGGCCACTCGACCCGGTTCTTCGCATGCCACCAGCCGTGCGCGAACAGCCACACGGCGATCCAGATGGGCGCCATGTAGTTGAGGGTCATGGCGGTGGCCAGCGGCAGCTTGCCGATGGCGTAGAACCACAGCCACAGCGAGACCACGCCGATGAAGCCGCGCCACAGGTGGGCCATCGGCATGGTCGTCTTCAGGCTGCCGCCCTGGATGCGGATCATGATGAACAGGATCGTCATGCCCACGATACCCCGGTACATCACCAGCTCGGAGGTGGTATAGGTTTCCGAAGCCAGCTTGACGCAGACCCCCATGATGGCGAACATGAAACTGGCGAACAGCATCCACAGCGATTGCATTGACGATCCTTGAAATGAACAAGGGGACAGCTCGTATCCGATGCTGTCCCCTTGCTTGTATTACTGTTTATGGCTTGACACTGGTGAGATTGGCGTTGCCCGGCTCGATCCTGCTGCGGTACCACTCATGGAAGTGCTGCATGCCGTCTTCCATCGGCGACTGGTAAGGGCCGGCATCGGTCTGGCCTCGTTCCATCAGCGCGCGGCGTCCCGCATCCATGCGCAGGGCGATCTCGTCGTCCTCGACGCAGGTTTCCATGTAGGCGGCCCGCTCGGCGTCGACGAACTCGCGCTCGAACAGCACGATCTCCTCGGGGTAGTAGAACTCCACCACGTTCTTCGTGCGGTTCGGGCCTTCCGGCCACAGGGTCGACACCACCAGCACGTGCGGGTACCACTCCACCATGATGTTCGGGTAGAGCGTCAGCCAGATCGCGCCGTACGGCGGTGCCTCGCCGTTGCGGAACTTGAGCACCTGTTCCTGCCAGCGCTGGTAGGCCGGCGAGCCGGATTTCTTCAGGCCCCGGTTCACGCCCACCGTCTGCAAGCTGTAGTCCGCGCCGAATTCCCAGCGCAGGTCGTCGCACGTGACGAAGGCGCCCAGGCCCGGATGGAAGGGCTCGACGTGATAGTCCTCCAGGTAGACTTCGATGAAGGTCTTCCAGTTGTAGTCGCAGTGGTGCACCTCGACGTGATCGAGCATGTAGCCGGTGAAGTCCAGGTCCTTCGTGACGGACAGGTTCTTCAGCTTGTCCATCACGCTGTAGCCGTTCTGCTCGAACAGCAGGCCGTTCCAGCTTTGCAGCGTCGTCTTCGGCAGGTTCAGGCACGGCGTCTCGGGGAAGTGCGGCGCGCCGATCAGCTCCCCCTTCAGGTCGTAGGTCCAGCGGTGCAGCGGGCAGACGATATTGTCCGCATTGCCACGGCCATTGAACATCAGCGCCTGGCGGTGGCGGCAGACGTTGGACAGCACTTCGATGCCATTGGCATTTCGGACCAGCATGCGCCCCTCGTTTTCCGAAGCGAGGGTCGTAAAGTCGCCGAGGTTCGGCACCATCAGTTCATGGCCCACATAGCGTGGGCCGTTCTGAAACAATTGCTGCATTTCCCGCTGCAGGAGCGTTTCGTCAAAGTAGACGTGGACCGGAAGTTGCGCGTTCGAACGCGCCAGCCTGGAATGGGTACCCAGATCGGACATCCCAACCCCCCTTAATTAAAGTGCTGCAAACCAAGAAGAGACAGAATCCGCAAAGACCTGAATTCAGAGTATAAAAACGGTATTTCGGACAGAACCGGAGATTATAGCGCGGATGACGTAACTCTGCCGACAATTCTTCGCCCGAATCGCCATTGTGCCCCGTTCTCCACAGGGGGTGCGCCTGCTCCCTTGGGACTGGATAAAATAGCAACGGCGTTCCGCGCACGGCCGGTCTTTTTCGACCGGTTGGGAGAGTTTGTTCTAAAATAACGGGCTACACTGAGCGATTCGCTCGATACGAATCGAATTTATAAGTTTTTATGGTCAAGAAAATGAACGTCGACAACGGCGACAGCCCGGCCCGCCCGGCCAGCTTCGAGGAAGCGATGGCCGAACTGGCCCAGCTGGTCACGCAGATGGAATCGGGCCAGCTGCCGCTGGAAGCCTCGGTCGCCGCGTATGCGCGCGGCTCGGAACTGGTGAAGTATTGCGCCGGCCAGCTCGACAAGGTGGAATCGCAGGTGAAGATCCTCGAAGGCGACATGCTCAAGCCCTTCGCCGACGGCGACGAGGCGGGCCAATGAACGGCGCCTTCCAGGACTGGATGAAGAGCATCCAGGCCGGCATGGAGACCGATATGTCGGCCTACATGCCCGCCGCCGGCGTGGTGCCCGCCAAGCTGCACGAAGCGATGCGCTATGCACTGCTCGGTGGCGGCAAGCGCGTGCGCCCGCTGCTGGTGCACGCGGCTGGCGCCTTGACCGGTGCCGATGCGGGCGTGCTGTCGCGCGCCGCCGCCGCCGTCGAAATGATCCACGCCTATTCGCTGGTGCACGACGACATGCCGTGCATGGACGACGACGACCTGCGCCGGGGCAAGCCGACCGTGCACGTGGCCTATGATGAAGCGACGGCCCTGCTGGTGGGCGACGCGCTGCAGGCGCAGGCCTTCGACGTGCTGTCCGGCGCCGACACGGCGGCCGTGCCGCCGGCGCGGCTGGTGGCGATGCTCCGCCTGCTGGCGCAGGCCGCGGGGTCGGGCGGCATGTGCGGCGGCCAGGCTATCGACCTCGACAGCGTCGGCCTGGCCCTGACGCAGCAGCAGCTCGAACGCATGCACCAGCTGAAGACGGGCGCGCTGCTGCGCGCTTCGGTGGTGCTGGGCGCGCTGGCCGGCAAGGACCTGAGCGGGGAAGAACTGCATGCCCTGCACGACTACAGCCGCGCCATCGGCCTGGCTTTCCAGGTGGTCGACGACGTGCTCGACGCCACCGCCGATTCGGCCACCCTGGGCAAGACGGCGGGCAAGGATGCGGCTGACAACAAACCCACCTATGTCTCGATCCTCGGCCTGGAACCATCGATCGCCCTGGCGGAACAACTGCGGCAGGAGGCCCATGCGGCCCTCGCCCCATTCGGAGACAACGCTCTGCGTTTACGCGAACTCGCGGACCTGATCGTGCAGCGGAAGGCATAAATGAACCTGCTTGAAAACATCAATCACCCGGCCGACCTGCGCAAGCTGCCGCGCACCCAGCTCAAACCCCTGGCCGACGAACTGCGCGGCTTCCTGCTGGACGCCGTGTCGAAAACGGGCGGCCACCTGTCGTCCAACCTGGGCACGGTCGAACTGACGGTGGCCCTGCACTACGTGTTCAACACGCCGCAGGACCGCATCGTGTGGGACGTGGGCCACCAGACCTACT
Source organism: Pseudoduganella buxea (assembly GCF_009720835.1). Lineage (GTDB taxonomy): Bacteria > Pseudomonadota > Gammaproteobacteria > Burkholderiales > Burkholderiaceae_D > Rugamonas > Rugamonas buxea. Next base: position 5,507 of record NZ_WNKZ01000034.1, read on the forward strand.
CGCACAAGATCCTGACGGGCCGGCGCGAACAGTTCCACACGCTGCGCCAGCTGGACGGCATTTCCGGCTTCCCCCGTCGCGTCGAAAGCGAATACGACACCTTCGGCACGGCCCACTCGTCGACGTCGATCTCGGCCGCGCTGGGCATGGCGCAGGCGGCCAAGATCAAGGGCGAGCACCGCCACGCCATCGCCGTCATCGGCGACGGCTCCATGACGGCCGGCATGGCCTTCGAGGCGCTGAACAACGCCGGCGTGCAGGAAGACGTCAACCTGCTCGTCATCCTGAACGACAACGACATGTCGATCTCACCGCCGGTGGGCGCGCTGAACCGCTACCTGGCGCGCCTGATGTCCGGCCAGTTCTACGCCGCCGCGAAAAACGTCGGCAAGTCCGTGCTGCCCGGCCCCGTGCTGGAACTGGCGAAGAAGCTGGAAGAACATGCCAAGGGCATGGTGGTGCCGGCCACGATGTTCGAGGAGTTCGGCTTCAACTACATCGGCCCCATCGACGGCCACGACCTCGATTCGCTGATTCCCACCTTGCAGAACATCCGCAACCTGAAGGGACCGCAGTTCCTGCACGTGGTGACGAAAAAAGGCCAGGGCTACAAGCTGGCCGAGGCCGAGCCGGTGCTGTACCACGGCACCGGCAAGTTCAATCCGGCCGAAGGCATCAAGCCGGCGCCGCCGTCGAAGATGACGTACACGGAAGTATTCGGCAACTGGCTGTGCGACATGGCCGCGTTTGACAAGCGCCTGGTCGGCATCACGCCGGCCATGCGCGAAGGCTCCGGCATGGTGCGCTTCCACGCCGAATACCCGGACCGCTACTTCGATGTCGGCATCGCCGAACAGCACTCGGTGACCTTCGGCGCCGGCCTGGCCTGCGAAGGCATGAAGCCCGTCGTGGCGATCTATTCGACCTTCCTGCAACGCGCCTACGACCAGCTGATCCACGACGTCGCGCTGCAGAACCTGGACGTGACGTTCGCGCTGGACCGGGCCGGCCTGGTCGGCGCCGATGGCGCCACCCACGCCGGCAACTACGATCTGGCCTTCCTGCGCTGCATTCCGAACATGGTCGTCATGGCCGCGTCGGACGAGAACGAATGCCGCCAGATGCTGACGACGGCGTATCACTACCCCGGCCCGGCCGCCGTGCGCTACCCGCGCGGCGCCGGCGTCGGCACTGCCATCGTGCAGGAACTGACCAGCATCGACCTGGGCAAGGGCGTTATCCGCCGCCAGGGCGAGCGCGTGGCCATCCTGGCTTTCGGCTCGATGGTGGCCCCAAGCCTGGCCGCGGGCGAACAGCTCAACGCCACGGTGGCCAATATGCGCTTCGTCAAGCCGCTGGACGTGGAACTGGTCAAGCAACTGGCCGCCGACCACGACTTCCTGGTCACGGTGGAAGAGGGCTGCGTGATGGGCGGCGCCGGCGCGGCCGTGGCCGAAGCGCTGGCCGAAGCGGGCATCGTCAAGCCGCTGCAGATCATCGGCCTGCCGGACAAATTCATCGACCACGGCGACCCGGCCAAGCTGCTGGCCAGCGTGGGCCTGGATGCCAACGGTATCGCCGCTTCGATCAAGGCGCGCTTCCTGAGCGGCGAGCCGCGGCTGGTGGTCAACAACGGCTGATGCGGTATCGGCCCGAAGAAAAGCGGCGCTTGCGCCGCTTTTTTTTCGGGCCGATTCCCTCGCTCAGCGCGCCAGCGCCTTCGCCGCCGTTTCGGCCATTGCCGCGTAGCCCGCATCGCCCGGATGCAGGTGGTCGCCCGAATCGTAGCGGGGCAGCAGGCGCGCCGGGTCGCGCGGGTCGCGCAGCGCGACGTCGAAGTCGGCCACCGCGTCGAACTCGCCGCCTTCGCGGATCCACCGGTTGACCTGCTGGCGTACCGCTTCCTTGGCGGGCTTGTAGTAGCCATGAAATGGCGTATCGGCCAGGGCGCCCCGGAACGGCAGCAAGGTGGCGCCGATGATCCGCACCTTGCGGGCCCGCGCCGCGGCGATCAAAGCGCGGTAGCCGTCGATCATGCGCTGTGCCGTCATCGCCGCATCGTGCGGCGCGAAAGCGCTGCCGGGCCAGCCGATATCGTTGATGCCGATGGCGACAACGACGGCCGTCACGCCCGGCTGGTCCAGCACGTCGTGTTCGAAGCGTGCGAGTGCCTTGTCGCCCATTTTCGCCGACAGCAGCCGCGCGCCCGAGATGCCGGCATTGGCCACCGCCACGCCGTCGCCCGCCAGCCGTTCGGCCAGCCGGTCGGGCCAGCGCCGGTCGCGCTCCGGCGTCGAGCCGTTGCCGTCCGTGATGGAGTCGCCGAAGGCCACCACGGTGCCACGGCCGCCGTCGACATGGACGGCACTGACGAAAGCGCGGCCCGTCAAGGCCCTGGCACCGGCCAGGCTGGCGGCGGCCGTGGCGTTGCCGGCGGCGATGCGGCCGGTCTGCTGGGCGCCCCAATGAAAGGTCGTCAGCGGGGCCCGACCGGGGTACCAGGCCGAGACCATCAGCCGCTCCAGTGGCGAGGTGGCGAAGTCCAGCGGGTCGGTGACGGCGTCCTGGCCGGGCGGGATCGTCACGCCGGCCTGGCCGGCAAAGGTCAGGGGCCGGCTGCCGGCCGGGTCGGCCTGACGCGCCACGCGCAGGGCACCCACCCGCAGCGGCGCGCTGCCGTAGCGGTTCGACAGCACGATGCGCAGCCGCGCGCCCCCTGTCGACAGGCGCAGGGTTTCGCGCACGGTCTGGCCGTCGACGGCGGCGGGTACGTTGGTGGGCAGCGCGAACGGGGCGTGCCATGAGGGCTGCGGCGCAGCCAGCCAGCTGGCTTGCCAGGCCGGCGCCGCCGTCGCGGTAGTGAATAGAAGCGCGACAAGCGCGGTGGCGAAATGGCGGATGAACATCGTGACCTCCTGATGAGTGATGCATTCATGGTCCGTCATTCCTGTTTGACGCGGTAGTGGCCGGATGCGACTATGCCTCATTCGAAAATGGAATGGGCACCGATGGATACGATGAAATCCCTGCGCTGGTTCGTCCGCGCCGTGGAACTGGGCAGCCTGTCCGCCGTCGCGCGTGAGGCGGGCACCACGCAGCCCACCGTCAGCAAGGCCATCGCTGCGCTGGAGGCGGAGCTTGGCGTGCGGCTGCTCGCGCGCACGACGGCCAGCCTTTCGCCCACCACGGAAGGGCAGCGCTTCCACGCGCGGGCCCAGGCCCTGCTGGCGGACTACGGCGAAGCCGTCCGCGACGTGCTGGGCCAGCAGGCGGCGATGCGGGGCCTGTTGCGGGTCAATGCGCCGGCCGCGCTGGGCCAGTTCCACCTGAACGCGCTGGTACTGGAATTCCTGGCCGCCCATGCCGGCATGGAGATCGAACTGATCCTGAACGACCGCATGGTCGACCTGGTGGAGGAGGGCGTCGACGTGGCCTTGCGCCTGGGCGGGCCGCTGCCGCCGGACGCGGTCGCGCGGCACGTGGCGGCGTCGCCCCGCTGGCTGGTGGCGGCGCCGGCCTACCTGGACCGGTATCGGGCGCCGGCCACGCCGCATGACCTGGCACGGCACAACCATGTACGCTTTGCCTGGCTGGCGCAGGGCGACGACGTCACGCTGACCGACGGCCAGGATGTCGTGACGGTGACGACCACCAGCCGCTACCGCGTCAACCATGCGCTGGCGATCCGCGACAGCCTGGCCATGGGCGCCGGCATCGGCCTGTGCCCGGCATGGCTGGTGCAGGACCTGCTGGCGGCCGGCACCTTGCGGCGCGTGCTGCCCCGGTGGCGCGGCGAAACCCAGCAGTTGCACCTGCTGTATCCGGGCCGGCGCTACCAGCCGGCGCGGGCGCGTGCCTTCGCCGATTTCGTCGGCGCGCGGCTGGCGGCCTTGCCCGGCTTCGAGGCGGCATCCGTGCTTCGTCCCATACCGCCGTGACTCGTCGCGCACCGCCGTGCTTCGTCGCATGGCGGATGCATCGTGGGCCCGCAGGGGCCATACTCGCCGCGACAACTGACGAAGGAGCGCATATGCATGAAGAAAAAAACCTGGGCCGGTTGATCGGGCTGATGATGCTGCTGGCGATGGCCGCCTCGATGGCCGGCTTCCTCGTCGTGCTGCCGCCGGCCTTTGCGGACCCGGGCTACCTGGCCAGCGCCGGCTCCCATGCAAGCCGGGTGCGTATCGGGGCCTTGCTGGTGCTGGTGCCGGCCGTGCTGATGCTGGGCATTGCGCTGGCCGGCTGGCCCACCTTCCGGCGACATGGCGAGCGCGCCGCCCTTGGCCTGCTGGCGCTGGCGGCCGCGGCGCTGGCCGTCACCATTGTCGAGCAAGGCCTGCTGCTGGCGATGCTATCCTTGAGCCAGGCCTTCGGCGCCGCCGGTCCGGCCGAACGTGCCGCCTTCGAGGCCGCCCGCGTGGTGGCGGGCCAGGCGCGCCATTGGGTGCACTATTTTTCCCTCTTTTCCGGTGGAGTCGCCAGCTTGATCCTGTATGCGCTGCTGTACCGCTCGCGCCAGCTGCCGCGTGCCTTGCCCGCCCTGGGCGTGGCAGCCGTGGCGCTGCAACTTGCCGCCATCCTGCTGCACGTGGGCGGGCAGGCCTTCGATTTCAACCTGGTGGCGCCGGCGGGCATCGGCCAGCTGGCCACCGCTTGCTGGCTGCTGGCAGTGGGCTTGCGCCCGCAGGCGGCAGCGCCGTACGCCGGTGCGGGGCTGGCGTAAAGCGATGACGGCCGCCCGTCTACCCATGCCGGCGACGCCGGCAGGCGTGCTGGCGCGGCGTCTTGCCGTCGCCATCACGGTGGCCTCCTTTGCCAGCATGCCACTGAGCCTGATCTGGGCGTCGCCGGCCACGCTGTGGCTGCGCGCGGTGGTGCTGGCCCTGGCGGCGGTGTTCGTGTTCACGGTGCTGGAGCGGTGGCCACGCCGCTTGCCGAAGCCCCTGGCACGGTGGGCGCTGCAGGTGGGCGGGCTGGCGCTGGCCATGCCCGTCACCACCCTGCTGATCTACCTGTTCTCCACCGCCGACGGCGCGCCGCCGTTCTGGACCCATTCCGAACGCGCCAGCGGCTTTTTCCTGCTGTCGCTGGCCGGCATGCTGGTGGCGCCGTGGACGGCACTGGCCGCGCTGGTGCGGCAGAAGGACGCGCTGGCGCGCCACCAGGCCCTGGCCTTCGACCTGGAACGCAGCGAGCTGGCGCGCCAGGCACTGGACGCGCGCCTGCACCTGATGCAGGCGCAGGTGGCGCCGCACTTCCTGTTCAACACGCTGGCCAATGTGCAGGCGCTGGTCGATGTCGGCTCGCCCCAGGCCCCGGCCGTGCTGCGCAGCCTGACGGCCTACCTGCGCGCGGCCGTGCCGCAGTTGCACGAAGGCGGCACTACCTTGGGACGGGAGGTGGAACTGGTGCGCGCCTACCTGGAGCTGATGCACATGCGCATGCCGGACCGGCTGCGCTTTTCGCTGCACCTGGATGAGTCGCTGGCCGGCGCGCAGTGTCCGGCCATGACCCTGTTGACCCTGGTCGAGAACGCCGTGCGCCACGGCATCGATCCCGGCGAAGACGGCGGCACCATCGACATCAGCATCGAGCGCCATGGCTCGCGCTGCGTGGCCCGCGTCAGCGATACGGGCGTGGGGGTGCAGCAGGGCGGCGTGCCGGGGACCGGGCTGGCCACCTTGCGCGAACGCCTGGCGCTGGCATTCGCGGGCCAGGCGCAGCTGCGGCTGACGGCGCGCCATCCGCACGGCGTCTGCGCCGAAGTCGAATTCCCCATCCAGGAGAACGCAGCGTGAACCCGCCCACCGCCTTGATCGCCGACGACGAACCCCTGCTGCGCGACGCGCTGGCGCGGCAACTGGCGCTAGCCTGGCCGGAGCTGCACATCGTGGCCCAGGCCCGCAACGGCCGCGAGGCCATCGAACAGTTCGAGGCGCTGGCGCCGGACATCTGCTTTCTCGACGTGCACATGCCCGGCATCTCGGGCGTGGAAGCGGCCAGCCGCATCGGCCGGCGCGCGCAGCTGGTGTTCGTGACGGCCTACGACCAGTACGCAGTGCAGGCCTTCGCGCAGGGCGCGCTCGATTACCTCGTCAAGCCGGTGGAGATGGCCCGCCTGGCCGAAACGGTGGTGCGCCTGCAGGAACGCCGCCGCGCCGCGCTGCCCGCCACGCAGACCGAGGCGCTGCTGCAGCAACTGGCGGCCCAGTTAAGGAAGGATGCGCCGCCCCGGCCGCTCAGCTGGGTGTATGCCCAGGTGGGGCAGGCATTGCGCCTGATCCCCGCGCACGCGATCGACTACCTGCGCTCGGACACGAAATACACGGCAGTAGCCTGGCGCGGCGACGACGGCCTGCCGGCCGAAGCGCTGGTACGCACGCCGCTGAAGGAACTGCTGGCCCAGCTCGACCCGGATCACTTCGTCCAGGTGCACCGGGCCGTGGCCGTCAACCTGCGCGCCGTCAGCCATATCACGCGCTGCAGCAACGAGACGGCGACCATCCACCTGAAGCACCGCGCCGAGGCGCTGCCCGTCAGCCGCACCTTCCTGCACCTGTTCCGGCAGATGTGAAGGGCCGGGAACTCAGCCGCGCTTGCGCTCGTGGTGCCACAGCACGTCGCTGCCGCCGGCAAAGCGGTTCAGCACGCGGGCCAGCACGAACATCAGGTCCGACAGGCGGTTGACGTACTGGCGCGGGTGGTCGTGGATGCTTTCGGCCTTGCCCAGCGCGACGATGCTGCGTTCGGCGCGACGGCACACGGTGCGGCATACGTGCGACAACGCGGCGGCGCGCGAGCCGGCCGGCAGGATGAACTCCGTCAGCGCGGGCAGGGTGGCATTGTATTTTTCCAGCAGCGCATCGAGGCGCTCGACATGCTCCTCCTTGATGAGCTGGTAACCGGGAATGCACAATTCGCCACCCAGGTCGAACAGGTCGTGCTGGATCGACACCAGTTCCTCGCGCAGCTCGTCCGGCATGGCCTCGCACAGCAGCACGCCCAGGTTCGAATTCAATTCGTCCACGTCGCCCATCGCCTGCACGCGCGCGCTGTCCTTTCCGGTGCGGCTGCCGTCGCCCAGGCCGGTAGTGCCGTTGTCGCCCGTACGCGTGGCGATTTTTGACAGTCGGTTACCCATATCGTCTCCTCTTCTTGAACGGAGCGAGGATACGACAAATTCAGCCGTGCAGGCTGCGTTTTTCCCGCCGATCCGGCATACAATCTTCACAAACGAACAATCCTGCATCCCCGACATGACACCCGCGACCCTGGACTTGCCCTACAGCGACGAACGCCTGCGCGATGTATCCGGGGCCCTGCGCGCCGTGCTGCCGGCCGCCTGCGTGCTGGACCGGCGCGAGGAAACCCGGCCCTACGAATGCGACGGCCTGTCGGCGTACCGCCAGCCGCCGATGATCGTCGTGCTGCCCGAGGACGAGGCCCAGGTGCTGGCCGTGCTGGCCGTGTGCCGTGCCCTGTCCGTGCCCATCGTGCCGCGCGGCGCCGGCACCGGCCTGTCCGGCGGCGCCATGCCGATCGCCGACGGCATCGTGCTGTCCACCGCCAGGCTCAATCGCATCGTGCAGCTCGATGCGTATTCCAGGACGGCCGTGGTGCAGCCGGGCGTGCGCAACCTGGCCATTTCGGAAGCGGCCGCGCCGCACGGCCTGTATTACGCGCCCGACCCGTCCTCGCAGATCGCCTGCACCATCGGCGGCAACGTGGCGGAGAACTCGGGGGGCGTGCACTGCCTGAAGTACGGGCTGACGGTGCACAACGTGCTGCGCGTGCGCGTGGCCACCATCGAAGGCGATATCGTGGAACTGGGCAGCGAGGCACCGGACGCGCCGGGGCTGGACCTGCTGTCCGTCTTCATCGGCTCCGAAGGCATGCTGGGCATCGTCACGGAAGTGACGGTCAAGCTGGTGCCGAAACCTGCCTGCGCGCGCGTCATCATGGCCTCCTTCGGCGACATCGTCACGGCCGGTAATGCGGTGGCTCACGTGATCGCGGCCGGCATCATCCCGGCCGGGCTGGAAATGATGGACCAGACCTCGGCGCGCATGGTCGAGCCTTTCGTCAAGGCCGGCTACGACCTGGAGGCGGCCGCCATCCTGCTGTGCGAGGCCGACGGCACGGCCGAGGAAGTGGAAGACGAGATTGCGCGCATGACGGCCGTCCTGCAGGCGGCCGGCGCGGGCGCGATCGCCGTCTCCACGACGGAAGCGGAGCGGCTGAAGTTCTGGTCGGGCCGCAAGAACGCCTTCCCGGCGGCCGGCCGCATCTCGCCCGATTACTACTGCATGGACGGCACCATCCCCCGCAAGAACCTGGCCCAGGTGCTCACGGGGATCGCGCAGATGGAAGTGAAATACGGCCTGCGCTGTGCCAATGTCTTCCATGCGGGCGACGGCAACCTGCATCCGCTGATCCTGTTCGACGCCAACGTGCAGGATGAACTGCACCGGGCCGAGGCCTTCGGCGCCGAAATCCTGGCCCTGTGCGTGGCCGTGGGCGGCACCATCACGGGCGAGCACGGCGTGGGCATCGAGAAGATCGATTCGATGTGCGTGCAGTTCCGCCCCGTCGAGCTGGCGGCCTTCTTTGCCGTCAAGCGGGCGTTCGACCCGGCCATGCTGCTCAATCCGAACAAGGCCATCCCCACCTTGCAGCGCTGCGCCGAATTCGGCCGCATGCGTGTGTCGAACGGCGCGCTGCCCCATGCCGGCCTGCCGCGGTTCTGAGGAGCGCATGAGCGACCAACTGGACTATTTCCGCGACCGCATCCAGGCCGCCACCGCCACGGCCACGCCGCTGCGCATCGCCGGCGGCGGCAGCAAGGACTGGTATGGCGGCGCCCTGGCCGGCGAGCTGCTCGATACCGGGGGACACCGCGGCGTCATCGACTATGAACCGACCGAACTGGTGATCACGACCCGCTGCGGCACGCCGCTGGCGCAGATCGAAGCGCTGCTGCTGGAACACCGGCAGATGCTGGCCTTCGAGCCGCCCCGCTTCGGCGCCGCCTCCACCATCGGCGGCGTCGTGGCGGCGGGTCTGTCCGGCCCGCGCCGCGCCACCGCCGGCGGCGTGCGCGACTTCGTGCTGGGCGCCCAGCTCATCGACGGCAAGGGCGAGCTGCTCAACTTCGGCGGCCAGGTGATGAAGAACGTGGCCGGCTACGACGTGTCGCGGCTGCTGGCGGGCTCGCTCGGCACCCTGGGCCTGATCGCCCAGGTGTCGCTGAAAGTGCTGCCGCTGCCCCTGGTGGAAACCACCGTGCGCTTCGAGCTGGACGAGATTGCCGCGCTGTCCCGGCTGAACGGGTGGGCCGGCCAGCCATTGCCGCTGTCGGCCAGCTGCTGGCATGGCGGCGTGCTGACGGTGCGCCTGTCCGGTGCCGAAGCGGCCGTGGCGGCGGCCCTGCGCAAGCTGGGTGGCGAACAGGTGGCGGATGCGGCGGCCTTCTGGACATCGCTGCGCGACCAGACGCACGGCTTCTTCGATACAGGCACCTTGTGGCGCCTGGCCCTGCCGCCGACAGCCAGCGCCCAGGTGCTGGGCGGCGAACAACTGATCGAGTGGGGTGGCGGCCAGCGCTGGCTGAAGGGCGCGCGCGCCGGCGCGGAGGAAATCCGCCGCAGCGTGGCGGCCGCCGGCGGGCATGCCACCCTGTATCGGGCGCCGGACAAACGGGCCGGCGCCTTCCACCCGCAAGGCGCCGCCATTGCCCGTATCAACGAGCGGCTGCGGCGTGCCTTCGACCCCGCCGGCATCTTCAATCGCGGCCGACTGTACTGAGACCACCATGCAAACCAACCTGGCGGACTTCATCCGCGACACGCCCGAAGGCATCGAAGCCGACAGCATCCTGCGCGCCTGCGTGCACTGCGGCTTCTGCACGGCCACCTGCCCGACCTACCAGCTGCTGGGCGACGAACTCGATGGCCCGCGCGGGCGCATCTACCTGATCAAGCAGGTGCTGGAGGGCGCGCCCGTCACGGGCGCCACGCAACTCCACCTGGACCGCTGCCTGACCTGCCGCAACTGCGAAACCACCTGTCCGTCCGGCGTGCGCTACGGCCGCCTGGCCGATATCGGCCGCGCCGTCGTCGAGGCGCGCGTGCCGCGCACCTTGCCGGACCGGATACGACGTTATGTGTTGAAGGAAGGCCTGTCGCGCAAGGCGCTGTTCGTGCCGGCGCTGCGGGTGGGCCAGGTGCTGCGCCCGCTGCTGTCGAAAGCCCTGCAGGACAAGGTGCCGCCGCTGCGGCCGGGCGGGGCAGGGCGCATGCCATCGCGCCAGCACGCGCGCAAGATGCTGGTGCTGGAGGGCTGCGTGCAGCCCGGCATGGCGCCGAACGTCAACGCGGCCGCCGCGCGCGTACTGGATGCCGTGGGCGTGCAGTTGCTGGTGGCACCGCAGGCCGGTTGCTGCGGTGCGCTGCGCTTTCACTTGAACGACCAGGACGGCGGGCGTGCCCAGATGCGCCGCAATATCGACGCCTGGTGGCCCTATCTGGACAATGTGGAAGCCATCGTCATGACCGCTTCCGGCTGCGGCGCCACGGTGCGCGACTATGGCCACCTGCTGGCGCACGATCCTGCCTATGCGGAAAAAGCGGCGCGCATCGCGGCGCTGACGCGCGACTTGTCCGAGGTGCTGGCGCCGTTCGCGGCCGAACTGGCGGCATTGAAGAAGGCGGGCGACGACGCGGGCGAGGTGGTGGCCTACCACCCGCCCTGCACCCTGCAGCACGGCCAGCAGGTGCGCGGCCATGCGGAAGGGCTGCTGCGCGCGCTCGGCGTGGACGTGCGGCTGTGCGGCGAATCGCACCTGTGCTGCGGCTCGGCCGGCACCTATTCGATGCTGCAGCCGGAACTGGCGCACCGCTTGCGCGAGCGCAAGCTGGCGCAACTGGCCGAGACGGGCGCGGCGCGCGTCGTGTCGGCCAATATCGGCTGCATCAGCCACCTGCAGTCCGGCACCGATACGCCGGTCGAACACTGGATCGAGCTGGTCGACCGCATCGTCGGGGGCGCGCCGCGCCGGCGTACGGACCCTTAAAACTCCAGCGTTTCGCCGTCGGCGGGAATGCGCACGCGGTCCTGGATGCCGTGCTGCTCCACGTGCGCCTTCAGTTCCTTGCGGCCCAGGGTCATGTGGTTGATCGCGTCCATGTGCGTGGCGACGATGGTGGCGCCGGGGATGGCCTGGTAAGCACGCAGTACGTCGTCCTTGCCCATGATGATGGCACCCGTGAAGCCGACCATGCGGGCGTCGCCCGTGTTCAGCACGATCACGTCCGGCTTGAAGCGGGCCAGTGCCTGGTCGACGTCCTGCCCCCAGACGGTGTCGCCCACCACGTACACCGTCTTCGCCCCCGGCGCCTGGAACACGATGCCCATCGCTTCGCCCAGTGCCTCGGCCAGGGGCTTCTTCCGGTACATGGCCGCCGTACCGTGCACGCCGCCTGTTTTCGTCAGGCGTACGCCTTCGAACGCCGTGTCCTGGCCCAGGATGCGTACGTTCGTGTAGCCCTGGCCGCGCACCAGTTTCGCGTCGCTCTCGTGCTGCACGAACAGCGGCATGGCCTTGGGGATGAAGGCATGGTCGCCGCCGTCCCAATGGTCCAGGTGCGTGTGGCTGACGATGACGGCATCGACGCCTTTGAGCACGTCTGACGCCGGCATCGGCAACTCGACGAGGGGATTGCGCAGCTGGCTGTTGAAGGTGCCGGGAAAGCCCGGGTACTTGCCTTTCGGTGCCAGGAAGGGGTCGACCAGGAAGGTCTTGCCCGCATAGTCGATTCTCAACGTGGCATTGCGGATCTGCTGGACCTGCACGGCCTGGCCTGCCGTGGGTGCCGCCGCCTGGGACGGCGCACCGGCACCGAGGAAGGCCAGGCCCAGCGACAGGGCCAGGGAGGTCAGCAGCTTGCGGGATTGGGTGGTTTTCATGGTTCTGCTCCATTGAGGTGGTTATCGGTAGCAGCATTGTGCGGCCGTCGCGGCCGGGATAAAATTGGCCCGGAAGCCAATTATCGAAACTTTCGGGCCAAGGCCCGCGACTGTCCATCATGACCAAGAAGCCCCCCGTCGTCGCACTGGTGGTGTACTCGAACTTCAGCCCCTTTCACTTCGCCGTGCCCTATCTGGTCTTCAGTGCACAGACGGCCGATGGGCCCCTGTTCGACCTGAAGATCGTGTCGTCGGGCGGACGCCAGATGGCGGCCGAACGGGCGTTGACGATGCAGCCCGATGGGGGACTGGAGCTGGCGGACGGCGCCGATATCCTCGTCGTGCCGGGGTGGGACGACCTCGATGCGCGGCCGGAGCCGGAGCTCGTCGATGCGATGGCGCGCGCCCATGCGCGGGGCGCCCACGTGGTGGGGCTTTGCTATGGTGCGTATGCGCTGGCCTATGCGGGCCTGCTGGACGGCCGGCGCGCATCGACGCACTGGATGGCCGAGAAGGATTTCGGCAAGCGCTTTCCCCGCATCCGGCTGGACATGAACGCCCTGTATGTGGACGAGGACAAGCTCATTACCTCGGCGGGAACAGGTGCCGGCCTGGATTGCTGCCTGTACCTGGTGCGCGAGTATTTTGGTGCCAGGATCGCCAACAAGGTCGCGCGCACCCTGGTGATCCCGCCGCACCGGGAAGGCGGGCAGGCCCAGTTCATCGAGCAGCCGATGGCGGCATCGACCCAGGATGCGCAGCTGAACCGCCTGCTCGACCACCTGCGCGCCAACCTCGACCAGGCCCACAGCATCGATGAGCTGGCGGCGCGCACGGCGATGAGCCGGCGCACCTTCACCCGCCACTTCAGCAAGGCCACGGGCATGACGGTGGTGGACTGGCTCGTCAACGAGCGCCTGCAGCGCTCGCGCGACCTGCTGGAGACGACGGCGCTGTCCGTCGACCGGATTGCCGGCCTGGCGGGATTCCAGACGCCCACGTCATTTCGCCAGCACTTCAAGAAGCGCTTCCACGTCAGCCCCCGGGACTGGCGCCGTACCTTCGGCGAGAAGGCTGCGGCCCGGCAGGGTTGACCGGGCCGCGTCAGGCGCGGGCAGGGGGCAGCAGGGCCTCGATATCGGCGGCGATGTCTTCGGGCTTCGTGGTGGGCGCGTAGCGGTGCGCCACGGTGCCGTCCGGCTTGACGAGGAACTTGGTGAAGTTCCACTTGATGCCTTCCGTGCCCAGCACGCCCGGCGCGCTCTGCTTGAGGAACTGGTACAGCGGGTGGGCGTTGGCGCCGTTGACGTCGATCTTGGCGAACAGGGGGAAGGTCACGCCGAACTTGGCGTCGCAGAAGGCGCCGATTTCCTCGTGCGTGCCCGATTCCTGGGCGCCGAACTGGTTGCACGGGAAGCCCAGCACGGCAAAGCCGCGCTCCTGAAAGCGTTCGTGCAGCTTCTCCAGCCCCGCGTACTGCGGCGTGAAGCCGCAGGCGCTGGCCGTGTTCACGATCAGCAGGGCCTTGCCATGGTATTGCGCCAGCTCGACGGGCTGGCCGGCCAGGCTGACGGCGGAAAAATCGAAGACGGTTTTCGCGGTAGTGTTCATCAGATCAGTCCCAAGTGTTCGGTGCCGGCCGACAGGTCGCGCGTTTTCGCGGCCTTGCCTTCGAGCTTGATGGCCAGCCGCAGGTCGTTGACGGAATCGGCGTTGCGCAAGGCATCCTCGTAGCTGATCTTGTCCGCCTCGAACAGGTCGAACAGCGACTGGTCGAAGGTCTGCATGCCCAGTTCGCGCGACTTCTTCATCAGCTCCTTGATCTCGTGCACCTGGCCCTTGAAGATCAGGTCCGAGATCAGGGGAGAGTTGAGCATGATTTCGATGGCGACGGCGCGCCCACGGCTTTCCTTGAGCGGAATGAGGCGCTGCGAGATCATGCCCTTCAGGTTCAGCGACAGGTCCATCAGCAGCTGCTGGCGGCGCTCTTCCGGGAAGAAGTTGATGATGCGGTCCAGTGCCTGGTTGGCGCTGTTGGCATGCAGGGTGGCCAGGCACAGGTGGCCCGTTTCGGCGAAGGCGATGGCGTGGTCCATCGTTTCGCGGTCGCGGATTTCGCCGATCTGGATTACGTCCGGCGCCTGGCGCAGCGTGTTCTTCAGCGCCACCGCCCAGTCTTCCGTGTCGACCCCCACTTCGCGCTGCGTGACGATGCAGTTGCGGTGCGGGTGGACGAATTCGACGGGGTCCTCGATGGTGATGATGTGGCCATGACTGTGCTCGTTGCGGTGCCCGACCATCGCGGCCAGCGTGGTCGACTTGCCCGACCCGGTGGCGCCGACCATGATGACGAGGCCCCGCTTGGCCATCACGACATCCTTCAGCACGGCCGGCAAACCCAGCTCGTCCAGGTCGGGAATGGCGCTGTTAATCGTGCGCAGCACCATGCCGACGGCGCTCATCTGAACGAAGGCGGAAACGCGAAAGCGCCCCAGGTCGCCCGGGCTGATGGCGAAGTTCGCTTCTTTCGTCAGCTCGAACGACGCGGTCTGCTTGTCGTTCATGATGGAGCGGGCCAGGTCGGTGGTGTGGGCCGCCGTCAGCGGCTGGGCCGACACGGGCGTGAGCTTGCCGTCGATCTTGATGGCCGGCGGGAAGCCGGCCGTAATGAACAGGTCCGAGCCTTTTTTGCTGACCATCAGGCGCAGCAGGTCGAACATGAATTTGGATGCCTGGTCGCGTTCCATGTGCTCAGCCCGGGAAGTTTTCGGGAATCTTCGCGGCCTGGCGGGCGCTAGCTGCCGAGATGACGTTGCGGCGCACCAGGTCCGTCAGGTTCTGGTCCAGGGTCTGCATGCCCACGTTGCTGCCGGTCTGGATGGCCGAGTACATCTGGGCGATCTTCGCTTCGCGGATCAGGTTGCGGATGGCCGGCGTACCCACCATGATTTCATGGGCGGCCACGCGGCCGGCGCCGTCCTTCGTCTTCAGCAGCGTCTGCGAGATGACGGCCTGCAGCGATTCGGACAGCATGGCCCGCACCATCTCCTTTTCCTCGGCCGGGAAGACGTCGACGATACGGTCGATGGTCTTGGCGGCCGACGAGGTGTGCAGGGTGCCGAACACCAGGTGGCCCGTCTCGGCGGCCGACAGGGCCAGGCGGATCGTCTCCAGGTCGCGCAGCTCGCCCACCAGGATCGCATCCGGGTCTTCCCGCAGCGCCGAGCGCAGCGCGTTATTGAACGACAGCGTGTGCGGCCCCACTTCGCGCTGGTTGATCAGGCACTTCTTCGATTCGTGCACGAACTCGATCGGGTCCTCGATGGTGAGGATGTGGCCGTACTCGTTCTCGTTCAGGTGGTTCACCATCGCCGCCAGGGTGGTGGACTTGCCCGAGCCGGTGGGGCCCGTGACGAGCACGAGGCCGCGGGGCTTCAGTGCGAAGTCGGCGAAGATGCGCGGCGCGTTCAGCTCTTCCAGGGTCAGGATCTTCGACGGGATGGTGCGCAGCACGGCCGAGGCGCCCCGTTCCTGGTTGTACGCATTGACGCGAAAGCGGGCCAGGCCGGGAATGGCGAAGCTGAAGTCCACTTCCAGCATTTCCTCGTAGGCCTTGCGCTGGCCGTCGTTCATGATGTCATAGATCATGCCGTGCACGTCCTTGTGCTCCAGCGGCGGCAGGTTGATGCGGCGGACATCGCCGTGCACGCGGATCATCGGCGGCAGGCCGGCGGACAGGTGCAGGTCCGAGGCCTTGTTCTTGACGGAGAAAGCGAGTAGTTCGGAGATGTCCATTTATAATCCAGTGAATATTTGAATAACAATGCAGGCTTCGATAACAATGCAGGCCGTATTGGAAGCGGGTGCTGGCAACGCAGATGGTGATAAATCTGCAAGCATCGGCGCGCACGCGGCCTTTACCGAAGCCGGATCGACGATTATGTCCACAATCACACAGAACATGCAAGCAGTCGGGCAGGCCATCGCGGCTGCCGCCCTGGATGCGCGGCGGCTGCGCGACAGCGTGCGTCTGCTGGCCGTGTCGAAGACCTTCGGCCCTGAGGCCGTCATCGAGGCGGCCGGCGCCGGCCAGCGTGCCTTCGGCGAGAACTACGTGCAGGAAGGCGTCGACAAGGTGCAGGCGCTGCGCGCGGCGCTGCCCGACGTGCCGCTGGAATGGCATTTCATCGGCCCCATACAGAGTAACAAGACGCGGCCCATCGCCACGCACTTCGACTGGGTCCATACGGTCGAGCGCGAGAAGATCGCCCAGCGGCTGTCGGAACAGCGTCCGGAAGAGTTGGGGCCCCTGAACGTGTGCCTGCAGGTCAATATCAGCGGTGAAGCCAGCAAGAGCGGCGTGGCGCCCGGCGACGTGGCGGCGCTGGCACGCAGCGTCGCCGCCCTGCCGCGCCTGCGCCTGCGCGGCCTGATGGCCATTCCCGAACCGACCGAGGATTTCTCCGCCCAGCGCGCTGCCTTTGCCGCGCTGCGCACCTTGTACGAGGAACTGCGGGCGCAAGGCTTCGAGCTCGACACGCTGTCGATGGGCATGTCGGCCGACCTGCGCGCGGCCGTGCTGGAAGGCGCCACCATCGTACGTGTCGGCAGCGCCATCTTCGGCGCGCGCCATTACCAACAAGGATGACCATGAAGATTGCATTTATCGGCGGCGGCAATATGGCCGCTGCCCTGATCGCCGGACTGGCCGGCAAGATCACGCCGGGCGCGAACATCCATGTCGTCGACCCGAACGCCGTGGCGCTGGAGCGGCTGCATGCGGGGCATGGCGTCACCACGGCCACCACCATCGACGCGGCCGTGACGGCCGCCGAAGTGATCGTGCTGGCCGTCAAACCCCAGAGCATGCGCGAAGTGACGGCGCAGCTGCTGCCCTTGCTGGGCAGCGCGGCGCGCGCGCCGCTGATCGTATCGATCGCCGCCGGCATCCGCGCGGCCGACCTGTCGCGCTGGCTGGGCGGCCACGATGCCATTGTCCGCTGCATGCCGAACACGCCGGCGCTGATCGGCATGGGCATCACGGGCATGGTGGCGTCGGGCGGCGTCAGCACGGCCCAGCGCACCCTGGCCGACCAGGTGCTGCAGGCCGTGGGCACGACGATGTGGCTGGACGATGAAACGCTGATCGATGCCGTCACGGCCGTCTCCGGCAGCGGCCCGGCCTATGTGTTCTACTTTATCGAAGCAATGGCGCGCGCCGGCACGGAGCTGGGGCTCACGCCTGAGCAGAGCCTGGCGCTGGCCAAGGCCACCTTTACGGGCGCGGCGGAGCTGGCGGCCCGGTCGGACGAGCCGGTGGCGCTGCTGCGCGAACGCGTCACGTCCAAGGGCGGCACCACGTACGCGGCCTTGACCAGCATGGAGCAGGGCGGCGTGGGGCCGGCCATCGCGGCGGCCGTGAAGGCGGCGGCGGCGCGGGGCAGGGAACTCGGCGACGAGCTGGGTCATGAGCCGGGAACGGCATCGTGAGCGCCGCCATGCTGCACCACCTGTCGCTGGGCGTGCGCGACCTGGCCGCCAGCGGCACCTTCTATGACGGCACGATGGGCGCGCTGGGATTCCGGCGCGTGTTCGAGGACGACGACGCCATCGGCTACGGCAGCGTGGACGACCAGGACATCCTGTGCCTGAAGCTGCGCGCCGACGCGGCGCCCCCCGGCGACGGCTTCCACCTGGCCTTCGCCGCGCCGACGCGCGCGGCCGTGGACCTGTTCCACTCGGCCGGCATGCTGGCCGGTGGCCGCGACAACGGCGCACCGGGCCTGCGCGAGGAGTACGGCCCGACCTACTACGCCGCCTTCCTGGTGGACCCGGACGGCTACCGCATCGAGGCCGTCACGAAGAACGAAGCGACGGTGGCGCCATGACGTCGATCCGGGGCAACCAGCGGCTCAAGGAGCTGGAACGCAAATGGTGGTTCGTCGCGCTGATCGCCGTGCTGACGACGTTCGTGACGCGCTACCTGCTCGCGGGGGCCGGCTTGCCGGCCGCGCCGGAGGGCTTCAGCGGCTTTGCCGTGTATGCCTTCTGCTTCCTCGGCGTGTGGAAGATGTTTGCGGGGCTGGGCTGGCTGGTGGGCCTGCTGTGCTTCGTGCCGGCCGCGCCGAAAGGCTGAGGGGCAGGCGATAAATGCCCGCGCGGTGCGGACAGGCGAAAAAAGGCCCGCGTAGCGGGCCTTTCCACGTGCATGCGCGAGATCAGTCGCGCGAGATGATCACGCCGAGCAGCAGGCCGACGACGCCGCCGACCAGCACGGATTTCCATGGATTGTCGTGGACATAGGTGTCGGTCGCCTGCGCCGCCAGCTTGGTCTTGGCCAGCACCGTGTCTTCCATCGTCAGCAGATTGGTTTTTGCCGTACGCAGCGTTTCCTGGAACTTCGTCTTCGCTTCGTTCAGGTCGTCGGCACCGGAATTGGCGGCGCCGCGCAGCCATTGCTCCGCGTCGCTGATTGCCGTTTTCAGGTCGCCCATCAGGCGTTCACGTGCCGCGCCGCTCTCATTGTTGCTGTCGAAAGTCTTGCCATTGCCGGTGCTTACGCCGCCGGCGGTCTGGTTTGTCGTCTGATCCATATTGGCCTCTTTTTTGGATTGAACAGCTGGAACGTTTAGTCTAGTCAGCGACGGTGTGCGGGCATTGTTGTGCCGCAATTTTTCTTAACGGAATCAACGCAGCGCAAAATCAAGCGCGATGCCGGCAAAAACCGCCGCTCCCAGGTAGTTATTGTGGCGGAATGCTGCAAAGCATGGCGCACGCTCGCGTCCACGGATCAGGAAGTAGTGATATACGGCACAGCCCGCCGCCACGACGAGGCCCGCGAGGAAGGGCAGGCCCAGGCCGAAATGGCGGCCCGCGGCCAGCAGGATGGCCAGGTGGACCACGTAGCACAGCATGACGATCGTCACGTCGTACCGGCCGAACGTGATGGCGGACGTCTTGATGCCGATCTTCAGGTCGTCGTCGCGGTCGACCATCGCGTACTCCGTGTCGTAGGCAACAGCCCAGAACACGTTGCCCAGCAGGAGCAGCCACGCGTAGGCCGGCACCGTGTCCTGCACGGCAGCGAAGGCCATCGGGATGCCGAAGCCGAAAGCGATGCCCAGGTAGGCCTGGGGAATGGCGAAGAAGCGCTTGAAGTAGGGGTAGGTGCCGGCAATGATGACGGCCGCCACGCTGAGCTGCTTGACGAGCGTGTTCAGTGGCAGGATCAGCAGGAAGGCCGCAATCGACAGGCCGGCGGCGATGGCGACCGCTTCCTTGCCGCTGATGCGCCCGCTCGTGATGGGGCGGTCGGCCGTGCGCTTCACGTGCCGGTCGATGTCCTGGTCGGCGTAGTCGTTGATGGCGCAACCGGCCGAGCGCATCAGGAGCGTGCCCAGCGAGAAGATGACGAGCAGGTGCCAGTCGGGCACGCCGCCGGTTGCCAGCCACAGCGCGGACAGGGTGGGCCACAGCAGCAGCACGGTGCCGATAGGCTTGTCGAGCCGCACCAGGCGGAAGTACAGGGACAGCTTGCTGGGGGCGGGCGGGGAGGACGAAGCGTGCACGGCGGAATCGGGATCAGGGTTGGTCAGACGGCGGCGTCGGCCGCCAGGGTGGTGACGCCGGGCAGCTCGCATTGCCCCACGGCGTCGATGACGGCATCGATGGCGGCCTTGCGGGTAAAGCTCTTGCGCCACACGATGACGACGCGGCGCGACGGCTGCGGTGCCTCGAATTCGCGGAACTGCAGCATGCCGCCGCGGGCGGCCATGTCCGGCACCGAGGCGCGCGGCAGCACGGTCAGGCCGATGCCGCTGGCCACCATGTGGCGGATGGTTTCCAGCGACGAGCCTTCGAAGGTGCGCTGCATGCCGTTGCCCGGCGTAGCAAAGCGCGCCATCTCCGGGCACACTTCCAGCACCTGGTCGCGGAAGCAGTGGCCGTTCCCCAAGAGCAGCATGGTTTCGCTCTTCAGGTCGTCGGCCGGGATGCGTTCCCGTTCGGCCCATGCATGGTGCTGCGGCATGGCAACGACGAAGGGCTCGTCGTACAGGGCCTGCATGGCCATGCCGTGGTCGGGCAGCGGCAGGGCCATGATGGCGGCATCGAGCTCGCCCTGGCGCAGCATCTCCAGCAGCTTGACGGTGAAGTTTTCCTGCAGGATCAGCGGCATCTGCGGCGTCTGGTCGATCATGTGCTTGACCAGCGGCGGCAGCAGGTAGGGGCCGATGGTGTAGATGACACCCAGGCGCAGCGGGCCGGACAGCGGGTCCTTGTTCTGCTTGGCCAGTTCCTTGATGGCGGCCGTCTGCTCCAGCACCCGTTCGGCCTGGGCCACGATCTGGGCGCCCAGGGGCGTCACGGAAATTTCGGCGCCGCCCCGTTCGAACAGCGTCACGCCCAGCTCATCCTCCAGCTTCTTGATGGCGACCGACAGGGTCGGCTGTGCCACGAAGCAGGCTTCCGCCGCGTGGCCGAAATGCCTGGCGCGGGCGACGGCGACGATGTACTTCAGTTCGGTAAGTGTCATAGGTGGTTTTGCCAGTGTGGGCCGGGGAGCGGTGATATTGTAACGGAATGCTCTGGCTATAATGAGCGAGAAACCCATAGCGAGGCGCGCATGTCATCCACTCTCGGTCCCGAAGAAGCCCAGGCCTATCTCCATAAATTGCTGAAGGCGATGCACCAGGTCGGTGGCTCGGACCTGTTCATCTCGGCCGACTTCCCGCCCAGCATCAAGTCGCAGGGCGCGATGAAGGCACTGAGCCAGCAGCGGCTGACGGGCGACGTCACGCGGGCGCTCGCCTACGCCATCATGAACGACAAGCAGCGCCGTGAGTTCGACGCGGAAATGGAGTGCAACTTCGCCATTTCCCTCCCCAACGTCTGCCGTTTTCGCGTCAACGTCTACGTCCAGCAGCAGAACGTGGCGATGGTGATCCGCACCATTGCTTCCGAGATCCCCACCTTCGAAAAACTGGAGCTGCCCGACATCCTGAAGGACGTCGTCATGACCAAGCGCGGGCTGGTGCTGGTGGTGGGCGGCACGGGTTCCGGCAAGTCGACGACATTGGCCGCCATGATCGATTATCGCAACGCCAATTCGGCTGGTCACATCATCACGGTGGAGGATCCGGTGGAATATGTCCACCGCAACAAGAACTGCCTGGTGACGCACCGGGAAGTGGGCGTGGACACGCACTCCTGGCACAACGCGCTGAAAAATACGTTGAGACAGGCGCCGGATGTGATTCTGATCGGCGAAATTCGCGACACGGAGACGATGGAGCATGCCATTGCGTTTGCCGAGACGGGCCACCTGTGCCTGGGCACCCTGCATGCGAACAATGCCAACCAGACGATGGACCGCATCATCAACTTCTTCCCGGAAGAACGGCGCAACCAGCTGCTGATGGACCTGTCGTCGAACCTGCGCGCCATCGTGTCGCAGCGGCTGGTCCGCACGGAGGACGGCAAGGGGCGCAAGGCCGCCATCGAGATCCTGCTGAACACGCCGACGATCGCGGAGATGATCTTCAAGGGCAACTTCCACGCGATCAAGGAAATCATGCAGAAGTCGCGCGAGCTGGGCATGTGCACCTTCGACCAGGCCCTGTACGAACTCTATAATAAGGGCTACATCTCGTACGAGGAGGCGCTGCGTAATGCCGATTCGGCCAACGGCCTGCGCCTGCAGATCAAGCTGCGGGGCGAGCGGGGCGAACCGGCCGGCGGCACCGCCCCCGGCAGCGCCCTCAGCATGCAGCTGGACGACGAGGAAGAAGATCCCCAAACGTGAAAGAGAACATGCCCCGTTTCGAAGAAAAAATCTGTACCCGTGCCGACCTGGCCGCCCGTGTCGCCGCGCTGCCGCAACCGGTCGTGCTGACCAACGGCGTGTTCGACATCCTGCACCGGGGCCACGTCACCTACCTGGCGCAGGCGCGCGAGCTGGGCGCGTCGCTGGTGGTGGCGGCCAATACGGATGCCTCCGTGAAGCGCCTGGGCAAGGGCGACGACCGCCCCCTGAACGGCTGCGATGACCGCCTGGCCGTGCTGGCAGCGCTGGAATCGGTCAGCCTGGTGGTGCCGTTCGATGAGGACACGGCGCTGGAAGTGGTGCTGCAGGCGCGTCCGCAGATCTACGCCAAGGGTGGCGACTACGACATGACGGCCATCCCGGAAGGGCAGGCCGTGCTGGCCTATGGCGGCCAGGCCGTGGCCATCGATTTCGAGCACGACCGCTCGACCAGCAAGCTGCTGGCCAAGGTCAGGACGTTCGGGAAATAAAAAGGTTTAGTTCTGCAGGATGGTGATCTTGCCATCCGCTTCCAGGAAAGCGCATTTCATCTTGTGCAGCGGGCAATCCGCCTCGCGCAGCGCCTGCTCGACGTCGCCTTCGGCCACCCGGCAGTTCTTGACGACGTCCGTAAAGATCTTGCCGTCGCGCCCCAGCAGCACGGGCACCCCGTCGACCAGCTCGGCGATCTTGCGGCTGCGCGACGTGGCGACGGCCAGGATCACGTTCAGCGCGATCAAGGTGGCGGCAATGATCATGCCGCCCGGCAGCGATTCGTCACCGCCATTCATCGAATTCGACACGGCCTCACTCAGCAGCATGACGATCAGCAAGTCGAACGGCGTGAACTGCCCGACGGTGCGCTTGCCCGTCAGCCGTACCATAATCAGCAGGAACAGATACACGATGGCGCCGCGGGCAATGAACTCCCACCACGGCAAATCCATGTCGAACATAGCGCCCCCATCCATGCACCGGAAAGCCTTCTTATACGGCTTTTGCTGCATTTATGCCAACACTGGAGGCCACCTCAAAGGCTGAGCTCGTGTCCACCTTGGGGTCAGACCCCGACATAGACACGAGCTCAGCCTTTAGGCACATGTCGTAACGACGCACCGCACGGCTTACTGTCTTGGACGAAACGCCGAAATGGCGTGCGATATCCTGCATGCTATAGGCCGTGGTGAAGTATGCACGTGCCATTGCTTCGTCGCGATCGGAAAATCGCGACTGATAGTCAGCAAGGGGGAGCGCCTCGCGTTTGCGTCGCGCTGCATCGTTGGATCCGCAGTCGGTCCAGTCCGCCAGCGGATTGGCTGCCAGCGCTTCCTGCCCGACAAAATGCCGGTAGCGCCTGATGGCGTGTTCGACATCCTTGCTGTCGAACATGCCCAGCAGCCATCCCATGTTCAGCCAAGGCAAAGGCGGAGCCAACCCGCAAAGATTGTTGTGGCTGCTCCAGCGCCATGCTTCGGGATGCTCGACGAGCCGCGCGCGAACGGGGTTCTGCGCAATGTAACGCGCAACTTCCAGCAACTGCGCATCCTTCCGGACCGGTACGGCATTAAATCTGCCTTGGACGACATGGCCGGTCAGCTGGTGCCGGAAATTGAATTTCTGAGCATATGTGCTGTTCAGGTAGTGCATCCCGTTCGACAAGTTACCTTCTACCGTTTCCACCAGCAGGTGATAATGATTCGTCATCTGGCAGAACGCATGTACGGAAAAGTTGTAGCGCTCCACCGTGGCAGCGAGGCGATCCTGCCAGGTGAGGAAGTCGCGTTCGTCCACGTAGATCGTCGCGCGGCGAACGCCACGCGTGGTGACGTGGTACAGCGCGCCGGGGTACTGGATGCGGGGAGGTCGGGCCATCCTCACAAGCTAGCAGGTCGAAAGGTTGGCGGGCTGAGCGATATCAGACTGCATGCTGCTGCCGAGACCGTGTCCATGTCGGGGTCTGACCCCACGGTGGACACGGACTGGGCTATGCCCCGCCGTCGTAACCCTGCTGCCGCCAGGCCTCGTAGACGACGACGGCGACGGTGTTGGAGAGGTTCAGGCTGCGGTTGTCCGGGCGCATGGGGAGGCGGATGCGCTGGGTGGTGGGGAAGGTTTCGCGGAATTCCGGGGCCAGGCCGCGTGTTTCGGAGCCGAAGACGAAGACGTCGCCCGGGTGGAAGGCCAGCTTGGCGAACGGGGTGGAGCCGTGCGTCGTCATGGCGAACATGCGGGCCGGGTCCGGCTGGACGTCGGCCAGGAAGGCGGCCCAGTCCTTGTGGACCTTCATGCGCGCGTATTCGTGGTAATCCAGCCCGGCGCGACGCAGCTTGGCGTCGTCCAGCGGGAAGCCCAGCGGCTCGATCAGGTGCAGCTGGGCGCCCGTGTTGGCACACAGGCGGATGACATTGCCGGTGTTCGGCGGGATTTCCGGGTTGACCAGTACGACGTGAAACAACACTCTCTCCTTGCGATTCTATTGATGGGGTGGCGTGCGCGCGAACACCAGGTTCGTGACGCGCGCCGCGCCGTGCCGTTTCAGCACGGCCGCCAGTTTCTGCAGCGTCTGGCCGCTGCTCATGACGTCGTCGACGATGCCGATATGTCGGCCTGCCACCTGGGCCCGGTCCGGCACGGCAAAGGCATGAGCGACGTTGGCGCGCCGGTCCGCGCCCCGCAGTGCACTTTGCGCCACGGTTTCCTGCACGCGCTCGGTCAGCCGGGGCGCGACGGCAATGCCGAGCAGCTTGCCCAGCGGCCGGGCGATCTCCAGCGCCTGGTTGAAGCCCCGTTCGGCCAGCCGGCCCGGCCCCAGCGGTACGGGGCACAGCAGGGCAGGGCGTTCGACGCCAGGTGCGTCCCGCATGGCCTGGGCCAGCAGCTCCGCAAACAGCCGCGCATGGACGAGGGCGCCGCCGAACTTCAATTCCAGCACGAGCCGGTCCAGCGGCATCGCATAGGACGCCGCGACGATGGTGGCATCGTAGGCGGGCCGCTCGGCCAGGCAGCGTCCGCACGGCAGCGGCGCCGCCGCGCCCGGTAGCGGCTCGGCGCAGACGGGGCAGCGCACCGGGTGGCCGGCGCCCGCGCCGAAGAACTGCGCATGGCAGGGCGGACACAGGGCATCGCGGCCGTGGGCGCCGCACAGGACGCAGCTGCACGGCAGCAACGTTGCCCATCCTGCCCGCCACCGGCCGCCCGCCATCGCGATTTGCTCCAAACAGGTAAACTGCGCACATTATCTCACCTGTACAAAGAAGACCATGCAAGTGCCCGCCAAGCCTCCGAAACTTTCCGCACCCATCGACGTCGACCGGGTGCGCCGGCTGTTCGCCCGACCGGCGCGTCTTGCCGAGGCCGATTTCCTGCGGCGCGAGATCGCCCATCGGATGCATGAGCGGCTGCAACTGGTGAAGCTCGTACCCCAGCGCGTGCTGGACGCGGGCTGCGGCACGGGGGCCGATCTGGCCCTGTTGCAGAAGACTTATGTTGCAGCGCAAGTGCTGGGCCTGGATGCGGCCGAGCCAATGTTGCGCTCGCTGCCGGGCCAGCCAGGCCGTCAGTCCGCCCTGAACCAGCTGCTGGGCAAGTTGCTGCCAGCCAAAAGCGGCATCGACCTGCTGTGCGGCGACTTCGCCGACTTGCCCCTGGGACAGAATAGTGTCGACCTCGTATGGTCCAACCTGGCCCTGCACTGGCACCCCCAGCCGGACCGCGTGTTCGCCGAATGGCGCCGCGTGTTGCGCCTGAACGGCCTGCTGATGTTCTCGTGTTTCGGCCCGGACACCTTCCAGGAGGTGCGCGAGGCCTTCGCCGACGTCGATCTGGCCCCCCATACGTTGCCATTTGTAGACATGCACGATTTTGGTGACCAGCTTGTCGAGGCCGGTTTTGCGACGCCCGTGATGGACATGGAAAAGCTCACGGTGACCTATGATGACGCCGCCAGGCTGCTGGCCGACGTGCGCGCGCTGGGCGGCAATCCGCTCACCACCGTGCGCCGGGGCCTGCTCGGCCGCGCGGCGTACACCCGCTTGCTTGCTGGGCTGGAGCGGCAACGGCGTGCCGACGGCAAGCTCGTGCTGACCTACGAAGTGATCTACGGCCACGCCTTCCGGCCGGCCCCGAAGGTGACGAAGGATGGCGAAGCAATCATCCGTTTCGACCCCTCGAAACGGCCGCAGCGATAGCATTTTCGGGGCCCTTTCATGGCGCGCTGCACCATTGCCAGCAAAACCACACGCTTGATAAGGCTAAGTAATAATGCTTATAATCCTTGACCAATTTGGCTACTTTTTTCCAACCGGACACAAACAAGTCCGGCAGATGACGTGGTCAACAACATAGCAAGGCATCAATAATCCGCACCATCGGTGTATTGTGTCTGCCGGTGGCGTGTCGAAGTTCCAGCCCGGTCCAAACAGCAACCCGCTGTGGTGTTCCCTCTGTAACTTTATGGTGTATTTATGCACGACGACCCACCGGCCACCGGCAGGTCGTCGCAGTCAAAAAATTTTTCTTATATCTTGGGTGGTTGGGGAAAACATGAAACTTGCGAAGCGACTTCAATCGTTGATGCCGGCACTGGCCTTGGCAACGGCATCCATGCCGGCCTGGGCACAGCCGGCGGCGACGGCAACCGGTACTTATCAGGCGGCCACGGGCGGTACCGGCGGCCCGATCGCCAACCAGCTGAACCTGCAGCCTGCGGCGACGCAGATCGCTTCGGAAATCTACAGCCTGCACAACTGGATGATGATCGTCTGCCTCGTCATCTTCGTGGCCGTGTTCGGCGTGATGTTCTATTCCATCTTCAAGCACCGCAAATCGGTCGGCCACAAGGCCGCCACCTTCCATGAATCCACCGCAGTGGAAATCGCCTGGACCGTCGTGCCCTTCCTGATCGTCATCGGCATGGCGCTGCCCGCTACCCGCACCGTGGTGGGCATGAAGGACACGTCGAACGCCGACATCACCATCAAGGCCACCGGCATGCAGTGGAAATGGGGCTACGACTACCTGGCCGGCGAAGGCGAGGGCATTTCCTTCGTCTCCAACCTGGCCACGCCCCGCTCGCAGGTGGGCGAACCGGGCATCAAGCCGACGGCCGCGCGCGGCGAGAACTACCTGATCGAAGTCGACAACGAAGTGGTCGTGCCGGTCAACAAGAAGATCCGCATCGTCACCACCGCCAACGACGTCATCCACGCGTGGATGATCCCCGCCTTCGGCGTCAAGCAGGATGCGATTCCCGGCTTCGTGCGCGATACCTGGTTCAAGTCCGAGCACACGGGCACCTTCCGTGGCAATTGCGCCGAGCTGTGCGGCAAGGAACACGCCTTCATGCCCATCGTCGTGAAAGTCGTGACGGCCGAGGAATACACGGCCTGGGTGGACGGCAAGAAGAAGGAAATGGCCGCGCTGGCGGACGACCCGAATAAGACCTGGACCATCGACGAGCTCAAGACCAAGGGCGAGAAGGTGTACACGGCCAACTGCGCCGTCTGCCACCAGGCCAACGGCAAGGGCGTGCCCGGTGCCTTCGCGCCGCTGGACGGCTCGGCCATCGTCAACGGCCCCAAGCCGCCCCAGATCGACGTGCTGCTGCACGGCCAGAAGAGCGGCAAGTACCCGGCCGAGATGCCGGCCTGGAAGCAGCTGTCGGATACCGACATCGCCGCGGTGATCACCTATACCCGGAACAACTGGTCGAACAAGCCAGCAGAGAACATCGTTCAACCGGCCGAAATTGTGGCAGCACGCAAGTAACAGGAGCTTCATCATGAGCACGACGACGATCGATCACGCACCCGGCCAGCACGATGCGCATGGCCACGACCATGGCCATGACCATGCTCACGACCACCCGACCGGCCTGAAGCGCTGGCTGTTCGCGACCAACCACAAGGATATCGGCAGCCTGTACCTGTGGTTCTCGTTCATCATGCTGCTGTCCGGCGGCGTGCTGGCGCTGATGATCCGCACCGAGCTGTTCCAGCCCGGCCTGCAGTTCTTCCAGCCCGAGTTCTTCAACCAGCTGACGACGATGCACGGCCTGGTGATGGTGTTCGGCGCCATCATGCCGGCCTTCGTGGGCTTCGCCAACTGGATGATCCCGCTGCAGGTGGGCGCCTCCGACATGGCATTCGCACGGATGAACAACTTCTCGTTCTGGCTGCTGCCGCCGGCGGCGCTGCTGCTGGCCGGGTCCTTCTTCGTGCCGGGCGGCGCCACCGCCGCCGGCTGGACCCTGTACGCACCGCTGTCGACCCAAATGGGGCCCGGCATGGACATGGCCATCTTCGCCATGCACATCATGGGCGCCTCGTCGATCATGGGCTCGATCAACATCATCGTCACCATCCTGAACATGCGCGCACCTGGCATGACCCTGATGAAGATGCCGATGTTCTGCTGGACCTGGCTGATCACGGCCTACCTGCTGATCGCCGTCATGCCCGTGCTGGCCGGCGCCATCACGATGACCCTGACGGACCGTCACTTCGGCACCTCGTTCTTCAACGCGGCCGGCGGCGGCGACCCCGTCATGTACCAGCACATCTTCTGGTTCTTCGGCCACCCCGAGGTCTACATCATGATCCTGCCGGCGTTCGGCATCATCTCGCAGATCATCCCGGCCTTTGCCCGCAAGCCCCTGTTCGGCTACGCATCGATGGTGTACGCCACCGCGTCCATCGCCATCCTGTCGTTCATCGTCTGGGCCCACCACATGTTCACCACCGGCATGCCGGTGACGTCGCAGCTGTTCTTCATGTACGCCACCATGCTGATCGCCGTGCCCACGGGCGTGAAGGTGTTCAACTGGATCGCCACGATGTGGAAGGGTTCCATGACGTTCGAGACGCCGATGCTGTTCGCCGTCGGCTTCATCTTCGTCTTCACCATCGGCGGCTTCACGGGCCTGATCCTGGCCGTGACGCCGATCGACATCCAGGTGCAGGACACCTATTACGTCGTGGCGCACTTCCACTACGTGCTGGTGGCCGGTTCGCTGTTCGCCCTGTTCGCCGGCTTCTACTACTGGGGCCCGAAATGGACGGGCTTCATGTACCCTGAGCTGCGCGGCAAGATCCACTTCTGGGTGTCGCTGGTGACGTTCAACATCACCTTCTTCCCGATGCACTTCCTGGGACTGGCCGGCATGCCGCGCCGTTATGCGGACTACCCGACCCAGTTCACCGACTTCAACGCCATCGTGTCGATCGGCGCGTTCGGCTTCGGGCTGGCCCAGGTCTACTTCCTGTTCTTCGTCGTGCTGCCGACCATCCGCGGCGGCCAGAAGGCGGCCGACAAGCCATGGGAAGGCGCCGAAGGCCTGGAGTGGACCGTACCGTCGCCGGCACCGTTCCACACCTTCGAAACGCCACCGCTGGTGAAGTAAACCAGTGCAGCGCGGGCCGCGCCAACCGGTGCGGCCCGCCTGCAGCGCCGCCGACTTGCAGCAACCCTGAAATGGAAGTGCCATGCCGTCCAAGAAGCCGAACAACCTGCGCCTGGCCCTGATCATGGGCTCGATCGCCTTGCTGTTCTTTGCCTCCGTGTTCGTCAAGCGGCTCTGGTTGAGCTGAGGGAGACGCCATGAACGAGCCGGAAGAGCGCGAATCGAACCGCAAGCTGCTGGGCAAGCTGGCCGTCGTCGCCGTCATGATGTTCGGCTTCGGCTATGCGCTGATCCCCGTCTACCGCCACCTGTGCGAGGTGCTCGGCCTGAACCAGCTGACCCAGAAGGACGGCACGGTGGCGGCGCCGACGAACACGCAGATCGACAAGAGCCGCAGCATCACCGTGGAACTGGACAGCAATGTGCAGGGCACCCTGCGCTTCCGCCCGACCCAGCGCAGCGTCACCGTGCACCCGGGCGAAATGGCGACGGTGGTGTACGAGGTGGTGAATTCGCAGTCGCGGCCCGTGACGGCGCAGGCCATCCCCAGTTATGCGCCGCAAAGCGCCACGCCCCACTTCAAGAAAGTGGAGTGCTTCTGCTTCCGGCAGGAGACCCTGCAGGCCAACCAGGCCAAGCAGATGCCGGTCGTGTTCTACCTGGACCCGGCCTTGCCGAAGGAGGTCAAGACGATCACGCTGTCGTACACCTTCATCGAGATCGGCGGCCTGGATAAATCGGCCGCCGCGGCAGGCGGGGAGCGGGTGGCGCAATGAGCGGCAAGGGGAACCAAGGGGACAAACCCTCGTTCCTGTATTCGCTCAAGGCGGTGCTGTGGTCCTTCGTCGGCCTGCGCCGCAAGAGCGACTACGAGCGCGACGATGTGAAGCTGAACCCGATCCACGTGATCGTCGCCGCGCTGCTGGCCGTTGCGCTGTTCATCGGCATATTGATTACTGTCGTCAAATTTGTGGTTTCAAAATAGAGTTCACGAGGAGATGAAAATGAGTTCGAATAACGCGACGGCACCGTACTACTTCGTGCCCGGCCCCTCCCGCTGGCCGATGCTGGGGGGCGTGTCGATGCTGGTCACGATGATCGGGGCATCGGGCTGGGTCAACGACGCCGCCTGGGGCCAGGTCCTGTGCCTGGTGGGCATTGCCGCCATGCTGGCCGTGCTGTTCGGCTGGTTCGGCGACGCCATCGGCGAATCCGAGAAGGGCCTGTACAGCAAGCGCATCGACTATTCCTTCCGCTGGTCGATGGGCTGGTTCATCTTTTCCGAGGTGATGTTCTTCGCCGCCTTCTTCGGCGCCCTGTTCTACGCCCGCGTCATCACGATGCCGTGGCTGGGCGACCTGGATAACAAGCTGATCTGGCCCGACTACCTGCCCCAGTGGGGCAATGCGGGACCGGCCGGCGTGATCGACAACTTCAACACGATGGGCCCGTTCCCCATCCCCACCATCAACACGGCCCTGCTGCTGGCGTCGGGCGTGACCCTGACGATCGCCCACCACGCCCTGCAGGCGGGCAAGCGCGCCAAGACCATCGGCTGGCTGGCCGCCACCATCCTGCTGGGCTTTGTGTTCATGGGCTTCCAGGCCTACGAATACATCCATGCCTACAGCGAACTGAACTTGAAGCTGACGTCGGGCATCTACGGCTCCACCTTCTTCATGCTGACGGGCTTCCACGGCTTCCACGTGACGATGGGCGCCATCATGCTGTCGGTCGTGCTGTTCCGCCTGATGAAGGGCCACTTCACGGCCGAGCACCACTTCGGCTTCGAAGGCGCGGCCTGGTACTGGCACTTCGTCGACGTCGTGTGGCTGGGACTTTATGTCGTAGTGTACTGGCTGTAAGGCAGCGTTATAATCGGCGCGCCTGATTGCAAAGCCGCAGCGGGTTCAACCCTGCTGCGGCTTTTTGTTTGGCGGCGGCCGGCCGGATATTGCTGAAAAAATGGGGACAGACCCCATTTTTCAAGCAACACCCGCCTGCGGCGTCAGCGGATGCCGGTAGGGTGGATATAGCCGAAGTGGTTGGCGACGAGGATCAGCGCGAACAGAAGCACGGAAAAGCCCACGCGCAGCGCCAGGGCGTGCAGGGTGCGCTTGCTGCCGCCCTTGTCGCGCATCAGGTAGTACAGGGCGGAACCGAGGCTGCCGATGATCAGGATGAAGGCAATGGCGACGAGGATTTTCATGGAAGCGGCAGCCGTGGCGAACAAGGCTTCATTGGGTAAGGCTTCATTCTAATGCGGATCGCATTCCGTTTTAAAACCATTCCCTTCGTCGCCACCGTGCTGCTGGTGGCGCTGGGCATCGCGCTGGGCCAGTGGCAGACGCGCCGGGCCGAAGGCAAGGAAGTCCTGCAGGCGCGCCTGGCTGCCGCGAACGCCGCGCCGCCGCTGCGGCTCGGTGCTGCCAGCATGCCGCTGGCGCAGGCCGAATACCGCAAGGTGGCCGTGCGCGGCACGTTCGTCGCCGGCTGGCCCGTCTACCTGGACAACCGTCCGCAGGCGGGGCGCGCGGGCATGTACCTGCTGATGCCGTTGAAAATCGACGGCAGCGACATGCACGTGCTGGTGCTGCGCGGCTGGCTGCCGCGCGACCCGGCCAACCGCCAGCGCATCGCGCCGTACCCGACGCCCGCCGGCAGCATCGCCATCGAGGGCATCGCGCGGCGCGACCCCGGCCACGTGCTGCAACTGGGCGCGGACCCGGCGCTCAAGCCCGGCGCCATCGTCTCCAATGCCGGCGTGCCGCAAGTGGCCGCCGCCACCGGCCTGCGCTTCCAGCCTTTCGTGCTGGAGCAGGCTTCGCCTGATGGCAGCGAGGGAACGCTGGTGCGCGACTGGCCGGCACCGGCACTGGGCGTGGATAAACATCGTGGCTATGCATTCCAGTGGTACGCACTGGCGCTGATGGCCTTCCTGTTCTTTGTCATTACCGGATTGATAAGTGGAAGCAAACAAGCTCGCAACTGAACCGACTCCGCAGCAACGCCGCCGCGGCCGCTGGAAACTGCTGGCCGTGCTGGCCGTCTGCGCCTCGCCGCTGCTGGCGTCGTACTTCACGTACTACGTCATCAAGCCCACGTCGCGCAGCAACTACGGCACCTTGATCGACCCGCGCGCCCACCCGGTGCCGCCGATGGCGACGACGACGCTGGCGCAGGAGCCGCTGGCCCTGGAATCGCTGAAAGGCAAGTGGGTGATGCTGAAGGTGGGCGGCTCGGACTGCGCCAAGGACTGCCAGGACCAGCTTTTCACGATGCGCCAGCTGCGCACCATGCAGGGCAAGGAGCGCGAGCGCATCGAGCGGGTCTGGCTGATTACGGACGAGGCGCCGCTGGAAACCATGCTCCTGCGCGTGAACGACGGCACCCGCATGCTGCGCGCGCCCGCCGGCACCGTGGCCAAGTGGCTGCCGGTGGAGCAGGGCGGCGACGCCAGCGCCCATATCTGGCTGATCGACCCGCAAGGGAACCTGATGATGCGCTTCCCGAAGAATCCCGATCCGGCGCGGATGAAGAAGGACATCTCCAAGCTGCTGAAGGCCTCCGCCGTCGGCTGAAGGAAAACAAGACCCATGCTGCATACCACCCTGGCCCAGATGGCCATCACGGCCCTGATCGTCGCGCTGCTGCCCCTGTCGATGGTCTGGATCTCGAAGGATGTCGACAAGTACCGCAAGCTGGTCTGGATCAGCGTCTTCCTGACCTTCGACCTGATCGTCTTCGGCGCGTTTACCCGGCTGACCGATTCGGGCCTCGGTTGCCCCGACTGGCCCGGCTGCTACGGCCTGGCCAATCCCTTCCTGGCGCACGAGGAGATCCGGGCCGCCGAGGCGCTGATGCCAACCGGGCCCGTGACAATGGTCAAGGCGTGGATCGAAATGATCCACCGCTACCTGGCCATGGGTATCGGCATCCTGATCATGGCGATGATGGCCGTGTCGTGGTACCGCTGGAAGAAGGGGCGCGACAGTGGTGCCGGGCGTGCCGGCTACGAGCCGGGCTATCCGACGGCGCTGTTCCTGTTCGTCTGCCTGCAAGGCGCGTTCGGCGCCTGGACCGTCACCTTGAAGCTGCAGCCCGTGATCGTCACGATGCACCTGCTGCTGGGCATGGGCCTGCTGGCCATGCTGGCCTGGCTCGGCGGCCGGCAGGATCAGGCACTGCGGCCGATGGCGGCAGTGGGCACGCCACGTACCGGACTGCCCGGCCTGCGCCGGCTGGCCGTGGCGTCCGGCCTGGTGCTGCTGGTGCAGCTGTTCCTGGGCGGCTGGGTCAGCACCAACTACGCTACCCTGGCCTGCACCGAGTTCCCCCTGTGCGGCGGCAAGCTGGTGCCGGAGATGGACTTCGAGCATGGGTTCCACCTGTGGCGCGAGCTGGGCAAGACGGCGGCCGGCCACTACTTGCCGTTTTCCGCGCTGACGGCCGTGCACTGGGTGCACCGCAATTTCGCGCTGGTGGTCGTGCTGGTGCTGGGCTGGACGGTGGCACGGGCCTGGCGCTTCGCGCCGCTGCGGCGAATCGCCCGCGGCATCGCCATCGTGCTGGTGCTGCAGGCGCTGACGGGCGTGGCGACGATCTACCTCAATTTCCCGCTGACCATCGCCGTGCTGCATAACGCGGGTGCGGCCGCCCTGGTGCTGCTGCTGACCATGTTAAACTACCGGGCTAAGTTTCTAGCCGATGCCCCCGCCCCCCACTGATGACCACCCGCGCCGCCACCCATAAACAGAGCCACCGCATCGCCCAATACTGGGCGCTGACGAAACCGCGCGTGACGCAGCTGGCGGTGTTCTGTGCCGTGATCGGCATGTTCCTGGCCACCGACGGCCTGCCGGACTGGCGCGTCGTCATTGCCGCCACCGCCGGCATCTGGCTGCTGGCCGGCGCGGCCTTCGCCGTCAACTGCCTGGCCGAGCGGGAGATCGACGCGCGCATGGCCCGCACGGCGCGCCGCCCGATGGCGCTGGGCGACATCAGCGTCACGCAGACCGTCGTTTTCTCGGCCGTCATCGGCGGCGCCGGCATGTGGATCCTGTACACGCTGGTCAACCCGCTGACGATGTGGCTGACCTTCGTCACCTTCGTCGGCTACGCCGTCATCTACACGATGATCCTGAAGCCCGCTACGCCGCAGAACATCGTCATCGGCGGGCTGTCCGGCGCCATGCCGCCCGCGCTGGGCTGGGCCGCCGTCGCCAACGACGTGCCGATGCAGGCCTGGCTGCTGGTGCTGATCATCTTCCTGTGGACGCCGCCGCACTTCTGGGCGCTGGCCATGTACCGCCGCGACGACTACGCCAAGTCCGGCCTGCCGATGCTGCCCGTCACGCACGGCATGTCGTTCACCCAGTTCCACGTGTTCCTGTATTCGATCGCGCTGGCCGCCACCACCCTGCTGCCGTTCGCCGTGCGCATGAGCGGCCTCATTTACCTCGTCAGCGCCATCGTGCTCGATGCGATATTCCTGTGGTACGGCTGGCGCATCTACAAGCACTACACCGACATGGTGGCCCGCAAGGCCTTCACCTTCTCCATCGTCTACCTGTCGCTGCTGTTCATCGCGCTGCTGGTGGACCATTACATTCCTCTGTGATCCCATGAAAAAACTGCTCGCCGTGCTGTGCATGCTGATGATCCTCGTGGGCTGCGCCGAAAAGCGCGCGGCGTTCACCAATACCGATATCACGGGCCTGGATTACGCCAAGGGCTTCTCGCTGAAGGACCATACGGGCAAGCCCGTCACGCTGGAGAGTTACAAGGGCAAGGTGGTGGTGGTGTTCTTCGGCTTCACGCAGTGCCCGGACGTGTGCCCGACGACGATGTCGGAAATGGCAGCCGTGATGAAGGAGCTGGGCCCGCAGGCGGACCAGGTGCAGGTGCTGTTCGTGACGCTCGATCCGGAACGCGACACGCAGGAGCTGCTGGCCCAATATGCCCCTGCCTTCGACAAGCGCTTCGCCGGACTTTACGGCACGCCGGCGGAAATCGCCACGACGGCCAAGGAATTCAAGGTGTTCTACCAGAAGGTGCCGGGCAAGACGCCGGACACCTACACGATCGACCACACGGCCGGCAGCTATGTGTTCGACAAGCAGGGCAAGGTACGCCTGTTCCTGCGGCATAACCAGGGTCCTGCGCCCATCGTGCACGACCTGAAGCTGCTGTTGTCGTAACGGGCCGGCCTCAGGCGGCATCCTTGCGCGACTGATCCAGCCTTGCGCCGACCCAGGCCTGGGCGTGCGCCAGCACCGCCCTGGCCATCGCCGTCGGGAAGTGAATGAACCCGTGCGGCGCCTCCGGCACCCGCCACGCCTCGGCCTCGCCGGCCGCGCTCCAGCGCCGCGCCATCTCGACCGTGTCGTCCCGCAGCGGGTCCTTCTCCCCCACGAACAGCAAGGCCGGCGGCAGGCCGGCCAGGTCGCCGTACAGCGGTGACAGGGGCGCCGCGCGCCGCTGCGCCTCGTCCAGCCCGGGTGTCAGCATCGCCAAGCCTTGCAGCATGCCTGGCCCGTCCAGCACCAGCGTATCGGCGCCGGCCTGGCGCACGCTGGCCGTGCCGGTCAGGTCGTACACGCCGTAGTACAGCAGGGCGCCCTGCACGCGGCGCAGCAGCGCCGGCCAGGCCTTCAGCCGCAGCAAGGTGGCGGCGGCCAGGTGGGCGCCGGCCGACTCGCCGACGACGATCACGGGCAGGCCGGCATACTCGGGCAGGCCGTCGCCCAGCAGCCAGCGGGCCGCCGCCAGGCAGTCGTCCATGACGTCGGCCAGCGGCGTGCCCGGCACCAGCCGGTAGTCGACCGACACCACCGCCACGCCGCAGGCATTCATCAAGCCGGTATTCAAGTCGTCGTCCATCTGCGCATTGCCGATCACCCAGCCGCCGCCATGGATATCGAGCACCACGCCCCGCACCGGGCCGTCAGGCCGCAGTATCCGCACCGGCACCCGCAGGCCTTCCGTGACGGCCATGCGCTGTTCCAGCGCGATGCCGGCGCGCGCCAGCTTGCGATCGCCGCCCACCTGCGCCAGGTGCAGCAGCGACTGGATCAGCACGGGCGCCAGCCGGTTACGGATGCGGAAGCGCGGTGCCCACGCCAGCTTGCGATTGAGGCGGCGCGCTTCGTCCAGCGCCGGTTCGTCGAGGGGGAAGGGTTGCATGCGTGCTTTCAAGTCAGACCAGGCCCTATCGTAAAGGGTGTTCAGGCGGCCAGTGCGCACGACTGGAACCAAAATACATTCGTGCGATGGGCCTTGGTTTCCTGCTAAGCTTGAACGCCTGCAAACCGCCGCCACATCCCCCGCATGGAAAAACGCTTTCAACCGTATAGCCGCCTGGCGGCCATCGTCTTCCTCGTGGTGGGCTGCCTGTGGGTGCTGCGCCCCTTCCTGCCGGCCATCCTGTTCGCCTGCGCCATCACCATCTCCAGCTGGCCCCTGTTCCTGCGTCTGCAGGCGCGCCTGCGCGGCCGGCGCACGGCGGCCGCCACCGTCATGACGATTTCGCTGATCCTCGTGATCATCCTGCCGCTGGCACTGGTGACGTGGAACGTGGCGGACAACGCGGGCCAGTTCTACCGGGGCCTGCGCGACGCGCTGCAGGCCGGCCACCTGGCGCCGCCCGACTGGCTGCGCCAGGTGCCGGTGATCGGCGAGATGATGGACAACTACCTGCGTGGGCTGATCAGCAGCCGCGAGCAGCTGATCGACTTGGCCAAGCGCTATATGGAGCCGGCCCGGCACTTCCTGCTGGGCGGCGGCATCGTGCTGGGGAGCGGCGTGGCCCAGGTCAGCCTGGCCGCCTTCGTCAGCTTCTTCCTTTACCGTGACGGCGCCACGTTGCTGCAGGCGCTGTCGGTCGGCATGGACAAGATCATGGGCGAACACGCCATCGCCGTGGCCGAAACGGTCAGCCGCACGGTGCGCGGCGTGATGTACGGCTTGCTGGGCACGGCGCTGGCGCAGGCCGCCGTGGCGGCGGTCGGCTTCCTGATCGCCGGCGTGCCGGCCGTGGCCTTGCTGGCGGTGGGTACCTTCCTGTTTTCCCTGGTGCCGGTGGGGCCGCCCCTGATCTGGGGCGGCGCGGCCATCTGGCTGTTCAACCAGGGCAGCACGGGCTGGGGCATCTTCATGATCGTCTGGGGCGTGTTCCTGATCAGCGGTGTCGACAACGTGGTCAAGCCGATGCTGATCAGCCGGGGCTCCAGCCTGCCGTTCCTGCTCGTGCTGCTGGGCGTGATGGGGGGCGTGCTGGCCTTCGGCTTCGTGGGCCTGTTCATCGGCCCGACCCTGCTGGCCGTGGCCCTGGGCCTGCTGCGCAACTGGACCGACGTGCACCCGGTGGTGGCGCCGGGCCGGCGGCGCGACGACCACGCCGCCTGAAGCGCCGGCGCGCTAGTCGATCAGCGCCTTGATCAGCAGGCGCCCGTCCGGCATGCGGCTTTCCTGGCGCACCATCAGCTGGGTGCTGCGGGCGAACCAGAATTTCGACACGGTGCCGGGCTGGTTGTAGTCCGTCGTGACGACCCAGCAGTCGACCGGGCCGGCCGGGCCCGCGATCAGCTCGCTGCCGGCCACGCGGAAGGTGTAGCGCGCCGGAGCGGCCGCGCCGCCCGGGTGGTACAGGGCCAGCTGCACTTCATAACCCTGGCCCAGCGGCAGCGCCTGCAGCAGCTCGATATCGGCCTCGAAATTGAAGACCGGTTCGGCCAGGGTGACGGCCAGCGCCTTCTGCGTATTGGCCGGCAGGTCCGGCAGGCCCGTGACCTTGTCCGGCGCGAAGGCGAAGCCCTCCACGGTCTTCTTGCCGTCCTTCTGCGTGATGCGGGTGTGCGCCAGCGGACGCAAGGTGCCCATTTCGAACGAGGAATCGAGCCACTTCACGGAAGGCGCCTTGCCCGCCGCATCCCAGCGCTGGCGCAGCTGCACGGTCTTGCCGTCGATGCGCAGGTCGCGCTGCCAGATGTCGATCGGCGTGTTGCTGTCGGCCGCCTGCAGATAGCGCAGGTAGCGGTGGCTGCCTTCCTTGAGCATGTGGAAGCGGGGCAGCGGAGAGCCTGCCGCCACGTACTGGGGCGCGGCATGGGCGGCGGCGGCGGCCAGCAGCAGGGCGGTGGGGAACAGGTGGCGGCAGGTGCGCATCATTTACCTTATTGAAAAAGCATCAGCGCACATTAAAGCACAGTCAAGCCCAGTCAGTCGTGATCGTCGCTGTCTTCCGCCGCCAGGCGCGGGATCACTTTCACCAGCAGGATGCGGGGGCCGTTCATCTTCTTCACCACCAGGTCGAAGCGATTGAAGCTTACGCGCTGGCCCTGTTTCGGGATATCGCCCAGCTTGAGCATGATCAGGCCACCGACGGATTCGACTTCGTCCAGGCCCAGTTCCTCGTTCTCGATATCGATGCCCAGCATGCGTTCGAGCGAGAAGATGGGCAGGCTGGCCTTGCCGATCAGGGCGCCGTCCGGCTGCTTGAGCCAGTCGTTTTCGTTCAGGCGGAATTCGTCGTGGATCTCGCCCACCATTGCCCCCAGCAGGTTGTCCAGGGTCAAAAAGCCGATCGGGCGCTTGCCCTTCTCGCCGATCAGGGCGAAGTGGGGCGCGCCTTCGCGGAAACGCCGAAACAGGTCGATGGCCGGCGTGCGCGCCGAGAAGGTCTCCACCGGGCGCAGGAAGGACGTGAACGACGTGATGGGTTTTCCCGACTGCTGGGCGAAGAACAGGTCCTTCAGGTGCACCATGCCGGGCACGGTGATGCCGTCCGCGTCGAAGTAGGGGTAGCGCGAGAAGCGGTTGCGCACTACCGTCTGCAGGTTCTCCTCGAGCGACTTGGTGGCGTACAGGGCGATCACCTCGTTAATCGGGCGCATCAGGTCCGACACGCGCAGCTGCGAAAAGTCCAGCGAATGGGCCAGGATATTGCGTTCGTCCTTGTTGAAATGCTCGCCCGGCTGGCTGGTGCGCAGGATCAGTTTCAATTCGTCCGTCGAATAGTGGGCATCGTGGCCGCCCGCGCCGTGCAGGCCGGCCAGCTTGAGCACCATGTTGGCGCTCTGGTTGAGCAGCCAGATGGCCGGGTACATCATCCAGTAGAAGGCGTACAGCGGCAGCGCGCTCCACACGCCCACCACTTCGGGCAGGCGGATCGCCAGCGACTTCGGGGCCAGTTCGCCCACGACGATGTGCAGGAAGGAGATGGTGACGAAGGCGAAGATGAAGGAAATCGTGTGGATCACTTCCGGCGACGTGATGCCGATGGCGGCCAGCAGCGGCTCGAGCAGGCTCGCGAAGGCCGGCTCGCCGATCCAGCCCAGGCCCAGCGACGCGAGCGTGATGCCCAGCTGGCAGGCCGACAGGTAGGCGTCGAGCTCACCGTGCACTTTTTCGAGGATGCGCCCTTTCAGCCCCTGCGTCTTGGCGATGGCGCGCACGCGGGTGCGGCGCAAGGTGACAATGCCGAATTCGGCGGCGACGAAGAAACCGTTGAGGGCGACAAGCAGGAAGGCAAGCAGGACAAGCAGGAGGTTGTGCATAGAACGCACTGGAAGCGGGTAGTTGAAAGCATCATCTTATCCGACCTGGGCCGCTGCCAGCGCGAATTAGGCCTTTTGGCCGGCCCTGGCAGCCGATTCAGGCAGCGAACAGGCCGCTGTTGGCTGTCAGGATGGCTTCCACGGCCGGGTGGCGGATGCGCCGTTCGCTTGACAGCGCGTAGAACTGTTCGCGCAGTTCCGGCGCGCCGCCCACGGGCACGGCATTGAACTGGCCGCGCAGATCCTGTTCCAGGCCGGCCGGCGCGAAGAACAGGCCGCGCCCGTCCCGCCCGAAGGTGTTGAGCATGGCGTTGTCCTCGAATTCGCCGACGATGTCGGGCCGCACCTCGTGCTTGAGCAGCCACTCGTCGATACGGCCGCGCAGCGCGTTGTTCCGCGTCGGCAGCAGCATCGGCGCGCCCGTCAGGCTGCGCGGGAAGTTGCGCCCGTACTTGCGCGCCAGCGGGGCGGTACCGAACAGCATCATCTCGCTTTCCCCCAGCAAGTGGCTGAACACGCGCAGGCTGGCCGTGGCGCGCACGGTGCGGTCCGTCAGCACCACATCGAGCTTGTGCAGCGCCAGGTCGGCCAGCAGCGTTTCGAATTCGCGCTCCACGCAGATGAGCTTTACGGGAGCGTCGATGCCGAAGGCCGCCTGCAGCAGGCGGTTGGCGATCAGCTTGGGCAGCGAGTCGGAAATGCCCACCGTCAGGCGCGTGCGGCCCACGTCGGCCTCGTTCAGCGCTTCCTGCATGCGGTCGCCCAGCTCGAAGATCTGCTCGGCATAGGTCAGGGCCACGCGGCCCGCGTCGGTGGGCACGAGGCGCCGGCCCTGCTGGGTCAACAGCGACTTGCCGAGCGATTGCTCCAGCGCGGCCAGCTGCGTGCTGACAGTCTGGATGGC
Source organism: Pseudoduganella buxea (assembly GCF_009720835.1). Lineage (GTDB taxonomy): Bacteria > Pseudomonadota > Gammaproteobacteria > Burkholderiales > Burkholderiaceae_D > Rugamonas > Rugamonas buxea. Next base: position 46,132 of record NZ_WNKZ01000034.1, read on the forward strand.
CAGGCCGAGGCGCTCGGCGGCCCGGGTAACGCTGCCTTCGGCGGCCACGACGCGAAAGAAATACAGGTGGCGAAAATTGATTCCGGTGGCTTTCATCAGAGTGTGACGTTCCTGTTTTTACGAAGTTAAGTTCCGATTATCTTCTATTTTTCAAAACCCGCAAGTTGATTACACTGCTGGTCATTGATTAATAACAAAGGAATTCGGGATGAAGCACTTCAGGATGTCGTTCCTGGTCTCCTTCGTCTGCCTGGCAGTGGCAGCGTGGTGGGGTTGGGAAAAGGGTGGTTTGACGGGGGCATTGTCCGCATTGGGCATCGCGGTGATCTTGAGCGTCATGGAAGTGTCGCTGTCGTTCGATAACGCGGTGGTCAACGCGTCCGTACTGAAGACATGGGATGAGTTCTGGCAGAAGCTGTTCCTGGGTATCGGCATCATCATCGCCGTCTTCGGCATGCGCCTGCTGTTCCCGCTGGTGATCGTGGCCGTCGCGGCCGACATCGGCCTGACGGAAGTGTGGACGCTGGCACTGAACAACCCTGACGAGTATTCGCGTCACCTGACCAACCACCACGCGGAAGTGGCGGCCTTCGGCGGCATGTTCCTGCTGCTGGTCTTCCTGAACTTCCTGCTCGACCATGAGAAGGAAATGCACTGGCTGGGCAACGTCGAGAAGAAACTGGGTTCGCTGGGCAAGGTCTCGTCGATCTCCGTGATGGTGGCCCTGGGCGTGCTGCTGGGTAGCCTGAGCCTTGTCGAGGAAGCGCAGAAGTTCGTCGTGCTGATCTCCGGCCTGTGGGGTGTGCTGATCTACGTCGGCGTCGATGCGATCTCGAACTTCCTGGAAAAAGAGGAAGAGGGCGGCTCGAACGTGGGCGATATGGTCAAGAAGGGCGGTATCGGCGGCTTCCTGTACCTGGAAGTGCTGGATGCTTCGTTCAGCTTCGACGGCGTGATCGGCGCGTTCGCCATCACCAAGGACGTCGTGATCATCATGCTGGGCCTGGCGATCGGTGCGATGTTCGTGCGTTCGATGACGGTCTACCTGGTCCACAAGGGCACGCTCGACCAGTACGTCTACCTGGAGCACGGCGCGCACTATGCGATCGGTATCCTGGCAGTGATCATGTTGGCGAGTATGAAGTTCCATATTCCCGAGATCTTCACCGGCCTGATTGGCGTGGCCTTCATCGTCGCCTCGCTGTGGTCCTCGGTAAGGTACCGCAAGCAGCAGGCCGCGATGGCGGTGCCGGCGTAAGGACGTGGTAACGGGGCGGCGTGAATGCCGGCCCCAAGGTAGGAAACGGGCGGCACCGCCGCCCCAACGTAAGAAAGGGGCGACAACGCTCCGTAACGAATCACGGCGCGCTCAAGACACCAGCCCGTCGTGTGTGCAAGTGGGTGTCTCTTTTAACGATAAAACCGAAGGAGTATCAATCATGGCAATCAGTCTGCAAAAAGGCGGCAACGTCAACCTGAGCAAGGAAGCTCCCGGCCTGACCCAACTGACGGTCGGCCTGGGCTGGGATGCACGCAGCAGCGACGGCGCCGCGTTCGATATCGACAGCTCGGCATTCCTGCTCAAGACGGACGGCAAGGTTCGCGCCGACCAGGACTTCATCTTCTACAACAACCTGAAATCGACCGACGGCTCCGTGGAGCACTCGGGCGACAATCGCACCGGCGTGGGCGAGGGCGACGACGAAACCGTGCGTATCGACCTGTCCCGTGTGCCGCCTGAAGTCGAGCGCATCGCCGTCTGCGTGACGATCCACGATGCCGATTCGCGCCGCCAGAACTTCGGCCAGGTGCAGAAGGCCTTCATCCGCTGCGTCAACAGCGCCACCAACCAGGAAGTGGCCCGCTACGACCTGTCCGAAGACGGCTCGGCCGAAACGGCGATGGTGTTCGGCGAAGTCTATCGCAACGGCGCCGATTGGAAGTTCAAGGCCGTCGGCCAGGGCTACAAGGGCGGCCTGGGCGCGCTGGCTTCGTCGTTCGGCGTTTCGGTATAAGCCATGCCGACCTTTACCGTGACGGGGGACGTCGATCCCTTCCTGCACGTGTCGATGCGGCAGGGCGAGAAGATCTACTGCGAATCGAACGCGATGGTGATGATGGAATCGGCGCTCGAGCTGAAGGGACGCATGAGCGGCGGCATCGGTGCCGCCCTGATGCGCACCTTCGCCAACGGCGAATCGTTCTTCCAGCAGCATATCGAAGCGGTAAAGGGCGACGGCGACTGCCTGTTGTCGCCGACCTTGCCCGGCGCGATGCAGGTGGTCGATGTCGGCCAGCGCCAGTACATGCTCAGTGACGGCGCCTTTGTCGCCGCCACGTCGGGCGTGGACCTGAAGGTGCGCACGCAGAACGTCGGCAACGCACTGTTCGGGCAGAGCGGTGGATTCTTCATCACCGAGACGACCGGCAGCGGCCAGCTGGTGGTGTCGGGCTTCGGTTCGATGTCGCAGCTGGAAGTGGAACCGGGCAAGGACATCGTCATCGACAACGCCCACGTGGTCTGCTGGGACAGCGCGCTGCGCTATGAAATCTCGGTGACGACGAACCAGAGCGGCGGCTTCCTGGGCAACCTGGTGAACAGTGTCACCAGCGGCGAAGGGATGGTGCTGCGCTTCTCGGGCGCCGGCAAGGTGCTGGTCTGCTCGCGCAACCGCGACACGTTCGTCGCATGGCTCAACAAGGGCCGCCAGGCATAAGCAGTACGGGAGGGGCACGTCCCCTTCCGCAATCGAGGAGGTATGAAATGTCAGTGAATTTGACGAAGGGCCAGAAGATTTCTCTGGACAAGGAAGCCGGCGCCACCCTGACCCGCGTGGTCATGGGCCTGGGCTGGGATGCCGTGAAGAGCAAGGGTTTCATGGGCTTCGGCGCCAAGAGCGCCGACGTCGACCTGGACGCCTCGTGCGTGCTGTTCGATGACACCAACAAGCCGCTCGACGTGGTCTGGTTCCGCCAGCTCAAGAGCCGCGACGGCAGCGTGTCGCACTCGGGCGACAACCGCACCGGCGCCGGCGACGGCGACGACGAACAGGTCACCGTCAACCTGCAGCAGGTGCCGCCGAACGTGAAGAGCATCGTCTTCACCGTGAACAGCTTCACGGGCCAGAGCTTCGCCCAGGTGGAGAACGCCTACTGCCGCCTGATCAACGCGGACAACAACAAGGAAGTGGCGCGCTTCAACCTGTCCGTGCAGGGCAACCACAATGCCCAGCTGATGGCCAAGCTGTACCGCCACAACGGCGAGTGGAAGATGCATGCGATCGGCGAGAACGGCGCCGGCCGCACCTTCGACGAACTGATGCCGCAGATCGCGCAGCACCTGTAATCGCACCGGGGCGCCGCGCGCGGCGCCCCGCTTTGCGCTATCGAACGGGCGTTATCGAAGCAGTTTTATCGAATCGGCTTTACCGAACCGGCTTTACCGAATTTGCAGCATGTACCGGGTTTCACCCGCGCCTGCCCCATGGCGCGCTTCCCTTTGCGGTGGTCCAGGCAACTGGCCCACCGCTTTTTTTTGCGCTTTTGCGGTATGCTGCGCCACTTCGCCACCACCTCGCCACAGCCCGCATGAAACTCCTGCAAGCCCTGTTCCTGCTGGCCGCCTTTCTCTGCATTCTGTGGGGCCCCGCCGTCGTGATCGCGCGCCGCCAGATGCGGCGCGGCCAATACGGCGGCGCGCGCCACCTGCGCTTCGTCCTGCCGGCCCAGGTATTGCTGGTGCTGGGCCTGGCGGCCACGGGCGAATGGATCGACGCGGGCAACCCGGCCGCGATGCTGGTGGGCGTGATCGCGGCTACCAGCGCGCTGGGCGCGCTGGCCATGCAGGGGCTCAATGCGCTGGGGCGCTGGCGCCGGCGACCATGAAAAAAAGCCCGCTTCGCAGCGGGCTTCGTGTCTTACGCGAAGGCGTCGTCAGGTGCCGATGCGGCCGCCGTCGTTCTTCGTGATGACGATGGTTGCCGAGCGGGGACGCTTGCCGGCGCCGTAGCCGGCGTTGCTTGGCCACTGGCTGGTGTACTTGCTTGGATCGGCGATATTGGCCAGCGACGTGTTTTCACCCGGGTGCTGGATGTTGACGAACAGCGCCTTGCCATCCGGCGTTTCCGTGATGCCGGTGATTTCCGAACCCACCGGGCCGACCAGGAAGCGCTTGAGCGTGTCGGCGCTGGCCTTCTTGCCCACGAAGGTATCGACGGCCAGCTTGCTGCCGTCGGCCTTGTCGTAGGTCAGCGTGGTCTTGGCGCCGTCGCCCACCTGGCCCGGCAGGGCGGCCAGCATCATGCAGTTGGTGACGTCCGTGTAGGCGCCGTCATCGGTCTGGATCCAGCAGATGCCGGTGCTCTTCAGGAATGCCAGGCCGTCCGGGCTGGAGAAGTCCTGGTCCGCCGTCAGCGAGGACAGGTTGATCTTGGTCGCGTCGGCGCCGCTTTCCGCGCCGAACAGGTAGACGTCCCACGTGAAGCTGGTGGCGGCCGCGGCGCCCGTGCCTTCCTTGAAGCGGATGATATGGCCGTTCGGGTTGCCGTTCTGCGCGCTGCTGCCCTTCATGTCCGTGTAGGCACGCGGGTTGGCCGAATCCGGCGGCAGCTGCGACGAGCCCGTGGCGTTGACGTTGCGGTTCGAGTTGTTCGTCAGCGTGTAGTAGATCTCGCCGTTGGCCGGGTTCACCGAGCACCATTCCGGACGGTCCATCTTCGTCGCGCCCACCGCGTCGGCGGCCAGGCGGGCATTGACCATCACGTCGGCCAGGTCGGCGAACTTGTAGGCGGCGTAGGCCTGGATCTGCGGGTGGCTCGGCGACAGCTCGATCCACTGGCCGGTGCCGTCAGAGTTCAGCTTGGCCACGTACAGCTTGCCCGAGTCCAGATACTTGTCGCCGGTGGCGATGCGGTCCGCCGGCGTGGCATCCGCGGCCGACCACGCGGTGGCCGAGACGAACTTGTAGATGTATTCGTTGCGCGAGTCGTCGCCCATGTACACGGCCAGCGGCTGGCCGGCGGTGACGACGCCGAAGGCGGCGCTTTCATGGGCGAAGCGGCCCAGGGCGCTGCGCTTCTTGGCCGGCTTGGTCTTGTCGTACGGGTCGACTTCGATGATGTAGCCCTGGCCGTTCATCTCGTTGCGGTAGTCGTCGCTGCCGTTGGTCGAGGTGCCCTTCTTGCTGATGTCCCAGCGCTGGTACTTGTCGTCCGTGCCGCCCGTTTCCCAGCCGTGGCGCGACGTGGCGCCCTGGTTGCGGCCGTAGCGGCGCAGCGAAGCGACGCTCTTGTCGTTGCCGCGCGCGGCATCGTCGGTTGCCGAGCGGACGAAGTAGCCGGACCAGTTTTCCTCGCCCGACAGGTAGGTGCCCCATGGCGTACGGCCATTGCCGCAGTTGTTCAGGGTGCCGCGGGTGCGCGTGCCGTCCGGCGAGAACTTCGTGACCAGGAGCGGATTGCCGCGTGCCGGCCCGCCGATTTCCACTGCCGTCAGCGGCGTGATGCGGCGGTTGAACGTGGAATCGATGACGGTGGCCCAGCTGGTGCCCGTCTTTTTCACTTCGACGACGCTGATGCCGTGCAGCGCCATTTCCTTGTCCACTTCCGTGCCCGGGCGCGGCAGGCTCGTGGTGCCGCCGTTGACGTGGATGAAGTGGGACGACAGCTTCTCGTCCGTGGTCGCTTCGTGGTTCACGGCCAGCACGCCGCGGTCGGACGCCGTCGTCGAAGGCGTGCCGGTGCCGGACAGGGCGAAGAATTCCATGCCGTCGTGGTGGTCGCCCGCGCGGTTGTCGAAATCGGTGTCGGTGCCGTCGTTCTTGTAGGCCGGCGTTGCCGCGCGCAGCGGATCGCCCAGGCCGTAGATGACGGTGGCGGTGTAACCGGCCGGCACGCTGACGGCGTCGGCCAGGCTTTTCGGCACGGCGGCAAAGGCCAGCAGTTTTTCAGCCGACACCGGCGGGGTCGGGGTCGTCACCGGTGGCACGACGGCCACCGGGTCGTCGTCGGAACCGCCGCAGCCGGCCAGGCCCATGCCGCCCAGTACCGCGCTCGCCGCCGTGGCGAAGCCGCCGCGCAGCATATTGCGGCGGCTCAGGCGGGCGCCGAGTACGGTGTTGAAGTGGTTCGCATCCTTGCTGTCGGTGTCGTCCGCCATGGTGGGCGTGAGCGTCAAGTCGTTCGGCTTGTTCATTGCTGGGTCCTATGCCTGGTGGGTTACAAAACGACCGGATTGTAGTGGTGGAAAATGACCGGTTGATGACCAAACGATATCTTGGTGAATCGTTTGTTATCGTGTTGTAAGCCATTGGCACGGCCGGGAACTACCCCGCCTGCACCGCCATCATCGCGATGTTGTACAGCGCATGCGTCAGCATGGCGGCCAGCAGGCCGCCGCCGCGCACGAAGGCCCAGGCGGCGGCACAGCCCAGCGCGAACACGGGCAGCATCGCCAGCGGCGGGTGGATCACGGCGAAGACGGCGGCGCTGGCCAGCACGGCGGGCAGCAGTGCCATCGAGCGCCGCAGGCCGTTGAAGATCAGGCCCCGGAAGATGAATTCCTCGAACACGGGGGCGGCCACGCTGGCCAGCGCGACCAGCCAGGCGATGCGCCCGTCGACGTCGACGGCGGGGAGGGCGACGCCGAAGTGGCGCAGCGCCGTCATCCAGGCCAGGCCGATGGCAATGGCCGGCAGCGCGCAGCCCACACCCCAGGCGAGCGCTTGTTTCACGTCGGCGCCGCCTTGCAGCAGCGCAGGCACGCCGGTGGTGCCCGTGCGCCAGAACAGCAGGCGCGCCAGTCCGTAGACGACGGCCCCGGCGATGGTGAAGGCCAGCGCCATGTCGCGCAGGACGGGCGGGCCGTCGCCGTCGCGCAGCACGGCAAAGACGAGGGCCTGCACGGCGAAGAACATTACGGCCGCCGCCATGCCGTCGGCCGCTGAGACCCGCCGCGGTGGTGCGGCCGTGGGGTCGAGCAGGAAGGGCAGTTCGTCGCGTGCCTTCTGCCACAACGCCAGCGCCAGCATCGCCACCAGCACGACGACGGCCAGCCTGTGCGCCCAGGCCTGGGTGTACAAGCCATAGCCATACAGGCTGGCCAGTACCATGTAAAGGTAGACGTAGGTGGGGCGCAGGCGGGTTGCCGGCTCGGGCGCGAGCGGGTCGCTGGCCCACACGCCCAGCGCCACGGCGATCAGCGCGAAGATGGGCATGCCGGCCGCTACCTGGGCCACCAGCACCAGCAGTTGCGTGTCGATCCGGGTGCCGTACCACAGGCCGACGCCGAACACGGCGGCCGGGTAGAGCAAGGCCAGCGCGGCCCACAGCTGGGCCTTCTCCTTCAGCATGCGCGCCAGCGGGTGGGGGAAGGTGTACAGCAGCCACAAAGCCTGGCCTTCCGTATTGATGGTCTGGAAGGCCGACAGCACCAGCACGTAGCTGCCCAGGCCGAAGGCGATCGAGGCCAGCAGCCTGGGGTCGCTGCCCAGCTGCGTGGTGTCGCGCAGGGTGCCGGCAAAGAACAGCTGGCTGGCGACGATGATGATGGGGATCAGCAGGCTTTGTACGAGGAAGTTGCGGTCGCGTGCCAGCAAACGCAGTTCGCGCCGCTGCAGCGGCGTGCCGGGCAGGATGCAGAGTGGGGCCAAGGCGGGGGCCGAGGCGGTAGCCCTGGCCCGCCCCGATTCGCGCGAGCCGGCGGCCACCACGCCGTTGGCCAGCTGGCGGCGCAGCAGGGCGATGCCGCCCACCAGCAGCAGTGCCACCTCAAACGCCAGCAGGGCCGGCGCGAACGCTGAGGCGCCGTCCAGCCACTGCACCACGAGGCCGGGCGGGGTCCAGAGAGTCCAGGACGGGAAGGCGCGCGCCCAGCCGACGGCGATGCCATCGCCCGGCAGCGACAGCGAAATGGTGACGTACACCAGCGGCATCGCCGCGACCGACACGGCCGCTTGCAGGTTGCGCAGCTGCGATGGCGCCAGCGACAGGCGCAGGCCCGTGTCGGCGACGGTGCGGGCCAGGGCGGACGGCGCCAGCAGCGCGAAAGTGGCGGCGGTGGCCGCAGGCACGGCCCACCAGCGCAGGCCGCCGTACCAGGCCAGCACGAGGCAGGCGGGCCACAGCATCAGGATGCCCGTGGAATTGGTGACGGTGCGTTCCAGCACGCGCGCCCACAACAAGGTGGCGCGGGGCACGGGCAGTGTGACGAGCCATTCCAGGTCCCAGTCGGCGTGCCCCAGGTCGCGGCTGCCCAGCGGCACCAGCAGGCTGGCCAGCCACAGCAAGGCCACGTGCAGGGTCAGGCCCGTCATCAGGGCCGTGGTGAAAGGCGTCTTTGCCAGTTCGCCGGCCGCCACGCCCAGCGCATCGTAAGGCTGGGCCGCGCCGCCGCAGGCCGTCACGGGCGCCAGTTCGCAGTGCAGGTTCAGCACGATCTGGCGCGACATGTTGGTGAACGCCGCCGTCATCAACAGCGCCATCGTCACCGTCAGCACCCAGCGCCCGCGCCCTTTTCCGGCCGTGGCGCCGCGGCCCGGACCCTTCGGCTTGGACCGGCCCACGTTGCCGGCCACGTTCCACAGGCGCAGCAGGCGCAGGCGCACCAGCAGCCAGATCGCCCGCAGCGGCCCGATCATGGGGTGGCCGGCGTGTCGGTCGCCTTCAGGAAGACCTCCTCCAGCGTGGCGTCGGCACCGCCGCGCAGCTCGTCCACGGTGCCGGTGGCGGCCAGCCTGCCCCGGTGGATGATGCCGACCCGGTCGCACATGCGCTGTGCCATGTCGAGCAGGTGGGTGGAGACGAAGATGGTCTTGCCGGCGGCGGCCCGCTCGACCAGCAGGTCCTGCACGTCGCGGGCGGCGCGGGGATCGAGGCCGTTGATGGGTTCATCGAGGATCAGCACGGCCGGGTCGTGCGCCAGCGCGCAGGCCAGGCCCAGCTTCTTCTTCATGCCCATCGAATAGTTGACGGCGAATTCCTCGGCCACGTCGTCCAGGCCGAATTCGTCGAGCAGCTGGCGCGCCCGCGCCGCCGCGGCCGGCCGCGCCAGGCCGTGCATCTCCGCCACGAACTGCAGGATTTCGCGCCCGCGCAGGTAGTCGTAGAAGATCGGGTTGTCGGGCAGGTAGCCGACGTGGCGCTTGACGGCGGCGGCGTCGCGGTGGCAATCGAGGCCGTCGATGAGCACGCGGCCGCTGCTGGGCACGAGGATGCCCATCATCATGCGAATGGTGGTGGTCTTGCCGGCGCCGTTCGGCCCCAGGAAGCCGAACACTTCGCCCCGGCCCACGGCCAGGGTCAGCGGATGCACGGCCTGGTAGCTGCCGTAGCTGCGGGCCAGCGCGTCGAATTCGATCATGCCGCCTCCATGGTTGGACTGGCCGATTCTAACCCATCGACGGGGCGTTACCGGGGACGCAGGCTCATGCCGATGCGGTCAAGGCGGGGCAGCCAGTCGTCCTTGATGTCGGCCGAGACGAGGATGCGTTCGGCGCGGCCGATCAGCAGCTCGCGCGGCACGGTGCCGAACACGCGCGAGTCGCCGCTGTTGTCGCGGTTATCGCCCAGCATCAGGAAGCGGTCGGCCGGCACGGTGAGTGGGCCGAAGTCGCGCATGGCCCTCACCTGCGGCAGCACCTGGATGCGGTAGCTGGCGTCGCCGCTGTGCTCTTCCAGGTGCAGGGCGGCCAGCTGGCCCAGCGGCGCCACCGTTTCCATGCCCTGGCCCAGCATCGTGTAGCCGGCCGGCGTGCCGTTGATCAACAGCCGCTCGCCGCGCATCTCGATGGTGTCGCCGGGCAGGGCGGCAATGCGCTTGATCAGCCGGGTGCCGTCCTTCGGCGACGAGAACGTGACGACGTCGCCCCGTTGCGGTTCGCCCAGGCGGCCCAGCGAAATATCCGTCAGGGGAATCTTGACGTCGTAGGCCAGCCGGTTGACGAAGACGACATCGCCTTCGAGCAGGTTCGGGCGCATCGACGCGGACGGGATCGGATTCCAGTCCGCCACGGCGGTGCGGAAAATCCCGAACAGCATCAGGAAGGCAAGCAGTCCCTTGTTGGCGCGAATCCAGCGGCTCATGGCGGTCTCCAGTGTTTTGACTACGGATTGAGGAAACGCCAGTGTCGGGCCGCTTCCTTAAGCGGCCCTTATTCTTTCGTCAAGGCCGGGCACCATGTCCAGCGCCGCCAGCATGCGGCGCCGGCCCCGTTCCGGCACGGCCAGCGCGCGGCCGTCCAGCTCCCGTTCGACCCAGCCGTGGCGCAGCGCCAGGTGCAGCAGTGCCGCACCGAGCGCACCGCCCAGGTGCGGCCGGCGCTC
>NZ_WNKZ01000350.1 GCF_009720835.1 Pseudoduganella buxea
GGCGCTGTGCCCCGGTCGCAAGGAACTTGTTGGCTCGACCATTGTCATACCGTAAGTTGGCATGAACCAAGACGGAGGTGGGCATGGAAATCGACGAGTACCAGTGCGTACGGACGCAGTGCCTGGCGTGGCTGACCCGGCTGACCGGCGAACAAGGGGATGGCCTGCGACGGCTGTTCGAAGGATGTGCCTCGCTGGCAGACTGCCTGGCCATCATCGAGGAACGGGGCGCG
>NZ_WNKZ01000351.1 GCF_009720835.1 Pseudoduganella buxea
CGAAAGATCACGGTATTGCACATCGGGCCGTCAACCTGCGCCAGGGCGAGCGGGTGCTGGGGGAAATTCACATCCAGAACGTGAACCGCTATCACGCCGTCTTTAAGACCTGGCTGATCCGCTTTCACGGCGTGGCCAGCCGCTACCTGCCCCACTACCTGGGCTGGATTCACGGGCTCGACTGTCGGCACCTGAGCACGCCGCAGCAATTTTTACGGGCTGCATTGTTCC
>NZ_WNKZ01000352.1 GCF_009720835.1 Pseudoduganella buxea
CGGAGGTGGGCATGGAAATCGACGAGTACCAGGCCGTACGGACGCAGTGCCTGGCGTGGCTGACCCGGCTGACCGGCGAACAAGGGGATGGCCTGCGACGGCTGTTCGAAGGATGTGCCTCGCTGGCCGATTGCCTGGCCATCATCGAGGCACGGGGCGCGCGCCTGCGCCGGTGCCCGCACTGCGACGGCGACAAGCTGTATCGCCACGGCATCCTGCGCGG
>NZ_WNKZ01000353.1 GCF_009720835.1 Pseudoduganella buxea
TTCGCTGGCGCCACCGCTTTCTTGCCATGGCCAAGGACGACCGGCCCAAGCCCTTGAGCGGCATCGTCGAGGCCGACGAAACGTATTTACTGGAATCGCAGAAGGGCGCGCGTCACATGACGCGTCCGCCCCGGCGGCGCGGCGGCCACGCGAAAAAGCGCGGCATCAGCGGCGAACTGGACTGCATCCTGGTGGCGCGCGACCGGCAAGGCCGCAC
>NZ_WNKZ01000354.1 GCF_009720835.1 Pseudoduganella buxea
CTTGACGGCTATCGGTATCAAGCATTTACTACAGTGTTTGATGAGCTTTATTACTACCCTGAACACATGATGTCTCATGCGTTCAATAAAACTTTACTTCTTCCAGATTGTTAAAGAACGAAACAGCTAAGATCTCTAAAAGATCAAACCTAAGTCTTCAATGACTTACGTTTGTACTTTCACAGTACGATCAACAGAAGCGATGGTG
>NZ_WNKZ01000355.1 GCF_009720835.1 Pseudoduganella buxea
CACCATCGCTTCTGTTGATCGTACTGTGAAAGTACAAACGTAAGTCATTGAAGACTTAGGTTTGATCTTTTAGAGATCTTAGCTGTTTCGTTCTTTAACAATCTGGAAGAAGTAAAGTTTTATTGAATACATGAGACATCATGTGTTCAGGGTAGTAATAAAGCTCATCAAACACTGTAGTAAATGCTTGATACCGATAGCCGTCAAG
>NZ_WNKZ01000356.1 GCF_009720835.1 Pseudoduganella buxea
CCAGGGCACCGATCTGGTTGGTCGTCAGGGCAGCTACCTGCGCCGACTTCAGCGCGGCGATGACGTTGGTCTTCAGGCCGCCGATATCGGCCGTCTCGATCGCGGCAATCGCGTTGGTCGACAGCGCACCGAACTGGGCGGTGTTGAAGGCACCCAGCTGGTTCGAGCTCAGGGCGACGATCTGGTTGGTCGTCAACGCGTTGGCCA
>NZ_WNKZ01000357.1 GCF_009720835.1 Pseudoduganella buxea
CCAGGGCACCGATCTGGTTGGTCGTCAGGGCCGCCACCTGCGCCGACTTCAGCGCGGCGATGACGTTGGTCTTCAGGCCACCGATATCGGCCGTCTCGATCGCGGCAATCGCGTTGGTCGACAGCGCGCCGAACTGGGCGGTGTTGAAGGCACCCAGCTGGTTCGAGCTCAGGGCGACGATCTGGTTGGTCGTCAACGCGTTGGCCA
>NZ_WNKZ01000358.1 GCF_009720835.1 Pseudoduganella buxea
TTGGCCATGGCAAGAAAACGGTGACGCCAGCGAAAACTGGTGTTGCGGTGGATGCCGGTGGATTCGGCTGCGGCCCGTACCGTCATCGAACCCAACATGCACTGCAGGAACGGCAACCATTTCTCGCGCAGCCGGATAAAGGCCAGCGGGGTCTTCGTCAGCGCGTTGAAGGAGCGGCGGCACTGGCGACAGCGGTAGCGCT
>NZ_WNKZ01000359.1 GCF_009720835.1 Pseudoduganella buxea
GCCAGTGCCACAGGTCCTTCAATGCACTGACCGATACGCCGCTGGCGTTTATCCGGCTGCGCGAAAAATGGCTACCGTTCCTGCAGTGCATGTTGGGTTCGATGACGGTACGCGCGGCAGCGGAAACAACCGGCATTCACCGCAACACGAGCTTTCGCTGGCGCCACCGCTTTCTTGCCATGGCCAAGGACGATCGGCCCA
>NZ_WNKZ01000035.1 GCF_009720835.1 Pseudoduganella buxea
AATGCGCTCCGACGCCGGCAGCGCCTGCGCCGCCGCGCTGGGCGGTGGGCCGGCATCGTGGCGGGGCCACAACAGGCCCGTCACGGTGGCCAGCAGCAAGACCAGCATGGCCAGGAAGATCGCGCCACGCCGCTTCATGGCCGCGCTCCTTCCGCTGCGGGCACGCCGCCGCAGGGCAGGGGCAGCGGCGCCGCCAGTGCCGTGGCCGGGCGCACGGTTTCGTCCACGCGCTGGCTGGCCAGCCAGGCCGATACGGCGGCCACGTCGTCCAGCGTCAGGCGGCTGGCCACCAGCGCCATGCAGTCGGGCGACTGGGCCTTGCGCACGCCGTTGCGCCAGGCGCCGAACTGGGCGTTCAGGTAGTCGCGCGGCAGCCCGACCAGGCCGGGAATGGCCGGCGCGACGCCGCCCAGCTGCGCGCCATGACAGGCCACGCAGGCAGGCACCTTGCGGCCCGCGTCGCCTTGCAGCACCAGCGCGCGGCCCCGTTCCAGCTGGGCCGGCGTGGCCTGCACGGGTGCGGGGGCGGCATGGGGCGGATGCTGGGCAGCGAACCAGCCGGCGATCTCGCGCAGGTAGGGCTCGGGCAGCTGGCTGACCATATACGTCATCATGGGGAACTGGCGCCGGCCGTCGCGGAAATTGCGCAGCTGGTTATACAGGTAGCCTTCGGGCTTGCCGGCCAGGCGCGGGAAGAAGGCGTCGTTGCGGTCCTTCACCTGGTGGCAGGCGAGGCAGGGCGCCAGGCGCTGCTCCAGCGTGTCCGGCGCGGGGGCGGCCACGGCCAGTGGCGGGAGTGCCAGCATGGCCAGCAGGATCAAGGCAGGGCGGAGCGAAATTGAATCAGGCATGCGCGGTTCCCGTTCAAGAAGGCGTGAGCGGCGCCCGCGCCTGTGCTGCAAAGGTGCCCCGTATCAGGCGGCCGGTGGCGGACGGCGGCGCGGCGCCCGCGGCGGCGGCAGCACATTGCCCAGCGCCAGCCAGTGGCGGTACACGCGCAGCGCCACCTGGGCATCGTCGGCCGCATACAGGATCTGCTTGTCCGTCAGGCGTGGCGCGGCCCAGTTGGTGGTGGAGATTTTCTTCGACTTGTGCAGCTTCGTGCCGAAGAACTTGGCGACCGCGCTCTTCGCGCCCAGGTCGTGCTTCTGGCCCGGCACGCGCAGGGCGGTCGACAGGTCGACGATGCGGGCCGGTTCGATACCCAGCTTGGCACGTACCCGTTTCACGTCGTCGGACAGGCCGAAGCCCAGTTTCAGCACGTCTTCCGCCTCCAGGATCGCTTTCAGCGCCGGCACCAGCGGGGCGCTGTCCGGGCCGATCTGGAACAGCCAGGCGCGCTGCTCGTCGGCAAACTGCACCAGATGCGGTCCGTCCGAGCCCTGGCCCTTGACGAAGGTGGGCTTTGATTCGGTATCGAAGCCGATCGCGTCACAGGCCAGCAGCGCCTGTTGCGCCGCTTCGGCCTCCTGCACCGTGCGCACCAGGTGCACGTCGGTCAGGGCGATGCCGTGATACGGCGGCAGTTCCGCGTCAGGCGCGGTGCTGCCAGCGCGGTCCGGGGATTGCACTGCCACCGCGACCATCAGCCTTTGCGGGAGAATTTGGCGGTCAGCTGTTCCAGCTTTTCCTGGCGGCGACGGTTGCTTTCCTCTTCCGCGGCGGCGTCCCGTTCGGCCTTCTTGCGCTCGGCCTCCTTGCGGAAGCGTTCCTGCAAGGTGTCCTTGGCGTGCTTGCGGTGCACGTCCGTCACTTCGGCGCCCTTGCTCCCGTCCAGGTTATAACGGACGGTGGCTTTTTCCATGGTGCGCAGGTAACGCTGCGAACCCGTGTGGATGCCCAGCGCAGCGCGCATCAGCTTGCGGTCGATGCCCGGCACCTGGGCCAGGATCTGCTTGTCGATACCGATCGACAGGGGCAGGCAATCGCGGAACGGCGCGAACTGCTGCTGCAGGGATTTGAGCAGCGCGCGTGCGCTGGTCGGGCCCGTGGCCTGGCCGGCGGGCGCAGTCGCATCAAGCGCTGGCGCGGCAGGCGTTTCGGCCGCATCGCTGCCGGCGCCTTCGGCGTCAGTGGCGTTGTCGGTCGGATTGCCGATCGCACCGGCGATCGTGTCGTTGCCCGGGGTGGCGATGGGTTCGGCGCCGTCGGCGGGCTGGGAGGTAAGGCTAGTGTTCATCGACTTCACAGATTAAGCAAGAGGCGCCAGCATACCATGTGCGCGGGCCCGGCGCGTTGCAATTTCAATCATGATGCGGGTTTTGCCACGAGGGTGGCCGCATGATTAAGACGGGGCTGCATGTAAAACCATCGCGAATCCGTGTATAATGACCGACGCACCAAATGCAGCACGGTGTGGAATCCGTTTGGCCAAGAGTTAGTTCAGTTTGATCGAGAGTACCCCGCGGTTCCCTGCACAGGGTTTTCCGCATGGCGGGTGTGGAAATCACCCGCGAGCCGTGACGACGACGCTGGCAGCGTTGCGCGACGAGGTGGCGTCATGCGCCGCCGCCGCGCCCGAGCCGCGTTGTGCGCAGGCAGGCATGTGCCATCTCTTCTTGTACTGAAACCACTGGATGAACTATGCGGTAGCAAGCCCGTTCGACGGGCTTTTTTCATTCAGGATGATCCCCATATACGTACCAATGTGGCCCGTTTTTGCAGGCCATGCTGGATTGTTCACTTGCGCCGCGCCCCGTTGCGTGGCACAGAGAGATATTTGATGACGACGAAAACGCCGAAAACCTTAACGCTGTCCGCCAAAAAACCGCGCACCGAAGCGGCGCCGCTGGCGGTAACGAAGACCACCTTATCCTATGTGATCGATAATGCGCAAGAGGCTGCCGGCAAAGTGACCGTCGTGAAGAAGACCCGTCCGCGCCTGGTGGCCGTGCCGGGCCAGGAAGAGGCTGCCGATGCGCCGCTGGCCGCCGTTGCCGCCGACTCTGGCGATGCCGCCGTCGCTGCCGCACCGGCCGTGCCGAAGGCGCCCGTGGTGCGCGTGCGCAAGGCAAAGCTGGACAAGTCCGCCGCCGTCATCGATCCGGCCCTGCCGCCGACGGCGCCCGCCGCCGTCAGCCAGGTCACGGACGCTGCCACCCTGGCCTCGATCGACACCTCCGGCTACCTGCTGCCGTCCGTGAAGGTGCCGGGCCGCCGCGGCCGCAAGCCGAGCGAATTCACGCCCGAAAACGACGAAGTGGCGGCCCTGAACGCCGTCGAGCGCGCCGAACTGAAGGCCGCGTCGAAAGCACGCGAACGCAAGGCCAAGGGCCTGGACGCGCTGGGCAGCGCCGAAGGCATGTCGCAGGAAGACCTGGAAAAGCGCCGCCAGCAGTTCAAGAACCTGATCAACATGGGCAAGGAGCGCGGCTTCCTGACCTATGCCGAGATCAACGACCAGCTGCCGGAAAGTATCGTCGAGCCGGAAGCCATCGAAGGCATCATCGCCACCTTCAACGACATGGGTATCGCCGTCTACGAACGCGCGCCCGATGCCGACAGCCTGCTGCTGTCCGATAACGTGGCCACCGCCGCCAGCGACGACGAAGTCGAAGCCGCCGCCGCCACCGCGCTGTCCACCGTCGATTCCGATTTCGGCCGCACCACGGACCCGGTCCGCATGTACATGCGTGAAATGGGCGCCGTCGCGCTGCTGACCCGCGAAGGCGAGATCGAGATCGCCAAGCGCATCGAGGAAGGCCTGCGCGACATGATCCAGGCCATCTCCGCCTGCCCGACGACGATCGCCGAGATCGTGGCCCTGGCCGAGAAGATCGAAAGCGACGAGATGAAGGTCGACGACGTCGTCGACGGCTTCGTCGATCCGGAAGAGACGTCGGCCCCGGTGGCACCGGCGCGCGCCGTCAGCAACCCGGACGACGACGACGAGGAAGAGCTGGAAGAGGAAGAAGAGGACGGCGACGCCAATGGCGGCGCGGCCGGCTTCTCGACCGAGCAGCTGGTGCAGCTGAAGGTCGACGCGCTGGAGCGCTTCGCCGTCATCTCGGCCCAGTTCGACAAGATGCGCAAGGCCGGCTTCGGCACCGCCGCCTACCAGAAGGCCCAGGGCATCATCTCGGCCGAGCTGCTGTCGATCCGCTTCACCGCGAAAGTGGTGGAGAAGCTGTGCGACACCTTGCGCGGCCAGATGGAACAGGTACGTGGCATCGAGCGCGCCGTGCTGGAACTGTGCGTGAACCGCTGCGGCATGCCGCGCGCCCACTTCATCAAGGTCTTCCCGGGCAACGAGACGAACCTGGACTGGGTCGACGGCGAAGTCGGCGCGGGCCACCCGTACAGCATCGTCCTGGGCCGCAATGTCCCGGCCATCAAGGAACTGCAGAACAAGATGATCGACCTGCAGGAGCGTGTCGCGCTGCCGCTGGCCGACCTGCGCAAGATCAACAAGCAGATGGCGGCCGGCGAGAAGCGCGCCCGTCACGCCAAGCGCGAAATGACGGTGGCCAACCTGCGCCTGGTGATCTCGATCGCGAAAAAGTACATCAACCGCGGCCTGCAGTTCCTCGACCTGATCCAGGAAGGCAATATCGGCCTGCTGAAGGCGGTGGACAAGTTCGAATACCGCCGCGGCTACAAGTTCTCCACGTATGCGACGTGGTGGATTCGCCAGGCCATCACCCGTTCGATCGCCGACATGGCCCGCACCATCCGCGTACCGGTGCACATGATCGAGACGATCAACAAGATGAACCGCATCAGCCGCCAGATCATGCAGGAAACGGGCAGCGAGCCGGATATGGCGACCCTGGCCGTCAAGATGGAGATGCCGGAATCGAAGGTGCGCGAGATCATGAAGATCGCCAAGGAACCCATTTCGATGGAAACCCCGATGGGCGAGGACGGCGATTCGCAGCTGGGCGACTTCATCGAGGACAACACCACCCTGGCGCCGCTGGACGCCGCGCTGCATGCGTCGATGCGCAACGTGATCAAGGAAGTGCTGGACTCGCTGACCCCGCGCGAAGCGAAGGTGCTGCGCATGCGCTACGGCGTCGAGATGTCGAACGACCACACGCTGGAAGAAGTGGGCAAGCAGTTCGACGTCACGCGCGAACGTATCCGCCAGATCGAAGCGAAGGCCATGAGCAAGCTGCGCCAGCCGTCGCGTTCGGACAAGCTGAAGACCTTCCTGACTCAAAACTGATCTTGCAAAACTGATGACTCCAAACCGATCCCGCCGGATCGGTCATCGAGGGAAGCCCACGGGCTTCCCTTTTTTTGCCCGCAGGGTTTGCAGCGTTCAGTAGGGCGCGCCCGTCACGTCCAGCTTTACGCGCCAGATCGCGCCCGCGCCCGTGATGAACAGCGTCTTGCCGTCGTCGCCACCGAAGGCGGCGTTCGTCACGTTGGCGTCGACACGGATCGTGGCCAGTTCGCCCCCGCGTGGCGAGAACACGCGCAGCCGGCGCGCGCTATGTTCGGTGACGTACAGGTTGCCGTGGCAGTCCACCGTCATGCCGTCCGGGCCATCGAGACCGGCCACCAGCAGCCGTCCCGGTGCCGGCCTGCCGTCCGCGATGGCATGGGCGTGCAAGGCGCCGTCCGCAGCCGTGACGTACAAGGTGTCGCCGGCGGGCGAGAGTGCGATGCCGTTCGGATTGCGGCGGCTGCCGTCGACCAGCGTGACGTCGCCATTCGTGCCGACCCGGTACACGCCGGTGACGGGCTGGCCGCCCGGCGCCGCCGCCTTCTGGTAGTCCGGATCGGTGAAATACAGCGTGCCGTCGGCGGCGATGGCGATATCGTTGGGCGAGTTGAAGACAGCGCCCATGTAGCTCGCCGCGACGGCGACACGCTTGCCGCCACCCGGCGGATACGCCGCCACGGCCTTGTCCTTGTGCGTGGCGGCGACCAGCGCACCGCGGGCGTCCACCGCGAGGCCATTGCTGCCGCTGTCCTCGACGACGGTGACGACGCTGTCGCCGGACGACAGCTTGCGGATGCGCGAAGGGAAGGGGGCACTCGTGGCGAAATCGGAAAAGTACAGGGCGCCGCCCCGCCACACGGGGCCTTCGTACAGGCTGGCGCCTTCGCGGCTCGGCTGCACGGCAGCGATTCGCTGCGCGGCCAGCTCGCCCTTTGGCGCCTGGCCGCAGGAAGCGGCGAGGGCAGCAGGGCCGGTCAGCAGCAGCGCCGCAAGGATCGACAGGCGGAAGGTGGCGGTCATTGTCATGGTCATGGTCATGGCGATGTGGTGGCGGAAGGAGAAGCCCGGCCTCACTATACGTTATCATTTCGGTCACAAGATTTTTAATACGGGAGATGGAACGGCAATGAAGACATGCATCGTGGGTGCCGGCGCGGTCGGCGGCTTTATCGGCGCGCGGCTGGCGGCCAGCGGCATCGCCACCAGCGCGCTGGCGCGGGGCGCCACCTTGGCGGCATTGCGGGAACACGGCTGGCGGCTGCATGAGGCGGGCCAGCTGGTGCAGGCGCCCGTAACGGCTTCGGACGACGCGGCCGACCTGGGCGTGCAGGACCTGGTCGTCATCGCCGTCAAGGGGCCGGCCCTGGGCCAGGTGGCGCCGGCGATCGGACCGTTGCTGGGGCCCGATACGGTGGTGCTGCCGGCCATGAACGGCGTGCCCTGGTGGTTCGCGGAAGGCGCTTCGCCGCTGCCGGGCGGGCCGCTGGACAGCGTCGATCCGGGTGGCGCCGTCGGCGCGGCCGTTCCGTACCGTCACCTGCTCGGCTGCGTCATCCACGCTTCCACGTCCACCGTGGCGCCGGGTGTCGTGCAGCACCGCATGGGCAATGGCCTGATCGTCGGCGAACCAGATGGCGGCGTGTCCGCGCGGGCGCGCCACGTCAGCGAGGTGCTGGGCGGGGCGGGCTTCGCCGTCACGCTGTCCGAACGCATCCGCTACGATATCTGGTACAAGTTGTGGGGCAATATGACGACCAATCCCGTCACGGCCATCACGGGCGCGACGGCCGACCGCCTGCTGGACGATCCGCTGGCCAGCGCCTTCTGCATCGCGGCCATGCGCGAGGCCGGCTTGGTGGGCGCGCGTATCGGCTGCGCCATCGACGAGACGCCGGAAGACCGCCATGGCGTCACGCGCAAGCTGGGCGCGTTCAAGACGTCGATGCTGCAGGATGTCGAGGCGGGCCGGCCCATCGAGCTGGACAACATCGTCGGCGCCGTGCGCGAGATCGGCCAGCGCGTCGGCGTGGCCACGCCGAATATCGACGCGCTGTTCGGGCTGACCCGGCTGTTCGCCCGCACGCGCGGACTGTATCCGGCGTGAGATCCAGCTTGAGATCGGGCTTGAGAAACGCGGGCTTACACCTTGCGCACGAACTCGGTCTTCAGGCTCATCGCGCCGAAGCCGTCGATCTTGCAGTCGATATCGTGGTCGGCATCGACCAGGCGGATGTTCCTGACCTTCGTGCCCTGCTTGATGACGCCGCCGGAACCCTTCGGTTTCAGGTCCTTGATGATGGTGACGGTATCGCCGTCCTGCAGCACGTTGCCGGAAGCGTCGCGGTAGACCCGGGCCGTATTGGTGGAATCAGGCGCCGCCTCGGCCTTGGCCGGCCACTCGTGCGCGCACTCGGGACACACCAGGCTGGCGCCATCCTCGTAGGTGAATTCGGACGCGCATTGCGGGCAGGGTGGCAGGGTGCTCATGGTGGAACTTTCGAAAAAGGAGAAAGTATACTGTATGGGAATGACTGAGCAGGGGCTGGCCGGGCTGGCCAATCCCGTCTGGGCCGCCCTGCACGGCGGCCAGCGCCAACTGGCGCAACCGCTCGGTGCGATGCGGCGTTACCCGCCCGATGTGGCGCCGTTCGCCGCCGTGCCGGAGGAAGGCATGCCGGTGCCGGCCGGGGACCTGGCGCTCTTGCGCGAGGACGTGTTCTTCGTCGGGGCCATCCCGGCCGTGCCGCCCGGCTGGGAAGTGCGTGAACTGGGTGGCGTGACGCAGATGGTCTATACGGGCGGCGCCATCGCCGCACCGCCGCGCGAAGGCGTGACGCTGCTCGACCCGCTCGACCCGGCCATGCAGGAATTGACTGACGTCGCCTTTCCCGGCTACTTCCGCGCGCGCACCGGCACGATGGGCCGCTACTTCGGCATCTTCGACCAGGGCCGGCTGGTGGCCCTGTCGGGCGAACGGATGGACATGGGCGAAGCGCGCGAAGTAAGCGCCGTCTGCACCCGGCCCGGCTACATGGGGCGTGGCTACGCGGCGCTGCTGGTGCGCCACGTCATGCATGCGATGCAGGAAGATGGCATCACGCCGATGCTGCACGTGGGCAGCGGCAATGCGCGGGCCATCGGAATCTACGAGGCGCTGGGATTCATTCGGGTGCGTCAGCTGCGGCATGCGCGACTGGTGCTGCCGCCCCCTTGATCAATCGCCCGCCTTGATCCCACCCAGGCCGCTGGCGGACTTGTTCAAGGTCTTCGGGTGGCCGTAGTAGACCACGTTGCCCAGCCCCCGCACGACGGCGTTCAGGGTCTGGCTGGCGTGCACGGAGACTTCGCCGATGCCTTCGAAATTGACGTCGGCGCGCTCGGACTGCAGGCTGCGCGTGTCGACCTGGCCGACGCCTTGCGCCTTCAGCCGCAGCCATTTGGTGCGGCCCTTGGCGGAAAGCCGGCCGGCGCCCTGGAACTGGATGTCGATGCGCTCTTCGTTGACGTGGTCGATGTCGACTTCGCCGGCGCCTTCGACGATGACCTTGACGAGGTTCGGCATCGTCACGACGATCTTGCCCGTGTCGGTAGACTGCGTGGCCTTGCCCGGATAGTCGATCAGCAGCTCGCCATCCTTTACCGTCGTGCGCAGCTTGCCGATGAATTCGCCGTTGCCGCTGACCTTCACGGATTGCGCCTTGCCGGCCAGGATCTGCAGGTCGATCGGGCCCTTGACGGCAATCGCCCGGAACGGCGCCAGGGTGCGCTGGTCGTCGGCCGCATGGGCGGCAGGCAGCATGGCGAGCATGCCGGCGGACAGGGCGGTAAAGAAGGCGGCGGAGGCGATGGACAGAGACGGCGGACGAAGCATGGCGAATACCTTTATCTTTGTTTTTGACGGGCGTGCGGCAGATTCTAGCGAGGCAGCCGGCGTCCGTGGCAGGCATGCGACGAATTGCGATTTTAAGGGGCCGGGCTGTCGAAAGTACAAAAAAAAGCGGACCCGCAGGTCCGCCTTGGCGTCGTTACAACAGACGTTGGATCAACCAGTATTGCGCAAGCCCGCCGCCACGCCGTTGATCGACAGGTGGATGCCCCGGTGCACGCGCGGGTCGGCCTTGTCCGGCTCGGACGACAGCGCCCGGTGCCGCTTGATCAGCTCGACCTGCAAGTGGTTCAGCGGGTCGAGGTAGGCGAAGCGGTTCGTGATCGAGCGGGCCAGCAGGGGGTTGCCGGCCAGGCGCTCGGTCGTGCCGGTGATCGCCTCCAGGCATTCCAGGGTGTGGCGGTACTCGTCGCAGATGCGGCGGAAGATGCGCTCGCGCAGTTCCTTGTCCGCCACCAGCTCGGCATAGCGCGAGGCGATGGCCAGGTCCGTCTTGGCCAGCACCATGTCCATGTTCGACAGCAGCGTGCGGAAGAACGGCCAGTGCGCGTGCATGTCGCGCAGCTGGGCGATGCGCTGTTCGCGCTCGCCGCCGGCGATCCACGCGCCGATGGCGCTGCCGAAGCCGAACCAGCCCGGCAGCAGCAGGCGGCACTGGCCCCACGAGAAGCCCCACGGAATGGCGCGCAGGTCCTCGATGCGGCGGGTCGACTTGCGCGACGCCGGGCGCGAGCCCAGGTTCAGTTCCGCGATCTCGGCGATCGGCGTGGCGGCGAAGAAGTAGTCCGTGAAGCCCGGCGTTTCGTAGACCAGGTCGCGGTAGGCCTTGTACGCGAAGTCGGACACCTCGGCCATCACGGCCTCGAAGCCGGCCAGCTGCTCGTGCTTGGCCGTGTCGGACGGCGGCGGCAACAGGCTCGCTTCCAGCGTCGCGGCCACCAGCAGCTCCAGGTTGCGCCGGCCGATCTCCGCGTTGGAGAACTTCGATGCGATGATCTCGCCCTGTTCCGTCAGGCGGATCTGGCCATTGACGGTGCCTTTCGGCTGCGCCAGGATGGCCTCGTAGCTGGGACCGCCGCCGCGGCCGACGGTGCCGCCGCGGCCGTGGAACAGGCGCAGCTTGACGCCGGCCTGCTCGAACACGTCGATCAGCGCGATCTCGGCCTTGTACAGCTCCCAGTTCGACGTCAGGAAGCCGCCGTCCTTGTTCGAGTCCGAGTAGCCCAGCATGACTTCCTGGATGCGGCCCTGCTGTTCCACCAGGTGCTTTACCAGCGGCAGTGCCATCACGCTGCCCATGATGCCGGCGGCGCGCTGCAGGTCGGGAATGGTTTCGAACAGGGGAATGACCATCAGGTCGGCCGTCGCGGCGCCGTCGGCGTCCTGGCGCAGCAGCCCCGTTTCCTGCTGCAGCACCAGCACTTCCAGCAGGTCCGACACGGTTTCCGTGTGCGAGATGATGTAGTTGCGGATGGCGCGCTTGCCGTAGCGCTGGCGGATGTCGCGGGCGGCGCGGAAGATCGACAGTTCCGACTGCGTCTCGGCCGAGTAATCGATATACGGCGAATACAGCAGGCGCGGTTGCGCCAGCTCGGCCAACAGCAGCGCCACTTTCGCGTCCTCGTGCAGCGCGGCGTAGTCCTGCTCGGCGCCGGCGCGGGCGAACAGTTCGGCCAGCACGCGCTCGTGCACGTCCGACGACTGGCGCATGTCCAGCGACGCCAGGTGGAAGCCGAAGATGTCGGCCGCGCGTTTCAGGGTCGTCAGGCGCGGGCGCGCCAGCATGCCGCCGTGGTTGGCTTCGAGCGACTCGATCAGCACCTGCAGGTCGGCCGAGAAGGCCTGCGCGTCCGCGTACGGTTCGGCGTGACCCACTTCCTTGCGCAGGATATTGGTCGCGCCCAGCATGCGCGCCGTGCTGGCCAGGCGGGCATAGATGCCGATCAGGGCGCGGCGGTACGGCTCGTCGGCGCGGTGGTCGGACTGGTCCGGGGATGCATCGGCCAGGGCCTGCAGCGCGGGGCTGCAGGCCACCATCAGGGTCGAGACGGACAGGTCCGCGCCCAGCGCGTGCGCTTCGTCCAGGTAGAAGTCGACGATGGTGGTGGCGTGGCGGGCCAGCGCGTGCTGCATGGTGCCGGCGTTGACGTTCGGGTTGCCGTCGCGGTCGCCGCCGATCCAGCTGCCCATCTGCAGGTAGGGCGCGGCAATCGGCTTGGGCTGTTCGGTACCGTACAGGGTGGCGATGTCATCCTCGATATCGTCGTACAGGCCGGGCACTTCGCGCAGGAAGGTGATGCGGTAGTAGGACAGGGCGTTCTCGATCTCGTCGGCCACCGTCAGCTTGGTGTAGCGCAGCATGCGCGTCTGCCACAGGGTGGCGATGCGCACGCGCAGCATGTGCAGGTTGGCGGCCCGTTCCTTCGGCGTCAGCGGCATGTCGCGTTCGGCCAGCAGGCGGGCGATATCGTGTTCCGCGTCCAGGATGGACTTGCGCTGCACCTCGGTCGGGTGGGCCGTCAGCACGGGGGCGATCAGCGCGTCCTGGAAGAAGCCGTCGACGGTGTCCTTGTCGACGCCGGCGTCCTTCAGCTTGGCCAATGCGTAGCTGATGCTGCCCCGCTGGGGCTTCGAGCCGGCCAGCAGGTGGGCGCGGCGGCGGCGGTTGTGGTGCTGGTCCTCGGCGATATTGGCCAGGTGCGAGAAGTAGGAAAACGCGCGCACGACGGAAATGGTCTGCTCGCGCGTGAGTATCTTCAGCATCCCGTCCAGTTCCTTGGCCGCGCCGGCATCGGCTTCGCGGCGGAAGCGCACGGCGGTCTGGCGGATCGTCTCGACGACGGCGAAGACTTCCTCGCCCTCCTGTTCGCGCAGCACGTCGCCCAGCAGGCGCCCCAGCAGGCGAATGTCTTCCTTCAGCGGCGCGTCCTTGTCGGCGGCGGTGGCGTCGTTGGCCCGCTCGCCCTCGGGTGGGCGGGTGTGTTCGTCTGTCGCACTAGCAAAATTTACCATAGTTGTTTCAACAAAGATGATGGGTGTCGGTGCAAGGGCTTGTGGCCACGGTCTGCAGGGAAGCGCATGCTAAAATTTATGGTCTTGAATCCATGCGCAGGTAACTGGCGTACGCCGGTTGGCATCCGCAACAGCGAAAGAAAGTACCGGTTTTGAATACATCCGAAAAGGCACAGCAAATCCCTTCCAGACTGGTGATCGCCTCGCGCGAGAGCCGGCTGGCCATGTGGCAGGCCGAGCACGTACGCGCGCGCTTGTCACAATTATATCCGCAGTGCGTCGTGGAGATTCTCGGCATGACCACCCGTGGTGACCAGATTCTCGACCGCAGCCTGTCCAAGGTGGGCGGCAAGGGCCTGTTCGTCAAGGAACTGGAAGTGGCAATGGCCGAAGGCCGGGCCGACCTGGCCGTCCATTCGCTCAAGGATGTGCCGATGGACCTGCCCGAAGGCTTCGCACTGGCGGCCGTGCTGGAGCGGGAAGACCCGCGCGACGCCTTCGTCTCCGGCCAGTATGACTCGCTCGACGCCCTGCCGCCGGGCGCCGTGGTCGGCACCAGCAGCCTGCGCCGCCAGGCCCTGATCGCCGCGCGCTATCCGCACCTGGTGGTCAAGCCCCTGCGCGGCAACCTCGATACGCGGCTGGGCAAGCTCGATCGGGGCGACTACGCCGCCATCATCCTGGCCGCGGCCGGCCTGAAGCGCCTGGGCCTGGCTTCGCGCATCCGCGCCGTGCTGGACCCGGCCGTCAGCCTGCCGGCGGCGGGGCAGGGCGCCATGGCCATCGAAATCGCCCACACGGACGTGCCCCGGGCCGACGGCGTCGACCTGTTCGCGCTGTTGGCGCCGTTGAACGACGTCGCCACCAGCCAGGCCGTGACGGCCGAGCGGCGCGTGTCGAAGGTGTTCGGCGGCAGCTGCCAGGTGCCGCTGGCGGCCCATGCCACCATCGAGGACGGCACCATGTACCTGCGGGCGCTGGTGGCCACGCCCGACGGCACCCGCTTGGCGAGCGCCGAAGTGCACGGCCCGGCCACGGATGCGGCCCAGCTGGGCGACCAGGTGGCCGACAAGCTGCGCGACCAGGATGCGCTGGCCATCCTGGCCCAGGCAAAAGCGGCCGCCGACGGCGCCGCCTGAGGATGCCCGGCGCCGTCGTCATCACGCGCCCGCTGGCGCAGGCCCTGCCGCTGGCCGAGCGCGTGCGCGCGCTGGGCCGCGCCGTGGAAGTGCTGCCGCTGCTGGACATCGCGCCGCTGCAGGACCAGTCGGCCCTGCGCGCCACCCTGGCGCGGCTGCAGGACTTCGCGCTGGTGGCCTTCGTGTCCCCCAATGCCATCGACGCCGCCTTCGCCCATATCGAACGGTGGCCCGCGGGCGTGACGCTGGCCGTGCTGGGCGAGGGCAGCCGTGCCGCACTGGCCGCCCACGGCATCACGCCCGACCGGGTCGACATCGTCAGCCCGCATGACGCTGCCCGCAGCGACTCCGAACACCTGCTCGAAACCCTGGACCTGGCTGCGCTGCGCGGGCGGCGCGTGCTGATCGTGCGCGGCGAATCGGGCCGCGAGCTGATGGCCGACGGGTTGCGCGCGGCCGGGGCCGACGTGACGACCTTGCCGGCCTACCGCCGCAGCGTGCCGGCCCTGACGCCGGCGCTGGCGGCGCGACTGGTGACCTTGCTGGCGGTGCCGAACGACTGGCTGATCACCAGTTCCGAGGCGCTGCGGGGCCTGCTGGACTTGCTGGCCCGTGTGCCGGGCGAAAATCTCGTGGCGAAAATGCAACAACAGCGGCTGATCGTGCCGCATGCCCGGATCGCCGCCAGCGCGCATGAACTGGGGCTGCCCCTCGTAACGCTCACAGGATCCGGCGACGAGCGCCTGCTCGCCGCGTTACAATCACGACCATGAACGATTTGCCTACCTTACCAGACCCGTCACAAGGACCGGCCGCACCGACAGGTGGCGGCGCCAACCCGCCCGTCAGCCCGCCACCGGCCGCGCCGCAGCCGCCGCAGCAGCCGCCATCGGCCGCCGCCTCCAGCTGGGGCCATATCCTGCAACGGCCGATGACGATTGCCGTCATCGTGCTGGCCGTGCTGCTGGCCGCGCAAAGCATCAGCACGAGCCGCCAGATTCGCAACCTGCGCCAGGAAATGGCGAGCCGGCTGCAGAAGAGCGATGCGACGACGACGGAAGCGGCCCAGCTGGTGCGTGCCACGCAGGAGGTGGCGCGGGAGCTGCAGGTCAAGGTGGGCATGCTGGAAGGGCGCCAGCAGGAAGCCCAGGCCCAGCAGCAGGCGCTCGAGCAGCTGTACAACGACATGTCGAAGAACCGCGACGAGTGGGCCCTGGCCGAGATCGAACAGGTGCTGTCGACGGCCAGCCAGCAGTTGCAGCTGGCCGGTAACGTGCCGGGCGCGCTGATCGCGCTGCAAAATGCCGACCGCAGCCTGTCCCGTTCGGACAAGCCGCAGTTCATCACGATCCGCCGGGCCATTGCGCGCGACACGGAAAAGCTGAAGGCTTTGCCGTCGGTCGACTCCGTCGGCCTGGCCGTCCGGCTCGACAATGTGATCGCCCAGGTCGATTCGCTGCCGATGCTGTCCGACGCGACGCCGGCATCGACGGCAGCGCAGCCGAAACCGAACCGCCGCAACCGCGCCGGCGCTGCCGTGCCGGAACCGGTGGCCGAGCCGATTGCCGATACCTGGCTGGGCCGCGTCCAGGGCGTGTGGAGCAGCTGGAGCAGCGAGATGTGGACGGACGTGCGCCAGCTGGTGCGGGTACGCAGCGTCGACAATCCCGACGCGATGATGCTCGCGCCCGAACACGCCTACTTCCTGCGCGAGAACCTGAAACTGCGCCTGCTCAACGCCCGCATGGCGCTGTTGTCGCGCAACGAGGGCGCCTTCCGGGCCGACCTGCTGGCCGCCCAGGAAGCCCTGTTGCGCTACTTCGACACGCGCGCGCGCCAGACGCAGACGGTGCAGGCGCTGCTGCGCCAGGTCCAGGGCAGCAACCTGGCCATCGAGATGCCGACCCTGGCCGACAGCCTGAACGCCGTGCGCAACTACAAAGCGAAGCCCTGAACCATGCGCTTATTCCTCTGGTTACTTGCGCTGATGGCGGCCGCCATCGGCATCGCCGTGACGGCGCGCTTCAATCCCGGCAACGTGGTGCTGTTCTATCCGCCGTACCGGATGGACCTGTCGCTGAACTTCTTCGTCGTGCTGCAGCTGCTGCTGTTCCTGCTGCTGTACGCGGCCGTGCGCGCCGTGCGCGCGACGATGCGCATGCCGGCGCGGGTGGCCGAGTACCGCCAGCGCAAGCGTGAACGGGACGGCAACAAGGGCCTGCGCGACGCGCTGAAGGCCCTGTTCGAAGGACGCTTCGGCCATGCCGAGAAGGCCGCGCTGCGCGCCGCCGACCTGCCCGAGAACGCCGGCGTGGCCGCGCTGATCGGTGCCCGCGCCGCACACCGGATGCGCCAGCATGCGCGGCGCGACCAGTGGGTGGCCCGCATCGCCGACGATCCCGCCATGAAGACGGCGCGCCTGATGACGATGACGGAGCTGCTGGTGGACGACCACCAGCCGGAAGCCGCACTGGCTGCCGTGCGCGAACTGAACGCCAGCGGCACGCGCCATATCCACGCGCTGCAATGGTCGCTGAAGGCCGAGCAGCAGGCCAAGAACTGGCCGGAAGTGCTGCGCCTGGTGCGCTCGCTCGACAAGCACAAGGCGCTGCATCCGGCCCTGTCGGCGCGGCTGCGCGAGTTGGCCTACAACGACCTGCTGTCGGACCGCACGCACGATGCCGAATCGCTGATGCGGGTGTGGTCGACCATTCCGTCGGTCGACAGGGTGAAGCCCTATGTGGCCAGCCGCGCCGCCACGGCCCTGAACAGCCGTGGGCTGCACGACGAGGCGCGCCTGGTGGCCGAGGAATCGCTGGCCGCAAACTGGGACGAACGGGTCGTGCGGGCCTACCGCGATGCAGCCGCGCCGGCCGGTTCGGCCGCGCTGCTGGCCCAGATCGAGCATTGCGAGGCATGGCTGCTGGAACGCCCGCTCGACGCCGAACTGGCGCTGACGCTGGGCTCGCTGTGCCTGAAGCAGAAGCTGTGGGGCAAGGCCCAGCGCTACCTGGAGCAGGCCCTGTCCGACGCCACCGACCCACCCATGGTGCGCGAAGCCCATCTGAAGCTGGCGCAGCTGCACGAAGCCCTGCAGCAGCCCGAGCAGGCGGCCAGCCACTACCGCCAGTGCGCGCTGGCCACCATCCTGTAAGGCCTGTTTGGTACGGCCGGCGGCCGGCTTTGCGGCCGCGCCGGCTGCTGTTGCGCTGCACAATCCGCCGCCACGCCGCCGACCGTTTCGTTATAATTGCGCGGCTTGCTTGATGAAATTTGAATAACCGAGCTGTATTAAGAGGAAAACCATGAGCCTGAACAAAGTGTCCGCCGGCCGCGACGTGCCGAACGATTTCAACGTCATCATCGAAATCCCGATGAACGCCGATCCGATCAAGTACGAAGTGGACAAGGAATCGGGCGCCATCTTCGTCGACCGTTTCATGGGCACCGCGATGCACTACCCGTGCAACTACGGCTATGTGCCGAACACGCTGTCGCCGGACGGCGACCCGGTGGACGTGCTCGTCATCACCCCGTTCCCCCTGATCCCAGGCGTCGTCGTGCGCTGCCGCGCCCTGGGCGTGCTGAAGATGACGGACGAAGCGGGCCAGGATGCCAAGGTGCTGGCCGTGCCGGTCGATAAGGTCCTGCCGATCTACAAGCACTGGCAGAAGCCGGAAGACCTGCAGGACCTGCGCCTGCAGCAGATCCAGCACTTCTTCGAGCACTACAAGGACCTGGAACCAGGCAAGTGGGTCAAGGTCGATGGCTGGGAAGGCCCGGAATCGGCCAAGCAGGAAATCGTGGACGGCGTGGCCGCCTACAACAAGGAAGCCAAGTAGTCGGCCGACTGCTGCGCACTGACGAGGCACCCCGCGGGGTGCCTTTTTTGTTGCTCGAAAAATGGGGTCTGTCTCCATTTTTCGAGCAATATCGGCTCGATTACAGTTCCGTTGCAACTGCAAAACCGTGTAAAAGCCGGCAAAACGACTGCCGCCGGTGCGCCGGCCGGCTGTTCGCTAGACTCCGCCGAACCCCAGCGGCAGCGCCACGTTGACGGTCAAGCTGCCGGCAGCGGACGGCAGCACGGCGACCGTGGTGTCGCCGTGAGGGCGCAGCGGAGCTTTCCCGGCCGGCCCGCATTAGCAAATACGGCGCCGCCAAATATTGTTATGCAAATTCATTCGTGGATCGTTTAATAACCCATCCTTATGATGAAGTCTTCAATGTGTGTCAAAAACATATTAAGGAGGCTTCATGCACCACCCCATCCTGGCAGGCGCCCTGCTGGCACTGACGGCGTTTTCCGCGTTCGCCGCGCCCAGCGTGTTCCCCACCGGCGTCACCCGCTACGACCCGGCGCGGGCGTGGAATGGCTACGTATTGTTTACAGGGCAGGACAAGAAGACCCACCTGGTCGACATGAACGGCAATGAAGTGCACGGGTGGGCCCAGGAAGGATTCCCGCCCGTGCTGCTGGACCCGGCGCTGACGGGCGGCCAGCGCGGCAATGTGCTGCTGCAGCTGGGCAGCGTGCCCGGCGTGCACTCGGCCGGCAATGGCCTGGGCAATGCCAGCATCGGTGAACTGGACTGGCACGGCAAGGTGCGCTGGCAGTGGGGCACGGGCGCACAGGAAGCCTACGGTTCGGCCACGTTGGCCTCCGGCGGCCCCGCCAACGGCGCCGTCCACCAGCACCACGACTGGCGCCGCACCGCCAACGGCAATACGCTGGTGCTGGCCAACCGGGTACATCGCGTGGCAGGCTTCGCCGCCAAGGCCGTGCTGGACGACGTCATCTATGAGGTCACGCCGGCCGGCAAGATCGCGTGGCAGTGCACCGCCTCCGAACACGTGGAGGAACTGGGCTTCTCGCCCGACGCCCTGCGCCAGGTGCGCGCCGGCCAGCCCCGCCACGGCGTACCCGCCTACGATTACCTGCACTTGAACAGCCTGGCCGTGGTGGGCCCGAACCGGTGGTTCACGGCGGGCGACAAGCGCTTCCATCCCGATAACCTCATCATCAGTTCGCGCGAAGCGAACATTACTGCCATCATCGAGCGCGCCACGGGCCGCATCGTGTGGACGCTGGGCCCGGACTACCCGGCCATCGCGTCCACGGCCGTACCGCGGGCGGTGGACCAGATCATCGGCCAGCACGACCCGCACCTCATCGCGCCGGGCCTGCCGGGCGAGGGCAACCTGCTGGTGTTCGACAACCAGGGCGAGGCGGGCTACCCGAAGGTCAGCCCCGGCATCTTCCCCCATTCGCGCGTGCTGGAAATCGATCCCGTCACGAAGCAGATCGTGTGGCAGTACACGGCCGCCGATTCGCGCCAGGCCCAGTGGAGCTTCTACAGTGCCTTCATCAGCAGCGCGCGCCGCCTGCCCAACGGGAATACGCTGATCGACGAAGGCATGAACGGCCGCCTGTTCCAGGTCACCCGCACCGGCGACATCGTGTGGGAATACGTCAGCCCCTATTACGGCGCTTCCGCCGTGGGCGGCGCCGGCCGCCCGGTCGATACCAACTGGGTCTACCGCGCGCAGCCGGTGCCTTACGACTGGGTCCCGGAAGGCACGCCCCGTTCCGAATGGCCCGTGTCCTTGCCTGCCGCTGCGCCCGCGCCGCTGGCCGCCGCCCGGCCTTGACTCCACCGCTTCTGTTTCAACGGCGCTCCTGCGCGGGGCAGGGCGCCGGCTTGCCCATCATCTTTGCATAATAAAAAGGGGATTCACGTGTACCAAGCTTTTCGTCGAGGCGTACCTGGCCTGACCTTGAACGTCACCGCGCTGGCCGTGCTGGCCGCCCTGCCACCGTTCGCACTGGGTGCCGGCAATGTGGTGTCCGCCGCCGTTGCGGCCGTGCCGCTGACCGCCGCCGCTGCGGCCGATTCCACGCCGATTGAACCGGCCGCCGACGGCGCCGAAGTGGTCGGCGCCGTGCAGACCGTGCTGGTGACGACGCGCCGCCGCGTCGAGAGTTCGCAGAACGTGCCAACGCCCATGACGGTGCTGGGCGACGACGCGCTGGACGGCAACCGCCTGTACCGCGTGCAGGACCTGCAGCAGCTGCTGCCCAGCACGACGATCAACTACGTCCATGCCCGGCAGATGAGCTTTGCCGTGCGGGGCCTGGGCAACAACCCCGCCAGCGACGGGCTGGAAGGCTCGGTCGGCATCTACCTGGATAACGTCTACCTGGCCCGCCCCGGCATGGCCGCCTTCGACGCGCTCGACGTGCAGCAGCTGGAACTGCTGCGCGGGCCGCAAGGCACGCTGTTCGGCAAGAACACGACGGCGGGCGTACTCAATATCGCCACCAGGAAGCCCACGTTCACGCCGGAGCGCTCGGTGGAACTGTCGGCAGGGCGCTTCGGCTACGGCCAGGGCAAGCTGGTGCTGTCGGGCCCCCTGGGCGAGACGGTGGCGGGGCGGCTGTCGGCCTACAAGACGGTGGACGACGGCTACATCGTCAATCGCCACAACGGCGACCACGTGCAGGGCGGCCAGCGGCAGGGCGCACGGGGCCAGGTATCGGTCGAGCAGGGCAAGGAATTCAGCCTGCGCGTCATCGCCGACTACAACGAGGAGCATTCGAACAACGGTACCCTGGTGTTCTACAGCGCCGGGCCGTCCGGGCGCGCATTGACCCAGGCAAGGCTGGTGGGCGCCACGCCCGTGGTCGACCCGAACGAGCGGGCCGTCAGCCTGGACAGCGGTTCTTCCGTCAGCGTGCACCAGGGCGGCGCCTCGGCCGAGGCCAACTGGACCTTCGCCAACGACGCCCGCCTGACCTCCGTGACGGCCTGGCGCTTCTGGAACTTCACGCCCCGCAACGACGACGGCCTGGACGTGCCCATCATGCTCAACGTGGGCGCGTCGGCGAAGCACAAGCAGTTCACGCAGGAGCTGCGCTGGGCCACGCCGTCCGGCAAGCCGGTCGAATCCGTGTTCGGCGCCTATTACTATTACCAGGAGCTGGACAACAACTCGTTCGCCGTCAACGGCCCGCTGGCCGACCTGTACAACGGCAACGCGCCGGGGGCGTGGAATAACGTCGGCAGCACCGCGCCGGGCCGGCTGCGCGTGAACAGCTATGCGCTGTTCGGCCAGAGCACGTGGCATGCGACGGAGCGCCTGGACCTGACGGCCGGCGTGCGCGCCAGCTACGAGGACAAGTGGGCGCGGGTGGTGCGCAACGCCCCGACGGGCGGCGCCACCGTCACGGGCGCCGCGCTGGCCGCCCGCAACGGGCGCTATGGCGCCTTCGACTCGGGCAACCTGAGCCTGACCCAGTCCAGCCCCACGGCCCTGCTCAGCGCCGGCTACAAGGCCGCGCCCGAGGTACTGCTGTACACCAGCATCTCGCACGGCGAGAAATCCGGCGGCATCAACCTGGCGGTGCCGGGCACGGGCGGCGTGGCGTCGATGCTGGTGGGCGCGGAGCGTTCGAACGCACTGGAACTGGGTGTGAAGAGCACCCTGCTGGACAACCGCCTGCAACTGAACGGCAATGTCTTCGCCACCGTCGTCCACGGCTACCAGAGCAATGCCTACGATCCCATCGCGCGCAGCTCCTATTTGACGAACGCGGGTGACGTGCGCACGCGGGGCGTCGAAATCGAAGCCATCGCCACGCCCGTGCGGGGCCTGACCCTGCGCGCCAACGGTGCCTTCAACCACGCCAGCTACCTGAAATACACCAATGCGCCATGCGCGCCGGAGCGGCCAGGCACCTTCTGCGATCTGTCCGGCCGCGATGCGCTGGTCAACGCGCCCCGCTGGACCGGCAACGTGGGACTGCAGTATGCGAAAGGCGTGGGCGACGGCATCAACGGCTATGTCAACGCCAACTACGCCTACCGCGCCAGCACCTACGGCACGCTCGACGCTTCCGAGTACGCCCGCATACCGGCCTACAGCGTCAGTAATTTCTCGGTCGGGCTGCGCACCACCAACGGCACGGCCTGGGATGTGTCGCTGTGGGTGAAGAACGCCTTCGACAAGCAGTACTACACCAGCCTGTGGAACAGCGGTTTCGGTTCCTATAACGCCGTCATCGGCACGCCGCGCACCGTGGGCGTCACGGGCCGCTACGAATTTTAAGAGGAGATCATCATGAGCAAATCCATCGACAAGAAACGTCGCGCCGTCATTGGCGGGCTGTCCACCCTGGCGCTGGCGCCCCTGCTGGGCCGCGCCGAAGCCGCCGCCAAGGGCGGGGGCGCGCCGAATATCCTGTTCATCCTGGCCGACGACCTGGGTTACGCGGACCTGGGCGTCTACGGCCAGCGCGAATTCGCCACGCCCCACCTGGACCGGCTGGCCGCCCAGGGCGTACGGCTGACGCAGGCCTATTCGAATTCGGCCGTGTGCTCGGCCACCCGCTTCGGCCTGATCACGGGACGCTACCAGTACCGCCTGCGGGGCGGGCTGGAGGAGCCGATCGCCGGCGCGTCCGATACCATCGGCCTGCCGCCGGACCACCCGACCCTGCCTTCGCTGCTGAAGCAGGTCGGCTACCGCACGGCGCTGTTCGGCAAATGGCACCTGGGATCGCTGCCGAACTTCGGTCCCCTGAAAAGCGGCTACGACACCTTCTACGGCAACTACGGCGGCGCCATCGACTACTTCACGCACAAGCCGGGCGTGGGTCCGAACGTGAAGGAAGACCTGTACGAGGGCGAAGTGCCCGTGCACGAAGTGGGCTACTACACGGACCTGCTGGGCGACCGCGCGGCCAACTTCATCCGCAAGCAAAGCAAGGAAAAACCCTTCCTGCTGTCGCTGCACTACACGGCGCCGCACTGGCCGTGGGAAGGCCCGAAGGACGAGGAGGTATCGCGCCAGATCGGCAATATCTTCCACTACGACGGCGGCAACCTGGCCACCTACGGCAAGATGGTGACGGCGCTGGACGCCTCCATCGGCCGCGTGCTGAAGGCCCTGGAACAGCAGGGCCTGGCCGAGAACACCATCGTCGTCTTCACCAGCGATAACGGCGGCGAGCGCTTCTCGCAGACGTGGCCCTTCTCGGGCCAGAAGACGGAGCTGCTCGAAGGGGGCATTCGCGTGCCCGCCCTGGTGCGCTGGCCCGCCCGCATCAAGCCCCGGCAGGTCAGCCCCCAGGTGGCCATCAGCATGGACTGGCTGCCCACGCTGCTGGCGGCGGCCGGCACGGCGCCGGCCGCGTCGCACCCCGCCGACGGTCGCAACCTGCTGCCGATCCTGGCCGGCGACGAAAAGACCGTCGAGCGCACGCTGTTCTGGCGCTACAAGGCCAATGCCCAGAAAGCCGTACGGGCGGGCGACTGGAAATACCTGAAGTTGAACGACAACGAGTTCCTGTTCGACCTGTCGCAGGACCAGCGCGAACGGGCCAACCTGGCCGCGAAACACCCGGACAAGCTTGCAGACCTGAAGGCACAGTGGGAGCAGTGGAATGCCGGCATGCTGCCGATCACGCCGGAAGTGCGTACCCATGGCGTGTCGGGCAAGGTGCAGGCGGACCGCTACGGGCCTGAACTGGACTGAGTGCGTGCTCGCCTTGCGGGGGCAGGGCCGCCATGCTAACGTCGCCACTTTCTGGATGAACTACGGGGCGAATCATGACGACAGCTGTGCTCCCGGTCGGCCGCGATGACGTGATCCGGGCCGTCTTTACCGCTGGCGCCATGCCGCCCGTGCTGGCGCCACGCCATCTGGCGCTGGCCGCGCGGCTGCGGGTGGACTGGATGCCCGTCGAGAGCGGGGCGCCATGCATCGATGCGGAAAGGCCGCTGGTGGGCGAAGGCCCGGCGGTGGCGCTGGCCAAGGCGGCGCTGGACACGGACGACGAAGCGCTGGCGATCCGCACCCTGGCCGAAGTGGGGCGGCTGATCCCCGACATCGTCGCCGCCATCGCGCTGGCGCCGGGGTCTTATGCCGTACCGGCCGACATGCGCGCCTGGTTCGCCACGGGCGCCTGCGGTGTCGACGATGCCGGCTTCTTCGACCTTCGTACCGAGCACCTGGTGCTGCTGCGTGCGGCGCAGTGGCGCATGGTGGACAGCGACTGCATCGATGACGTGCTGGCCTACGGCGACGAAGCGTGGCCGATGCCCTATATCGACGGCAAGCGGCCCTATGGCGATTGCAGTTACTACCAGCTCGACATGGCCGCCTTGCTGGGCGAACCGTATGCACTGGACGAACGCGGTTACGCCATTCCCGCGCAGGACAAGGACGATAGGCTGGAGCAGCTGCATGTCGAGACCCTGGGGGCCTTGCAGGTCTTGCTGGCGCACGGCCGCATGAAAGACTGATCAGCAGGCTTCGCCTCAGGCACGTGGCTTTCGGCGGCGTCGGGCAGCCATACCACTTGCGCGCATCGCCGCCGCGGTACTATCGCCTTAACGGAATGTCCCATTCTGGACACGGCTTTCCACAGTGAGCCATGCTCCCAGCGGGCCACCGCCGCAACCAACTGGTCTTAACCAATCCGCAATTTTCAAAACCACTTGACGACCACTTTGGCGGCGCTCATCGTGTTGCCCAGACGCGGCCCCCGCCGCGCACCCACGGGAGACACCATGCACACTTCGAGAATCGTCGCGCCGGCGCTGGCGCTGCTCGTCACCGCCTGCGGCGGCGGCGATGGCGGCGCGCCAGCCACGCGCACCCTGTCCGGCGGCGCCATCGCCGGCGCGGCCGCGGCCAGCTGCCCGGCCTGGAGCAGCAGCCAGGTCTACACGGCCGGCGTCTGCGCCACCTACCAGGGCAAGCAGTACGAGGCGAAGTGGTGGAACCAGAACAGCGCGCCCGGCGCCGACCAGTACGGGCCGTGGAAGTACGTGGGCGACGCCACCGGCCCCGTGCCCGATCCCGGCACGCCGCCCACGCAGCCGGGCGGCGTGCCGACGAAAGCGCAGGCCGAGGCGCGCGAGGCGCAGCTGACCGACAACGATTTCTTCCGCAAGGTGAAGGCTTCCGTGCGCACGCTCGACAATGCCGGCGTGGAGGCGGTGACGCCGGGCAGGGCGGCCAACCCCGTCAACGTGCGCCGGGTCGAGCGCCTGCTGCCCGCGGCGAAGTGGGACTATTATTTTTCCGCGCGCGAAGCCAGCTACACCTACCAGCGCTTCCTGCAGGCGGTGGCGAAATTCCCCGCCGTGTGCGACGACTACGCCGACGGCCGGGACGCCGACGCCATCTGCCGCCATTCGCTGGCCACGATGTTCGCCCACTTCGCCCAGGAGACGGGCGACCACAACGCCAGCATCCCGCTGCCCCAATGGCGCCAGGGCCTGAAATACCTGCGCGAGATGGGCTGCGACGAAACGGGTGCCAGCTGCGGCTACAACGCCGAATGCGCGGACCCCGTGTTCAATTCGGTGTGGACCTGCGGCACCAATGCCGACGGCAGCTTCAAGAAGTATTTCGGGCGGGGCGCCAAGCAGCTTTCGTACAACTACAACTACGGCCCGTTCTCGCAGGTGATGCACAACGGCGACCAGTCCGTGCTGCTGAAAAATCCCGACCTGGTGGCGTCGACGTGGCTGAACCTCGCATCGGCCACCTTCTTCTTCGTCTACCCACAGCCGCCCAAGCCGTCGATGCTGCACGTGATCGACGGCACCTGGGTGCCCAACGCGGCCGACGTCGCGGCTGGTGCCGGCAACAACTTCGCCACCACCATCATGATCATCAATGCCGAATGCGGCACCGGCACGGAAAAGGCGGCGGCGCAGAACCGCATCGACTACTACAAGCAGTTCGCGCAGGACCTGGGCTGGAACGTGGGCAGCGAGCAGCTGTCGTGCGCGACGATGCAGCGCTTCGGGCCATCCAGTTCGGCGGCCTACCCGATCTACTGGGAGAAGAACTGGAACGCCGGCGGCGACTACCAGTGCCAGCTGGTGAACTACCAGACGCCGTACAGCGCGCTGATCGCCGGGAACTACGTGAAATGCGTCGAGAAGAACTGGAGCGTGGCGCTGAAGTAGCGGGGTGCGCATCGCCGACGCGGCCGGTGTCTCAGCGCTGCCCGTCCACGTCGTATGAGCCGAACACGGCATGCGCCGAACGGGTTTCGGGCAGCACATAGACGATGCCGTTGGTGCCCTTGAAAGCGGGGACGACGACGCCGTCGAAGAACGCCTTCGGTACGTTGATGCAACCATAGGAAACGCGGTTGTCCAGTGGCGTCGGGCTGGCCAGCCGTTCGGCACGGCGCTCCTTCGGCACCCCCGTGACGACGCGATGCAGTGAGATGGCGGCATCGTAGTCCACCCACAGGAT
The DNA here is from genome assembly GCF_009720835.1 of Pseudoduganella buxea. GTDB lineage: Bacteria > Pseudomonadota > Gammaproteobacteria > Burkholderiales > Burkholderiaceae_D > Rugamonas > Rugamonas buxea. The sequence goes on from NZ_WNKZ01000035.1 coordinate 25,490, forward strand.
TTCCTTGCCGTGCAGGTTGCGGTCGAGCGCTGCGACGAAGCGGCCCGCGGGCGTCGTGCGTTCCTCGGGGCGGATGGCCGACAGGCTGCGCTGGCCGATGCCCGGCACCGAATCGTCGCCGATGGCCAGCCCCAGAAGGATCGGGGCGGCACCGCGCAAGATGCCGTCGGCATGGAAGGCGTAAGCGGTTGCCTGCTTCTTGTCGACGATGAGGAACGGCAGGCGGCGATGGTCGTCGACGGCGAGGATCCAGTCCGCCAGCCGGCGCACGTCCGCCGACGGCGCCAGTCGGCCGAAATCGGCACGCACCCGTGCGCCCGCGCTGGCGCTTGCGCCGGCATGCCCGGGCGCGCCTGCCGGTGTATCGCTTGCCAGCGCCGGCATGGCGGCGACGACGGCTGCCAGGCAGCCCAGGCCGACCCGGCTGGCCAGTGTCGCGCCGAACGTCCGGGGTTTTGACAGGTTCAATTGCGGTCCTGCTTCCTGACGCGGTGGACCGGCACGGTAATCGCCGGATCGGAACGCGACATGACGGGCGGTGCATCCGCTGCCGGGCGGGCAGCTGGCGCCGCAGGGAGTGCCGCTTCCGGTTCGGGGTCGCCAGGCTGGGCCAATGTCAGCAGCCCGGCAGGCAAGGGTGCCGGCACGACGACGGCCTGCCGGGTTTCCCGCACGGCGAACGGCACGGTCGCCACCAGCGCCCGTGGCTGCGGGTGATGCGCCACGTCCTGCTGGGAAGGCGACGACGGCGCCGGTGGCAAGGCAGGCGTCGACGGCTGCGACGTGACTGGCGCCGCGGGTGGCGACGGTGGCGCCGTGGGCGTCGTCGGCGGGACCACCACGGGCGGTGTCACGGCCGCGGCCAGGACGGTCAGCGCGCCGGCCGCGTAGCTTATCGCATAATTGCCCGGCGTGAACGTGCCGCCGGTGGCGTCGCTGGGCGTGATCGTGTAAGTGCCGGGGGCGCTGGCCGAGGCGACGATGCCCGGACTGGTCTGGGTGACACTGCCGACCGTTTCACTGTTGACCAGGCCGCTGGTGGTGAAGCCGCTCAATACGGTGCCTTCGTCGTAGGTCCGCGTCACGTCGTTGGCCGTCACGGTCAAAGCCGCCTGATGGACGACCAGCGCGCCGTTCAGGTAGGTGATGACGTAGTTCGACGGCGCGAACGTGCCGCCACTGGCGCCGCTGGGAACGATCGCATACGGGTTGCCGGCCACGCCGGCGTCGGCGCTCGTGCCGGCGCTGGCTGGATTGACGCTGCCGATGGTCTCGCCGTTGACCAGGCCCTTCTGCGTGAAGGCCGACGGCGACAGCGCGAGCGTCTGGCCGTAGGTCTTGCTCGCATCGTTCGCGCGCACCGTCAGCGGCGCCGGCGTGATGTCGGCGGCAGTGGCCGCGCTCGTATTGGCACTGTAGTTGCCCGCGTCGGCACCGGTCAGCTTGATGCCCGTTACCGTCACGGCCTTGCCATTGCCCACGTTCGCATTGACGAAGTTCGCCGCCGTCGCGGTGATGCCGAGCAGGTCGCCGGCCACGCGGTTGTCGGCCAGCGCCACGACGCCGGCCCTGCGGCCGTCGTAGACCTTGTCGTTGCCGATCGCCGTCACGGTGAGGGGGCGTGGCGTGATGTCGGCCATCGTCGTGCCGGATCCGGCCGTGCTGCCGAAGGGCGCGAACAGCGCGAATTTCGCGCCGTCGGCGCCGCCCAGCGTATAGCCGGTAAAGGCCACCGGCTTGGTGGTGCCGACGTTCTTGTTGTCGAACGTGGCACTGCCTGCAACCAGCGCGACGCTGTTCCCCACGTTCGGCGTGCCGCGCAGGGACAGGGTGGCGGCGCGATTGCCGTCGTAGACCTTGTTATCGGCCTGCGCGAATACCCATGCCCTGGCGTCGATGGCGCCCGAGGCAACCTTGGTCGTGTAATCGGCGATTTCGGTGGTGGTGCCCGCGTAGGTGGCGGGATTGAAGCGGATCGTCGTCGCCATGGCGCTGACCGAGGCCGGTCCGACAAAGCGCACGGTGCCGCCGGCGATGCCCGGGCCGGTGCCGTCGTTGTCGGCAACCAGCGTCACGGCGCCGTTGTCGGCGCTGACCTGGCCATTGAGCGTCACGGTGCCACGGGCGACCAGGTCGGCCGAGCCGCCGCCGTCCGCCGTGATGGCGACGACGCTGACGTCGCGTCCGGCCGTCATGGCGATTTTCGCGTCGGTGGCGGTGGCCGTGATGGCTGCCGTGCTGGTGACATCGCGCCCCGCCGTCAAGACAATGCGCGACCCCATGGCGCTGGCCGTCAGTGCCGCGTTGACCAGTACGTCGTTGCCCGCCGTGAGCATGATGGCGGAGCCGGCGGTGCTGGCGGTCATGGATGCGTCGATCCGCACGTCATGGCCCGCGTCCAGTGCCAGCTTCTGGCCTGTCGTCCAGACCAGGGCGTCGGCCACGGTGATGTCATTGGTCGCGTTGATCAGGCGATCCGAACTTGCCATGCTGGTCACCACGTCGCCCGGCGTCTCGTCGCCGCCGGCGGCGGCGATGGTCCAGTTGACGGGATCGAGCAGCCAGGTACCGGTGCGGCCTTGCGGCGCCACGGTGCTGATGCTTTTGCCGGCGCCCAGCACCACGTCCTTGCCGGACGTCTCGATAAAGCCGCCGTCGCCGCCCTGGGCGCCGCCGCGTGCCGTCAGCGTGGCATTGACGGCGGTGCGGCCCACGGACCAGAGGGCGATCCGCCCGCCGTTGCCGGTACCGATGGCGTCGGCATGGACCGCGCCGCCATCGACCACGGTGTCGTGGGCCGCGGGGATGGCCGGATCGCCGTGGAAGCCGCCGCCGATGTGCACCAGGCCGCCCCCTGCGTCGCCGGACGCGTCGATGGTGGCGCCCGTCAGGTTGACGCTATTGCCCAGCACCTGCACGGTACCGCCGGTCTGTCCCGCGCCCAGGCCGGAGGCATCCAGCTTGCCGCCGACCTGCACCGATCCGGTCGTGGCGTCGCCTGCCAGCCTGATCGTGCCGTGGCGCTGTTCCAGGCTGCGCGCCTCGATCACGCCGCTGTTGTTGACGGCCCCTTGCAGCAGGCCGCCGGCGGCCCGGGCGCTCAGCAGCACCTGCCCGCCGTCCGCCTGGATCAAGCCGCCGTTTTGCACCAGCGCGTCGATCGCGCCCTGGCCGATGGCGACATTGAGCAAGCCGTCACCGGCGACGTCGAGGGTGATGGCGCTGCCGGCTGCCAGCGCGACGCTGCCGAGGCGGGCCGCGATGATGCCGTCGTTCGCCACACGGGCACCGAGCAGCGCGACATAGCCGCCCGGCGCATTGATCGTGCCGTGATTGGTCACGGCCCCCGTGCCCGTGCCGGCAAAGCCGTAACGGCCCGCCATGAAATCGGCATCGCCGAGCGCCAGGCTGGAGGCGACCAGGCCGGCCACGTTGACGGTGGCGCCCCGGCCGAACAGGATGCCGTTCGGGTTGATCAGGAACACCTTGCCGTTCGCCGACAGGGTGCCCAGGATGCTGGACGGGTCGGAGCCGAGCACCCGGTTCAGCGCCACCGCATTGCTGCCCGGCTGGACGAAGCGCACGGATTCGCCGGCCGCCACGTCAAAGCCGTGCCAGTTGATGACCGCATTCGGCGTCGACTGCGTGATGACGACACTGCCCGGCGTGCCGCCGATGGCGGCAACCCCCGCCGTCACGACGCCGCCGGTCGGCAGAGCGTGCGCAACCGTGCCGACCAGCATCAGCGACAGCGCCAGTGCCGTCATCGGCAGTGCCGTCATGGCCAGCCCGGTCCCGTGGGAGGATTGCTTGCCGGCGCCATTGGCGTGCTCGGACACGGCAACGAAGGTGCCGGCGGCGGGGTTCCAGATAGATCGGTAGATATTGTTCATTGAATGTCCCTGTTATGCAGATTGGTCGACGAGATCAGAAGTACCTGACGGCCTGGAGCCAGAACCGGCCCGCCGAATGCGGCGCGGACAAGGCTGGCTCGCTACCGACCTTGCGGGCGTAGTAGGCCTTGACGACGAAATTGTTGGTGTCTGCCCAGATCAACCCGACACCGGCCCCGGACAGCGACCGATGGTTCGGTGCGCTCGTCCACGGGTCCTTGCTGGTGCTGACATTGCCGTGATCGACAAAGCCGACCAGTTGCAGCCGGCCCGCCGCGCCGGCCGGAAGCGGCGGCAGCGCCACGCGCGCTTCCAGATTCAGCACGTAGCCCTGGTCCGCGTAGGCTTCCCCTTCCGGGTAGGCGCGCACGCCGTACATGCCGCCCAGTTCCATTTTTTCCGACACATCCAGGTTCTTCGACGCGACCTGGCCATTGATGGCCGCATACAGCGAAAGCGACTCCGACACGCCCTGCAGCCGCGCCGCATGGAAGGCCAGCTTGTTGAAGTGGCCCTCGCTGCGGGCCGAGACGGCATCGAACGCGTGCAGCGCCGGGGTGCGCAGGTCGACCTGTCCGGACGACCAGGCCAGCCCGTAGGTACCGAGGCCGCCGCCCCAGCGCAGGTCGCGATGGTCGCCGGCCACGCTGGCTGTCAGCACGCGCGCACGCTTGCTGGCGACGATGGCGGTGGCGCCGATCCGGTCCTCGAAGCGCTTCGTGTCGAAAGCCAGCAGCGCCGTCAGGTTGGTGTTACGCGAGCGCAGGAGCGGATAGGCGCCGTAGATGCTGGCGACGCGCGCGGTGCCGCTGGCGTCGAGCGGTGCGAATTCGCGCTGCAAGCGGTAGCGCAGCTGGCTGTATGCGACGCCCGCGCTGGCGCGCCCGAGCTGTGCCTGGTAGGACAGGCGGGCGTAGTTCAGCCCGGAGCCCGAGCTCAGCACGCGCAAGGTGGCGACGTCGCCCTGTCCGGCCGGCTCGTTCAGGTTGACGGTGGCCCCCGCCCGGTAGGCACCCGTATAGCGGTTGCCGGCATTGTCGGCGTCGACGCTGCCCGATACGCGCGGGCCCGGAATCAGGTCCACGATCAGGTCGGAAGCGCCGACCGATGCGCCGGGTACCAGCGTCGATTTGACGCCTACGCCGGGCAAGTCCGACAGCAGCAGCAGCCGTTCTTCCAGCGCGTCGATGGCGACGATGTCGCCTTCGACGAGCCCGTCAAGCAGGCGGTTTGCCACGACATCGGACACCCGGCTGCCGTTGCGCAGCGCCACCTTGCCGTAGCGGCCCTCGATGACCGCGATCGTCACTGCGCCGTCGCGGATGTCCTGCTGCGGCACATAGGCCTGCGCCAGGAAGTACCCGTTGCGGTGATAGAAGGCGGCGATCGTCGCGGCCATGGCACGCAGGTCGGCCAGCGACAGTTCGCTGCCGGCGCGAAAGCCGGTCAGCGCCAGCAGGTCGGCTTCGGCATAGACCTGCGACCCGGTCACGCCAAGGCGCTGGACGACGATGGTCATGCCGGCCGGCTCGGCGGTCGTGGTGGCGGGGGCGACGGTTGGCCGGGCGATGGCAGGCGCCCGTTTTTCCGGCATCGGCGCCGGCGGAATCTGCTGCAACTGGCTGCCGGCGGTCGGCAACTGCTGGGCGAACACGCCGTGGCTCATGGCCAGCAGCGCACAGGGAATCAATTTGGTCTTCATCGTTCATGGCCTCATGGGGTGGCTGGACCGGCACACCGGAAGGCGCAACGGTCCATGAATGCATCCGCGACGAAAGGCGACCGCATCCGAGCACCCTGACTACGGGTACGTGCGGACGCCATCTCGGATCAGGCGCAAGGGTGTCTGGCAAACGGTGCGGGCGCGGGTTACTGGTGGCGCTGGCGGGGGAGGCCGGGGTCGCCTGGCTGACAATGTCGGCGGCGAGCCCGGAGGTGACCACTGTCTTTCAAGTGGGTATGCAACCGGCGCGGTCGGGGCGCCGGAAAGAGGAGGGCCGTGAAAGGCCCGGTCCGGAGGCGTATTTCCACTGCGCAAGTACGCAGAGTAACAGGGTGGCGCGGTTTCCGGGCACGGTTCACGAATTTATTGGCGGATGTGCGGATATACGACAGAAAGGCCGGCCGGGTCAGACGGGATATTCCGGCGACGCGCGCCAGGCGCGGCGCCCCGTGTGACACGCAATCGCGCGGTGCTGTCGTCAGTCCTTGAACGGGTTGCGCTCGTTCAGCTCGTCCATATAGGCTTCAATGCCGCCGCTTTCGCGTTCCAGGAAGCGTTCGACGGCGTCCGAGAAGGCCGGGTGGGCCAGCCAGTGGGCCGACCACGTCTTGGTCGGCAGGAAGCCGCGCGCCATCTTGTGCTCGCCCTGGGCGCCGCCTTCGAAGGTGGCGATGCCCTGCTCGATGCAGAACTCCAGCGGCTGGTAGTACGCTGTCTCGAAATGCAGGCAGGGCACGTGCTCGATGGCGCCCCAGTAGCGGCCGTACAGGGTGTCGGCCGTGTGGATGACGAGCGAGGCGGCGATGGGCTGGCCGTCGCGCTCGGCCACCACCAGCAGCAGGTTGTGCGGCATCGTCGCGCCGATGCGCTGGAAGAAATCCAGGTTCAGGTAGGGCGAGGAACGGTGCTCGGCGTAGGTGTTGCGGTAGCAGCGGTGGAAGAAGCGCCAGTCGGCCGGCGTCGCATCGACCCCGCGGATGCGCCGCATCGTCACGCCCGCCTCGCGCACCTTGCGCCGTTCGGCGCGGATATTCTTGCGCTTCTTGTGCTCCAGGGTGGCCAGAAACGCGTCGAAGTCGGCGTAGCCCTGGTTCAGCCAGTGGAACTGCACGTTCGAGCGCAGCATGAAGCCCGCCTCGTGCAGTTGCGCGGCCTGTTCCGCCGGCGGATACAGCACGTGGGTCGACGACATGCCGGCCGCTTGCTGCTGCGCACACAGGTAGGCCACCAGGGTGGCGCGCGCCGCGTCGTCCCGCGCCAGCAGGCGGGGCCCCGTCACGGGCGTGAACGGAATCGCCGACAGCAGCTTCGGGTAGTACTCGACGCCGTTGCGGTGGTAGGCATCGGCCCAGGCCCAATCGAACACGTATTCGCCATACGAGTGCGACTTGACGTACAGGGGCATGGCCGCGACCAGCTCGGAACCCTCGTCCGTGTCGTCCCACAGTGCCAGGTATTGCGGCTGCCAGCCCGTGTCGGCGCAAGCGCTGCCCGATTCATGCAGCGCGTGCAGGAAGGCGTAGGACAGGAAGGGATTGGGCTCGCCGGCCGGGGCCTGGCGCGCCAGCAGCGCGGACCATGCGGGGGCGCCGGCATCGGCAAGGGAAGAGAGCACGCCAGTACGGTAGGTCATCGCGGCATTGTACGCAAATTCGGCAGGCGCCGTGGGCTGTTAGAATCGCGCGCTCATCCTTGTTCATCGATATGAAAAAAAAGCTTCCGCTGCTGCTGGCAGTGCCGCTGCTGGCACTGCAATCCTGCTCCCGCCCGGCCGACCCGGCCTTCTATGTCGTCGACGTGGCCGACGGCGGACATGCCCACCTGTACACGACGCAGGCCAATATCGACCACGACCAAGCACGCAAGCTGCCGGTCGCCTTTTTCGACCGCAAGGGCCCGGACTGCTGCTTCGTCTTCGGCGACAAGCTGCCGCGCCCGGTCACGGACATGCAGCGCATGCTGCTGCGGGAGCAGCCGGATGGCGACGAGGAAGGGCGGCGGATCGCCGGCCGCTACGCGCCGGCCGGCATGGTCCGGAAGGACGATTGGCCGGGCCTGGGCTTCGGCTTCGACGGCATGGGGAAGGTACGCAGGCTTGACGCGATGACCCACGAAGTGCGCTTCGCCGACAGCGCGCCGCCCGTGTTCGTGCGCCACTGCACCACGGGGGAGGGCGTACGGATCGCGCTGCTGCGCGCGCGCGGGGACGCCAGTCCCTACGCCAGTTATTACTACGCCCTGGGCTACGACACCGAGCCGGATTGCCCCGACATGGTGGAGCAGGAAGCGCCCGCACGGTAGCAGTGGCGGGGCACGGGACACGGTGCGCGAACGTCGATGTTAAAATCTTCGCCATTCATGTCGACTCCGCTCCCCATGCCGCAACCATTCCACAACCTGTACTCGCACGATTTCGTCCGCCTGGCCGTCGGCGTGCCGCGCTGCCGCGTGGCCGACCCGCTCTACAATGCCGAGCAGACCATCCTGCTGGCCGAGCAGGCCGCCGCCAAGGGCGCGCTGCTGGTGGCATTCCCCGAGCTGGGCCTGTCGAGCTATACCTGCGACGACCTGTTCCACCAGCGCGCGCTGCTCGACACGGTGCTGGTGGCGCTGAACAAGGTGCTGGAAGCGTCGATCCGCATTCCGGCCGCGATGATCGTCGGCCTGCCGCTGCGGGTCGACCACCGGCTGTTCAACTGCGCCGTCGTCGTCGCGGGCGGGCGCATCCAGGGCGTCGTGCCGAAGATCTACCTGCCCAACTATAACGAGTTCTACGAGGTGCGCCAGTTCAGCAGCGCCGACGACGCCATCTCCGACGAGATCGAGCTGCTGGGCCAGCGCGTGCCCTTCGGCGCCGACCTGCTGTTCCAGGTGGCGAACCTGCCGCTGCTGCGCTTCCACGCCGAGATCTGCGAGGACGTGTGGGTGCCGGTGCCGCCGTCGTCATACGCGGCGCTGGCCGGCGCCACCGTGCTGGTCAACCTGTCGGCCTCGAATATCGTCGTCGGCAAGTCGGACTACCGCCACCAGCTGGTGAGCCAGCAGTCGGCGCGCTGCCTGGCGGCCTACCTGTATTCGTCGGCGGGGCGGGGCGAATCGAGCACCGACCTGGCCTGGGACGGCCAGGCCCTGATCTACGAGAACGGCGACCTGCTGGCCGAGGCCGAGCGCTTCCAGGACGAGTCGCACCTGATTTTCGGCGACGTCGACCTGGAGCGGCTGTCGCGCGACCGCATGCGCACCAATACCTTCGGCCAGTCGATGCGCCGCCATGCCGGGCAGGTGGCGGCCTTCCGCACCGTGAACTTCGCGCTGGAAGTGCCGGCGCGCGAGGTGCTGCCGCTGTTGCGCAACGTGGCACGCTTCCCCTATGTGCCGGCCAATCCCGCCCTGCGCGACAAGCGCTGCATGGAGGTCTACAACATCCAGGTGCAGGCGCTGGTGCAGCGCCTGTCGGCCAGCGGCATGAAGAAGGTCGTCATCGGCATTTCGGGCGGGCTCGATTCGACGCACGCGCTGCTGGTGTGCGCCAAGGCGATGGAGCGCCTGAACCTGCCGGCCACGAACATCATGGCCTACACGATGCCGGGCTTCGCCACCAGCACGCGTACCCTGGAGCAGGCGCGCCGGCTGATGGCTTTCGTCGGCTGCACGGCGGCCGAGATCGACATCCGCCCCAGCTGCATCCAGATGCTCAAGGATATCGGCCACCCGTACTCGGAAGGGCACGAGGACTACGACGTCACGTTCGAGAACGTGCAGGCGGGCGAGCGCACCAGCCACCTGTTCCGGCTGGCGAACCATGTCAACGGCATCGTCATCGGCACGGGCGACCTGTCCGAGCTGGCGCTGGGCTGGTGCACCTACGGCGTGGGCGACCATATGTCGCACTACAACGTCAACGCCAGCGTGCCGAAAACCCTGATCGCCCACCTGGTGCGCTGGGTGGCCGAGAGCCGCCAGTTCGGCGACGCCGACTCGCGCGTGCTGATGGATGTCGTCAACACGGAGATCAGCCCCGAGCTGGTACCTGGCAAGGCCAATGACAGCGCCCCCGCGCAAAGCACGCAAAGCGTCATCGGCCCGTACGAACTGCAGGATTTCAACCTGTACTACACGCTGCGTTTCGGCTTCGCCCCGACCAAGGTGGCCTTCCTCGCGCACCATGCGTGGAAGGACCGCACCGTCGGCGCCTGGCCCGAGGAGGCGCACGTGGCGCGCAACGAGTACGCGCTCAAGGACATCAAGCACAACCTCGGCATCTTCCTGCACCGCTTCTTCCAGACCAGCCAGTTCAAGCGCACCTGCGTGCCGAACGGGCCGAAGGTCGGCTCGGGCGGTTCGCTGTCGCCACGGGGCGACTGGCGCGCACCGAGCGATTCGGAGTCGAGGCTGTGGCTGGAAAACCTGAAGACTGTGCCCGACGCGTGACGGACCCCAACGATTCAATAAGGAGAATGCCATGAAACAGATTACCGCCGTTATCAAGCCCTTCAAACTCGACGAAGTGCGCGAGGCGCTGGCCGAAGTGAACGTGACGGGCCTGACGGTCACGGAAGTGAAGGGCTTCGGCCGCCAGAAGGGCCACACGGAGCTGTACCGGGGCGCCGAATACGTGGTCGACTTCCTGCCGAAGGTGAAGGTGGAAGTGGTGGTCGACGACGGCGTGGCCGAGCAGGTGGTGGACGCCATCATCAAGGCCGCTCGCACGGGCAAGATCGGCGACGGCAAGATCTTCGTGCAGAACGTCGAGCAGGTGGTGCGCATCCGCACCGGCGAGACGGGCCCGGACGCGGTCTGATGACGGTTTAATCGGTTTAGCTGCCGGGCCCGTGTCCTTGTCGGGGTCTGACCCCAAGGTGGACACGAGCCCGGCCGTAATCAAGCTACGATGGCCGCCCGATGCGCAGGTCGAACTTCCACGTCAGCAGCCGCAGCATGCTGATGGTGGCGGCGCTGAGCCACAGCCGGAAGTCTTCCGGCACGTCGACCTGCTGCAGCAGGATATACATCCAGCAGCCCACGAAGGCGCAGATCGCGTAGGGCTTGCCGTCCCTGAACACCATCGGCACTTCGTTGCAGACGATATCGCGCAGCACGCCGCCGAAAATCCCCGTGATCACGCCCATCATCGCCGCGATAAACATGGGCATGCCGGCCGCCTGCGCCTGGGACACGCCGGCCACGGCGAACAGGCCCAGGCCCAGCGCATCGGCCCACACGATCAGCCGCTCCGACACGATATGGCGCAGGTGCTTCATGAACGGCGCCACCGTCAGCGCCAGCACGAACAGGAGGATGGTGTATTCCTGGTGCTCGACCCAGAACAGGGGGCGCTTGTCGAGCAGGATATCGCGCAGGGTACCGCCGCCGAACGCGGCGATGAAGGCGACGATGATGACGCCGACGATATCCATCCGCTTGCGCCGCGCTTCCACGAAGCCGGAAAAAGCCCCGACCATGATGGCCACCACTTCGATGACGGTAACGAGGGAAACATGCGGAACGAGTTTCATGCGGCGCGGGAAAAGTTGTTGATCCCACAGGCTAACATGCGGCTGGGTTGCCGCAAAGGAGACAGTTGCCTTAAAAACGGTGTCTGACACCGGTTTTCGGGCAACGAAGCGTTGCTGGTTCAATTCCGGTTCGGTGCCAGGCGCGGAACCGGTTGAACGGGGAATATTCGTCGATGGATGCGAATTCGGCGTCAGGCACCGACCTGCTTTTGATGCGGGGCAGTGTATCAGGTGTCTGACACTGAATCGGGGTTGAACCGGGGTGCTTAGCGTTCGGGCCGCAGGGCGGCACGCAGCAGGACGATCAGGGCGCCTTCGCCGCCTTCGGAGGGGCGGGCCTGGCTGAAGGCGATGACGCCGTCCGTTTGCACGAGCCAGCTGTGCACCATCGATTTCAGCACGGGCTCCTGGCCTTTCGAGCCGAAGCCGCGGCCGTGGATGACGCAGACGCAGCGGTGATTGCGGCGGTTGGCCTGCTGCAGGAACTGGCCGATGGCGTTGCGGGCGTCGTCGCGGCGCAGGCCGTGCAGGTCGAGCTCGTCCTGCACGGGCCAGTGGCCCTTGCGCAGGCGTTTCATCACGTCGTTGCCGACACCGGGCGCCAGGTAGTTCAGCGACGGGTCTTCTTCCATGTAATGATCGACTTCGAACAGGTCCGACAGCATGGCCTCGCGCAGCACGGCCGCATCGTCGTCCTTCTGTTCGCCGGCGCTGAGCTTGCGCTTCGGCGCCGCCGCGGCGGGGATGGGCTTCGGCGCGCGCGGCACGTAGCGGTTCGATTCGGGCAACTTCTTCACGCCGCCCAGGCTGCCGCGGAAGATATTCGCTTCCGCCACCAGCTTCTTCTCCTGCTCGATGCGTTCCGCTTCGGCCGCCGCGCGCGCCTCGTGGTCTTCCTTCAGCTGCTTCGACAGCCCCTTCAGGTCGGCAAAGCTCTTCAATCCCGCCATGGTGCCGGCTCCTCTTGCTAAGGTTTTACTCTTGCGCTTCCAGGTAGCGCTGGGCGTCCAGCGCGGCCATGCAGCCCGTGCCGGCGCTGGTGATGGCCTGGCGGTACACGTGGTCCTGCACGTCGCCGGCGGCGAACACGCCCGGGATCGACGTGGCCGTCGCCATGCCTTCCGTGCCGGCGCGCGTCTTCAGGTAGCCGTTGTGCATGTCCAGCTGGCCTTCGAAGATGCCCGTGTTCGGCTTGTGGCCGATCGCCACGAACAGGCCGTGCACGGTGATGGTCGACAGTTCGCCGTCGTTCGATTTCAGGGTCAGGCCCGTCACGCCGCTGGTGTCGCCGTTCACTTCGTGCAGGTTGTGGTTCAGTTTCAGCTCGATCTTGCCTTCGGCGACCTTGGTCATCAGGCGGTCCACCAGGATGGGCTCGGCGCGGAACTTGTCGCGGCGGTGGATCAGCGTGACCTTGCTGGCAATGTTCGACAGGTACAGCGCTTCCTCGACGGCCGTGTTGCCGCCGCCGATGACGGCCACTTCCTGGCCACGGTAGAAGAAGCCGTCGCAGGTGGCGCAGGCGGACACGCCGCGGCCCATGAATTCTTCCTCGGACGGCAGGCCCAGGTACTGCGCCGAGGCGCCCGTGGCCAGGATCAGCGCGTCGCAGGTGTACTCGCCCGCGTCACCGATCAAACGGAAGGGCTTTTCCGACAACTTCGCCGTGTGGATGTGGTCGAATACGATATCGGTATTGAAGCGCTCCGCATGCTGCAGCAGGCGCTGCATCAGTTCCGGACCCTGCACGCCCAGCGGGTCGCCCGGCCAGTTCTCGACATCCGTCGTCGTCATCAGCTGGCCGCCCTGCTCGACGCCGGTGATCAGCATCGGCTTCAGGTTGGCGCGCGCGGCGTAGACGGCGGCACTGTAGCCGGCCGGACCGGAGCCAAGGATCAGAACGCGGGCGTGTTTGGTAGTGGTCATGGAGAATTCTCTGCAAAAACGGGATGAAACCCGGGATTAACCGAAGATTGGGGCCTTGCTCGGAAGCACAAGAGCGGCGCGTGGCGGGGAAGTTGCCGCTGCGCGCAGGCAAACCGGGATTATAAGGGAACGGCGCCAAACCGTTCCGGCTGTGCAGTCGGCGGGCCGGGACGGCCGGGCCTGCCCCAAGATGGTGAAATGCCCGTATTTCCCCTATACAGAAAGGCCGGCCGGGCCGCGTATGCCTTAAAATAGGTGCAATAGCAATCAATTTTCCGCGCGTAACAACAGCATCCGCTTCACACGGGCGTCAAGCAGTAACACTTATGAGCAAAACAAGTCAAACGGCTGGCAACAGCTACACGCGCACGCGCACGGCAACCGAGCGCCAGCCCCTGCCGAACCGGCTGGTGCGGCTGCTGTCCGAGGCACGCTGGTTCGCGCTGGCGGCGGTCTGCCTGTATTTCATCCTGATCCTGGCCAGCTACCACAAGGTCGATCCGGGCTGGTCCCATGCGAGCCTGGTACCGAAGGTGTCGAACCTGGGCGGCCGCGCCGGTGCATGGATTTCCGACCTGATGCTGTACATCTTCGGCTTTTCGGCCTGGTGGTGGTGCCTGTACCTGGTGCGCTACGTGTGGCGGGGCTACCGCCGCCTGACGCACCGCTTCCTGCTGGACGAGCCGCCCGAGGAGGACCAGGAGCACAGCCATGAAGGCCTGATCCGCCTGGCCGGCTTCGTGCTGCTGCTGATCGGCAGCATGGGCCTGGAGTACCTGCGCATGCGCGCGCTGCACGTGGAACTGCCGCGCGCGGCCGGCGGCGTGCTGGGTGAGCTGATCGGCAAGACGGCCCACGTCGGGCTGGGTTCGACGGGCGGCACCTTGATGCTGCTGCTGTTGTTCGGTACGGGCTTTTCCTGGTTCTTCCACGTATCGTGGATGACGGTGGCCGAGCGCATCGGCGCGGCCATCGAGACGTCGATCGAATGGGTCGTGCTGCGTTACCACGACCGCGAGGACCGCCGCCAGGGCCAGGCCGCCACGGTCAAGCGCGAGGAAGTCGTCGTCAAGGAGCGCGAGAAGCACGTCGAGCGCCATCCCGAGAAGGTGATCGAGAAGCTGCAGCAGGAAGCGGCGCGCGAGAAGCCGCTGATGGCGGCGCACCTGCAGCCGAATCTGCAGCCGACTTTGCCGAGCGCGCAGGCGGCGGCGCCGACCATCCGCGTCGAGCCGCAGATGACGAATATTCCGAAGTCCGAGCGGGTCGAGAAGGAAAAGCAGGCGCCCCTGTTCCGCGACATCGAAAACACCGACCTGCCGCCGCTGGCGCTGCTGGACGAGCCGCCGCCGGCCCAGGAAACCGTGGCCGTGGAGACCTTGGAATTCACCAGCCGCCTGATCGAGAAGAAGCTGTCGGACTTCGGCGTCGAAGCCAAGGTGGTGGCGGCCTATCCGGGCCCCGTCGTCACCCGCTACGAGATCGAACCCGCCACGGGTGTCAAGGGCAGCCAGATCGTCAACCTGGCGCGCGACCTGGCCCGTTCGCTGTCCCTGACGTCGATCCGCGTCGTCGAGACCATCCCCGGCAAGAACTACATGGCGCTGGAGCTGCCCAATCCGAAGCGGCAGATCGTGCGCCTGTCCGAGATCGTCGGCTCGAAGGTCTACAACGACAACGCCTCGTCCCTGACGGTCGCGCTGGGCAAGGACATCGCCGGCAAGCCCGTGGTGGCCGACCTGGCCAAGATGCCCCACCTGCTGGTGGCCGGTACCACCGGCTCCGGTAAATCGGTGGGCATCAACGCGACCATCCTGTCGCTGCTGTACAAGTCCGATCCGCACGATGTGCGGATGATCCTGATCGACCCGAAGATGCTGGAGATGTCCGTCTACGAAGGCATTCCCCACCTGCTGGCGCCGGTCGTCACGGACATGCGCCAGGCCGGCCACGCACTGAACTGGGCCGTCAACGAGATGGAGCGCCGCTACAAGCTGATGTCCAAGCTGGGCGTGCGTAACCTGGCCGGCTACAACGCCAAGATCGCCGAGGCGGCCAAGCGCGAGGAACACATCCCGAATCCGTTCTCGATCACGCCCGATTCGCCCGAGCCGCTGGAGAAGCTGCCGACCATCGTCATCATCATCGACGAGCTGGCCGACCTGATGATGGTGGTCGGTAAGAAGGTGGAAGAACTGATCGCCCGTATCGCCCAGAAGGCCCGCGCGGCCGGCCTGCACTTGATTCTGGCCACGCAGCGCCCATCTGTGGACGTGATCACGGGCCTGATCAAGGCCAACATCCCCACCCGGATCGCCTTCCAGGTGTCGTCGAAGATCGACTCGCGCACGATCCTTGACCAGATGGGCGCCGAAGCGCTGCTGGGCATGGGCGACATGCTGTACATGCCGCCCGGGACCGGCCTGCCGGTGCGCGTGCACGGCGCCTTCGTGTCGGACGAGGAGGTGCACCGGGTCGTGGCCCACCTGAAGCTGCAGGGGGAGCCGAATTATATCGACGGCATCCTCGAAGGCGGCACGCTGGAAGATGGCAGCGGCGGCGGGGAAGGCGGTGCGGCGGGCGAGGGCGGCGGCGAAGCCGACCCGATGTACGACCAGGCCGTGCAGGTGGTGCTGAAGAACCGCCGCGCGTCGATCTCGCTGGTGCAGCGCCACCTGCGCATCGGCTACAACCGCGCGGCCCGCCTGCTGGAACAGATGGAACAGAGCGGCGTCGTCTCGCCCATGCAGTCGAACGGCAACCGGGACATCCTGGTGCCGGCCACTCCCGCAGAATAAGGATAAACCGTATGAACCGTATCAACCGTTTTGCCATCCTCACCGCATTGACGGCAGGCCTGCTGGCCGGCGCCGGCGCCAACGCCGCCGCACTGGACCAGTTCAAGGCCTTCGTTGCCTCGACCAAGGCCGCCAAGGGCGAGTTCACGCAAACGCTCACCAAGGATGTCGACGGCGCGAAGAAGACGTCGGCGCCGTCCACCGGCACCTTCGTGTTCGCCCGCCCCGGCAAGTTCATCTGGCAGTACCAGAAGCCCTACGAGCAGCTGCTGCAGGCCGACGGCGAGCAGCTCTACATCTACGACAAGGACCTGAACCAGGTCACCGTGAAGAAGCTGGGCGACGCCCTGGGCTCGTCGCCGGCCGCCATCCTGTTCGGCAGTAACGACATGGAGAAGAACTTCACCTTGTCCGAGGCGGGCACGCGCGGCGGCCTGGAATGGCTGAAGGCCGTGCCGAAGGCGAAGGACACCAGCTTCGAGCAGATCACCATCGGCCTGAAGAACGGCCAGCCCGAAGCGATGGAATTGCGCGACAACTTCGGTCAGACCTCCGTGCTGGCCTTCCGCAAGTTCGAGAAGAACCCGCCGCTCGGCGCCACGTCGTTCCGCTTCGCGGTGCCGGCCGGCGCCGACGTCGTCAAGCAGTAAGCGCGGAACCGATGGCCGATCTCTTTTCGCAGGAACCGCGCCAGCCGCTGGCCGAGGCGCTGCGTCCGAAAACACTGGACGAAGTGATCGGCCAGGGCCACCTGCTGGGCGAGGGCAAGCCGCTGCGCCTGGCCTTCCAGGCCGGCAAGCCGCACTCGATGATCCTGTGGGGCCCGCCGGGAGTGGGCAAGACCACCCTGGCGCGGCTGACGGCCAATGCCTTCGATGCGGCCTTTATCGCGCTGTCGGCCGTCTTCGCGGGCGTCAAGGACATCCGCGCCGCGATGGAACAGGCGCAGCAGAACCTGGACCAGTACGGCAAGAGTACCATCCTGTTCGTCGACGAGATCCACCGCTTCAACAAGGCCCAGCAGGATGCGCTGCTGCCCTTTGTCGAATCGGGCCTCGTCACCTTCATTGGCGCGACAACGGAAAACCCCAGCTTCGAAGTCAACTCGGCCCTGCTGTCGCGCGCCCAGGTCTACGTGCTGAAATCGCTGACGGACGAGGAAATGCGCCAGCTGCTGGACAAGGCGCGCAAGAGCACCCTGTCCGGCATCGAGTTCGACGAAGTGGCCGTGGACACGCTGATCGGTTTCGCCGACGGCGACGCGCGCCGCTTCCTGAACCTGCTGGAGCAGGCCGATACGGCCGCCCATTCGTCCGGCGTGACACGCATCGACGCCACCTTCGTCGAAAACGCGATGACGTTGAACGCGCGCCGCTTCGACAAGGGCGGCGACAATTTCTACGACCAGATCTCGGCCCTGCACAAGTCCGTGCGGGGCTCGCATCCTGATGCGGCCCTGTACTGGTTCTGCCGCATGATCGACGGCGGCGCCGACCCGCGCTACCTGGCTCGCCGCATCATCCGCATGGCCTGGGAAGACATCGGCCTGGCCGACCCGCGCGCGCTGACGATGGTGAACGACGCGGCCGAAACCTACGAGCGCCTCGGTTCCCCCGAAGGCGAGCTGGCGCTGGGCCAGGCCGTTGTCTACCTGGCCATCGCGGCCAAGAGCAACGCCGGCTACAACGCCTTCAACCAGGCCATGGCCTTCGTCAAGAAGGACAAGTCGCGCGAGGTGCCCGTCCACCTGCGCAACGCCCCGACCAAGCTGATGAAGGAGCTGGGCTACGGCCACGAATACCGCTACGCCCACGACGAACCGAACGCCTACGCTGCCGGCGAAACCTACCTGCCGGACGGCATGCCGGAACCCCGCTGGTACCAGCCCGTGCCGCGCGGGATCGAGGCGAAGATCGCGGACAAGCTGGCGTGGTTGCGGGCGATGGATCGGGCGGCTGGGGAGGAGTAGGGCTAATCGCCGATGCGCTCTTCCTGCGAACTTGCCGCTGTCGCTCGATCCGCTCCGGTGGCCGCCTTTCGGCGCAAGCGTTCCCGCATTGCGTTGGCCTTGCCGGCGTGACGCAGTGTGGCGTAGGTGGGCCAGGCCCAGCAGGCCAGGGTCACGGCGATAACCCCGAGCACCTGCCGTTGGCCCGCGATGCTGCGGTCGATGAAGCGGCCCAGCGACGCCGGACTCTCCGCCTTGACCGCATCGCACAGTGCCCCGACTTCAGCCGTAGTAAAGCCGGCACGGGGCGGGATCGCGCTGTGGTCGCGGCTGCAGCGCGCCAGGGTGAAGCCAGGCGCGAACGTCATGGGCTTGACCGATTCCCGGTCGATCGTCAGCCACGTCCCCGTGGCGGTCAGCCGCAGGATGGCCCGGTCCGGGATCATGAACAGGGCCGCAGTGAGAATCGCGATTGACAGGATGGCGAAAAAGGCGCCGATACCAACGATGGCCCACGGCTTCGGCTGGCTCGAACGGTCCTTTAACCCAGGCAGTTCGAAATCGAAGTAGGGCCCACATGCGGCGGCATCGCACAAGCTTTCATCATGCCGTATGGACCATGCGATAACACGTTCTGCCTGCTGGGCTGTCCGGAACCTGGCGCCCGTTTCAAAGCTGAGCCGCGCCACCTCCGCCTGTGCGGCCAGATAGCCACTGATCGCGGGGACGGCCGGACTCATTTTCCCATGCAATAAACGCCACAGCCGGGACAGGATCGTAATGGACGAGCCCGTGCGCCACCATATAATCAGGCCGACGAGGAACAATGCCGCAGTTCCGAGGATCGGGGCGGCTGCGACGCTGAGCGTGACAATGCTGCTGATGGTTACCGTATCCATGTTTGCTCCAAGGATGGGATATCACTCCGATCAGACAGGACACCGCCGGGAAAGTTCAAGCCGTCTGGCCAATTTCGCATGGTATAGTTTTCGCTAGTACATTTACCAACATTCTTGCGAGGCAGGCCAGTGCAAATCAAAACCATCAACGGCACCGAAGTCCTGATCGAAGGCAGCGGCCCCGAGACGATCCTGCTGCTGCACGGGTGGCCCGACAACCGGGCCTTGTGGGAAGGGCAGGTGGCGGCGTTCAAGTCGCATTACCGCTGCGTGCGCTTTACGTGGCCCGGCTTCGAGCCGGGCGCGCCGCGGGGTGAGCATTCGCTCGATTCGCTGATCGCCCTGTGCGAGGCGGTGGTGCGCGAGGTCAGCCCCCAGCGGCCCGTGATCCTGCTGGTGCACGACTGGGGCTGCCTGTTCGGCTACCAGTTCGCCCAGCGGCACCCGGACCTGGTGGCGCGCATCGTCGGTGTCGACATCGGCGATGCCGGTTCCAAAGACCACCTGACAGACATCGGCATCAAGGGCAAGCTGGGCATCGTCGCCTACCAGCTGTGGCTGGCCGCCGCGTGGCGCATCGGCGGCAGCATCGGCGAATCGATGACGCACTCGATGGCGCGGCGCATGCACGTGCCGGCGCCACCCGAGGCGCTGACGGTGCAGAAGAACTATCCCTACTACTCGACGTGGACGGGCAAGTACAAATCGGCCCGCACCTTCCGGCCCGCCTGCCCGATGCTGTTCATCTACGGCACGCGCAAGCCCTTCATGTTCCACTCGTCCGCGTGGGCGCGCGAGCTGGACAGCAAACCGGGCAGCCGCGCCGTGGCCATGGACACGGACCACTGGCCGATGCTGCGCCAGACGGACGCCTTCAACCAACTCGTGCTCGACTGGCTCGGGTCGACGACCGTAACGGAGAAAACCGATGCATTACCTGCTGGCCTATGAACTGTCCGACGATTACCTGGCGCGCCGCGACGCGTTCCGGGCCGAGCACCTGAAGCTGGCCTGGGACGCCGTCGGGCGGGGCGAGCTGCTGCTGGCCGGCGCCGCGGGCGAACCGATCGACAGCGCGCTGCTGCTGTTCACCACCGATTCGCCGGCCGTGCCGGAGGCGTTTGCCAAGGCCGATCCGTATGTGACGCAGGGGATCGTCAAGCGCTGGACCGTGCGCAAGTGGCACACGGTGGTCGGCGCGGAGGCCGCCACGCCGGTGCGCTGAATAGTCGCCCGGCGGCAGTGCCACGGCGCCGGGTCGGCAGCGACTTCGGCGCCGTCTTTTTGCAGTTCATCCCCCGTTTCGAACGCTCCGTCGGAACCCCGGCGCGACGCAGGGCGCCTTTAGGTACAGTACAACCATCGCAGAACGCGTTGTACCCACCAACCTGAAGGAGCACATCATGAACGCACTGAAACACATGGAAGCCATCTTTGTCGTCGTCGCCGCCGTGGCACTGGGCTGGGCCTTCGCCACCACGGAACCGAAGGCGATCGAAGTGGCCGCCGACCCCGTTGTCACCGTCCAGGCCGACCAACCGATGCCCGTTGTGACGATTGCCGCCAAGCGCCTGACCGCCGCCGAGAAAGCCGCGCTGATCTGAGCCGGCGGCGCCCAACGCGCCGCCCGTCGGAGGGCGTAAAACTCGAAGGAAGTGGCGTCATCTTGGTACAATTGCGCTTTCGACATAGCGGCAAATCCCATGATAGACATCCAACTTCTCCGTAAAGATATCGACACCGTCGCCGCCCGGCTGGCGACCCGCAAATTCCAGCTGGACGTGGCAGGCTTTTCCGCAATGGAGTCGGAACGCAAGGCGATCCAGACGCGTACCGAAGAACTGCAGGGCAAGCGCAACACGCTGTCCAAGCAGATCGGCATGTTGAAGGGCAAGGGAGAAGACACCTCGGCCGTGATGGCGGAAGTGGCGGGCCTGGGCGATGAGCTGAAGGCCAACGAAGCGGCGCTGGCCGCCGTGCAGGAAAAGATGGCCGCCTTCATGCAGGCCGTGCCGAACCTGCCGCACGAATCCGTCCCGCCTGGCACCGACGAAACGGGCAATGTCGAAGTACGCAAGGTGGGCACGCCGCCCGCGTTCAGCTTCGAACCGAAGGACCACGTCGACGTGGGCGCCCCGCTGGGCCTGGACTTCGACACGGCGACCAAGCTGACCGGTTCGCGCTTCTCCGTCATGAAGGGCGGCATCGCGCGCCTGCACCGGGCACTGGCGCAGTTCATGCTGAACACGCACGCGGACCAGCACGGCTACACGGAATGCTATACGCCGTACATGGTCAACGCCGATTCGCTGATGGGCACGGGCCAGCTGCCCAAGTTCGAGGCGGACCTGTTCTCGGTGAAGAAGGGCGGGGCCGAAGGCGAGGGCGAGAACTTCTACCTGATCCCCACGTCGGAAGTGACGTTGACGAACACGGCGCGCGGCGAGATCCTGGCGGCGGACGCACTGCCTTTGAAGATGACGGCGCACACGCCATGCTTCCGTTCGGAAGCGGGCAGCTACGGCCGCGACACGCGCGGCATGATCCGCCAGCACCAGTTCGACAAGGTCGAGCTCGTGCAGCTCGTGCACCCGGAAAAATCGTATGAGGCGCTGGAGGAAATGGTCGGCCACGCCGAAACCATCCTGCAGCAGCTGGGCCTGCCGTACCGCGTGATGTCGCTGTGCACGGGCGACATGGGCTTCAGCGCCGCCAAGACCTATGACCTGGAAGTGTGGCTGCCGGCGCAGAACACCTACCGCGAGATCTCGTCGCTGTCGAACTGCGAAGCCTTCCAGGCCCGCCGCATGCAGGCGCGCTTCCGCAATGCCCAGGGCAAGCCGGAACTGGTGCACACGCTGAACGGCTCCGGCCTGGCAGTGGGCCGCACCCTGGTCGCCGTGCTGGAGAACTACCAGCAGGAAGACGGCAGCGTCGTCATCCCGGAAGTGCTGCGTCCGTACATGGGCGGCCTGACGCACCTGAAAGCCTGAAAAAGCCCTTCCATTTTCCGCAAGGGCTGCTATAATCTTGCCTTCTCGCAGCAATGTGAGAAAGGAGAGGTGGCAGAGTGGTCGAATGTACTTGACTCGAAATCAAGCGATGGGGCAACCCATCCGTGGGTTCGAATCCCACCCTCTCCGCCAGAACAGCAAAAGAAAATCGCCCCTCGGGGCGATTTTTTTTTGCCTGGCGGAGAGGAGGAAAGCCCCTGCGGGCTTTCCGCGTGGGATTCGAAGACCTGCGCTTACCAGCGCGGGGCTCTCCGAATCGCCCATCTGTCGCGCCAAGGGCGCGGCCCCGCCAAGCGCTCCGCGCTTGGCGTTCAATTCCCTGACTATGTTTAAAAGCAGCGAGTCGCAAAGCGACAAGCGGGCAGGGGCCGCTGGCTCCCATTTCAGCCAACGAGGAGCGAGGCGCGAAGCGACAAGCGGACCGAAGCCAGCAACGTAAAACCCAGCCAACATCAAAAGAGCAAGGCGCGAAGCGACAAGCGAACCGAAGCCAGCAACGTAAAACCCAGCCAACATCAAAAGAGCGAGGCGCGAAGCGACAAGCGGACCGAAGCCAGCAACGTAAAACCTAGCCAACATCAAAAGAGCGAGTCGCCAAGCGACAAGCGGCCAGACGCCAACAGCTTCTCCGGCGGTTACCAATCGAAGCCCAGCGCCACAAAAGCAAACCAAACCCGCCAACAGACCTAATTCCTAGGCAGCGATCCCTCCCATCGTCCCCAAACCCACTGCCGAGATTTGACGCCCAACCAATGTTGCTATAGAATCGTGCCTCTTGTGTTGCAACAAACTCTGCTCAACACAAGAATGCAGGGCACCGCTAGGCGCTCTGTGGCAACACCAGGAGAGGTGGCAGAGTGGTCGAATGTACTTGACTCGAAATCAAGCGATGGGGCAACCCATCCGTGGGTTCGAATCCCACCCTCTCCGCCAGAACAGCAAAAGAAAATCGCCCTCTGGGGCGATTTTTTTTGCTGGCGCAGAGGAGGAAAGCCCCTGCGGGCTTTCCGCGTGGGATTCGAAAGCTCAGGCCTACCAGCCCGAGCGGGGTCGCGGGACGTGACCGAATCCCACCCTCTCTGCCAGAACAAATAAAAAAGCCTCCCCTTCGGGAGGCTTTTTTATTTTGCCGGACGGAAGAGGTGGGATTCGAAAGCTCGGGCCTACCAGTCCGAGCGGGGTCGCGGGACGTGACCGAATCCCACCCTCTCCGCCAGAACAGCAAAAGAAAATCGCCCTCCGGGGCGATTTTTTTTGCCTGGCGCAGAGGAGGAAAGCCCCTGCGGGCATTCCGCGTGGGATTCGAAGCCCCGCGCCTGCCAGCGCGGGGCTCTCCGAATCGCCTGTTTGCTGGCGCTCCGCGCCAGCCCGGCGCGCCGAGGGCGCGCTTCGTCACTCTGTTTAAACGAGCGCCGGCTCCCCACAGAAAGCATATGGCCGGCTCCCTATAGAACGCACGACTTCGTTGGCCAAGCCTCCCCTGCGGGAGGCTTTTTCTATTTTGCCGGACGGAAGAGGGTGGGATTCGAAGACCCGCTCCTGCCAGCGCGGGGCTCTCCGAATCGCCCATCTGCTGGCGCCCCACGCCAGCCTGGCGCGCCGAGGGCGCGCGTTCTCACTCCATTGAGAACCGGCCGCCGCTTCTCAACTGGCACCAGTCGCTCCGCACCGTGAGCCGATGCTATGAATAGCAAACATTACTTCCTCCAGCCAACCGACCAAGTGAAGCTCTTGCGCGGCATGCACCACGCCATAAGACACCATTCCCGCGGAAACCGGCCGATGCCCCTTCAACTACTCTTGGCCACCCTCCTAGTTAAGTGTGCGCTGAACTTTTTTCATTTCGGTCGATGCAGCGCGGCCATGGGAGGTAGTCAATGGGCGGCAACAGCCCGCCGATACGTTGATGCCGTACCGACAAGCTTCTGTCGCATTATTGATTACCCTACAGCAATCTAATTGACTCATCCAAACTACACCCGCACAATGCACCGACCGGGTGGAGGCAAAGTATGGGCAGCAGCAAAACCGCCGTCGACGCACAGTCGGCCGGCGGCATCGACGTGAAGGACGCGCTGCTGGTGGGCGTGATCGTGTTCGTGTGTTCCATCTTCGGCATCTACACGGCACCCCCCGGCGTGCTGGCCGCGTTCTGGCCCACCAATGCCGTGCTGGTCGGGCTGTTGCTAAGGCGCCGCCACCCGCCCGGGCTGGCGCACTGGCTGGCCGCGGCCACCGGCTACATGGTGGCCGACCTGGTGATGGCGCATGGCTGGCCCAAGAGCGCCATGCTGACCTGTACCAACCTGATGGGCGTCGTTACCTGCTACCTGCTGCTCTCGCGCATGAGCGATGACTACCGGGCCTTGCGCCACCCCCGTTCGATGCTGCGCTTCGTGCTGGTGGTGGCCAGCGGCGGCGCGGCGGCGGGCATTTGCGGCATCTTCATCCACCCCGTGCTGTTCGGCGGCACGCCGGCCTATGGTTTCGCCTTCTGGTTTACGACGGAACTGGTCAACTACATCGCCATCCTGCCCGTGATGCTGACGATGCCGGATCTGTCGCGCCGCCTGGCCGGGCACAAGCGGCGCAGCGACTGGCCGGAATGGCGCATCGAGCAGGTCGCGCCGCTGGCCGCCTTTGCCGGCAGCCTGTGGCTGGGCACGCAACTGGGCGGCCCGGGCGTGATTCCCTATCCGATCCCCGCCATGCTGTGGTGCGCGCTGACCTACAGCCTGTTTGCCACGGCCGGCATCACCTTGTTCTTCTCCATGTGGACCTTGCTGGCCATTTCCAGCGGCACCCTGGTCATCGGCGCCAATTTCGACAGCCAGCAGGCCATCATGTCGCTCCGCGTGGGCGTGACATTGACGGCGCTGGCGCCGTTGACGGTCGCCAGCGTGATGGTGGCGCGCAACGAACTGCTGTCGCGCCTGAAGCATGCCGCATCGCACGACCCCATGACCCATGTGTTGAACCGAGGCGGCTTCATGACCCATGCCGAAGAGCTGCTGGCCACGCCCGCGGTGGTGCGCCGTCCACTGGCCGTGCTGATGATGGACATCGATTTCTTCAAGAAAGTCAACGACACCCACGGCCACGCCGCCGGTGACGCCGTCCTCGTCAGCTTCGCGCAGCTGGCCGAAGGCTGCCTGCGCGGCGGCGACCTGCTGGGGCGACTTGGCGGCGAGGAGTTCGCCGTGCTGCTGCCCGGTTGCAGCGTGGACGACGCCCGCGCCATTGCCCAGCGCATCTGCGATGCCTTCGCCGCGCATCCGGTCACGGTGGGCGATGGCGCCACCTTGCAGTCCACGGTCAGCATCGGCGTGGGTTGCTGGACCCATCCCGGCACCTCCGTCGAGGCCATGCTGTCCGCGGCCGACGCTGCCCTGTACGCGGCCAAGCGCTCCGGGCGCAACCGGGTCGTCCTCGGCGACACACGAAAGCCGGCCACGGCCACCTGATTCCACCCAGAATGTTGCCGATTTAAGACGTTGCCAAAAGGCAATGCACTCCCTCGACTGCGTACTGCGGCACGGAAATCGGCGTTTCCAATCGGATATTGGTGACCGCCATCACAAAGCTGAATTATAGGAAAGTCGTCTTCGCAAATAATCAACAAAAATTCCTCAAACCATCTATCTTTCCTTTGTAAGTTCTGCAACAATGATGTCCATCAGGATATAAAAGTTAATAATAAAACTGCTGGCCAAACCCTCGCCGGTCATCCTGTCCTTTCCAACTTACCCATTAGAAAGCCGGCATTTCTGCCGGGGATTGAACACGCATGAGCGATACTTCACTGGTCAGCACCGTCCACGTCTTTGAAGACACCGATAACACCCTGGCGCTGCGCGACTTGCTGGCACAGGCCGGCTACACGAGCACGAAGGGCCTGACGATTACGGAGTTCGTCACCGTGCAGCCCGACGGCGAATACGCCGAAGGCAATACGCCACTGTTCGGCCTGGTCGACAGCGAGACGCTGTACGTCCGTCCCGGCAGCTGGCAGCAGCACTACAACGGCGAATTCACGACCTACGAATTCATCGTCGAACAGAACGGCGGCGACATCGTCACCCTGACCCTGCAGGTGATCGTCGACCCCGTCAACGACGCCCCGTTCGGCGCCGACAAATTCTATGACCTGCCGAACCACGACCCGGTCGTGCTGGGCCAGGACGCCTTCGGCTTCACCGATCCCGTCGAAGGCGATGCCTTCAAGTCCGTCGTCATCACGTCGCTGCCGGCCACCGGCACGATCCTGCTGGACGGTACGGCTGTTGCCGTGGGCACCGAAGTAAGCGTTGCCCAGATGAACGCCGGCGCGCTGACGTTCCAGCCGGGCGCGGGCGCCAGCGGCCTGGTCGAGATGGGCTTCCACGTGGTCGACAACGGCGGCACGGTCGGTCCCGGCGCGCAGGACACCAGCGTCGCGCCGAACTACCTGAGCTTCAAGGTGCCGGCCGACACGACGGGCGGCAATGCGCCGCTGGCCCAGCTGGGCGACACCGTATGGGAAGACAGCAATGCCAACGGCGTGCAGGATGCGGGCGAGCAGGGCATTGCCGGCGTCACCGTCGAACTGAAGGACAGCACGGGCAATGTCGTCAAGACCACCAGCACCAACGCCGACGGCCAGTATTTCTTCAACGTTGCGGCCGGTACCTACACGGTGCAGCTGCAACAGCCCGCCGGCTATGCCGCCAGCGCGCAGGACCAGGGCAGCGACGACGCCGTCGACAGCGATTTCAACGCCAACGGCAGCACCGGCGCCATCACCTTGACGCAGGGCGACGTCAACAACACGGCCGACGCCGGCCTGTACCGCAACGCCAGCCTGACGAGCAAGGTGTGGAACGATAGCGACCGCGACGGCGTGCGCGATGCGGGCGAAACGGCCGTCGCCAATGTGCGCGTGGTCCTGCTCGACGCGGGCGGCAAGCAGGTCGGCACGGCCGTCACGGATGCCAACGGCAGCTACCAGTTCACCAGCCTGAAGCCGGGCAACTACAGCGTCCAGTTCGACAAGGCCACCTTGCCGACGGGCCTGTCCTTCACGGCGTCCGGCAAGGATTCCGACGCCGCTGCCGACGGCAGCACGGGCCAGGTCACCCTGGCCTCGGGTGGCCATGCCGTGCTGGAAGCGGGCCTGGTCGACAACCGCGCCACCATCGGCGACAAGGTCTGGCTGGACAAGAACGCCAACGGCGTGCAGGACAGCGGCGAGGCCGGCATTGCCGGTGTCACCGTGCAACTGAAGGGAGCCAACGGCAGCGTCGTCGCCACCACCACGACCGACGCCAGCGGTACCTACGGCTTCAAGGCCGCGGCCGGCACCTACAGCGTGGCCGTGCAGGCACCAGGCGGCTATGTCGCCACCGCCAAGGACGCGGGCGGCAACTTCAACACGGACAGCGACATCAACGCGGCCGGGCAGACCGACCAGTTCACCGTCGCCGCCGGCAGCACGAACAATAATATCGATGCGGGCCTGTACAAGACTGCGTCGCTGGGCAACAAGGTGTTCTTCGACTGCGACGGCGACGGCATCCAGGACAGCGGCGACAGCGGTATCGGCGGCGTCAAGGTCAGCCTGCTCGATGCGACCGGGAAGGCGATCGCCACCACCACCACGGACAACGGCGGCCTGTACATGTTCAACGGCCTGAAGCCCGGCACCTACAGCGTCGCGTTCGACAAGTCGGTCCTGCCGTCGGGCTACATCATCACCCAGCGCGACGCCGGCGGCGACGACGCGCGCGACTCCGATATCGGCAGCGACGGCATCTCGCAGAAGGTCACGCTGGTGTCGGGCGAAGTCAACACGAGCGTGGACGCAGGCATCACGGCCGCCGGCAGCATCGGCAACCGCGTGTGGGAAGACACGGACTTCGACGGCGTGCAGGACAGCGGCGAAGCAGGCCTGTGCGGCGTCACCGTGCGCCTGTACGACGCGGCCCACAACCTGAAGGCCACCACCGTCACGGCGGCCGATGGCAGCTACAAGTTCGCCAACCTGCAAGCGGGCAACTACAGCGTCGAATTGACCAAGCCGACCGGCTACTACGCGACCAAGGCCAACGTCGGCAACGACGGCGCCGATTCGGACTTCACCGGCACCGGCACCGTGATCGGCAGCGGCACCATTTCGCTGTCGGCCGGCGAGCACGACACCAGCGTCGACGCGGGCCTGTACCGCAAGGCCAGCATCGGCGACAAGGTGTGGCGCGATGTCAACCATAACGGCGTGCAGGACAGCGGCGAAGAAGGCATCGGCAAGATCAAGGTGGCCCTGTACGACGCCGCCACCGGCACGCTCGTGGCCAGCACCGTCACGAGTGCCACCGGCAACTACGGCTTCGGCAATATCGATCCGGGCAGCTACTACCTGAAGTTCGACAAGAGCAATGTGCTGTTCACCGACAAGGCCGGCAAGACCTATGCGATGAACGACTGGAAGTGGGGCGTCAAGAACACGGGCAGCAACGACCTGATCGACTCCGACGTCAATGGCGACGGCATCAGCAAGGTGGGTCTGACCCGCACCGACACGACCTTCCTCGGCTCGGGCGAGAACGACATGAGCTGGGATGCGGCCATCACGCCGATCGCGATCGACCTGGACGGCAACGGCATCCACACCATCGCCCGCGCCGATTTCCACGGCAGCTTCGACCTGCTCGGCACCGGCACGGCGATCCAGTCCGGCTGGCTGTCCGGCGGCGACGCCTTCCTGGCCATCGACGCCAACGGCAATGGCAGTATCGACAGCGTCGCCGAACTGTTCGGCGGCAACGCCAAGGGCAGCGGTTTTGCCAAGCTGGCCAGCTTCGACAGCAACGGCGACGGCATTGTCAGCGCACTGGACGCGCAGTTCGACCTGCTGACGCTGTGGCAGGACGCGAACAGCGACGGCAAGACCGATGCGGGCGAGCTGGTCTCGCTGGCCCAGGCCGGCCTGACGTCGCTGAAGGTGGCCTTCGACGAACTGCCTTTCCTCGACGCCAACGGCAACCTGCACCTGGAGCGCAGCAGCGCCGTGATCGACGGCAACACGGTCGACATGACGGACGTGTACTTCAACGTCGCCGCGGCCGATGCGGCGGCGGCCGGCGTGACCGCGCCGAACATGGCCGAGCTGATCGGCCAGAGCGACATCGTGTACGTCGCCTGATCGACACATTGCCAAGGTATTGCCGCCAGCCCCGCCGGCGGCGCATGACTTCACTCTATAAACAAAGAAAAGACAAAACCATGAAAACAATCGCTTCCCTGATCGCCAAGTCCATCGCCGTTGCCGCCGCCTCCCTGACCCTGGCCGGTGCCGCCCACGCCGGCGTCGTCGTCAGCTCCGTTGCCTCGCAGGGCGTGCTGACGAAGAAAAACGCCAATTTCGACATCACCAACACCGAAGCGCGCAGCGTGCCCGTGTGGAACGTGGCCGACGACAGCAGCCTGCTGGCCTTCTGCATCGAGCCGACCGTCGGCATGCACACCGACAACCTCAACTACACGGGCTCGCTGTTCACGGGCTTCGGCACCAGCGTCAAGCGCCTGTATTCGCTGTATTACTCGTCGTTCGCGACGTCGTCGGGCGTGCTGACGGGCGACAACGCCGTCAAGGCCCTGGGCTTCCAGCTGGCCCTGTGGGAACTGAACAACGATAACGGCAACCTGACCTCGGGCAACCTGGCCATGGCACCGCTCGGTAACTCCACGGCCGCCAAGGCCGTGATCGCCGAAGCGAAGACGATGCTGCTGGCCGCCACGAACGAATCGACCGCCATCGTCAACGACTACAAGTTCACCAGCTATGCCGCCGCCGGCTCGCAGACCGTCGTGACGGCCATGGCCGTGTCGCCGGTACCGGAACCGTCGAGCTTTGCCATGATGGGCCTGGGCCTGGCCGCGATGGGCGTCATCGCCCGCCGCCGCCGCGCGGCGTAAGTTTCTCCGGCGCGTACCCGGCGGCGGGTGGTGGTGGGGACCTTCGTCCCGCCGCCGGTACGCACCGATACCTGCTGTCATGCCGGCCGCTGGCGCTTCGCGCGTCAGCGGCCGGGTTCGTTTACACGGTCGAGCTCGTGTCGAGAGACGTGCCTGACCCCGATGTTGACACGTGCTCAAGCGTCAATGCCGCGGCGCGGCAGCGGCTTTACCATCCTGCCCTATCCTTTTTCTTCCCGATCTTCGCCAACCGTGCGACGTCGCTTGCATGCTGGACATACAATTTCCCTGTGATTTAGTTAACAGGAGTCGTCCCTGTGCAGGCCCAGCCCGTACCCGAGTTTGTTCCCCATGCCGCTGGCGCGGAGCCTGCCGCCGTCTCGATCAGTTTGCATGTCTCTCCGGAGGACCAGGCCCGGGCCGATCTGTACGCCCTGGCGGCGCGCCTGCTGCTGGCGCCGCCCGACGGGGACCTGCTGGTAGCGCTCGCGGCGGCCGACCCGATCCTGGGCACGCAGGACGAGCGTCCGCTGGAAAACGCGTGGGAAAAACTGGTGCTCGCCGCCGGCGTCATCGACGCGCAAGCGGCCGCCGAGGAATTCTCCGCCCTGTTCATCGCCATGGGCACGCCGCCCGTCAATCCCTATGGTTCACTGTACCTGTCCGGCTTCCTGAACGACACGCCGCTGGCGCGCCTGCGCGACGACCTGGCGGCCCTGGGCCTGGCGCGCGCCGCCGGCGTGGGCGAGTTCGAGGACCACCTGGGCGCGCTGTGCGAAACCATGCGCATGCTCGTCGCCGGTGGAGCAGGGCGCCCGCGCCAGCCGCTGGCGCGCCAGCAGCAGTTCTTTGAAACGCATATCGAACCGTGGTATGAGCGCTGCCTGGCCGATATCGCCGGCGCGCCCGGCGCCAACTTCTACCGCGTCGTGGCCGGCTTTGTCGCCGCCTTCCTGGCCATCGAGGCCGACGCCTTTGCCGTCGACGACGGCCACGACGCAGCCCCGCTGCAGTAAAGGACACCCCATGCGCTACCAATTCCCCCAAGCCCGGCACGATGCCGCCAAGCCGGCCGACGAGCCGTCGCCGGCCCGCCGCCACTTCCTGAAGGCCGCGCCCCTGGGCGCGCTGGCGCTGGTGGCCGGGCAGGCGCCGGCGGCCGAAGC
>NZ_WNKZ01000036.1 GCF_009720835.1 Pseudoduganella buxea
GCCAGCTCGCGCAGCAGCGCTTCCGTGCCGAGGGCCTCGATCGTCACGCCGGCCGCGCACGCGGCCGCCAGCAGTGCCTGGCCCTGGCCGGCCGGCCCCGCCACGTACAGGGCCTCGACAGCGGGGCCGCTCATAGCAGCGGCATGCCCAGCAGCGCGCGCCCCGTCCAGATATGCAGCATGTCGGTGGTGGGCGACATCACGTGGCTGGCGCGGGCGTCACGCAGCATCTGGCCCACGCGGCTGTTCTCGCGATAGGCGCTGCCGCCGCAGATCGACATGGCGTCGTTGGCCAGCGCGATGGCCGTGTCGCCCGCGTCGGCTTTCGAGGCGAGGATGAAGGGCAGCGCATCGGGGTCGCCGCGGTCGCCCTTCTGGGCGGCCGTGATCACCAGCGCTTTCGATTTCTGGTAGGCCGTCCACATGGCGGCATAGCGGGTCTGCATGGTCTCCACGTCGCCCAGAACGGTGCCGCTGTGCTCGAAGCGGCGGTTGCGCAGCTGCTCGCCGGCCGCGTCCAGCGCCGACTTGGCGATGCCCAGGTAGGTGCCTGCCATCGCCATCAGGAAGTAGGGCGCCACCACCTCGAACACATACCAGACCTGGTCGCCCTCGGCGCCCAGCAGGTTGGTGGCCGGCACCCGGGCGGCCTCCAGCCGCAGGCTGCGAGAGGAATTGCCGCGCATGCCGAAGCCCTGCCAGTCGCCGTGGAAGGCGGCGCCCGGCGTGTCGGCGTCGACGATCAGGCAGCTGAAGTCGCCCCGCTCGCATTGCGCTTCGCTGGCGATGCTGGAGACGACGTAGGAATCGGCATGGCCGCCGTTGGTGACGAACTGCTTGCTGCCGTCGACCAGGTA
Source organism: Pseudoduganella buxea (assembly GCF_009720835.1). Lineage (GTDB taxonomy): Bacteria > Pseudomonadota > Gammaproteobacteria > Burkholderiales > Burkholderiaceae_D > Rugamonas > Rugamonas buxea. Next base: position 857 of record NZ_WNKZ01000036.1, read on the forward strand.
ATCGTCGCCGGCCCGGGTCAGCCGCGTGGCGGGCAGGTAGAAGTGCGCGCCCGTGCCGCTTTCGGACAGGGCCAGGGTCGTGATGTGGCGGCCCTCGGCAATGGCGCGCAGGTAGCGCTCACGCTGGAAATCGGTGGCCTTGGCCGCGATCACGGCAGTGCCGACGCAGTGCATGCCGAAGCACAGGGCCGACGACGGGCAGGCTTCGCCGATGGCGGCTGTGACCATCGACAGCGCCAGCAGGCCCTGGCCGTGGCCACCCAGCTCGTACGGCGCCTGTAATCCCATCAGGCCGGCGTCGGCAAAGGCCTGCATCGACGCGGCAGGCCAGCGGCACCCTTCATCGACGGCGCGCGCTTCGGGCGAGGTGACGCTGGCTACCACGCGGTGCGTCAGGGAGAGCAGGGCGTCGAGATCGCGGGAAAAGCCGGTGTGCATGGGGAGTTCGCTTAAATTGAGAGTATATGCCGGGCCTGCGCATGATGTCGGACGATAGGCCGGGCTCCAATTGCTCATCAACGTGACGATTTGGCCCCTTTCCCGTCGCGCGAAACCCCCTATGATGTCAGCGGTGCCCCGCCGGCCGGCGCGGCCGATCTTCCCCGTCTTCGAGAACCATGCTGCCGAGAACCATGTCGATATTCGTCAAAGCTCCCCCGCGCCTCGCGCTCCTGCTTCTTGCCATCGCCGCGCTGGCGGGTCCCGCTTCGGCCCAGGAACTGGGCATTCCTCAGGCCTCGGATGGGGCTCGCGCAATCGCCCGGGAGCGGGTCGCGAAGCCTGGTGCCACCACCTTCCTGATGGCGGGCGTGACGGCGGCCTCGCCCGGCACCGTCAGCCTGTTCTCGTCGAGCGACGGCGTCGAATTCACGTCGCTCGCTTCCGAGGCGTTTCGCCCGCCGGCCGGCCTGCCGCGCGATCTTGCGATTGCCCGGGGTACGGACGGCTGGTATCGCATGCTGTATGCCGGCGACGGCGGCAAGGCCGGGGTGACGCGCTCGCGCGATCTGAAACGGTGGGAGCCACCGCGCGAACTGCCATTGCACGGCACGCCCCGCTGGCTGCGCGAGCGCGACGGCTCGCTGAAAGCCATCGTTTCCCTGGCCGACGGCTACGCGCTGCTCGATCCGGATCCCGCCCTGGCGCGGTGGAGCGCGCCGCAGCCGCTGCGCGGCCTGGCGCTGAAGGACGCCGTCGTCGCCCCCGGCGATGGCGGCTACGTGGCGCTCGGCACCGATGCGGCCACCGGACTGCCGGCGCAGGCCACGGCGCCGGCGCCGACCGGCCCATGGACGGTGACGGCGGCTCACCCCAGCTGGAACAAGGCCTGGCGCGTCCAGTCGCTGGTGCGCCCGGCCGATGGCGCCTGGCGCGTCTACCTGCTCGATCCGGACAGCGGGCGGTCGTGGCACGCCGACAGTGCCGACCTGCGGACCTGGCGCGCCCCGGCTGAGTTGAAAGGCGTATCCGGCGCCGTGCGCCAGGCCGCCATCGTGGCCGAGGACCGCGGCCTGCTGGCCCAGGCCACGCGCCCGGCCGGCAAGCCGAAAACAGTCACGTGGGACCAGCATTCCTTGCTGATCGATGGCCGGCGCGTGGTACTGTGGTCCGGCGAGATCCATCCCTTTCGGCTGCCCAATCCCTCGCTGTGGCGCGACGTGATCCAGAAGATGAAGGCGCTGGGCTTCAACGGCGTGGCCTTCTATTTCGACTGGGGCTACCACTCGCCGGCACCGGGTGTGTATGACTTCTCCCATGTCCGCAATGTCGAGCGCGCGCTGGAGATCGCGGAGGAGGAGGGCATGTACATCATTGCCCGCACGGGACCGTATGTGAACGCGGAGCTGACGGGTGGCGGCTATCCCGGATGGATGCTGCGCAATCGCGCCGAGGCGCGCACGGACGATCCGGTCTACCTGGCGGCCGTGGACGAGTGGATGACGCAGATTAACGCCATCGTGGCGCGCCACCAGGTCACGACGGGCGGCGGCAACGTCATCGCCTACCAGCTGGAAAACGAATTGGGCAAGGTCGAGCCGAAGCACGTGCGCCAGATGGAACACCTGGCCGCGAAGGCCCGCGCCGACGGCATCACGGTGCCGTTCTTCCACAACGCGGCCGGGCGCCTGCCCGACTGGACGCCGAAGGCGTCTTCGGCGCCGTGGGCCAACCCCGGCCCGACCGACCTGTATGCCTTTGACGGCTACCCCGGCGGCACCTGCGACGTGCATGCCGACCCGGCGGGGCCGAACCGGGCGCCGGACTGGGGCCTGTACGGCAACGGCTCGCCGAAGACGGGCGCGCTGTCCTCGCCCGGCACGCCCGGCTTCGCGGCGGAACTGGGCGGCGGCTGGTTCGACTACTGGGGCTCGAACGGCACCTATGCGTGCACGGCCGAACGCCAGGGCAAGGGCTACCAGCGGGTGTTCTACGGCACCAACCTGATCAACCGCATAACGATCCACAATATCTACATGACCTTCGGCGGCACGTCGTGGGGCTGGCTGCCGGGCCCCGTCGTGTATACCTCCTACGACTACGGCGCGCCGATCTCGGAGGACCGCGGCCTGCGCCCCAAGGCGCTGGCGCTCAAGCAGCAGGGCATGTTCGTGCAGGCCGCGGAGAAGGCGCTGGCGCAGATGGACAAGGGGCCGCCGATCGCCACGTCGTCCAGCCGGGCGAAGGTCTACCACAACGTCAATCCGGCGCTGGGCGCGCACATCCTGTTCGCCGTCCACAGCCCGTCGAACCTGACGAGCGACGACAGCTTCACGTTCGCGCTGGCGACGAAAAGCGGGCACTTTGACGTGCCGCTGCGGCTGAACGGCCAGGATGCCAAGATGCTGCTGGCCGAATACCCCCTGGAACGCCAGCACCTGGTCTACTCGACGTCGGAACTGCAGACCCACCTGCAGGACGGCGAACGCGATATCGCACTGCTGCATGGCCGCACCGGCGAGGCCGGCGAGACCGTGCTGCGCTATGCCTCGGCGCCACGCGTGGAAGTCCTGGCCGGCAAGGTGACGCAGCGCTGGGACGGCAAGGCCGGCCTGCTCAAGCTCGACTACCGCCACGACGGCATGGCGCGCGTGCGCATCACGGGCGGGGGGCGGGCGCCCTTGCTGCTGCTTCTGGCGGACGAAGGGCACAGCGTGCAGTTCTGGACCCAGGACACGCCGGCGGGCCGGCTGCTGCAGCTCTCGTCCGCGCTGGTACGGGGCGCGACCCTGGCAGGCGACGAACTGCGCCTGCGCGGCGACAGCAGCGAAACGGCGCGCCTGGAAATCTGGGGCGCTCCGGCCAGGGCCGCGCGCACCGTGTCGTTCAACGGCGTGCCGCTGGCCGCCACGCCGCAGCCGGACGGCTCGGTCAGCACGGCCGCCATCGCGGCGCCGGCCGCTGTCACGCTGCCCGCCCTGGCCCGCTGGGCGCGGCGCATGGACAGCCTGGAAGCGCGGCCCGAGTTCGACGATGCGCTCTGGGCGCGGGTCGACGCCCGCGCCTCGGCGGCGCAAACGTGGACCATGCCGGAACGGGGCCAGCCGACGCTGGCAATGAGCGACTACGGTTTCCACCACGGCGACGTGTGGTACCGGGGCCGGGTCGACATCCGCGATGGCCGGACCGACCAGCTTGAGCTGTTCTATGGCGCCGGCGGCGCCGGCATGATCCAGGTGTGGGTCGATGGCCGCTTCGTCGGCCAGCACGAGCTCGACGTGGGGCGCCAGTTCCCGGAGACCACCGACAGCGTCAGGTTCGCGCTGGGCCCGCTGGCGCCGGGGCCGCACGTGATTGCCGTCATGGTGCGCAACAATTCGCATAACTGGGACCTGATGGCCGACGATGCCCACCGCGAGGCCCGCGGCCTGATCGCCGCGTCGCTGACTTCGAAAGGGGGACGCCGCTTCGCCGTGCCGATCGTCTGGCGCATCCAGGGCAACCAGGGCGGCGAGGACATCGCCGACGTGGTGCGGGGACCGATGAACAACGGTGGCCTGCTCGGCGAGCGGCAGGGCTGGTACCTGCCGGCGCTGCCCGACGCCGCCCGGGACGGCTGGCTCGCGGCGAAGGTGACGGATGCCCCGCCGGCCCCAGGGACCTATTGGCTGCGCACGTCGTTCGAACTGGACCTGCCGCGCGGGCACGATGTCCAACTGGGACTGGCCTTCGGCGATACGGCACGGCCCCGCTCGGAGCGCGAAAACCGCGCACTGATCTTCGTCAACGGCTGGAACATGGGGCAGTTCATCGCCCACGTGGGACCGCAGCGCACCTTTGTCATCCCGCCCGGCATCCTCAATCCGAACGGCGCGAACACGATTGCGCTGGCGGTGACGACGGACGGCCAGGCGGGCAACGCGCTGGAACCGGTGCGGCTGGTGACCTTGCGTGCCGCGCGCGGCGGCGTGCCGCTGGAATTGATGCCGGGGGCAGCGCCGCGGCAGTGATGGCGTGCCGGGCGGGGCCCGGCGGCAGGGTCAGGCGCGGCGGCCGCGACGCACGGCGGCCGCGGTCAGCAGCAGGCCGGCACCCAGCATGGCCCAGGTCGACGGCTCGGGGACGGCAGTGATGGTGAACGTTGTCTCGGGCGTCCAGCGGTAGGAGTAATTTTCTTCGAAGCCGGGGCGGTAGCGGTAGTGGTATTCGCCCTCGCCGGAGACGAAGTAGTGGCCGCCGCCTACCAGTCCTTCGGGGTCCTTGCCCCGCTCACCCGCAGTGAACACGAGGCCGTCGGCGGCCGAGTAGTTGAACGCTTCGATCGAACAGACGTAATAGGCATTGGTGCTGGGCTCGCAAATGACGTAATCGACGCCGTTCAGCACCAGCGACGTGATTTCGCTGCGTTCGACGATGCCGTTCGCATTCCAGTCGCCGCCGACGAAGCTGCCGTTGACCTGGCGGTCCGCATGGAACACGCCATCGCGCGAATCGAGAAAACCCTGATACTGGAAATTCCAGGTTGCCGCCGCTTGGGCGCTGCCGCAAAGGCAAGCCAGGATGCCTGCGTTGATGAGTTGTTTGAGCATTGAGGCCTCCATGAAAACGATAAAAGTTGCATGCTAGCAGAGTGGTAGCCGCTGCCGGCAGAATCGGGCCGCTTTTGTTGTTCAAACGCAGGGGCCGATGCGGCGGCCCGTATCATGGCCCCTGCTGGTACAAGCTTATTATGGGGAAGTGGCCGGTCACGAGGCTGGCCAGGCTTTCACCCAACAGCATACCGGCCAGCCCCAGCGCGGCGATCACACCCATGGCCACTGCAATGGACAGCACGAAACGGCGGTTCGGCACGCGCAGCACGAAGGGCAGGTTGATGGCCACGCTGGCCAGCGACGCGATGACGGCGCCCGTGGCGGCGGCATCGAGGGTGAGCTTGCCGTCGGCCGCCAAGCTGGCCGCCGCCGCCACGGCGCTGGCGCTGGAGACGGCGCCACCGAGCAGGCTGACGAGATAGAAACCGACATTGCCGAAGTACTTCTGCGTCAGCACGCCCAGGATATGCAGCACGAGGAAGATCAGGCCATACTTCAGCGCGCTCCACAGTGAGAACGGCAGCACGATCTGGTCCGACGGCGGGGCGTCCTGCGGCACGACCGCGACGTGCGCCGGCGCGCGCCGGTAGAACACGAAGAAGGCGCTGGCGCCCAGCATGGCGACGAGGGCGCCGCCGCCGGCCACGGCCACGCCGGGTGCCAGCAGGGCCAGGATCACGGCGTTACGCATCAGCATTGCCGACGTTGCCAGGATGATGCCCCGGTAGGCCGCCGCGGCGACGGCGCCGCTGGCATGCAAGCCCACGCGCGAGGCCAGTTCGTTGACGGTGACGGAGCTGTTGACGAGGCCGCCGAGGAAGCCTGCAATGGCCACGCCACGCGTGCCGAAGGCCTTCCACAACACGTAATTGACGAAGCCGATGCCGGCGATCAGGATCACGGTGGCCCAGGCCGCACGCGGCTCGATCAGGCCCATCGGTCCGATGCTGCCCACGGGCAGGGCGGGGTAGATGACGATGCCCAGGATGGCCAGCAGCAGCGCCGAGCGCAGCTCGCCTTCGGTCAGGCCGATCGAGAAGCCTTGCAGGATGTCCTTCCATGCCAGCAGCGCCGTGGAACTGACCATGATGGCGGCCGGCGTCAGGGTATGGCCCTTGCCGCACAGGATGCCGGCGATGCAGGTGACGAGCATCGCCGCCGACGTCGTCAGCTCGGTGCCGGAATGGGTGCGCATGTCCTGGATGTTCAGGAAGATCGTCAACAGGCCCGTCAGGCACAGCACGATGTAGGCATAGTTGTCGCCCAGCGAAGCGCCGACCGCGCCCAGGATGGCGATGAAGCCGAAGGTGCGCAGGCCCGCTTCCTTCTTGCGCCGCTCCCGCTCCAGCCCGATCAGCAGGCCGAGGGCCAGCGCCAGCGCGAAGCGGGTCAGCATTTCCAGGTAGGGCCAGTCGGTCACCGCCCCCTGGATGGGCGCGTCGATGATGGTGGCAGTCGTGCTCAGCAGGCTCATGCGTCACTGTAACGCCGAACGCCGCAGCGGGACCACACTTTTGTGGTGCGGCAATGTGGTGCGGCAAAATGAGCCCTTCGGCTAAGATGACTTTTCACCAAGCAGAAGGAGGCATCATGCAATCGGATAATCAAAACCGCCCGGGCCAACCGCCCATCCATACGCAGCTGCCGGATTCGATTCCGCCCGGCGACGCCAGGAAGATCGTCGGCGAGGCCGTGCCGCAGGGCGCCGACTACAATTCGCCGCCGCCCCAGGGCGCAGGCAAGTCCATGGGCAGCGGCCTGGACGACGTTGGCGGCCCCGGCATGGGCCAGCCGCCGGGCGAAGGCGGCGAACATGCCGCCACCGTGCGCGACCGCGACAGCCGCGCCGACGACCGCCACATGGCCAGCATGCAGCAGGGCCAGGGTGGCTCACGCCAGGATGGCGGACAACAGAACGAGGTGCAGCAGGATGGCAATCGCGGCGATGCCGGCAAGGACCGGGGCGCGCAGCGTGACACGACAGGCAGCGTACAGGGCGGAACGGATGGGGGCAATGCCCAGCGGGGCGACGCCGCCCGTTCCGAAGGCCTGCTGCCCGGCCAGGGCGAGGACGACGGCCGCTACGACGTGGCCGAGGAAGTCAGCATGGACCAGCAGTCGGACCGTGCCCGCAGCGTCGGCAGCATGGACCAGGCTGTGAAAGGCCCCCACGGCGACCAGTTGCAGGATGCCGTCGCGCGCACCCTGGGCAAGGGTGCCGACAAGCAGAAGTAGGCGCCTCGGCGCATCGGTCGACAGGGCGGCCTTGGCCGCCCTTTTTATCGTTCGTGCTGCGCCGGATGCAGCAGCGAGCGCAGCGCGGAAGCTTCGAAGTAGACGTGCCGGATGGCCGGATGCGCGGCGGCGATGGCCTGCTCGAGCCGGGCAATGGCTGCTTCCACCTGGTCGATCGGCATGCCGCGCCGGAACTGCACGGAGGCGGCCAGCAGCACGTCGTCCGGTCCCAGCTGCATCGTGCGCAAGGTGGCCACGCTGTCGAGTGCCGGTTCGCGGTCGAACAGTGCATGCAGGCTGGCCAGCTGTTCGCGATCGATGCCTTCTCCCACCAGCAGGCCGCCCGTCTCCCGTGCCAGCGCGAAGGCGGCGCCCACCAGCACCAGGCCGATCAGGATCGAGGCGATCGGGTCCAGGTAGGGATTGTCGAACAACTGTCCCAGCGCGATGCCTGCGGCTGCAATGGCAATACCCAGCAAGGCGGCGCAATCCTCGATGAACACGGTAAACACGGATGCATCCCGGCTGGACCGGACGGCCTGCCACAGGCTCGTGCCAGGCCGGCGCACGCGGTTCAGCGCCTTGCGCGACACGTTCCAGCTGTAGCCTTCGAACAGCGCCGCCACGCCCAGCACGGCATAGTTCCAGAACGGATCGGTCAGCGGTGGCGGAGCGCGCAGCGCGTCGATGCCATGGTAGATCGACAGGCCGCCGCCCAGCGAGAACACGGACAGCGCCACGATGAGGGCCCAGAAATACACGGATTTGCCGTAGCCGAAAGGGTGCCTGCGGTCGGCCGGCCGGCCGCTGCGGCGCTCGCCCACAAGCAGCAGGAACTCGTTGCCCGTATCGACGGTGGAGTGGATCGCTTCGGCCACCATGGCGGCGCTGCCCGTGAAGGCTGCCACGGCGAACTTGGCCGCCGCGATGCCCAGGTTGGCGGCGATGGCCGCGTAGATCACCTTGCGCGATTCGCCGGAGTGACCCGCCGCAGGTAGCCTGGCCGGCGCCGCCGCGTCCGCAGTGTTCCCCGCGCTGCCGGCAGCCGAATCCGGTGCCGCCGCCGTGATGCCCTTGTCCATGCAGTGCCCCTTTTCTCAGTCGAGCTCGCACTGTAGCGGGCTGGGCGCCGCACTTCCGTACGGCCGCGCACCGGTCCGTGCAGCTCAGCCGATGTGTCAGCACAACAATGCAGGTGCACCCGATACGCCTGACAGGCAAGAATTCGTGCTTATTTCCCACGAAAAATGCCAGAAGGCACGGTTTATTGGATCGGTTTAAGCTGGATCAAACTCGCCGGCAAGCCCGGCGGGAAGGCGCTGCCTATACTGCAAGGATTGCGTGGCGCACCCGGCGCCCGTTTCATGGAGACCCCCCATGCGCCAGGACCCCTTATCCGCCGGCATCGGCGATATGCTGCAGAAATTTCGAAAGATGGAAAGCTGGATGCGCCGCTTCGGCATCCCGCCCGTGCTGGCCCGCATGCCCGTCTGGGTGCTGTGCTTGCACTACTGCCTGATGATGCGGGGGAAGACGGCTCGCATCGCCAAGGTCGCCGAGCGCATCGAGCGCTGGCTGGACGCCATCATGGCGCTGTCGCGGCAGGACGATTCCCGTACCGAACTGATCGATATGGACCGGGGCATGCGCAACGATATCGAATCGACCAAGCGCACCTTGCTGGCGCTGCGCGAGATCAGCCTCGACGTGGGCACCATGTTCTGCAGCATTGGCTTCCACTCGCGTCTGCTCGACCGCACTCAGCAAGGCTTCCTGAACGTGGTGGACGCCTCCTGCGCAACTGCCACGACCTTGCAGGATGCGCTGGAAGCCCATGACACCCATGCCTTGCTGCTGTTGCGCCAGATGCAAAACCACGACGGCGAACGGACGCCTGCCTGAAGACTGTGGCTGCCGTGACTGCCGCAGTCGCCGCAGTCGCCGTAGTTACCGCAGTCGCTGTGGTTACCGAAGTCGCTGTGGTTACCGAAGTCGCTGTGGTCGCTACGGGTGCTTTAGCTATCGCAGTCGCCTAGATATAGCAGTCGCCGTAGTGGCCGCAGTCGCTGTAGTGGGCTGCCACATTCGCGGTAGTTATCGCAATCGCGCTAGTTATGCAATCGCTGTAGTTAGCGAAGCCTCAATAGGTGCCGCAGTCGCCATAGGTGGGGGCGCTGTAGTTGCCATGGGTGCCGATTGCCCTGGCCGACGGTTCGCCCGCTGGCGCAGGTACAGCCAACCCCAGACCCCAAAATCCGCATCCAGGCGCGTACGAAAAGGGTCGTTCCGCAGTTATTCCGCGCTCATTCCGCCACCCATGCAGCATGCCAATCCGTCGCGCATCGGCTAGTGACCCGCGCGGCGCACTGCCATCGCATCACAGCAAGTCATCGCATCACCGCCGATCAACGCATCTGTCGGCGCGGCCGCGCGCCAGCCTCATGGCGGCGCAAAAATCCCAGGATGGCACGAGCAAGGTACTTCAGACGGTCCGGCCGGATCAGGCGATAACCGCCTGTTCGCCATCACGCTTCGACGCGGCCCCGGCGTGAACCGGTTACCGCACGACGGCTTCCGGGCAGCGGGTGAAGAGGTGCCGCTGCCCGATCGTCGCTGCCGTGCCGCCGGCCGCGCCTATCGTGATCGTGTTGCGCGCAAGGGAGCGCGCTGTTTCATGGTGACTGTGCGAAACTGCACAGAAGGCTTAGTGCGCTTTTGACAAGATCAGCAGCCAGCGCCCGAACAGCAGCACTTCGATATGGCCCGGCTCGACGCCGGTATCGCATTCGATGAGGGGGTTGACGGCATAGAAGCGCTTGCGGAAATCGCGGCAGACCAGCATTTCACGCTTGCCGAAACGGACCAGAAAGGACATGGGGGCATACTCCAGGCCAAAGCGGGATTCGAAGCGGTTACCGATGCGCGAGCCGATGCCGGTGTTGATGGTTGCCATGACAATTCCTTAAGTTTGGGTTGCTAAGGTGTTTGCATTCAAGACTCCGGTCGTGCTGTCGCCAACGTGGCCGTTACCGCTGCTGCGGCGTGCCTGGCTGCCCGGGTCCTGTACTGCACTGGATAGAAGCTTATCATAACCACTGTACAAAAACACAGGCCTGTATGAAAAAACAGGTTTTTTTGACCATCGTTGTTATCGCGCATCGCATATGAGTAAAATTGCATACGGGAAATTGACCCGATTCCTGGCCGCCCGGCTGAGCCCCGGCGGCGAGTTGGGCTTGCACCTGACGGCCGGTGTCGTCATGCTGGTCGTCGGCGTTACCGCCTTTGCCGAAATCGCCGATGCCGTCGGCGAGGGCGACGATATCGCCCGGTACGACGAGCATGTTTCGCAGTGGTTCTACCAACACGCGTTCGAGCCGCTGACCACCTTCATGCTGGGTATTACCCACCTGCACGGCATTCCCGCCATGTGCGTGCTGTCGAGCCTGCTTGGCCTGTGGTTCTGGCGCAAGGGCGCGCCGTACTGGCTGCTGGCCACGGCCATCGCCGTGCCGGGCGGCATGCTGCTCAATGTGCTGCTGAAGCATGTGTACCAGCGCGCCCGGCCCGCCTTCGAGGAGCCTTTCCTCACCTTGGCCACCTACAGCTTTCCCAGCGGGCACACGGCGGCGGCGACACTGTTCTATGGTTTGCTGGCCAGCTATGTCGTCACCACCAGCAGCAACTGGCGCGTGCGCTGCGCGGCGATGCTGGGCGCCGCACTGATGGTGGCGCTGGTGGCCCTGAGCCGTGTTTACCTGGGGGCCCACTTCGTCAGCGACGTGCTGGCCGCGATGGCCGAAAGTGCCGCCTGGCTGGCCGTCTGCATCACATCCGTGTCCACCTTGCGGCGCCGCCGCCACGCTCGCAAGGACCAGTGATGCCGGAAGATCCTGTGCAAGGCATGTTGGACCTGAAGAACAACGTGGCCGTCATCGTCAACGCGGCGGCCGGCCTCGGCTACGATGGCGACTGGGCCGCCGCGCTGCGCGGCAAGTTCGCCGCCGTCGGCCTGCGCGCCGACGTCACCCTGGCCGCCAGCGGCGACGAGATGATCGGCGCGGCCCGCGATGCCGTCGCGCGTGGCGTCGACATCGTCGCGGCCGGCGGTGGCGACGGCACCATCAACGCCGTCGCGTCCGTCATGGTCGACAGCGACATCACCTTTGCCGTGCTGCCGCTGGGCACCCTGAACCATTTTGCCAAGGACCTGGGTATCCCGCTGGCGCTGGACGAGGCCATCGCAACCATTGTCAAGGGGAGCGTGAGGCGGGTCGACGTGGGCGAAGTGAACGGCCGCGTGTTCCTGAACAATTCCAGCCTGGGCCTGTACCCGGACATCGTGCGCGACCGCGAGAAACAGCAGCGCCGCCTGGGCCGGGGCAAGTGGCTGGCGTTCTGCTGGGCGTCCGTGGCGGCGCTGCGCCGTTTTCCCTTTCTCAGCGTGCGGTTGAAGGTGGGCGAGGACGAGCATGCGCGGCGCACCCCTTTCGTTTTCATCGGCAATAATGAATATCTGATGCAGGGCCTGACCATCGGCGAGCGGGCCGTGCTCGATGGCGGCAAGCTGAGCCTGTACGTGGCGCAGCGGCCGACCCGGCGCGGCCTGGTCCGCTTCGCCTGCCACGCCCTGCTGGGCAGGCTGGGTCAGTCGCCCGACTTCGACGTGCTGCTGGCCGAGTGCTTCGCCATCGACACGCGCCGCAAGCTGATCCGCGTCGCCACCGACGGCGAGGTGACCTTGATGGCGCCACCCCTGAACTACCGCTCGCGCCCGGCCGCGCTGGCGGTCATCGTGCCCCGCTGACAGGAGACTTGCATGCGCACCATCGTACATTTATCGGACATCCATTTCGGCAAGGTCGACGAGCAGCTGCTCGATCCGCTGCGCCGCACGGTGGAGTCGGTGCAACCGGATATCGTCGTCGTCTCGGGCGACCTGACGCAGCGTGCCCGCAGCGAACAGTTCAAGGCCGCACGGGCCTACCTCGACACCTTGCCGCAGCCGCAGATCGTCGTGCCGGGCAACCACGATATTCCGCTCTACAACGTGGCGGCGCGCTTCCTGACGCCGCTGACGAAATACCGCCGCTACATCACGCCGAACCTGGCGCCGGAATTCGTGGATGACGAGATTGCCGTGATGGGCCTGAACACGGCACGTTCGCTGACGATCAAGGACGGCCGCGTCAACCGCGAGCAGCTCAACCGCCTGCACGCACGTCTGGCCGGCGTCGGCGAGCACCTGACCCGCATCGTCGTCACCCACCATCCCTTCGACCTGCCCGATCACCTCGACGAGGAAGACCTGGTCGACCGCGCGCCGATGGCGATGGACGCCTTCGCCAAGTGCGGCGTCGACCTGCTGCTGGCCGGGCACGTGCACACCAGCCATTCGGCCAGCAGCGCCAAGCGCTACAAGATCGCCGGCTATTCGGCCCTGGTGGTACAGGCAGGCACGGCGACGTCGACGCGGGGGCGGGGCGAAACGAATTCCTTCAATGTGCTGCGGTTGGACACGGACGACATCCAGGTCGAGCGCTACAGCTGGAAGGACGCGTCGAAGGCCTTCGAGGTGGCCACCGTCGAGTGCTTCCGGCGCGAGGGCAATACGTGGGAACCGTGGCTGGGGGATTGAGCTGTTACGGCCGCTAGCTGATCTATGATCGTTACAGCCAGTAATCCCCCACGTCGCGACCCATTCTTGCATCCTAGCCACTGTCCACCTCGGGGTCAGACCCCGACAAGACACGAGCTCATCGGTCGCTACTGCTGAGCCTGTGTCCACCTCGGGGTCAGACCCCGACAAGACACAAGCTCATCCGGTCGCTACTGCTGAGCCTGTGTCCGTGTCGGGGTCTGACCCCACGGTGGACACGGGCTGATCCATGATCGTTACAGCCAGTAATCCCACCACTTGGCCGCCCACTCCTTCATCCGCGTGACGGTGGAGCGGTCGCGCCAGGCGGCCAGCGTGACTTCCTTGGAATTGCGCAGGTCTTCCCGGAAGGCGTTTTCCATTTCGTTGCCGAAGGCGTCGCCCAGCACGATGACATTCACTTCGCTGTTGTGCAGGAAGCTGCGCGTGTCCATATTGGTCGAGCCCACCGTGGACCAGACGCCATCGATGACGGCCGTCTTGGCATGCAGCACGGCCAGCTTCAGCTCGAAGATGCGCACGCCCGAGGCCAGCAGGGGCTCGTAGAAGGCGCGCCCGGCGTGGAAGACGAGGCCGCTGTCCGATACGCTGGGCAGCACCAGCTGCACCTTGACGCCCCGTTTGGCGGCATCCATCAGCGCCTGCAGGGTCTGCTCGTCCGGCACGAAATAGGCGCAGGTGATGTGGATCGATTTCTTTGCTTCCTGGATCGCCAGCAGCATGGATTTGTAGATCTCGAACTTGCCGCCCGGTTCGCTGCCGAGGATGCGCACCAGCTTGTCGCCGGCGATGACGGGATTGGGGAAGTAGTCCGCTTCGCGCAGGTCGTCCGCATCCTGCTTGGTCCAGTTCTGGATAAACAGCCACTGCATCGCGTGCACGGCCGGGCCCTCGATGCGCACGTGGGTGTCGCGCCAGCCCACGTCCTTCTCGGAGCGGGGCCGCGACTTCGAGCGGAACGGCGAGCTCTTCGAATAGGTGTCGCTGATGTTGATGCCGCCGGCAAAGCCGATCTTGCCGTCGACGATCAGCATCTTGCGGTGGTCGCGGTTGTTCACCTTCCAGCCATTGCCCCGCACCTTGGTCGGGTTGACGGGATTGAAGGCCACCAGGTGGATGCCGGCCTTGCGCATGCGGTCGAAGAATTCCTGCGGCACGGCCAGGGTGCCCACGCTGTCGTAGATGATGTTGACGACAACACCGGCGCGCTGGCGTTCCATCAGCAGCTCGGCGAATTTGTCGCCCAGTTCGTCCTGGTCGAAGATATAGGTTTCGAAATTGATGCTGTGCTTGGCGCCAGCGATGGCCTTCATCATCTCGGCCATCGTCTGGGGGCCGTCGAACAGCAGCTTGACCTGGTTGCCGGCGATCAGGGGCACGCCCGTGGCCGCTTCCTCCAGCGCCGCCTGGGCCTTCAGGTCCAGGGTCGACTTGGACCAGCGCTTGGCCAGCAGGGCCTTGGCCTTGTCCGGCGACAGGGTGCCGTTGGCCGACTGCACCACGGGTGCAGCAGCGGCCTGGGCTTTCGTCTTGTCCGAATCGACGGTGGGCAGCGAGGCGCAGGCCACGAGGGACCACATCGCCAGGATCAGGGGCAGACAGTGTTGCGCACGCCAGATTTTCATTTTTTCTCCTTGCTGCCGTCTTTGCTGCCGATAAAGAAATCAACTGGTGCCTTGCGGGCCTGCCGGAACAGGGCGCGCACCAGCAGGAAGCCATGCTCGAAGGGTATGCGCCGTGCGCGCAGCGCCACCCACAGGGCAAGGCCGAAACTGACCAGCAGGTTGACACTGCCGATGGCCAGGAAGCCGATTACGGATTTCACTACCAGTTGCCAGCTTACATCGTAGTCCAAGGCGACCAGGGCTGTCGCAAAGTTGGCAGCGGAGAAAGTCACGTGGCGGATATCGATGGGCAGGCCGATCAGCGCGCCGACGGTGCCGATGGTGCCCAGCATGATGCCAAAGTAGAAATTTCCCATCAGGCCGCCCAGGTTGTTCTCCAGGTAGGTGCCCAGCCGCGCCGTGCGCGCCTTGCCCAGCAGCGCCGACAGGCCCCGCAACTGGCCGATGCGCTGCCCCCAGCGGGTGTACAGGGCCTGGTTGTCGTAGTAGCCGGAAATCAGGCCGGCCAGGAACAGGCAGACCCCCGCCACGCCCGCGTACAGCAGGGCCGGGGTGTGGATGGGGTCGATGTCGTGCAGCAGGTGCAGGGCCTTGTCTTTGGTGACCAGGTGGTGGCCGGCCAGCTGCAGCCAGCACCACGCGATTAGCCATGCCATCGGCAGCGCCGTGGCGATATTGCCCAGCACGGCCGTCACCTGGGTACGCAGCACCTTGCCGATCAGTTCGGCCAGGCTGTCCAGGTCGATATGCTTGCCGTCCGGGCTTTGCAGGCCGGCCGCGATGCGCGAGGCCGTCATGGCCGGCTGCTTCGTGGCCACCGTGAAGTGCAGCAGGTGGATCAGCATGAAGCCCAGCGAGTAATTCATGCTGAACAGGAAGGCTTCGACCAGGGGCGCCGTGCGCAGCGCGCCGAACAGGATCTTGATCAGCGCCATGACGCCGACGATCACGCCGGCCCCGGCCGAGGACAGGAACATGCCGGCCATCTGGCGGCGGTTCTCGGCGATATAGTGTTCGCCCGTGCGGCTGGCGTTTTCCGTGACGTTGCGGGCCAGCAGGTGGATATTGTCGGCGAACAGGTCGCGCACCGTGTACTTGTTGTTGTGGGCCTCGATCAGTTCCAGCGCCAGGGCCAGCGCGGCGGCCCGCTTGCGGGTGGCGGCGACGGTGACGGGCCGGTGCGGCATGGCGTCGGCCGCCACGGCGTCGATATCGACGGTGGGCGGCTCCGGCGTGGCGCCGGACACGTCGACCAGGTACAGCAGCTTGCGCAGCCGCTCGATACTCTGGCTCAAGGTGACGAGCAGGTAGGTCAGTGCGATCGACGTGCCCTGCACCAGCGCCTTCTTGCGGATCTTGGCGATGACGCCGTCGCACTGGTCCAGCATCACCAGCAGGTGGCGGGCGTCGAGCATGACGTCGCCGCCGGCCAGCATGCGCTCGTAGCCGTCCAGGTAGTGGACCACCTCGCGGTTCTGCACGATGAAGGGCGACTCAAACTCTTCCATCTCGGTATGGAAATTCGTCAGGGTCGGTTCCAGGCCGATGGCACTGACACGGTAGCTCAGGGTCTGGATCGCTTCAAGCAGACCCGGCAGCATGATGTTCGGGCCCGGGCGGGGCGTCATCACCGTGTCGAACAGGGCCAGCCAGTCGGCCGCCGGCACGCCGGCGATCCACAGGTAGTCGGTCTGGCGGTACAGCATCTGGTCGAGCGCGTCGGCCAGGTATTCGTCGCCGAAGGCGGGCGGCAGGATGCGGTAGGCGATGCGGCGCTTCAGTTCCGTAAAGAAGCCGTCGTTCGACAGCACGCCAACCTCACTGTACAGGCTGGCATGACGGCGGCCGGCCAATAGCCGGAAGAGATAGTCGCGCAGCGACAGCGCATGCGCCGGATTGCCCTTGAGCAGCTGGGTCAGGGTGCGGACGTTGGCGGTGGCGCGCAGGATGTCGCCGGGACGGCGGGGGCGCAAGGTCTCGACCAGGGCCACCAGGGGCTCGATGCCCGTGGTGCCGCTGTCGATGCTTTCAAGTATGGCTAGCATGCGGTGGTACGGTCTGGCCGCATTCGATCAAAACGCCAGTGTAACCGTTCGGCAATCCCTACAATGTACGCCAGCGTACAAACGGCCTCGTCAACACAGGTGGATGGCGGCCGCGGCGCGCCGCAGTTCGGCCCGGAATTCCGGGTGGGCGATGGCGATCAGGGCTTCGGCCCGCTGCCGGGCCGACTTGCCGCGCAGCTGCGCCACGCCATATTCCGTGACGACGTAGTTGATGTCGTTCTTGCCCGTCGTGACATGGGTGCCCGCGCTCAAGGTGGGCACGATGCGCGAGATGGTGCCGTCCTTGGCCGTCGACGGCAGCACGATGAAGGCCTTGCCGCCGCGCGAGCGGTTGGCCGCGCGGACGAAATCGACCTGGCCGCCCGTGCCGGAGTAGGGCAGGTGGGCAATGCTTTCCGAGCCGCACTGGCCCAGCAGGTCCACCTGCAGGCTGGCATTGATGGCCACCAGCTTGTCGTTCTGGCCGGCGATATACGGGTCGTTCGTGAAACTGACGGGATGCATCTCCAGCATCGGGTTGTGGTGCATGAAGTCATACAGCTTTTTCGAGCCCAGCGCGAAGGTGGCCACCATCTTGCCCGGCATGAAGCTCTTGCGGCGGTTCGTGACGACGCCTTCCTGCACCAGCTTCAGGATGCCGTCGCCGATCATTTCCGTATGGATGCCCAGGTCGTGCTTGTGACCCAGCTGCATGACGACGGCGTCGGGAATGCCGCCGTAGCCGATCTGCAGGGTCGAGCCGTCCTCGATCATCGGCGCCACGTGGGCCGCGATGGCCTCCTGCACGGCGCCGATGGCGGGCAGGCCCACTTCGAACACGGGATCGCTGCTTTCCACGATGGCCGCCACCTGGCTGATGTGCACATGACACTGGCCGTGGGCGAATGGCACGTTCGGATTGACCTCCAGCACCACGGCGCGTGCCTTGGCGACGGCGGCCATCGTGTAGTCCGCGCCCAGGCTGAGCGAGAAGAAGCCGTGTTCGTCCATCGGCGAGGCCAGCGAAAAGACGACATCGGCGGCGATCAGCTCGCGTTCGATCAGGGCAGGGAGCTCGGAGAAATAGGCAGGCACGAAGTCGGCCCAGCCGGCCTGGCCGGCCGCGCGCGAGGCGCCACCGAAGAACAGCGCCAGGTGGCGCACGTGGTGCGTCGTGTCGCAGTCGAAGTAGCCGTATTTGCGCAGCGCCAGGATCTGCGCCACCTTGACGTCGTGCAGTTCGCGCCGGCGCTCGGACAGCGCCGTCAGCAGGGCGGGCGGCTCGCCGGCACCGGACGGCACGATAATGCAGTCGCCATCGCGCAGCAGGCCGATGGCATCCATCGGAGCAAGACGCTTGTTTTCGTACATGATGCGCGGCGGGACGTGGATTGTTGCCTGTTGCATGAACGGCCTTTCTTTTGAGAAAAGAAAAAACACTTGCTTCAATCAGTATACGCCGCCCGTCCGTTGAGGTATATCTATCGACGTACCGTAGAGTACCAAGAGTGACGTACTGTGAAATTCCGCACAGAATTCGCGACAGTTCGGGCCTATACTGGCTTCAAGCTTTAGGAAAAGCACGCAACGTGGCATAGCCGAGCCGATCGGTCGATTGTTGACTTGACTCCTAGAGACCCATCATGAAGACCCAATTCATGAACATCCTGTTCATCAAAGCGCCGCTGGTGGCCGCCGGCTGTCTCGGTTCCCTGGCAGCCCTGGCGCAAACGCCGCCCGACACGTCCTCCGGTTCCTCGGTCAAGGTATACGGCGTGCTCGATGCGGGTGCCGTGTCCGAGCATGACTGCCGCGACGGCAACTGCCCCAGCACCAAGATTTCCCCCGGCGTATCGACCGGTTCCATCATCGGCTTTTCCGGCCGCGAAGACCTGGGCAACAACACGTCCGCCGTCTTCACACTTGAAGCGGGCATCCGCAACGACACGGGCCAGTCCGACCAGAACGGCCGCCTGTTCGGCAGCCAGGCCTACGTGGGCCTGGCCAACCGCTGGGGCGCGCTGACAGTGGGCCGCCAGTATGACGTGGGCTACGAAACCCTGGCGGAAGTGGCCGACCCGTTCCGCGGCGGCATGGCCGGCACGGCGACGAACCTGATGGGCAATGGCAGCAGGCGTTCGGACAACACCATCAAGTTCCGTTCCGGTCTCGTCAACGGCTTCGTCGCCAGCGCCGTCTACAGCTTCGGCGAATCGGTCTTCAGCACGGCCCGCAACCGCGCCTATGGCGCCATGATCGGCTATCAGGGCGGTCCGTTCACGCTGCGCGCGGCACACCAGAAAAAGAACAACTACCTGCAGGGCGTCGGTTCGACGGCGCCGATCGACCTGTCGTCGCGCAATTCGCTGGTGGCCGCCAACCTGCACCTGGGCCAGGCCGCCACCGTGTACGCGGCATATGCCGTCAACCGGGGCGTGGGCAGCTCGCCTTGGGACCAGGACAACCCGTACGGCGCGCTGGTGCTGGCGTCGCCGTCGACGCGTAGCAACGATGCGCTGGCGGGCGTGTCGTATGCCGCTGGCGCGGCCACCTACATGCTGTCGTACATCCGCAAGGACGACCGCACGCTGGCCAACCAGGATGCCAACCAGATCGCCGTCGGCATGACGTATTCGATGTCGCGCCGCACTGCCTTCTACGCCGCCTACGCGAAGATCAAGGACCATAACGGCGCCAATTACACGGTGGGTAATTTCAGCGAACAGGGCAAGGGCCGCAGCGCCATCAATATCGGCCTGCGCCACGCCTTCTGATGGGCGCCTCCTCCGTGTGCTAGATTCTGCTTTTTGGAAACTGCACGGAGAGAGCATGTACCTGACTTATTTCAACGGCGCCTGGAGTGAAGGCAATACGCCCCTGTTCGGCGCGATGGATCACAGCGTCTGGCTGGGGTCTTCCGTCTTCGATGGCGCGCGCGCCATTCGCGGCCACCTGCCGGACCTGCGCCCGCACCTGCAACGCGTGATCCACTCGGCCGAACGCCTCGGCATGCAGTGCCCCCTGTCGGTCGACGAAATGGAAGCCCTGGTGCGCGAAGGCGTGGCCAAGTTCCCGCCGGACGCCGTGCTGTATATCCGCCCCCTGGTGTTCGCCACCGAAGGCCTCCTGGTACCGGTGCCGGAAAGCAGCGCCTTCGCACTGACCTTGTTCGACGCCGCCATTCCGCCGTTCACGGGCTTCACGGCCTGCCTGTCCACCCTGCTGCGCCCCGATGCGCGCATGGCGCCCACGGACGCCAAGGCTTCCTCGCTGTACGCTAACACGACGCGCGTGCTGCGCGAAGCCAAGGCACGCGGCTTCGATAACGGCGTGGTCTGCGATATGGACGGCAACGTCGCCGAATTCGCCACTGCCAACCTCTTCTTCGTCACGCTTGATGGCGCCGTCGTCACGCCGGCCCTGAATGGCACTTTCCTCGCCGGCATCACGCGTGCCCGCGTCATCGCGCTGTTGAAGGAAAACGGCGTGACGGTACAGGAGCGCAGCGTGCGCCCGGCCGAACTGGAAACGGCAACGGAGATTTTCAATACGGGCAATTTCGGCAAGGTGACGCCCTGCGTGCGCTACGAGGAACGCGCGCTGCCCGTCGGCCCCGTCGCTACCCGCGCCCGCGATCTGTACTTCGCGTTCATGGAAGCGAACTAGGCGGCGCCCAATTCCGTGTCAGATACCCGATGCAGCAGCGGCAGCTCAGGAACTATTGCTTGGAAACCGGTGTCAGACACCGCTTTCAGGGAAGCGAACTCGGCGGCTCTGAATTCGGCGTGTCCGGGTGCATTCACCGCACGGGCTGGACGTTGCCGCAGTCGCGCTTGAGCCAGCGGCCTGCGCTTTCGACCGTCATCTGCTGGGACTGGCCCTGCACGGTGCTGTCGACGTTCATGCGCATCGTGAAGCCCGAGTCGCCTTCGAAGATGACCTGGCCGCTGCCGGCGGAGCGGGGCTTGTCGCACTTGAAGGTGACGTTCATGCCGCCGGGGACTTTCGTGCGCGTGCTGCTGCACTGGCCCGGCTGGCCGGCGGGGAAGGTGGGGTCGGCAGCCTGCTCCGGCGTCAGGCAGAAGTTCAACTTGACGCCGCCCGTCGCACCCAGGTCCATCTTGACACCCTGGTTGGCCAGCGCCTGCTCGATGGTGCGGCGCTGCTCGGCCGACATGTTCGCCATTTCCCGCTGCGCCACCGCCAGCGCCGACATCGTTTCGGGCGAGGCGGAGGCCACCTTGCTGGTCATTTCCCACAGGCCCGGCTTCAGGCCGGCCGCCGCGGCGGGCAGGGCAGCCGAGGCGAGGGCGATACAGCAGACGGTGAAGCGGGCGCGCAGGGTGCTCATGGTGTCTCCTAGTGGGTTCCCGGCCGCGTATGCGGCCGGTCGTGCTGCGGTGGTGTGAACTTAGCTGCGCGGTGCCGCTTCGGCCACGTAGATTTCCACGCGACGGTTGCGGGCCCGGCCCGAGTTGTCCTCGTTCGACGCGATCGGTTCGCGCGAACCGCGGCCTTCGACGACGATGCGGGTGGGCGACACGCCGCGCGTTGCCAGGTAGTCGCGCGCATGCGAGGCGCGTTCCACCGACAGGGGCTGGTTGATCGAATCGCTGCCGGTGCTGTCCGTGTGGCCGATGATCGTCACGGTGGTGGCCGGATTCTCGTTCAGGGTGGTGGCGAAGCGGTCCAGAATGGGCCGGAAGTTGGACTTGATGTCGGCCCGGTTCGTGTCGAACGAGATATCGCTGGGGATTTCCATCTTCAGGCGATTGTCCGACGTCTGCGATACCTGCACGCCAGTGCCACGCGTGGCCTGTTCCATGGCCTGCTTCTGGCTTTCCATCCGCTTCGACCAGATATTGCCGGCCACGGCGCCGACTGCCGCACCGATGGCGGCGCCACCGGCCGCGCGGCCACCGCCGCCGCCGCTGGTGGAGGCGCCCAGGATCGCGCCCAGGCCGGCACCGATGCCGGCGCCGGTGGCAGTGCCGCGCTGTTCGGGGTTCATGTCGGCGCAACCCGTAGCGCCGAGTGTCATCGCCAGCGCCAGCGCGCCGGCCACGGTTTTCCTGCAAGTGTCATTCAGAATCGTCATGGTCTGGATCTCCTGGTTTGGGGGGGCAAGGGCGCCTTGTTCGGTACGGCTGCCCCTGAAAGTAACACAGCGGCGTTGCACTTTCATGCACCGCCGCTGTTGTCATGGTCGTTCAACGCTAGACGCCGCGGCCGCTGATCAGGCGCAGCAGGATCATGATGACGGCAACCACCAGCAGGATGTGGATGAAGCCGCCAATGGTGTACGACGTGACCAAGCCCAGCAGCCACAGGATGATAAGTACTACAGCGATTGTATAAAGCATGATCTGTCCTCTCGTCTCGGGTTATATGTCCAGCGCTTTCGTTCCGCACTGCCATGAATCGTATTATCTGACTAGTCACTCCCGGGCTCTGTTCGGTGCCGTACATTGGCGCAAAAAACTGGACAATGCGCCAACATTGGCGCCGCTCAGCGCTCGCCCACGCGGGGCAGCCAGCCCAGCAGGCCCAGCATCCCCGTCACGCCCAGCATGGCCACCAGCAGGCCGCCCGTCAGCAGCAGCATGACCGTCCATTCCGGCACGGCCGCGTCGAACGCTTCCAGTTCGCCGTAGCCGATGCGGGCCAGCAGCAGCCCGAGCGCAACCATTCCTCCCCACGCCGATCTGTTCATCCGTTTCTCCCCATGTCCGTCCTCAAAGGCGGTGTAAGTCGATTGTGTGGTTACGGTTGAGCAGCTTCCGTTCGCTGGCGCACAGAGCGAAAAAAAGCCCCGTGGCGAACCACGGGGCCGTGCAGGGCGACTGAGACAGGGCAGGAATCAGCGCGACTGCAGCATGCCGTTGACCACCTTGACCTGGTCGCCGCCACGCCACACGGGCGAGTCGGTATGGAAGGTGCGCAGTTCGCCATCGTGCATGCGCACAGTCACGTCGTACTTCTTGGTCCCCTTCATATTGCCTTCGACCTGGTTGCCGACCACGGCACCGCCGATGGCGCCGGCAATCGTTGCCAGGTCGCGGCCGCGGCCGTCGCCGACCTGGCGGCCCAGCAGGCCACCGACGACGGCACCGCCGGCCGCGCCCACGCCGCTGCCGGCGGCGCGCGTCTTCGTTTCGTTCACGCTCTCGACGATGCCGCATGTGTCGCAGACGGGCGTGGCCGCATGCTTGCGTTCGGCCGCGCGTTCACGGGCCCGCTCGCGCTCGCGCTCACGCTGCAGCGCTTCGTCGCGCACGGGTGCCGCCTTGCGCGGCTCCGATGCCGGCACGACAGGCGAAGCGATCACATCGTTCGATGCGCCGCTGGTGCCCAGTGCGCCGCTGCCGGACGTCGACACGCCGTTAATGCTGCCGGCACCGGCCGCGTACTGGCTCGACTGCACGGCTGCCGATGGCGGCGAATAGGGTGCCGTCGCCAGCTGTTCGGCGGCCGGATTGACCAGCTGTTCGGGACGCCCGGCATTGTCGGACGAGGGCAGCCAGCCCATGAAGGAGGCGATGCCCACGCCGCAGAACAGGATGAAGACGACGGCGGCAACCAGCATCAGCGGATGCAGGTTGGCGCGGCGTGGAGGTGTGCTTGGATGATTCATGATGAGTCCTTGTTGTCTTGGCCGCGGAATGCGCGAGCCTTTGCTGGCATTGTCCTTCCCGGCTGCAGGGTGTTCCGTGCGTCACCGTACATACATGGGAATTGAGAGTCGTTACGCTTGGTATCCAACGATGTGCACATGCCAACCTATCAGGCCATACAATGAATCTGAACTTTGACACAGCGCACAGCAGCCCCGCTCCGCCGAGCGCAGCCGGGAACCGGTTGCTCGCCAGCCTTCCAGAAGAAGACCTGGCGCAGCTCGAAGGCCAGTGCGAGACGATCCTGACGGAAGTCGGCGATATCCTGTTCGAGCCGGGCCACACGATCCGCTACATCTATTTCCCCGTCGACGCGCTGATCTCGCTGCTGGCCGTCGCGGAAGGCCGCATGACGCTCGAGGTCGGCTCAGTCGGCCGCGAAGGCATGCTGGGCACCTCCGTCGCTCTCGGCAACGCGCAGGCGCAGGTGCGTGCCGTGGTGCAGCGCGCCGGCCGCGTACTGCGTATCGGCGCGGCCGATTTCTCCGCCGAATTCCGGCGCATGGAGTCGCTGCAGCACCTGCTGCACCGCTATACGGACACCTTGCTGGCGCAAGCCATCCAGATTGCCGTGTGCAGCCGCTTCCACGTGCTGGAAGCGCGCCTGGCCCGCTCGCTGCTGGTCACGCGCGACCGCCTGCAGTCGGAGAAATTCCACCTGACCCATGAGTTCCTGGCCCATGCACTGGGCGTGCGCCGGGTCGGCGTCACGAAGGCGGCCAGTGCGCTGCAGAACCAGAAGCTCATTTCCTACAGCCGCGGCAATATCGAGATCCTCGATTCGAGCGGGCTGGAAGCCGTGTCCTGCCGCTGCTACGAGCTGGTCAAGGAGCGCTAGCGGGCGCTGTCGAAAATCTTTACAACTTCAAGGGGGCAAGTTCCCCCTTCATGAGCGAAGTGCTTGATTAACCTCAAGTTACCCTCGCTGGCATGTTTTCTGCTGATGCAGGTCAGTACAAGCGATCGCGACGCTTGACACGACCCTTCACTCATCAGGAGAAACCATGAAGCGATCCCAGATCAGGGCGGCAGCACGTGCCGCCGTTGCGCTGCTTGCCCTGGCCGCCGCGCCATACGCGCTGGCCGATGCGCCGCCGTTCACCATCAATCCGCTGGCGCTGCCAACGGCCTTGCCATACGGTCCTTTCGTGGCCAACCAGATTTCCGGCAGCTCCTCGCAACTGCTGCAGGTATCGGGCGACACGAACACGGGGTCGGGCTGGCTGACCTTCGGTTCGTTCTCCATCGGCGGCGCCTCGATCGACTCGGCCACCACCGGCATCGGTGCCGTGGGCGGCTACCGCCTGTACGTCACGTTCGAGCTGACCAACGTCTACCGCGAAGGCGGCACGGGCAACAACACGGCCGGCTCGTTCAACGACCTGACGCAGCTGGACTTCAAGTTCTACGCCGACCCCGGCCTGAACACCACCTTCTCGCAGGCCGACGCCAACACGAATACGCAGGCCACCGTCAACGGCAACACGGGCGACGATATCCTGCTTGCCGTGGGCAACCTGGTCGACGGCATCACGGGCCTGAACGAGGAGGGCGGCGCCACCTTGAACGCCACCCAGAACTTCGCCGTATGCACCGGCGCGGGGACGGCGACACTGGGCGGCGTGCCGGTGGCGGGCGGCCTGGCGGCGCTGGCGACGGACTGCGACAATGCCATCGGCAGCGCCTTCTTTGCCGAACCGAACCCCTTCTACTCGCTGGCATTCGATGCCTTCAACAACACCAGCCAGGGTGTCGTCATCAACGGCAACCTGGTGTCGATCAACAATGCCAGCGGCACGGTCGACTTCAATGGCCAGGTGCCGGAACCGGGCACCCTCGCGCTGCTGGGCCTGGGACTGGCCGGCCTGTCGATGACGCGGCGCCGGCGCTGAAGGTCCCATGAAAAAACGGCGCCCGCGGGCGCCGTTTTTGATGCAGCAAAGCGTGCGGATCAGCGGTTTGGCTTGCTGACCTGGTTGCCGACGACGCCACCCACGGCGGCACCGCCGACGGTGCCCAGCGCCGAGCCGCCCGACAGGGCGGAGCCGGCGACGGCGCCGACGCCGGCGCCGATGGCCGTGTTACGGTCCTGCGTGGACATGCCGGAGCAGGCGGTCAGGCCCAGGACGGCGGCGGCGAGGGTCAGGCGCATGGTGGTTTGCTTGATGTTCATGGTGTTCTCCTTGGGTACGGTGATCGGGTTTGGATGGGCCGGAGCCCGGGCTTATTTTTTCTGTTCTTCGGTCAGCTTCATGTCGTTCCTGACGACCTTCACGCCGGCGATGCTGCGAGCGGCGGCCACGGCCGTGTCCATTTCCTGCTGGCTGGCGGCAAAGCCGGACAGGCGCACTTCGCCGTCATAGCTTTCCACCGCGATCGTGGCAGGGTTGATGTCCTTCTGTTGCGCCAGGGTGGCCAGCACATTGTTGGTCAGGGCTGCATCGCTGACCTGGGCGCCGGTGGGCGCGGCGGGGTTGGTGGAAGCACAAGCCACCAAGGTGGCCAGCACCAGGCCGGACAGCAGGGTCGGCAGGGAAGTCAGGTTGTTCATACACGCTCCTTGGGTGGAAAGGGTGCGGCTGGGAAAACCCGGCCCTGCACCAATGCTTACAGGATACGAAAATGATATAAATCGTTCTGTTCGCCACTTCACGGAGTAAGGTTTTGTTACGTTTGTTACCATCATGGCTACCGGATGGATGCAAGCCTTTGGGACAAAGTTCCGACAAATCGTTGAAGTCCCCTCGCTAGACTTGGCTCCTGTTGGCGCGGAATGCCGCGCGAAGGAGAACAGCATGAACCATCGGGACAGGCACGATCTCATCTGGCGGCGCGCCGCCTGGCGCAAGGTGACGTTCGTTTGCATCGCCCTGCTGGTGGCGGCGACGGCCGTCACGCAGGCAGGACCGGCACAGGGAGCGCCGCTTTCGGCCGAGCTGATGCTGGTGAACGTGCAGACCGGCAAGTGCATGACGGTGGCGGGCGGCGTCAGCACGGAAAACAATGTCGACGCCGTGCAGTTCGACTGCGACAACGACCCGTCCCGCTCGTGGAAGCTGGTGGAAAAGGGCGACAACATTTACCAGATCCGCAACGTGCAGACGCGCAAGTGCCTGACCATCGCCGGCGGCGTCAGCACGGACAATAACGTGCGGGCGCTGCAGTTCGACTGCGACGAGCACCCGTCGCGTACCTGGCGCATCAGCGACGTCAGCGGCAGCGGCCAGCACCAGCTGCGCAACGTGCAGACGAATAAATGCCTGACAATCGCCGGCGGGGTCAGCATGGCCAACAACGTCACCGGCGTGCAGTTCGATTGCGACAGTCACCCGTCGCGCCGCTGGACCATCCGGCTCAAGCTGTAGGCGGTCAGCCGCTTCGGCCCCTTACTTCCCTTTCACCTGCTCGGCGGTGGCCTGCTTCGACTTGGCCAGCTGCTTGCCTGGCGCGGGGGCCGTCGGCTTGGCCTGAGCCTGGCTGACCAGCTTGCCGCAATCGACGCCGTCGCCGCCGCCATGGATCAGCGGCAGCACGGCGGCCACGGGCGCGGCCAGGGTGGCAAGCGCGATGGCGCCGCCGGCCCGCATCGCCAGCACGCCCTTGTCGATATCGACGTCCGGCTTCTTGAAGCTGCCGCGCACATAGATGGGCGAGCGCAGCGACACAATGCGCAGGCCCTTGCTGTCCGGCTTCAAGGTCAGGTCCATGCGTTCCTCTGCCAGGCTGACGGCGCCGTTGATATGGATGGTCGCGTCGGTGGTGTCGACGATGAAGGAACGGGTCTGCGCGATGCCGTTGGTGACGGCAAAATCGCCGGCCAGGCAGTTCAGGTGCACCGGCTTGTCGCCGGCCAGCTTGGTGACGATGATGCTGCCCACGTTCAGTCCCATCTGTTCCAGCAGCAATTTACTGATGGTGCCGTCCGTGATGACGGTCTTCAGTTCGCCGTTCGACTTCGCCAGCAGGCTCGCCACCGAGTCGCCGGTGGCCGACAGCCTGGCCTCTGCATTGATCTCGCCCACCGTGGCCTGCTTCTGCGGCATGTTCGGGAACAGCTGGTTCAGCTTGATGTGGCGACCCTTGACGTCCAGGTTGGCGGCGATGGCGTCCTTCACCTGGCGGCCGCTGCCGTCCAGCTTGACGGTCGAGGCCATGCTGCCGCCGGCGAATTCGAAGTTCAGTGGCGTGAGCTTGAGCACGCCGTCGTTCAGGTGGAACTCGGTGTACAGCTTGCTGATCGGCAGCTGGGCCGTGCGTGTGATGCGGTCGGCCTTGAAGCTGACGTCGGCGTCGATGCTCTTCCACCGCTCCGTGCGGAATTTCTCCACCGGCAGCACCTTGTCGGCCGGCTGCACCGTCTCCACGCCCCGTTCCTTTTTCTTCTCATTCGAATCGGCGCCGATCAGCGGACCCAGGTCGGCGAACTGCAGCAGCTTGCTGTGCACATTGCCCGTCAGGTGGCCGCGCGGCTTCTTCTGCTGGTAGGCCAGCTTGCCGGCGATGTCGCTGGAGCCCACCTTGCCCGTGAAGTTGTCGTAGGTCCAGGTGCTGCTGCCCTTCTTCAGTTCGCCCACCAGGCGGCCCTGGGTGGAAAACGGCGGCGTTTCCGGCAGCACCAGGCCCGTGATCGGATACAGCCGCGCCATGCTGGCGCCGGATACCTTGAGCCGCATGTCGATGCCGGCCAGCTTGGCCGGATTGGTCAGCGTGCCTTCGGCGGCCACGTCGACGAGGCCGATTTTCGCATCGGCCACGATGGGGAAGGGCACGCTGGCGTCCTGCAGCGACAGCACGGCGCCCGTCTTGCCGCCGCCCCGGATCGGCGCGTCGTTCCACTTGCCCGTCAGCTTCCAGCCGACGCCGTACTTCGGATCGTTGTCCAGCGTGTCGACCTGGGCCGTCGCATCGATCTTCTCGATGGCGTCGACGAAACGGATGCTGCCGCGGCTGAACACGAGGCGGTCCAGGTCCAGCTTCCAGTTCGATTTCTTTTCCTTTTTCTCGAAGGTCCAGTTGTTGCTGCCGTCCTGGACGCGGCGCAGGTAGACGTCGGGCGACTGGAACGACAGCTCCGGGATCGAAATGGTCTGGTGCAGCAATGCGAAGGGATTGATCGAGAAGGCGATCGCGTCGACCTTGGCCATGTCGGCCGGTGCCGGCTGCCTGGCGTTCGCCAGTGCCGTCACCATCGCGGGCGGATTGCCCAGGTGGACGTCCTTGGCCACCAGGTGCGGCCACGGGAACCAGTCGCGCCACGTGCGCTGGGCGGGCGGGCGCGGCTGCTTTTCCCATGTCAGCGACAAATCGCCGCGGATTTCAAAGGGCCGCTCGATGGCTTCGCTGGTTTTCGCGTTCAGCCAGGGGCGTGCCTTGTTCCAGTCGTAATTGAGCAGCACGATCAGGGCGATGGCGGGAATGGCGACAACGGTGCCGCCCACGGCCAGGGCGATCTTCTTGCGGCGAGGCAGGGTCATGACAGGGCCTTTTTCTGTTTTGAGTCCATCTTCAACATAACATCGATAGGGCTTTTGGCAATGTGCGGTTCCGCACGGTATCGCGGGCCGGTGGCACCGGAAAGCGTTGCGTGCGAGCGAGAGATTGTCGCGCTATTCGCCATATGTGCGGCAGCGTACTGATGGAGTGTTGCTCTTCCGGCTATAACTTCAGTCACGATCACTGTTTAACGTTTGAGGAGAAAAAGAAATGAGCCCTCGTCTCACCCTGCCGGCCCTGTTTGCCACCGCCATCCTGCTGTCCGCCTGCGCCAGCCAGAAAGCCCCTGCCACGGCCGATGTTGCCGTTTCCCGTGCCGCCGTTGAAAACGCTGCCCAGGCCGGCGCCGCCGAACTGGCACCGGCCGAACTGAGCTCGGCCCGCGAGAAGTTCCAGCGCGCCAACCAGGCCCTGAAGGAACGCGACTACAAGCTCGCCTCCGAGCTGGCCACCCAGGCCCAGGCCGAAGCCAAGCTGGCGCAGAGCAAGGCCACGTCGGCCAAGGCTACCGGCGCCGCCGAAGCGGTCCAGGAAAATATCCGTGTGCTGCGCGAGGAACTCGATCGCGCCAACAGCAATACCAAATAAGCCCAAGAACAGGAGCACATGATGAAGAAAATGTTGAACCGTAAAGCCATCACCCCCGTCCTGCTGTCGCTTGTCATCGCCATCTCGGCGTGCAGCTCGGCACCGATCACGACCAGCACCCTGGACCAGGCCCGCAGCGACTTCACGGCCGCGCAAGGCGCCTCCGTGCCGCAGTTGGCCCCGAATGAATTCAAGGCCGCCTCCGAGGCCCTGAACGCGGCCAATTCGGCCGCCGCCAACCGCGAGGACCTGGCCAAGATCGACCAGCTGGCCGCGCTGGCGAAGACGAAGATCGCCACCGCCCAGGAAGTGGCCCGTACCAGGCGCGCCGAAGGCGACCTGGCCAAGTCCGGCGCCGAACGCGAACAGGTCCGCCTGCAGGCCCGTACCGCCGAGGCCGAAGCGGCACGCCGCAACGCCGAGCAGGCCCAGCGCGACGCCGAAGCCGCCAAGGCCCGCGCCGAGCAGGCCAGGGCCGCCACGCGCGATGCCCAGGCCCAGACCCAGGCCCTGGCTGCCCAGCTGGCCGAACTGCAGGCCAAGCAGACCGAGCGGGGCATGGTCGTCACTCTTGGCGACGTGCTGTTCAATACCGACCAGGCCGTGCTGACGTCCGGTGGCCAGGCCACCGTGCAGAAGCTGGCCAATATCCTGCGCGAGAACACCGACCGCACCGTGCTGGTGGAAGGCTTCACCGACAGCACCGGTTCGACCGCGCACAACCTGGAACTGTCGCAGCGCCGCGCCGAAGCCGTCCGTTCGGCACTGACCCAGATGGGCATCGACCGCAGCCGCGTCGAAACGCGCGGCTACGGCGAAGCGTATCCCGTGGCCGGCAATGCCACCGCGGGCGAGCGCCAGCTGAACCGCCGCGTCGAGATCGTGCTGTCCGAAGCGGGCAAGCCGATCCAGCCACGCCGCTAAGGCACCATCCGATTCGAGAAGAGGAACATCATGTCCGACATTACCCAACCCCAGGCCAGCGGCATCGATACCGCGGCCATCCGGGAAGCCGCGCAGAACATGGCGGACGGCCCGGTGACGGCAGGCTACAAGGGCGACCGCGAAGCCGTGCTGAAAATGCTGAACGATGCGCTGGCCACCGAGCTCGTTTGCATCAACCGCTACAAGCGGCACTACTACACGGTCAGCGGCCGCGCCAACTCGGGCATCAAGGCCGAATTCCTGGAACATGCCGGCGAGGAAGCGCAGCACGCCGACTGGCTGGCCGAACGCATCGTCCAGCTGAACGGCCAGCCCGACTTCAACCCGGCCACCTTGCCGGCGCGCAGCCACGCCGAGTATGATGAGTCGCTGGAAGTGCAGTCGATGGTGCGTTCGAACCTCATCGCCGAGCGCGTCGCCATCGAGGCCTACCGCCAGATGATCGAGCGCATCGGCGACACCGATCCCGTCACGACCCAGCTGCTGGTCAAGATCATGGCGGAAGAAGAAGAGCACGCCGACGACATGCGCGACCTGCTGGAATGATTCGTTCTACCCATACGTAACCTATAACCGCTTTGTTTTCACTTCGGGAACGGGCCGGTGCAGCAGCGTTCGCACCGGGTCCGCGTTCCTTCAATACTGCCAATAAAGGAGCATTATCATGCTGGAAAATAACATCAGTACCGTTAACAACGACGTGAAAACTCTGGTCAAGGATGCCCAGGCCCTGTTCACCGCCGCCACTGCGCTGACGGGCGAAAAGGCCGAGGAACTGCGCGGCCGCGGCATGCGCGCCCTGGATACGGCACTGGCCAAGGCCCAGGAAGCCCAGGTCAAGGCCGTCGAGTCGGGCAAGCAGGCTGCCGCCACCACGGACGCCTATGTCAAGGACAATCCATGGCGCTCGGTCGCCGTGGCGGCGGGCATCGGCCTGCTGGTCGGCGTCATCGTTGGCCGCAAATAATCGCCCGTGCCCGGAGACGATATGGAGCACTCCGAGCCACGCGCCCCCGGCCTGATCGGCTCGCTGACCGGGGTGGTCAAGAACAGCCTCCGGCTGGTTCTGTCGCGCATTGAACTGGCGGCGCTGGAACTGTCCGAAGTGCGCCGGCACCTGGTCGAACTGTCGGTACTGTTCGCCCTTGTCGTGCTGGCCGCCTGGTTCGCCATTGCCTTCGGCACGGCCACCTTGATCTACCTGGCCTGGGACGCCCTCGGCTGGAAGATCCTGCTGATCCTGGCGGCCGTCTTCGCCGTCATCGCCGTGGTACTGGTGATGACGATCAAGAAGATGATCCTGCAGGGCAGGCTGGCGCTGTCGGCCACGATGGCCGAGCTGAAGGCCGATCGCGATATGTTGTTGTGAAAGGATAGCAATGAGCGACAAGCATGAAAACGCGACGGCCTACGCATCGGCCAAGGCCCGGCTGCTGAAGGAAGGCGAGCTGCACCGCCTGATGGTGATGCAGTCCAAGCACCAGGTGGCGCACGCACTGCACCCCGAGGTGCTGCTGCACGGCGCCGTCGACATGGGCATCGCCGCCGTGCAGGCGCGCTTTGCCGGCCTGCTGGCGGCCAAGCTGCCGGGCATCGGCGGCGGTAGCGGCAGTGGCGGTGGCGGTGGTGGCCTGTCCGGCATCCTCGGCGGCATCAACTACAAGGCCCTGATGCCCGTGGCGATCACGGTGGCTTCGTTCATCCAGAAGCGCCGCCTGACCAAGCCGGCGCTGGCGCTGGGAACAGTGGCCGCCGCGGCGGCAGGCTGGTACTACCGCCGCAAGCAGAAGCATCCGCACTGAGGCCCGCGAGGGCTGCACTGCAAACGCCGCGCTCGCGGCGTTTTTTTCGTGCGCGCTACAATGGCGGCTACACTTCCCGAAGGAGCGGCCTTGGCGCAAACTCCCCAGTTCCCCCCGTTATCGCAGTTGGCGCAAGCACCGGCCAACCGCCTGAACCCGTCCGGCCTGCGTATCGTCCTCGTGCTGCAGGGCGGCGGCGCGCTCGGCGCCTACCAGGCCGGCGTCTACCACGCACTGCACGAGCATGGCCTGAGCCCGGACTGGGTGGTGGGCACGTCGATCGGCGCCATCAACGCGGCCCTGCTGGCCGGCAACCGCCAGGCCGACCGCCTGCGCCGGCTGCGCCAGTTCTGGGACCGCATCGCCCACCTCGACGCGCTCGATCCCGTGCGCCTTTCCGAAGACGGCCGGCGCGCCAATATCTGGCTGTCGACGATGGACACCTTGCTGCGCGGCGTCAATGGCTTCTTCAAGCCGCGGCCCTTCGGCCTGTTCGCCGCCGGCTTGCCCGTGCCACCGGAAGAGGCCAGTTTCTACGACACGGCCGAACTGGCGACGACGTTGAAGGAACTGGTCGACTTCGATTACTTGAACAGTCCCGAAGGCATGCGCCTGACCGTCAACGCACTGCGCGTGCGCTGCGGTTCGCTGACCAGCTTCGACAGCCGCCACGGCAATATCTGCGCCGAGCACATCCGTGCCAGCGGCGCGCTGCCGCCCGGCTTCGCGCCCGTGCGTATCGATGGCGAGCTGTACTGGGATGGCGGCCTGTACTCGAATACCCCGCTGGAAACCGTGCTGGCCGACCGCTCGCAGACCGACACGCTGTGCTTCATGGTGGACCTGTGGAGCGCCGAGGGGCCGGAGCCCCGGACCCTGGAAGAAGTGCAGACACGCCAGAAGGACGTCACCTTCGCGTCCCGTTCACGCCGGCACCTGGAGGACTACGTCAACACGCGCACCTTGCAGCAGAAGCTGCGGGCCATGTACGCGCTGCTGCCGGACCACGAGAAAAGCGCCCAGGGCGCACGCGAACTCGACGCGCTTGGGTGCGGCAATACGCTGCACGTGGTACGCCTGCCATACGCGGGGCGCGACTGGCAGATGGCGATGAAGGACATCAATTTTTCGAAGGGTTCGATCGAGTGGCGCTGGGACCAGGGCTACCGCGACGCCATGCGCGCCATCGGCGCGGCCGGCTGGCTCAACGAAGTGGTGGACGATACGCCGCTGGTGGTGCATGAGCTGCCGCCCCGGGCGGAGCAGCGCAGCGGTGCCGCCTTGCAGGCGGGAACCGCTGCGCACGCGAGGCACGGGGTGCCTTGACCCACTGCCGGGCCGCGTACCGGGGTGGAGCCTCCCGGCGCCGACCCAGGTCCTGGGTCATGGTTCAGGTGCTGACGCCGTCAGCCGGCAAGCTTATTCGGACTTGCCCGTCGTTTCATGCACGCCGCCCATCCGGTTCGAGGCGGCGACCAGTTCGCGCACATTGGCCAGGTCCGTCTTGTAGGTCTGGCGCGCTTCCTTGACGCAGTTGCTGCGTTCGCTCGCCGCCATGCGTTTGCATTCGGCCAGCGATTCGTTCAGGGCGGCGGCGATTTCCTTTTTCTTCGTGGCGATCTGCGCCCGTTCCGACGTGTCTTCCTTCAGCCAGCGCGCCGGTTCGCCCCGGGCCAGTTCCCGTTGCTGCTGTTGCTCCGTCGCGGCCGGGGTGGCCTGTGCCACGGCATTGCCTGCCAGGCCGCACGCCAGCGCGCCCGCCAGCAGGGCGCCCATCAAGGTCTTGTTCATTGTTGTTCCTCCATGAAAGGGAAGGGGCGCACCTGGCGCCCCCTCGTTGTTACAACCTGCCTGTCAACAACATGATCAGCAGGATCACGACTATCAGTCCGGCGATGCCGCTGGGCGCATAACCCCAGCTGCGGCTGTGTGGCCATGTCGGCAGCGCCCCGATCAGGACAAGTACCAGAATAATCAGAAGTATGGTGCCCATGAGTGCTCCTTGTTGTGCGCGATGTTGTACGCGTTCGTTGTACGCATTTTTGGGCTTTCGCCCACTTTGACAGGGCCGCCCGCCGGGCGCGGCCCTGTCAATCCGGTTCGTGCAGTAGCGATGCTACGGGTAAAACATGACTCGCGGTGCGGCAGGGCGGATCAGCGAAGATCAGTACCGATACACGCGGCCATCGACCATGCGCACCCGGCTGCCCTGGCGCAGGTCGTAGGCGCTGTCCTGGTTGACGGTGCGGTAGTCGCCGTTGTCCAGCCTTACATTGATCTGGTAGACATCATGCGGGGCATTGCGGTTCGATTCGATCTTGTTGCCGGCCAGTGCGCCGCCGATGGCGCCGGCAGCCGTGGCAGCCGTGCGGCCGCTGCCCGAACCGATCTGGTTGCCCACCAGCGCGCCCACCAGGCCGCCCGCGACGGCGCCGGCGCCGCTCGTGGCCGGATCGACCCGCACCACCTGGATCGATTCGATGGTGCCGTAGCTGGCCGAGTCGGCGCGGCTGTAATTCGTGTCGGCCACTGGGGTATTGCTGGCGCAGCCGGTCAGGGCGGCAATGGCGATCATCGTGGCGGCGAGGGTGTGAGTAGTTTTCATATGTCCTCCTCAAAGTAGTGCTGTCAGATTAGTCACACTCGGCCGGCGGGTCTGTGCGATGACGCACCGTGACCTGTCGAGCCCGTTTGTTGCAAAATGTGCAGCTGTATGTTCGCCAGCGTACAGAATGCTTAGCGCAACTGTAGGACACTGTTGTCATTGCATCACTCAACGGAGAAAAGATGAACAAGCTCTTGAAGCCAGGCCTCCGTGCGGCGCCCCTGCTGGGAGCGCTCCTGATCGCAACGAGCATGAATGTATTCGCCGCCGCGACCCCCGAGGCGAAGGCGCTGTACAAGAACGCCAAGGCCGCCGCAACGGCCGGGTACAAGCAGGCCCTGGCCCGTTGCGACGCCCTGGCCGGCCAGCCGAAGGATGTCTGCATGGCCGAAGCGAAGGCCGCCCGGGTGCGGGCCGAAGGCGACGCGACGGCGCAGTACAAGAACACGCTGCGGGCCTATACGGAAGCGCGCAAGGACATAGCCGAAGCGGACTACGCGGTCGACCGCGCCCGCTGCGGCGCCCTGGCCGGCAATGACAAGGATGTCTGCATCACGCAGGCAAAGGCCACCCGCACGGCGGCCCTGGCCGATGCGCGGGCGGACAAGAAAGTGATCGAAGCGCGCAGCAATGCGCGTGAAGACAAACGAATTGCCGAATACAAGGTTGCCGCCGAAAAATGCGACGCCCTTGCCGGCACAGCCAAGGAGCATTGCGTCTCGGCTGCGAAATCCCAGTTCGGTTATTGACCGACTGCTTACCAGCTCGTTCCCGGGCATTTTGACCACACCAAGAAGGAGAACCACCATGAAAATCGCTCAAAAAGTTGTTACCGCCGTGTTCGCAGCCGCCACCGTCTTCTCCGTCGTCGGTTGCGCATCGACGTCGACCAAGGAAGGCACCGGCGAGTACGTCGATGACGCCGTCCTGACCACCAAGGTCAAGGCTTCGATCTTCAACGAGCCAACCCTGAAGTCGACGGAAATCAACGTCGAGACCTTCAAGGGCACCGTGCAGCTGTCCGGCTTCGTGGCCCAGCCAGGCGACATCACCAAGGCCGGCGAGATCGCTCGCGGCGTGAAGGGTGTGCAGTCGGTGAAAAACGACATCCGCGTCAAGTAAGAAGGGCGTGGCCGGCGCCGCCTCCGGGCGGTGCCGGCACCTGTCACCATGGACCGCCCGCCTCCTCTCGGATCACCCGCCGACCTCCCACCGCTGCAGGCATCGCCGGATACCGGCGCCGAGCATGCGGGCAAGCTGCAACTGCCACTGCACGTCCACGCGCGTGGCCTGGCCCTGGGCATCATCGCCACGGTGGCCTTCCTGTACGCGCTGCAATGGTCGCGTAATTTCCTCGTCCCCCTGTTGCTCGGCATCTTCATTGCCTACACCCTGAACCCCGTCGTCACGTGGCTCGAGCGCCTGCGCATCAAGCGCGCCTTCGGTGCCACCCTCGTCACGGTCGCCATCCTGGGCGGCTCGGTCGTCACGATCGACAAGGTGCATGGCGAATTCCAGAATATCGTCGAAGAACTTCCCACCATTACCCATAAGCTGTCGCGCCTGCTGGCCTCGACCACCAGCAGCAGCACCAGCACCCTGTCGCGTATCCAGGCCGTCGCCACCGAGATCGAGCAGGCCACGGCCGGCAACCAGGCGCGCCGCGCCGCCAAGCGCCAGCAGCCGGCCGTGGCCGAAGCGGCCGGCGGCATCCGCGTGATGGATTGGGTATGGGTCAGCGCGCGCGGCGTCGCCGGCATCCTCAGCCAGGCCACGATGGTGATCTTCCTCGTGTTCTTCCTGCTGCTGTCGGGTGACACGTTCAAGCGCAAGCTCGTCAAGCTGACAGGGCCGTCGCTGTCGAAGAAAAAGATCACCGTGCACATCCTGGAGGACATCAACACGTCGATCCAGGCCTATATGTTCATGCTGCTCGTCACCAACGTGCTGCTGGCGCTGCTGATGTGGGTCGTGTTGCGCGCCATCGGCCTGGAAAACGCCGGCGCCTGGGCCATCGTGGCCGGGCTGCTGCACATCATGCCGTACTTCGGCCCGCTCCTGATTACCAGCGCCACCGGCCTGGTGGCCTTCCTGCAGTTCGAATCGCTGCAGATGGTGCTGCTCGTCACGGGTGCGTCACTGGCCATCGCCACCCTGGTCGGTACCTTTGTTACCACCTGGATGACCGGACGCATCGCCCGCATGAACGCGGCCGCCGTCTTCGTCAGCCTGCTGTTCTGGGGCTGGCTGTGGGGCGTGTGGGGCCTGCTGCTGGGCGTGCCCGTGATCGTCATCGTCAAGGTCGTCGCCGAGCGCGTCGAGGGCATGGAAGTGGTGGCGGAGATGCTGGGCGAGTAGGGCGGCTCCTAGCCCGGCGCGGCTGCGTCGACGAGCAGCGCCGGCCGCAATGCGCGAATGCGCAGCTCGGTGAAATAGCCCCCAGCCTCGTTATAGCGCAGGTAGTGCCGGCCGCAGTCCAGGCACCGTGCGACGGTGCAGCGATTGTAGGGATAGAAACCCGGCGCGATCGGCGCCTCCTCGCTTTCGTAGCGGGTGCCGGCCGGATGGTACTCGGCGAACGTCGGCTCGTCGCAGGGATCGTCGAACAGCACGCCGATGTCCTCGAAGCGGTCCAGTTCCAGCGTCATCGGCAATGCACTCCATGAAGGCACCGGCACCCTGTTGCAGCTGCATGGCGCCGTGACCGCCGCGGACGCTTGCGCCAGGCGCATCAAGGTCTCGAATTCAATTTTCTGCATGGTGTCCAGTCATCGATATGGCCGTATTGTACGCGGGAGGCTGACGGCCGCTCCGCGCTATACCGCTTACCGGCAAACCCCCTTTAAAGCATTTTTCAGCGGCTTGCGCAACGCGTTTTTCTCATCAGTATTCCGACTTCCTTATTTCTTGCTATCCGCCGGTTCGGCAGCACGAGTTAGCTATACAATAAATTCGGACCGTCCATTGGGCGAAGTCACCTCCTTCAAACTCCTGACGCAATGTGTTCTGTCGGGCAGTTCTTCTGCGTGCGTTGGTATTTGTTTATGGAACAATATCATGACAATCGTAAAGTATATGCTTCGTCTCCTCGCCCTTGTTTCACTCGCCACGGCGATGAGCAGCGGCGTCGTGCATGCCGCCGAAGTGAATCCGGGCGCGGTCGTTGCACTGCAAGCCCCCTTGCACACACTGCAGGTGGACATCGCAGGCATCCAGAATTATGACGAGCGAGGCGCGGAAAATAACGTCGTTCTTGATTTTTACGTCGGGCCGGGCGCGTCGATCACGAGTTTCAGGTGGGACGTCAACGTGACGAGTTATGTCGGCAGTTACTTGTCCGAAATGAAAATTACCTTCAGCGATACGCTGGGCAACGGGGTGACATTCACCCCCGGTGATGGCGACGATTTCGACGGCACGATGGATTACGCCGGATACCAGGATCTGGGCGAATTGGGCCTTGTTTTCAATGTCGGTGCCGACGGCATATTGCGCCTGGAATTTCACGACGGCTTCAAGGATCTCGGATTTGACGAGGCCGAGGGCGTATGGAACGCCGGTACGCTGTCCTTCGGTATCATGCCGGTACCCGAACCGTCGGCCTATGCAACGGTGCTGGGCGGTTTGTTCCTGCTGGCGGTTGCCAAGTGGCGTCGGCATTGCTGAGCAGTATTCTCCATATCATCCCGGATTGCCTGTTTTCGGCGCATCTACATTCCCTGAATCGATCGTTACCGGAGCTCGAAAATGGTTACTCGCTATTTCTATCAGTTGCTCATCCGACTTTTCTCCGGTCACGGCGGCATCGTGCTCGCACTGGCATCCATCCTTTCCGCCGGTGGGGTGTCTGCGAAACCGTTGTTCGAAGCCGCGCAACCGATCCCGCTGTATTCCTATTTCGCCACAGGTGACGTCAATGCCGTGGTCACGGCACCATCGGTGCTTCCGACGCCATCGTTCGTACTGATGGGAGGTGGTCCCGACGTCGATCCCGCGTTTCGATGGCTGATCCAGCGGGCCGGTATCAGGCCAGGCACAGGCGGTCGTTTCGTCGTCATCCGGGCGACCGGAACGGAGGCTTACAATCCCTATATCTTCTACAGTGATGACACCTTGTCGACCTCAACCACGATTGCGGAACTGTGGGTGGGGGGCGCTTCCCTTGGCCTGACGTCCGTCGAAACGCTGGTCATTCCAAGCGTCAAGGCT
Organism: Pseudoduganella buxea; assembly: GCF_009720835.1. GTDB lineage: Bacteria > Pseudomonadota > Gammaproteobacteria > Burkholderiales > Burkholderiaceae_D > Rugamonas > Rugamonas buxea. The sequence continues at coordinate 39,767 of NZ_WNKZ01000036.1, forward strand.
GCCAACAGTCAGGCCGTCAACGCCATCCTGGCCAAGGCCAACGTGGTCTTTATCGCTGGTGGCGACCAGAGCGACTACATCCGCTTCTGGAAAGGTACGGCGCTCGAGCAGACCTTGAATGCATTGATGAGGAAGAACGTTCCCGTCGGTGGTACCAGCGCCGGCTTGGCCGTACTTGGACAATTTGATTACTCTGCACTGTACAAGTCCGCCACATCGGAGTTGTCGATGCTGGATCCTTATTATAAGGACATTACTTTCGACCCAAGTCCTTTAAGCCTGCAAGGCGGCTTTCTGGCGCCACCGGCACTGGCGAGCTTGATTTTCGATTCCCATTTCGACAGCCGCGACCGGATGGGACGCTTTATTGCCTTTATTTCGAGGATCGTCGCGCGGACGGCGACACCAATCGGCGCTGTCGGCTGCGCCGGCGGTTTGCTTCCCGCATCCTCTGGCGGCGGCAGGACTGCGCGCGGCATCGGCATCGGTGTCGAGACCGCATTGCTCGTCCAGGGTAATGGCAACGGCAATCCCGTCACGGCGAAACGGGTCACCAACCCTTCGACATCCACGGAAAGCGCTGTTTATTTTGTTCGACCTTCTGTTCCGCCAAGTGTCTGCGAACCCAAGACACCCCTGACAATTTCCACCGTCGAGGTGAGAAAACTGGCCGACTCGGAAAGTGTCTTCAATCTCACCGACTGGTCCGGCTTGCCTTTGTATAACCACCTGGACGTTATCTCCGGCACCTTGCTTCCTGCAGACTGGTACTGATACAGTCGCGCCGGCGCGAGGTCTTTCTGCAGGGCCTCGTCCGGCAATATGCGTCGTTTATTGCACGGTCCATCCCGACCACGACCGGCGCCGGCGGTCGATAAGCAGCGCCGACAGCGTGCTGCCGAAGGCAGCATGTCATCTTCCTCCGCCAAATAAAAGTACCCTTCATCCGAGGCCGGGCACCGCGCGGCCGGTATTTTCAGGTGTCAGCGTGCAAGAGCCGATTGGTGCACGAAAAATGTATTATTTTTTACACATTGTGGCCGATGCGGAAATACCTGTGCCAAATCCATTGATCAATTGCCCAGCTCACGCTAGTGTAAAAGCAGGGATATATGCATCCGCATGGTGCCGCGCTTCACCGCTACGTCGTCGGCGGCAATGGCGGCTGGATCGGCATTGACCGGATTGGCATTGGCTGGAGCGGCATTGGTTGGATACGGCCTGTTGCCATCACAGCGCCGGAATATTTACGACTGAAACCACTTGGGGGATTGAATGCCATATCAGCACGGGAACCGGCCGGTTCCAAAGCGTATCGCCATCCGTGTAATGGAAACTTTCAGCCTCACGGCTGCTGCAAGCTTGCTCGCATCGGCGGCCCTGCCAGCCGCTGCGCAGGAGGCACAACCGATGCCGAAAGTCGAAATCACCGGCTCGTCGATCAAGCGCCTCAACGCCGAAACGGCGTTGCCGGTGCAATTGATCACCCGTGCCGACATCGAAAAGAGCGGAACCACCACGGCGGCGGAATTGTTGTCGAAGGTGTCCGCCAACGCGGCCGCGCTGACCGATGGCGCCAGCTTCAGCGATATTGCCGGCCAGCGTGGTTTCAACGGCGCCAACCTGCGCGGCATCGGTGTGTCCTCGACCCTGGTATTGCTCAATGGCCGGCGCCTGGCCAATTTTGCCTCGCCTGGCGGCAATGCCGGTGTCGACCTGAACGCCATTCCGTCGGCGGCCATCGACCGGGTCGAAGTGCTGAAGGACGGTGCCTCGGCCATTTATGGCACCGATGCGATCGGCGGCGTGATCAACTTTATTACCCGGCGTAATTACGAAGGCGTCGACGCAAGCGTTTATTACGCCGACACGCAGGATGGCGGCGCGCGCAAGGCGATGGCGACATTGTCGGGCGGCATCGGCGACCTGGCGACCGACCGCTACAACGTGCTGGCCGTGCTCGACTACCAGGACACGGGCAGCCTGCGCTCGTCGCAGCGCAGCTGGATCGGTTCGGCCTACCAGCCCGATATCAATCTCGATTCAGGCAGTTCGAACACGTTTCCCGCGAACTTTCGCCGCACGCGCGCCAATGGCACCACCGCCACCGGCCCGCGCATGAATCCGAGCGCGCCGGCGTGCAATCCGCCGGCAACCGTCTATGCGCCGGACAGCTTCGTCGGCCCGGCTGCCTGCATGTATGATTACATGCAGGACACGGAACTGTTCCCGGATTCGAAGCGCGTTTCGCTGCTCACCCGTGGCCAGTTCGCGCTCGACAAGGACACCACCTTGTACGGCGAATTGCTGGTCAACGAAACGTCGACCACCTACCGCATCAGCGCCTTGACGATTTCCGGCGCGATCTATCCCTTGACGGGCCAGTACTATCCCCATGCGATGGTGCCGACCAACAAGACACCGCTGAACGTCAACATGCGCCTGACCGAAGGCGGACCGCGCACCAACGACATCGAAGCGACAGCCACGCGCATGGTGCTGGGCGCGAAGGGCGTTGCGCTGGGCTGGGACTACGACATGGCGCTCAATCACAGCGTCAACAAGGTCGACGACAAGTATGTCGATGGCTACGTCCGGACCACGCTGTTCGACGAGGCTTTCGCTTCCGGCAAGATCAACCCCTTCGGTCCTTCCGGTCCGGAAGGACAGGCCCTGCTGGCGGCGGCGAAGATCAACGACCTGGCGCGCCACTCGCGCGGCACCACCGACTCGTTCGATATCAAGGCCACGCGCGAGCTGTTCGAGATGGCCGGGGGCAAGGCTGCCGTTGCGCTCGGCGCCGAATACCGGCGCGAAAAGATGGCGTTTACGCCGTCGGCGCTGCTGGCGGCCGGGGAAATCCGCGGCGAAGGCACGGCCACGCCGTTTTCCGGCGGACGCAATGTCAAGGCCGTGTATGCCGAATTCAACTTGCCCGTGCTGGCAAGCGTGGAAGCACAGCTGGCGCTGCGCCATGACCGCTACGACGACGTGGGCTCCACCACCAACCCCAAGGTGGGCGTACGGTGGAATCCGATGAAGCAGGTGGTGGTGCGCGGTTCGTACGGCACCGGCTTTCGCGCGCCGTCGCTGGCCGACCTGTACGGACCGGTGCGGCTGGGCCAGGCCAACGGCATCTACAACGACCCGCTCGGCTGCATCAAGCTCGGCGCGATCGACAACACGGAAAATCCCGACTACTGCGGCCTGCAGCCGGACAAGCTGCGGGGCGGCTCGGTCTCGCTGCGACCGGAAGAGTCGAAGCAGTTCTCGGTGGGCCTGGTGCTGGAACCGCACCGCAGCTTCACGACGACACTGGACTACTGGCGCATCAAGAAAACCGATGTGATCGTGTCGCCGGAAGGTTCCTACTTCACCGACCCGGTGCGCAACGCCGCCTACATCATCCGCGACGTGCCCGACCCGGCGCTGCCGGGTATTCCGGGACCGATCCTGTCGATCGATTCGCGCCTGCGCAATATCGGCGCGCTGGAAACTTCGGGCGCCGACCTGGGCGTCAACTGGCGCCTGCCGGCCACGGAACTGGGCCGGTTCGCCGTCACGCTGAACGGCACCTATGTGTTCGACTACAAGACGCGCGAGGCGGCCGACGGCCCGGACATCAGCGCACTGGGCGTGTACACCAACGACCAGATCATCCAGCGCTGGCGCCATACGGTGAGCGTGGACTACGAACGGGGCCCGCTCAGCCTGACCTTGCAGCAAACCTACCTGAGCGGCTATCGCGACCAGAACCTGCTGGCCGACGGCTCGGTCCACCGCGTCGATTCCTACTCCCTGCTCGACCTGACGGGCGGGTATCAGATTACGACGGGGTTGAAACTGCGGGCCGGCGTCAAGAACCTGCTCGACAAGAATCCCCCTCGTTCGAACCAGCTGTTCAGTTTTTCCGTCGGTTACGATCCCAGCTATACCGATCCGCGCGGACGCCAGTTCTACGCGGCGCTGGCTTATTCGTTCAAATAGTCCTGCACCAGGCCAGGCGCTGCTCGCCTGACCTGCGCAGTGCCCCTTACTTCGGCTTCAGGCGCCCCTGTTCATCGCGCGGGTGATGCTTCAGGCTGCCCAGCCGCAGCGCGTACTGGCGGGCGAACTCGGCACCGAGGAAGAAGATCTGGGCCGAGTAGTACACCCACAGCAGCACGGCAATGGTGGAGCCGGCCGCGCCGAAGCTGTTCGTCACGCCGCTGTTGCCGATGTATGCACCGATGCCGAATTTTCCCAGCATGAACAGCAGCGCCGTGCCGATCGCGCCGATGATGACGTCCTGCCAGCCCAACTTGATACGCGGCAACATCTTGTAGATGACACCGAACATCGTCGAGATGACGATGAAGCTGATGACGTGGTTGGCGATGGTGATGAAGAAGGTGGCCTGCGGCCAATAGCTGCTCCAGAAGCGCTGGAAGATTTCCAGCGCGGCGCTGACGACGAGGGACGTCAGGAGCAGGAAGCCGAGCGCCAGCACCATGCCGAAGGACAGCAGGCGGGTGCGGATGGTGTCCCACACGGTATTGTCCGTCACAGGGGGCAGTTGCCAGATGTCGTCCAGGCTCGTCTTCAATTCGGCGAATACGCTGGTGGCGCCGAACAGGAGGAGGGCGCTGGCAATCATCGTGGCGATGCGGCCTTCGCTTTCGTTCTTGGCACCGGCCAGGATCAGCTGGATCGCTTCCGCGCCCTGCGTGCCCATCATGCCGCGCAGTTGGTTGAAGAGTTCGCCTTGGGCAGCTTCCTTGCCGTAGAAAAATCCGGCAATGGCGATCACCAGTACGAGGATGGGTGCCAGCGAGAACAGGGTGTAGAAGGCCAGCGCCGCGCCCTTGCTGCTGCCGCGGTGGTCGAACCATTCCATGATGGCGCAATACCCCAGCTCCGGCAGCTTCTTGGCGACGTGAGGAAACTTTCTCCAATTCATTATCTTCTCCGCAAAAGCAAAAAGGGGCAGATGCCCCTTTTTGCATGGTCAGACGAACGGCTTAGTTGACGCGACGTTCGATGGTGATCTGTTCCACTTCGACGCGACGGTTCGGTTCCAGGCACTTGATCAGGTCAGCACGCTTCTTGTTGTTGCACTGAACCACCGGCTCGGATTCGCCCTTGCCCTGGGTATCCAGGCGGTCGGCGGCGACGCCCTTGCCGACCAGGTATTCCTTGACGGCGACGGCGCGACGCTCGGACAGCTTCTGGTTGTATGCATCCGAACCCATGCGGTCGGCGTGACCCGTGATGGTGATGCCCGTCACGGTGGTGTTTTCGCCCAGCACGCGTGCGATGTCGTCCAGTTTCGGCTGGTCACCGCGCAGCTTGGCGCTGTTGAACTCGAACAGTTCCGTCGTCGACATCGTCACTTTCTCGAAGCGCGCTGGCGGTGGCGGCGGCGCGACCGGTGCTGGCTGCTCAGCGACAACCGGTGCTGGCGGCGGTGCCGGTGGCGCGGCGACGGTCGGGGTCGGGCCGAAGGCGAAGTTGAAGCCGACGTTGGCGACGACGTTGTTCGAACGGTCGTGACGGAATTCGTCGCTGCCGATGAAGCCGTAGACGCTGCGCACGTCAGCCTGGAACGACACGCGGTCATTGATGACGGACTGGAAGCCCAGGCCGGCATTGACGTATGGCGAGGTGCGGTGCGGCTGAGCCAGGCTCATGCGACGGTTTTCCTTGTCGCGCTCGGCGCCGATACCGAACAGGATGAACGGACGGAAGCTCTGGCGCGAGAACATGTACAGCGCGTCCACGCCCAGCGTCTGCTGTTCGTAGCGGGCGCCGTTTTCACGCGAGCGGCCATAGGTGTAGCCCATCTGGATATCCCAGTTCGGCGACACGGCTTTACCGAATTTCAGGCCCGCGCCATAACCGGTCTTGTCGGTTGCCCAGTCGGAGTCAGGCTTGATGCCCATGACGCTTGGCTGGAAGTACCAGTTCGGATTGATGTTGGCGTCTTGCGCCGACGCGGCGAAGGAGGCGCACAGCAGGGCGGCTGCGATAGCGATGTTGTTAATTTTTTTCACTGAAAACTCCTGATGCGTTAAAAGGATAACTTGATGCGACAGCAATTCTAAAAGGAGGCGCGGGTTCCTGCTCTGCTTTTATATTGCAGCTATTGCATTGCTGTTACGTCAAGTGTAGGCGGGACCGCACCAAACCTTCGGTGCGCTAGCGCACCTAAAGCTTGCGGCAAATCAAATGTGTTGTTATTTCACAACATTAACAAATCAGGAACCCCTGTCCCGTCGCACTGTCGAACAGATATCAATATAGGACAGCTTGCGAAAAATGCATGTTATTGCTACCAAATCGCAACACATCAGAAAAAAGTCTCGTGATAGCGATTGGCCCATTTGTGTTCGTTGCCGCACAGACTTGTGTAACGCATAAGGGCATTCTTGAGTCTAAGGAAACACAAGATTACAAGATGTGGCACGGCCTCCCCCGGTTACCGTGCCTTCGGGCTACCGTTATAAGGAGTGTTCAAATGCATGCAATCCGAGAAACCCACGACCTGTCGAACAGCGATGTGATGGCCGCTCACGCGGAAGTGCGCGAGAGCTCGTCTTCGACCAGCAAGCCGCGCCTGGCCCTGGTGGAGCGCCCTGGTCCCGGTACCGAGCGCAAGGCATTGTCGCTGGCGCCGATCGAGCGTGTGCGTTCCACCTCGGCCACGCTGCGTCGCATCGAGAACATGCAAAAGCTGATCGGCGAATTGCAAAATCATGAAATGCTGGCCGATGAAATCGCCTGGTTCCTGAAGTTCTCCCCGTCCGGCGCCCGCAAATATATCCGTGACCTGCGCGAAGCGGGCGTGATCGAACTGGCCCGCTATATCGAGGGCACCGCCACCTACCTGGGCAAGGCCGTCTACCGCCTGACCCCGGATGCCGAGCGTGTGCAGGCCTTCCTGGCCGCCATCGTCCAGCCGAAACGCGAAGGCGCGCCACCGCGCAAGGAACGCCCCAGCCTGCGCGAGCAGAGCATGGCCGGCAGCGGTCGCCACTTCCACATCCTGGCCGACGACACGCATTACGCCATCCGCGTGAACCGTGGTCCCGTCACCCGCGATCCGCTGGTGGCAGCCCTGTTCGGCGCGCCGCAGTCGCTGCAGAAGGCCCAGCAATAAAGTAGTCGAGCAAGCCGAAGGGGCCGCGCCGGCCCCGCCGGTGCCGTTGAATTGCCGGCAACACACCCCATCTGTGGCGGACGTGTTCATCATGGACGGCAGAAAATGGAAGCATTGCTCAGTATCTCCCTGGTGGCGCTGGCCGTGGCCGCGCCATTCTGGTATCCCCGCTGGTCCCTGAAGCGTGCGCTGTCCCGGCCCCTGCCGCCGGATGCCGTGCAGACGCTGCGTCACTATATTCCCGTCTACGACCGCATGACCCCGGCATTGCAGCAGCAACTGCAGCGCCTTGTCGTGCAATTCCTCCATCAGAAAAAATTCGTCGGTTGCGCCGGCCTCGACGTGACGGACGAGATGCGCGTCGCCGTTGCGGGCCTGGCCTGCATGCTGCTGCTGGACCGCCCCAGCAAGGTGTACCGGCCCCTGCGCGCCGTCCTGCTGTACCCGGGCGCATTCGCCGCGCCCCGGCGCGACGTGGGGCCGGGCGGCATCGTCACGGACGTGCACCAGAGCATGCTGGGCGAATCGTGGGACGACGGCCGCGTCGTGCTGTCCTGGGACGACGTGGCGCGCGGTGCACGCGACTGGAGCAGCGGGCATAACGTGGCACTGCACGAGTTCGCCCACCAGCTCGACAGCGAGTCTGGCAGCACCAACGGCGCGCCCTACCTGGGCAGCCCGGAAAACTACCGCAGCTGGTCCACCGTGCTGTCGCGCGATTTCGCCCACCTGCGCCAGGCGGCCTGGGCAGGCGACCCGCACAGCGTGCTGGACCATTACGGGGCCACCAATCCGGCCGAGTTCTTCGCCGTCGCCACGGAGACGTTCTTCGGCAAGCCGTGGCAGTTGCGCGAGCGCCACGCGGCCCTGTATGACGAACTGCGCAAGTACTACCGCGTCGATCCCTGCCAATGGCAGGATGCGCCCGAACCCGAGCCCGTGCCGGAAGCGCCCGCCATGCCGCAGCTGCCGGCGAACCGCTCGTTTGCCTGGGCCAGCTGGTAATGGAGTTCGAGGACTTCGATGCCCTGTCGTCGGCGCCGGCTACCCAGTCGGCGGCCTTGCCGCACAGCGCCTCGCCCCTCGTGCGCCTGCAATACCTGGTCGACAACACGCCGGCACTGATCTACAGTACCGTACCCAGCGGCGACTTCAAGATGACCTTCGTCAGCAACAACGCCTTCAATATGCTGGGCTACAGGCCCGACCAGATGCTGGCCGACCCAAATTTCTGGTTCGACCACATCCACCCCGACGACGCGCCCGGCATCGTCGCCAGCCTGGCCCAGGTGTTCACGGAAGGGCAGCGGGTGTACGAGTACCGCTTCCGCGCGGCCGACGGGCGTTACCTGTGGATGCACGATACCTTGCGCCTCGTGCGCGACGACGAGGGCCGACCGCTGGAGGTGATCGGCGCGCTGACCGACATCACGGACCGCAAGGCCATGGAAGAGGCGCTGCAGGCCAAGGGCGTCGAGCAGCAGCAGCTGATCGGCAAGCTGCGCGAGGCCCATGAACAGTTGCTGCAATCGGAAAAAATGGCGTCGATCGGCCAGCTGGCGGCCGGCATCGCCCACGAGATCAACAACCCCATCGGCTTCGTCAATTCCAACATGGGCTCGCTGCAGGGTTATGTGGGCACCTTGCTGTCCGTGATCGACGCCTACGACGCGGCCGTGGCGGGGCTGCCGGCGCTGGCCGGCCGGATGGCGCCCGTGCGGGCCGAGGCGGACCTGGACTTCCTGCGCGATGACGTGACGGCCCTCGTGCGCGAATCCATCGACGGCCTGCGGCGGGTCAAGGAGATCGTCCAGTCGCTGAAGGATTTCTCGCACGTGGGCGAGACGGCGTGGCAGCTGGCCGACCTGCACCAGGGCCTGGACAGCACCTTGAACATCGTCTCGAACGAGCTGAAATACAAGGTCACGATCCTGAAGGAATACGGCAACTTGCCCCGCATTGAATGCCTGGCCTCGCAGCTGAACCAGGTCTTCATGAACCTCCTGGTCAATGCCGGCCAGGCCATCGTCGGGCGCGGTGCCATCCGCATCCGCACGGGCCTGCGCGAGGACTGGGTCTGGATCGAAATCCGCGACAACGGCGCCGGCATCGCGCCCGAGCACCTGACGCGCATCTTCGAGCCGTTCTTCACCACCAAGCCCGTCGGCAGCGGCACGGGCCTGGGCCTGTCGCTGTCCTACGGCATCGTCAGCCGCCACGGCGGACGCATCGACGTGCAGTCGCAAGTGGGCAAGGGCACGGCCTTCACCGTATGGCTGCCGGTGCACCCGCCGCGCAAGGAAGCCGTCGCCTGAGGGGAGTCAGGCCGGCACGGGCCGCTGCACGAAGATGTGCAGGCGCATGCCGCTCTTGTTCTCGAAATCCTGCACCTGGGCGATGATGCGTGCGTCCAGCACATGGTCGGCCGCCAGCAGCATCAGGCCTTCGCGGCTGACCAGGTCGCGCGCCAGCACCATGCCCGGCATCAGCTCGCCCGACAGGATTTCAACGCCGCCATGGCCCTCGCCGGCGTGGCCCGCCATGCCGCCGTCGATCACCTGCCGGAAGGCGGTCACGACGGCCGGGTCGTAGCGGCTGCCGCTGCCGTCCAGGATCAGCGAGCGCGCTTCCGGCTCGCGCAAATGGCGCTGCACCATGCCGCCCTGCTGCAGGTTGTAGTAGTCGGCCACCAGGGCCAGGATGCGCGCGCCCAGCGGAATGGCGAAGCCGGCAATACCGTCGGGGAAGCCCTTGCCATCGAAGCGTTCCAGCTGGGCCCGCACGATGGCGGCACTGCCATGCAGGTCTTCCAGCGGCATCAGGAGCTGCTGCGCGTGGATCGGGTGCTTGCGGTACTGGCCCAGGGACTGGCCGTTCATCTGCGTGAGCGGGGTCGACAGCAACTCGTCCGGGAAGCCGATCTTGCCCAGGTCGTGCAGCAGCGCGGCGACGAAGACATCCTGGGTTTCCTTCGGGTCCAGCTGCAACTGCACGGCGATGCGCCGCGCCAGGTCCGCCATCTGGCGTGCCGAGCCGGCCTGGTTGCTGCCCCGCAGTTCGGCGATGCTGGCCAGGATCTTGATGGTGGTGATGTAGTTCTGCTTGAGGCGGGCGTTGGCCGCCATGGCCGCTTCATTGGCCGCGTGCTGGCGCAACGCCAGCTGTTCCAGCCGCGTTTTTTCCAGTGCCAGCGCGCGCGTTTCGAGCGCCTGCCGCACCACCAGCAGGATGTCGTGGTCGTCCCACGGCTTGGTGATGTAGCGGTAGATCTCGCCGCAGTTGATGGCCTCGATGATGGAGTGGATATCGGAATAACCGGTCAGCAGCAGGCGCAAGGTGCCTGGCCAGCGGGCCCGCACCTGCTGCAGGAACTGGGCGCCGTCCATTTCCGGCATGCGCATGTCGGAAATGACAAGATCGACGCTCTCGCCCTCCAGTACCTGCAGGCCGGCCGCGCCGCTGGCGGCCGTCAGCACGCGGTAGCCCTTGCCGCGAAACAGGCGGCGCAGCGCGGACAGGATATTTTCCTCGTCGTCCACGCACAGGATGGTGGGCAGCGTGGCGGTGCCGGCGGCAGGGGCGGCGGATTCGGGCATGGCTTCCTCCTGTGACTGAGGTTGAAGGGCCGGAAGGAAGGCGGCAGTTTCATTATACGTCCGGGCAAGTCCGTGCGGATATGTGCGTCAGCGTACGGAAACAGGGGGGCGGGCACGGCAAGCTGGCCTGGTTCAATAACGCGGGAGAAAATAATGACAACGATCATCGCAGGACATTTCCAGTTGCAGGACCAGGTCGACAGTGCACGTCAGGCCCTGCTCGATGCGGGCTTTCCCAACGACGGCATCAGCGCCTTCTATGTGAGCCAGCCGGGCCAGCATGCCACCCATGAACTCGGCGGCGACCGCGACAAGTCGCCCGGTGCCAAGGACACGCCGGAAGGCCTGGCCAAGGGCGCGGCCACGGGTGGCGCCATCGGTGCGGCCATCGGCGCGGCCACGGTGCCGCTGACGGGCCCCATCGGACCCGTCGTCGGCGGCCTGGTAGGTGCCCACGTGGGTTCGCTGTACAGCTTCTCCGAAATGAAGGACAAGGGCGAGCCGGAGCAGGGCGGCGAGAACACCGTCGAGCCACGCTCGCCCGGCATGATGATCGCCGTCGCCCTGCCGGATGGCGACGAAGGGCGCGCCGTGCAGGTGCTGCGCGACCTGGGAGCGAACCGCATCGAAAAGGCCGAAGGCACCATCACGAACGGCGACTGGAAGGATTTCGATCCGCTGTCGCTGCCGCATCTGGTGAGCTGACACGGCAAGTTGAAACGGCGTTGGGCAGGAACAACGGGGAGGTCGCATGAGGGAGGTCACATGACGCACGCATGGTTGCTGCTCACGGGGCCGGACGGCCGCGATGTGGCCGCCCCGACGGAAGCGCAGCTGGCCGCCGCGCTGGCCCAGGTGTATGACGGCGCCATGCTGGGGCCCGACGGCGCGCCCGGCACGGCCATCCTGAAATTCGGCTATGACGACGGCTTGATGTACCAGCTGGAAGTCGGCAGCGGCGGCGCCATCCGCTACGAGGAATGGTCGGACCGCGACTGCGAGATCGCGCTGGCCGACCCGCGCCGCATGTCCGCGGGGCAGGATGACGCGCTGCAGTTGTGGAAGTGGCTGGCCCAGCGGCAAGTGGCGAAGATCCGCGACCAGGACTGGAGCAAGGCCTAGTGTGACGCGTGACGGACGCGCCGTCAGCGTGCTGTCAGTGCGCCATCAACACGGGCATTGTCATGCCGTCCAGCACCGTGCGGGTGATGCCACCCAACAGCGTCTCCCGAAAACGCGAGTGGCCGAAGGCGCCCAGCACCATCAGGTCGCAGCCCCGTTCAGTGGCCAGCTCCAGCAGCGACTCGCCCACTTGCGACGGCCGCTTCAGCAGGCCCTGGCGCGGGCTCGACGCCAGCACCAGTTCGGCCGTCACGCCGTGGCGGCCCAGCCATGCCAGCACGTCCGCGCCGGGCGTTTCACCGTACAACACGGGATGCAGGTCCGCATCCAGGATGGCGATTGTCACCTTGTCGGCCCGCCTCAAGAGGGGCAGGGCTTCGCGCACGGCACGGGCGCCTTCCTTGCTGGCATTCCAGGCAACGAGGATATCGCGGCCCGGTGCCGGCGCTCCCGCACTGGCCACGCCGGCCGCGCTGACGGAAATCGACGCGCGCGGCCTGGCCGAGTGCGGCACCACCAGCACGGGGCAGCCGGACTCCGTCAATACCTCGGCCGGGAAGCTGGCCGCGGTGCCGCGCTGGTCGGGCAGGGCCTGGCCCACGATGGCCAGGTCGGCATGGCGGCCCAGCAAGGCCAGGCCTGCGCCGGGCTCGTCGTCCAGCACGCGCTCCTCGAAGGACTGCACGCCCAGCGCGCGCAACTGGGGCGCGAAGCCGGCCAGGGCCCGCGCCGCACGGTCGCGCAGCACGTCCAGGTGGCGGGCCAGGTTCGGGTCCTCGTCGTCCACCATTTCGTTCTGGTACAGGAAGCGCGACACCCCCGTCAGCGCCACGCCGATCACGTGCGCGCCGTGCTGCAGCGCCAGTTCGGCCGCCATCAGCACGCGCGCGGCCACGTGGGGCGCTTCGTCCAGGTGTACCAGGATGGTCTTGTAGGTCATGGCTCGATTATAGGACCCGAATCGCAGCGTGCGCGCACGCCAGCTTCAGCGCCGCGCGTGCTGCTCGATGCGGGTCTGGCACTTGATGCACAGGCTCGCCTCGGGCCGGGCGTCGAGGCGCGAGAAGCCGATGGCTTCGCCGCAGCTTTCGCATGCGCCGTAGTCGCCCGTTTCGAACTTGGCCAGCGCATGGCGGATGGCGGCCAGCTGGGACAGGCGGTGCTCCTCCGCTTCCGCCTCGAGCTGGTTCAAGGTGCGGTTGCTGGCGCTGTCGGCCGGGGAGGTTTCCACTTCCTCCACGGCCGGGGTACGGTTGAACTCGCTGTTCGGCCGGCCCGCGAGCTGCCCCAGCAGCGCGGCCTTGCGCTGCTCCAGGGCCGCGCGCAGCGCCGCCGACTGTTCCGCAGTGAGCTCCTTCATGTCTTCATTGTAGTCCCTGGTTTTTGCAGCGACTCGTCTTTCAGCGCATCGAGGTGCTCGTCCAGCGTTTCCAGTGCCGTCGCCAGGTTCTGCGGATGGGCCGACAGGATGGCGGCAGCCACGCCGATCAGGCTGCCGGCGATGCCGGCGATCTCCTTGGCCCGGTCGATGCGGCGGATGGTTTCGCGCGCCCGTGCGGCCAGGCTCAGCAGCTGTTGGCCCGGTATGGCCAGCCCCGCCACGGCCAGCCGCGCCGAGTCCACGTACAGGCTGTTGGCGCTCTGGCGCAGCGCCACTTCCTGGTCGAACAGGGCCTGGGCGTCGGCCTGCGTGATGCCGCTGGCGGCGCCGCCGCCGGCCTCGTTTCCCTCATCCTCGCCGCCTTCGATCCGGTCCTGGCCATTGCGGCGGATGGCGCGCATGATGCGCTGGTGCAGTTCGTTGGCGCAGGCGGACAGGCTGTCGGCCAGCGCTTCGATATCGGCGGGCAATGTGGTGGTGGGGCTCATGGCGTGGCTCCTTGGCTGTTGCTGGGAACGGCCGGCCCGGCGGGCGCGGCGACATGGATGCTGTCAGGGACCACGCCCAGCTCGCGTGTCAGGGCCTGGTATTGTTCGCGCACCGTGTTGACATGCCGGGCCGCCAGGCTGTGGCGCAGGCCCAGCAGCCGGTACTCCGTCGCCTTGTCCTGGCGGTGGGCCCGCGCCAGCACGCCCAGCAGGCGGTCCTTGCCTTCGTTGGTGAACGGGATTTCCACATCCAGCATGCCCAGCACGATGGCGCGCTCGTTGTCATGGGTCTTGTCATAGTGGCGCAGCACCGTGCTCATCGCGTCCAGCGAGGCCTGCATGGGCTGATAGCCTTCGCGCAGCATCGCCAGCACGGCCTCGTCCTGCCTGGCCGCGCCCGCGTAGCGGGCCAGCAGGCGCGCCAGGCCGGCGTAGGCGTTGACATGGCTGTCCGTGATGCCGGCATCGGGCCACGTCTTGATATTGGTCGCCACTTCCTTGATCTGGCCGCCCATGTCGTACTGGCCGTCCCCGGCCAGGGCGCCCAGCGCGCGCATATAGGTCACGACGGCGTGGTGGATGGCGACGAAATCGGGATACGCATCGCGCCGCTTCGCGTCCAGCTGCTTTTCGCGCTGGTCGGCCACCGCCGTCAGGTAGGGCTGTTCGCGCTGGTAGGTGTCGCGGTAGCGCTGGCTCAGCTCAGCATACGACGACAGGGTGGGCGCGCCGGCGGCGAAACTGCGCACCGATTCGAGGCGCTTCTGGGTGGCGCAGCCGGTCAGCAATACCAGCGCCAGCAGGAACAGCAGCGACGCCAGGTGCGGGCAGCGCCGCGGCGCGACAGAGGGAACGACAGAAGGAACGACAAAAGGAACGACAAGGGGCAGGACGGACGGCAGAGGCATGGTAATCCTTTCTTGTGACCGGAATCATCATCTTGCTCCCTGCGAATTCACGCGCATTTGCGCGCGCGCAAAGACAAGCCCAACCGCCCCAGCTTATCGCAATTGCACAACGTCGCGCCAGCCCAATCCGGCCACCGTGTCGCGCAGCGGCCGGTACTCGCAGCCGATCCAGCCATCGTAGCCCAGCTCGTCGAGCAGGGCGAACAGGCCTGGATAGTCGATCTCGCCCGTGCCCGGCTCATGGCGCCCGGGCGCGTCGGCCAGCTGCAGGTGGCGGATCGACGACAAGGCGGCGCGCAGGGTCGCCGCCACGGGCTCGCCCATCCGGTGCATATGGTAGATGTCGTATTGCAGATACAGATTGGGGCGGGCGCCGGCGGCGATCAGTTCCAGCGCCTGGGCGCTGTGCTGCAGGAAGTAGCCGGGCATGTCGAAGCCGTTGATGGGCTCGACCAGCACGCCGATGCCGTGCGGCGCGAAGCAGTCGGCCGCATATTGCAGGTTGGCGATGTAGGCCATTCGCGCCATTGCCGGGTCCAGCCCCGGCGGGACGATACCGGCCATGCAGTGCACGTACGGCACTTGCAGCCCGGTCGCGTAGGGCAGGGCGGCCTGGACGCCGGCGCGGAACTCGCCGATCCGGGCTGGATCGCAGGCCATGCCCCGGTCGCCGCCGTCCCAGTCACCCGGTGGCAGGTTGTGCAGCACGAGGCGCAAGTCGTTCTCGCGCAGGCGCGCGCCGATGGCATCGACATCGTAGGCATAGGGGAACAGGAACTCGACGGCCTCGAAACCGGCTGCGCGCGCGGCAGCGAAGCGGTCGAGAAAGGCATGTTCCGTGAACAGCATGGACAGGTTGGCGGCGAAGCGGGGCATGGCGGCGTGGGGCGTGGTGAAAACGTCATGCTAGCAGGTCGGATCGCGGGACGAAAAAAAACCACCGCAAGCGGTGGTTTCTTCACTGGAGCAGAACCGATCAGCGGCCGCGACCGCCGCCGCCACCGCCCGTACGGGCAGGTGCCGCAGCGCCGGAGCGCTGGCCGCCGGCGCGTGGGGCGCTGGTGCGGGCC
>NZ_WNKZ01000037.1 GCF_009720835.1 Pseudoduganella buxea
GGCGCGCGGCGTCGTGCACCAGCACGCGGTCATGCGGCGCCACGGCGCCCTGCATGGCGCGCAGGCCGTTGCGGATCGATTCCATGCGCGTGGCGCCGCCGCAGCGCAGCACCGTCGCGCGCGCGCCGCAGTCGGCAACGACGGCATCGATATAGCCGTCGTCGACACTGACGACGACATAGGTGTGCACCACCAGCGGACTGTCGAGGAAGGCCTGCAGGGTGTGGCGCAGCATGGGGCGGCCCGCCAGCGGCAGGTACTGTTTCGGGCCTGCCGCGCCCATGCGGGCCCCGACGCCGGCGGCAGGGATCAGGGCAAAATAGCGGGGAGCCGCGCGCGGGGCGGATTGTGTCGGATCGGTCATGTTTGCAACCAGGGGCTGGGATCGAGGGTGCCGAGTGCAGCAAAACCGGCAACTTAACGCAGTGCGCGCGTCCTGACAAGCACCTTCTGGATCTCGCCGCCGCACACCTTGCCCAGCCGGGCGTATTCGGCCGGCGAGTCGATCTGCGCCTGCACCGCTTCCACCTTGGCCATTTCCGCCTTGATGTAGGGCAGCCAGCCGCTGTCGATCTCGAAGGACAGGGCCGAACGGGCCGTGCCGGCCGGCGCGTACAGGGGTTTGCCCTCGAAGCGCTTCGCCAGCGCGGCCGACACGGTCTTTTCCACCTTCGGCAGGTGCGCCATGTAGGCCTGCATATGGCGCATCTCGTGCGCCAGGATCTCGTTGTAGCCGCAAGTCCCGACCGGGAACTCGCTGCCCACGTACACCTTCACGGGCGCATAGGTCAGCTCCACGGAGATCTTCGGCGCCACGCATTCGTAGCCCGTTACGGGGTCCTGCAGCATGGGGCCGGCCAGGCCGATCTGCACGCGCGATTCGGTGCGCGTCAGCCCCAGCACGAACTGGTTGCGCGAGGCCACGCCCTTCATCGCCGTCAGCATCTTGTACGACAGCTGGGTATTGATGGTGTAGCCGTTCTGCCGGGCCGACAGCACCGAGATGGTCTTGCTGATCGAATCCTCGCAGCGCACCTGGAACGGCGTGCGGGCCGCCGGTGCAGCTTGTGCGGCGATGCCGGCAAGGCAGCCCAGCACGCCCAGCACGGCCCGCGACGGCTTCATGTCAGGCCAGCTTCCAGTCGTTGCGGCGCAGCTTGTCGAGCCAGAAGGTGCCGATGATGGTCTTCACGTCCGTGATGCGCCCCGCCTGGACCCAGTCCAGCATCTCGTCCAGGGTGGCCGTGAAGCACTCGACGAATTCGCCTTCGTCCAGCCGCGCCTCGCCCGCCACCAGGCCCTTGGCCAGGTACAGTTCCAGGTGCTCGTCCGAATAGGCGATGGCGTTGTGGATGGTGGTCAGGTAGTGCCATTCGCGCGCCGTGTAGCCCGTCTCCTCGACCAGCTCGCGCTTGGCGCAGGCCAGGTGGTCCTCGCCCTCGTCGATCTTACCGGCGGGGAATTCGATGAAGACCTGTTCGTTCGGGTAGCGGAACTGGCGCTCCAGCAGGATGCGGCCATCGTCCAGCACGGGCAGGATGACCACTGCGCCGGGGTGGCGGATGTACTCGCGGTTGGTGATGCTGCCGTTCGGCAGCGTGACGCGGTCCTTGTGGACCTTCAGGAAGCCGCCGTCGTAGGCCAGGGCGCCGTCCACTTTCGTTTCCTTCAGGTGCGCATCGCTCATGCACGCTCCAATCAAAAAACGTCAGTGTAACAGCGCCGGGGCGTTGTTGCAGTTGCAACGGCGCCGGGGTCGGCGCTGGGTTCAGCGTGGGGGAATCAGTGGCGCTTGCGCAGGTAGCGGAAGACGAAGCCGGGGAAGGCCAGCACCAGGAACAGGCAGGCGCTGATGGCGTAGAACTCCCACGTTTGCGGGAAGACGGTGCCGATGCGCCCTTCCAGCGCCAGGCCGGCGAAGCCGACCAGGAAGTACAGCACCGCCAGTTCCGCGAAGCGCAGGATGAAGGGCTTGCGCCAGCCATCCGGGTGCTTGCCCGCCCCGCCTCGCAGCGGGACCAGGGCAAACACCTTGTCGTTCAGGAACGGCAGGTTGGCGCCGGCCAGCGCCAGGACAATCACCAGCCAGGCCGCAGCGCCGACGTCCATCAGGAAGCGAGCGTGGTGCGCATCGCCGTGATGCACGCGTCCAGCAGCGGGCCGGGCATCACGCCCAGCACGATCAGCAGCGCTGCGTTCAGGCCCAGCACGACGTTCTTGTCCAGCGCGACCTTGATCGGCGCGGTGTCGACAGGCTCGTCGAACCACATCGTCTTGATGACGCGCAGGTAGTAGAACGCGGCCACCAGCGAGGCCATGACGGCGAACACGGTCAGCCACAGCTGGCCCGTGGCCAGCACGCTTTGCAGCACGGCCAGCTTGGCGGCGAAGCCCATCAGCGGCGGCACGCCGGCCAGCGAGAACATCAGCATCGTCATCACCAGGGCGAACCACGGCGAACGCTTCGACAGGCCCTTGAAGTCGGCCAGTTCTTCCGCTTCATGGCCGGCACGCGACAGCACCATGATCAGGCCGAAGGTACCCAGCGTCGTCAGCACGTACGTGATCGAGTAGTACATCGCGGCGCTGTAGGCTGCCGGTGCGTTGGTGCTGTCGCCGCCCGTGACGCCGGCCATCAGGCCGAGCAGCACGAAGCCCATCTGCGCGATGGTCGAATAGGCCAGCATCCGCTTCAGGTTGGTCTGGGCGATCGCCGTCAGGTTACCCACCACCAGCGACAGCACGGCCAGGATCATCAGCATCTGCTGCCAGTCGAAGGCCAGCGGCAGCAGGCCTTCCACCAGCAGGCGCATCGTGATGGCGAAGGTCGCCAGCTTCGGCGCGGCGCCCAGCAGCAGGGTGACGCTGGTCGGCGCGCCCTGGTAGACGTCCGGTACCCACATGTGGAACGGCACGGCGCCCAGCTTGAAGGCCAGGCCGGCGACGATGAATACGACGCCGAACACGAGGATCTGCGGATTGATCGAACCGCTGGCGATGGCCTTGGCCATGACCGTCAGGTCCAGCGTGCCGGTGGCGCCGTACAGCATCGACATCCCGTACAGCAGGAAGCCGGAGGCCAGCGCGCCCAGGATGAAGTACTTCATCGCCGCTTCGGTCGACATCGAATGGTCGCGGCGCAGGGCCACCAGGGCGTAGGTCGCCAGCGACATCAGTTCCAGGCCCAGGTAGATGGACAGGAAGTTGTTCGCCGAGATCATCACCATCTGGCCCAGCATCGAGAACAGGGCCAGCACGTAGAACTCGCCGCCGAGCGAGCCGCCCAGCATGCCGCGCTCGTGGGTGTACTGGCGCGAGTAGATGAAGGTGACGCCGACGGTCAGGTAGGTAAACAGCTTGAGCAGGTTACCCATCGGGTCGGACACGACCATGTTGTAGAAGGTGTACGTGGTCGTGCCCGCGCTGAAATCGGCGAAGGTGAACCAGGCGCAGCCCACCAGGGCCAGCAGCGACATCGCATACGTGATGCCGCGCTTGGCCTCGGACAGGAACATGTCGATCAGCAGGATCGCCGAGGTGGCGACCACCAGGAAGATCTCTGCATAGATCGGGATCAGGTTGGGATTCTCGGTCATGAAACTAGGGTCCTATCTGCGATCATTGTGCAATGGCGAGCTTGCTCTGGGCGACATGCTTGAGCAGGTCGGCCACGGAGGTCTGCATCGTGTCGGTGAACGGCGCCGGATACAGGCCCATCACCAGCACCGCGATCGCCAGGATGCCCAGCATCAGGAATTCGCGGCTGTTGATATCGGTCAGCTCGGCCACGTGGTGGTTCGTCACCTTGCCGAAGATGACGCGCTTGGCCATCCACAGCGAGTAGGCGGCGCCCAGGATCAGCGCGGTCGCGGCCAGGATGCCCGTCACGAAGTTGAACTGCACGGCGCCCAGGATCACCATGAACTCGCCGACGAAACCGGAAGTGGCCGGCAGGCCGCAGTTGGCCATAGAGAACAGGATGAAGAAGGCGGCGAAGCGCGGCATCTTGTTGACGACACCGCCGTAGTCGGCGATCTGGCGCGAGTGGGCACGGTCGTACAGTACGCCGATGCACAGGAACATGGCGCCGGAGACGAAGCCGTGCGAGATCATCTGCATGATCGCGCCCTGGGTGCCCATGTCGTTGAACATGAAGAAGCCCAGCGTGACGAAGCCCATGTGGGCAATCGACGAGTAGGCCACCAGTTTCTTCATGTCCTGCTGCACCATCGCCACCAGGCCGACGTAGATGACGGCGATCAGCGACAGCACGATGACGACGGGCGCCAGGTAGTGCGATGCGTCCGGCACGATCGGCAGCGAAAAACGCAGGAAGCCGTAGGCGCCCAGCTTCAGCATGATGGCGGCCAGCACGGCCGAGCCGCCCGTGGGTGCTTCGACGTGGACGTCCGGCAGCCACGTGTGGACGGGGAACATCGGCACCTTGACGGCGAACGCCATGAAGAAGGCCACGAAGATGGCGATCTGCTCCGACATCGTCAGCGGCAGCTGGTGCCACGTCAGGATGTCCCAGCTGCCCGACTTGTTGTACAGGTAGATGGCGGCCACCAGGGTCAGCAGCGAGCCGAGGAAGGTGTACAGGAAGAACTTGAACGCCGCGTAGACGCGGTTGGCACCGCCCCAGACGCCGATGATGATGTACATCGGGATCAGGGTCGCTTCGAAGAAGAAGTAGAACAGCAGGCCGTCCATCGCCGTGAACACGCCGATCATCAGGCCCGACAGGATCAGGAAGGCACCCATGTACTGGGCCACGCGTTCCTGGATCACTTCCCAGGCCGAGATGACGACGATGATCGTGATGAAGGCCGTCAGCGGCACGAACCACAGCGACAGGCCGTCGATACCGAGCGAGTAGAAGATATTGAAGCGCTCGATCCACGGCGCCTTCTCGACGAACTGCATGCCGTGGGCGGCATTGTCGAACTGCGTGAACAGCGGGATCGTCGGCAGCAGCGAGACGATCGAGCCGACCAGGGCCAGCACGCGCACCAGCCCGGCACGCGAGTCACGGCCGATCGCCAGGATGATCAGCCCGAACAGGACCGGCAGCCAGATCGACAGGCTCAGGTAAGGAGTGATAGTTGTTGTTGACTGCATCTTTTATCTCTTTTGCGTGTCGGTGTTAGGCATGCCAGAACGGCAGGAAATACACCAGGAAGCCCAGGATGCCGATGATCATCACGAATGCGTAGTGATAGATGTAACCGGTCTGGCCCAGGCGTGCCAGCGACGAGAACCAGCCCACCAGCTTGGCGCTGCCGTTGACCAGGAAGCCATCGATGATGGTCCGGTCGCCGACCTGCCACAGGCCGTTGCCCAGCACGCGGGCACCCTTGGCGAACACGGCCTGGTTGAACGCGTCCATGTAGTACTTGTTGTCCAGCAGCGTGTGCAGGAACTTGAACTTGTCGTAGAACCAGGCGGGAACGCGCGGGTTGACCATGTAGCAGTAGTAAGCCGCGACCACGCCGCCCAGGGCCAGCCAGAACGGTGCCGTCATCAGGCCATGGATCGCCATCGCCAGCGGGCCATGGAACTCGGCCGCCAGTTCGCGCATCGCGTGGTGGCTTTCGCCGACGAAGATGACGTTCTTGAAGAAGTCGCCGTGCAGCATCGGGCCGATGGCCAGGAAGCCGATGATCACCGAAGGAATCGCCAGCATCACCAGCGGGAACCAGACGACGAACGGCGACTCGTGCGGTTTCTCGCCCGGGGCCAGGCCGTGGTGGCCGTGGTCATCGTCTTCCTCTTCATGGTGCGCATCCGAATCGTGCAGCGCGTGCGGGTCGCCATGGGCGGCCTTGGCCGGCGCATGGTGATCATGATGGTCATGCGCGTGCGCCTGGCCGAAGCGCTCCTTGCCGTGGAAGACGAGGAAGTACATGCGGAACGAGTAGAACGCGGTGACGAACACGCCTGCCAGCACGGCGAAGTTGGCGAAGCCGGCACCGGCGATATGGGTCGCGTGCACCGCCTCGATGATCGAGTCCTTCGAGTAGAAGCCCGAGAACAGGGGCGTGCCGATCAGGGCCAGGGAACCGAGCAGCGACGTGATCCACGTGATCGGCATGTACTTGCGCAGGCCGCCCATGTTGCGGATGTCCTGGTCGTGGTGCATGCCGATGATGACTGAGCCCGCGCCGAGGAACAGCAGCGCCTTGAAGAAGGCGTGGGTCATCAGGTGGAACACGGCGACCGAGTAGGCCGACGCGCCCAGCGCGACGGTCATGTAGCCCAGCTGCGACAGGGTCGAGTACGCGACGACGCGCTTGATGTCGTTCTGGATGATGCCCAAAAAGCCCATGAACAGCGCCGTGATCGAACCGATCACCAGCACGAAGGACAGCGCCGTGTCGGACAGCTCGAACAGCGGCGACATGCGCGCCACCATGAAGATGCCGGCCGTGACCATCGTCGCCGCGTGGATCAGTGCGGAGATCGGGGTCGGGCCTTCCATCGAGTCGGGCAGCCACACGTGCAGGGGGAACTGGGCCGACTTGCCCATGGCGCCGATGAACAGGCAGATGCAGGCGACCGTGATGAGCATCCAGTCGGTGCCCGGCAGGGTCAGGGTGGCCAGCTGTTCGCGCTTGGCGAACACTTCCTGGTAGTCCATCGTGCCGGCGTAGGCCAGCAGCAGGCCAATGCCGAGGATGAAGCCGAAGTCGCCCACGCGGTTGACGAGGAAGGCCTTCATGTTGGCGAAGATGGCCGTCGGACGCTTGTACCAGAAGCCGATCAGCAGGTACGACACCAGGCCGACCGCTTCCCAGCCGAAGAACAGCTGCAGGAAGTTATTCGACATCACCAGCATCAGCATCGAGAAGGTGAACAGCGAAATATAGGAGAAGAAGCGGTTGTAACCTTCATCCTCAGCCATATATCCAATGGTGTAGATGTGCACCATCAGCGACACGAAGGTCACGACGCACATCATCATCGCCGTCAGCGAGTCGATCTGGAAGCCGACCACCAGGTCGATGCCGGCCACCGTCATCCAGCGGTACACGGTGCCGTTGTAGGTGGCACCGTCCATCACCTGCATCAGGGTCTGGAACGAAATGAGGAACGCGACCAGCACGCCCAGGATGGTGGCCACTGTCGATACCTTGCGGCCGGCCACGTTACCGAAGAACTTCGTGCCGAACAGGCCCGCGATCGCGGAACCTGCCAGCGGCGCAAGCGGAACGGCAAGAAGAAGGTTAGGGTTAAGCCCCGTCATGATGAACCTTGTCTGTTTATTATTCGAGGGTTAATAACTAGCCTTTGAGGCTGTCGAGGTCTTCTACGTTGATGGTGTCCAGGTTACGGAACATCACCACCAGGATTGCCAGGCCGATCGCCGATTCGGCGGCCGCCACGGTCAGGATGAAGAAGACGAAGATCTGCCCGGCCGCATCGCCCAGGTAGTGCGAGAACGCGATGAAGTTCATGTTCACTGCCAGCAGCATCAGTTCGATGGCCATCAGCAGCACGATGACGTTCTTGCGGTTCAGGAAAATACCCACGATCGAGATCGCGAACAGGATCGCGCCCAGGACCAGGTAGTGTGCCAGCGATAAAGTCATGGTGCCTCCTTCGTTGCGGCAGCTTCGGCCAGCAGTTTCGCGTCCGTTTTCACCGCGTCCATCTTGACGATCTTCAGGCGGTCATTGCGCTTGACGCGCACGGCCTCGCCCGGATCGAAGTACTTGATGTCCTTGCGCTTGCGCAGGGTCAGCGCGACGGCGGCGACGATGGCCAGCAGCAGGATCACGGCGGCGATCTCGAACGCATAGATGTACTGCGTGTAAATGAGCTTGCCCAGTTCCTTGGTGTTGCCGATGGTGCCGGCAGCTTCCGGTGCCTGGGGACCGGCCACGCCGTAGGTACGCCACAGCACGGAGGCCATTTCCAGCACGATGATGCCGCCGATGATGGAGGCGACCGGCAGGTAGTTCCAGAAGCCGGCACGCAGCTTCTCCTGGTCGATGTCGATCATCATGACGACGAACAGGAACAGCACCATGACGGCGCCGACATACACCAGCACCAGCACGATGGCCAGGAACTCGGCTTTCAGCAGCATCCAGATGCCGCCGGCCTGGAAGAAGGCCAGCACCAGGAACAGTGCCGCCGTCACGGGGTTGCGCGCCGTGATCACGCGTGCAGCGGCCACCACCATGATGGTCGAGAACACGTAAAACAATACGGTTATAAAGTCCATAAACAATCCTGATCAGTTTCGGGGGCGATCAGCGGTACGCCGCGTCGGCCGCGCGGGCGGCAGCAATGTCGCCCTCGTAGCGGTCGCCGACGGCCAGCAGCATCTCTTTGGTGTAGTACAGATCGCCGCGTTTCTCGCCGTGGTATTCCAGCACGTGCGTCTCGACGATCGAGTCGACCGGGCAGGATTCCTCGCAGAAGCCGCAGAAGATGCACTTGGTCAGGTCGATGTCGTAGCGCGTGGTACGGCGGGTGCCGTCGTCACGCTGCTCGGACTCGATCGTGATGGCCATGGCCGGGCACACCGCTTCGCACAGCTTGCAGGCGATGCAGCGTTCTTCGCCGTTCGGATAGCGGCGCAGCGCGTGCAGGCCGCGGAAGCGGGGCGACATCGGCGTCTTCTCTTCCGGGTACTGCACGGTGATCTTGCGCGAGAACATATATTTGCCCGTCAGCGCCATACCCTTGAACAGTTCGGACAGCAGCAGGCTGCCGAAAAAGTCTTTTACTCGTTCCATTTTGCGCTTCCCTTACTTCCAAATGTTCCAGGACGTCTGCATCCAGGCGGCGACAACGACCAGCCAGAACAGCGTCAACGGAATGAATACCTTCCAACCCAGACGCATGATCTGGTCGTAGCGGTAACGCGGGAAGGTACCACGCACCCAGATGAACACCGAGACGATGAAGAAGGACTTGGCGAACAGCCAGAAGAAGCCACCGAAGCCGCCCCAGAATTCGAGGAACTTGAACGGTGCCTGCCAGCCGCCCAGGAACATGATCGAGGCGAGCGTACCGATCAGGATCATGTTGGCGTATTCGGCCAGCATGAACATCGCGTACGACATGCCCGAATATTCGACCATGTGACCGGCGACGATCTCGGACTCGCCCTCGACGACGTCGAACGGGTGGCGGTTGGTCTCGGCCAGGCCGGACACCAGGTAGATGACGAACAGCGGCAGCAGCGGCAGCCAGTTCCACGACATGAACGACACGCCCATGTCGGCGAAGTAGCCGCGGCCCTGGCCGTTGACGATGTCGATGAAGTTCAGCGAACCGGACACCATCAGCACGACCACCAGCGCGAAGCCCATCGGGATTTCATACGAAATCATCTGGGCCGACGCGCGCATGGCGCCCATGAACGAGTACTTCGAGTTGGACGACCAGCCGGCGATGATGATGCCGTAGACTTCCATCGACGTGATCGCCAGCAGCAGCAGCAGGCCGGCGTTGACGTTGGCCAGCACCGCTTCCGGGCCGAAGGGCACCACCGACCAGGCGGCCAGCGCCGGCATGATGGTCATCACGGGACCGATCACGAACAGGCTTTTCACGGCCTTGGTCGGGATGACGATTTCCTTGAACAGCAGTTTCAGCGCGTCGGCGATGGGCTGCAGGAGGCCCATCGGACCGACCCGGTTCGGGCCGATACGGATCTGGATCCAGCCGATCAGCTTGCGCTCCCACAGGGTGGCGTAGGCGACCAGGCCCATCAGCGGCAGCAGCACGCACAGCAGCTTGATCATGGTCCAGGCAAACGGCCACACGGGGCCGAGCAGCTCGGCGCCATTGGTGTTGATGGTGTTGACGAATTCCAGCGCCATTATTTGCCCTCCCCTGCTTTGGCAACCGAGATCGGGCCGAACATGTCGCCCAAGGTTGCCGTCGATGCGTGGGCCGCCGGTACGCGTACCACGTTGGCCGGCAGCGCCGCGTCGACACGGGCCGCCAGGATCGCGGAACCGGCGCCTTGCAGCACCTGCAACATGTCGCCGCTCTTGACGCCGATCTGCTCGGCCAGGGCCGTGGAGATGTGCGCCACCGGCGGGGCCGCGTCAGGCGTGGCCTGCAGCGGTGCCGAACGGCGCACCAGCGCGTCGGCGAAGTAGATCGGCACGTCGGTGACACGTTCCAGCTTGTCGCCGGCACCAAAAGCGGCGGCGGTAACGGCCAGTTTCGTCTTGTTCGACAGCTTGGCCGACAGGTCGGCAACGCCGGCACCCAGCACTTCGTCGCGCACGCTTTCCGACGTTTCGTAGTCGAAGCCCGGCAGGCCGAGGATGTTGCCCAGCACGCGCAGCACCTTCCACGCCGGACGTGCTTCGCCCAGCGGCTTGACGGTGCCGTTGAAGCTTTGTGCCCGGCCTTCGCAGTTGACGAAGGTACCCGAGGTTTCGGCGAACGGCGCGATCGGCAGCAGCACGTCGGCATAGTCCGCGCCGTGCTTGAAGGCCGACATGACGACGACCATCTCGGCGGCCTTCAGCGCGGCGACGGCGGCCTGCGGGTTGGCCGCATCCAGTTCCGGTTCGGCGTTCAGCAGCAGGTACGCCTTCTTCGGCGCGGAGAATGCGGGAGCTGCCTTCGGCGCGACGGCGCCGACCAGGTAGCCGCCCACCGTGTTGGCCGCTTCCGTCAGCACGCCCAGGGTGGCACCCGTGGCCGTGGCGATCCACTGCGCGGCGGCGTGGATCTGCGACGCCTGCGGGTGGTGCACGGCGGCGTTGCCCAGGAAGACGGCATGGTTGCGCGTTTCCGCGTCACCCGACAGCAGGCCCGCGGCGACGGCCTTGGCCGCGTCATTCGCTTCCACATTGTCGAAGCCTGCCGGTGCCGGCTCGCCCTTGGCTTGCGCGACGGCGGCGACGATACCGGACAGCACGGCCAGCCAGTCCGACGGCGCGGCCACGATGCGGCGGCTCACGTTGATCAGGCTGTCGTCGCCGGTGGCACCCACCAGCGCGATCTTGGCGCCGTTCTTGGCGGCAGCGCGCAGGCGCGTGGCCAGCAGCGGATGATCCTTGCGCAGGAAGGAGCCGATCACCAGCGCGCCGTGCAGGTTGCTCACCTGCGCGACGGGCATGCCCAGCCAGGGCGTGACTTCGCCGTCCAGCGCGAAGTCGCTCTGGCGCAGGCGGAAGTCCACGTTCTCGGAACCGACGCCGTGCACCAGCTTCTTCAGCAGGGCCAGCTCTTCGACCGTCGAATGGGCCGTGCCGTAGGCGGCGATCGCATCGGCGCCGTGTTCATGCTTGATGTTCTTCAGGCCGTGCGCCACGTATTCCAGTGCCGTCTGCCAGTCGACCTCTTTCCAGGCGCCGCCCTGCTTCAGCATCGGCTGCGTCAGGCGTTCGGCGCTGTCCAGGGCCTCGTACGAGAAGCGGTCCTTGTCGGAAATCCAGCACTCGTTGATGGCTTCGTTTTCCAGCGGCAGCACGCGCTTGACCTTGCCCTGCTTGACCTGGACGATCAGGTTGGCACCGAGGCCATCGTGCGGCGACACGGATTTGCGGCGCGACAGTTCCCACGTCCGGGCGCTGTAGCGGAACGGCTTCGACGTCAGCGCGCCCACGGGGCACAGGTCGATCATATTGCCCGACATTTCCGAGCTGACCGCTTCGCCGACGAAGGTGGTGATCTCCGCGTGTTCGCCGCGGCCCAGCATGCCCAGTTCCATCACGCCGGCCACTTCCTGGCCGAAACGCACGCAACGGGTGCAGTGGATGCAGCGGCTCATTTCCTTCATGGACACGAGCGGGCCGGCATCCTTGGGCACGACGACGCGCTTGTCTTCCTCGTAGCGCGAGCTGTTCTTGCCGTAGCCGACCGCCAGATCCTGCAGCTGGCACTCGCCGCCCTGGTCGCAGATGGGGCAATCGAGCGGGTGGTTAATCAAGAGGAATTCCATGACGCTCTTCTGCGCCTGGACCGCCTTCTCGCTGTGCGAACGCACGATCATGCCCGCCGACACCGGCGTGGCGCAGGCTGGCAAGGGCTTCGGCGCCTTTTCCACTTCAACCAGGCACATCCGGCAGTTCGCCGCGATCGACAATTTCTTGTGATAGCAGAAGTGCGGGATATACGTCCCCAGTTTGTTGGCAGCGTCCATCACCATGGAACCCGGTGGGACTTCTACCTTCTTGCCGTCAATTTCGATTTCAACCATGATGATCACTTAGAAAGCCGAGACAGGCACCAGGCAGTGCTTGTGCTCGACGTGATATTCGAATTCTTCGCGGAATTGCTTGATGAACGCGCGGACCGGCATCGCCGCCGCATCGCCCAGCGCGCAGATGGTGCGGCCCTGGATGTTGTCCGCGATCGAGTTCAGCATGTCCAGGTCGGTCTGGCGACCCTGGCCGTTTTCGATGCGGTGGATCATCCGGTACATCCAGCCCGTGCCTTCACGGCACGGCGTGCACTGGCCGCACGATTCCTCGTAGTAGAAGTAGGACAGGCGCTCGAGCGCCTTGACCATGCAGCGCGTCTCGTCCATGACGATGACGGCACCCGAGCCCAGCATCGAGCCGGCCTTGGCGATCGAATCGTAGTCCAGGTCGGTCTGCATCATGATCTCGCCACGCACCACCGGAGCGGACGAACCGCCGGGAATGACGGCCTTGATCTTTTTGCCGCCGCGCATGCCACCGGCCAGCTCCATCAGCTTGGCGAACGGAGTACCCAGCGGCACCTCGTAGTTGCCCGGACGCTCGACGTCGCCGGAGATCGAGAAGATCTTCGTGCCGCCGTTGTTCGGCTTGCCCAGGCCCAGGTAGTTCTCGGCGCCGATGTTCAGGATGAACGGCACGGCCGCGAAGGTTTCCGTGTTGTTGATCGTGGTCGGCTTGCCGTACAGGCCGAACGAGGCCGGGAATGGCGGCTTGAAGCGCGGCTGGCCTTTCTTGCCTTCCAGCGACTCCAGCAGCGCCGTTTCCTCGCCGCAGATGTAGGCGCCGTAGCCATGGTGGGCGTGCAGCTGGAACGAGAACTCGCTGCCCATGATCTTGTCGCCCAGGAAGCCGGCGGCACGCGCCTCTTCCAGCGCTTCCTCGAAGCGCAGGTAGTCCTGGAAGATCTCGCCGTGGATGTAGTTGTAGCCCACGGTGATGCCCATCGCATACGCGCCGATGGCCATGCCCTCGATCAGCGAGTGCGGGTTGTAGCGAATGATGTCGCGGTCCTTGAACGTGCCCGGCTCGCCTTCGTCCGTGTTGCAGACGAGGTATTTCTGGCCCGGGAACTGGCGCGGCATGAAGCTCCACTTCAGGCCCGTGGGGAAACCGGCGCCGCCGCGGCCGCGCAGGCCCGACGTCTTCAGGTCGGCGATGATGGCTTCCGGCGTGATCTTCTCTTCCAGGATCTTGCGCAGCGCGGAGTAGCCACCGCGCTTGACGTAGTCTTCCAGGTGCCAGTTTTCGCCGTTCAGGTCCTTCAGGATCAGCGGATTGATGTGACGGTCGTGCAGGGAAGTCATTTCTTCAGTTCCTCCACGAGGGCGTCGATCTTGTCGTTGTTCATGAAGCTGCACATGCGGTGGTTATTCACCAGCATCACGGGTGCGTCGCCGCAGGCGCCCATGCACTCCCCTTCCATCAGGGTGAATGCGCCGTCGTCGGTGGTGCCGCGGTAGTCGATGCCCAGCTTGTGCTTCAGGTGCTCACCGGCCTTCACGCCGCCCGACAGGGCGCATGGCAGGTTGGTGCACACGGTGATCTTGTGCTTGCCGACGGGTTTCAGGTTGTACATGTTGTAGAAGGTGGCCACTTCCTGCACGGCGATGGCCGGCATGCCGATGTAGTCGGCCAGTTCCTTCATGGTTTCCGGCGAGACCCAACCCAGTTCCACCTGGGCGTGGGCCAGCGCGGCCATCACGGCCGACTGGCGCTGGTCGGCCGGGTACTTGGCCAACTCACGGTCGATTTTTTTATAACACTGCTCAGATAACATAATTCTTTCCGCCTCTTTATCGGTCGATACTGCCGAAAACGATGTCTTGCGTGCCGATGATGGTCACGGCGTCGGCAATCATGTGGCCGCGCGCCATTTCATCCAGGCTTTGCAGGTGGGCATAGTCCGGGGCACGAATCTTCAGGCGGTAGGGCTTGTTGGCACCGTCGGAGACGATATAGATGCCGAATTCGCCTTTCGGGTGTTCCACGGCGGCATACGCTTCGCCCGGTGGCACGTGGAAGCCTTCCTGGAACAGCTTGAAGTGGTGAATCAGCGATTCCATGTTGGACTTCATGTCCACGCGCGACGGCGGCGCGATCTTGCGGTTGTCCGTGATGACGGGACCGGGATTATTGCGCAGCCACTCGATGCACTGCTTGATGATGCGGTTCGACTGGCGCAGTTCTTCCACGCGCACCAGGTAGCGGTCGTAGCAGTCGCCGTTGGTGCCGATCGGCACGTCGAAGTCCATCAGGTCGTAGACCTCGTAAGGCTGCTTCTTGCGCAGGTCCCACTGCACGCCCGAGCCGCGCAGCATGGCGCCCGTGAAGCCCATGGCCAGCGCGTCTTCCGGCGACACGACGCCGATACCGACGGTACGCTGTTTCCAGATACGGTTGTCGGTCAGCAGGGTTTCGTATTCGTCGACGTAGGTCGGGAAACGGTTCGTGAACGCTTCCAGGAAGTCCAGCAGGGAGCCCTGGCGGTCTTCGTTGAGCTTGTTGATTTCCTTCTTGCTGCGAATGGTCGACTCGCGGTGCTGCGGCATCGCATCCGGCAGGTCGCGGTAGACGCCGCCTGGGCGGTAGTAGGCCGCGTGCATGCGCGCGCCCGACACGGCTTCGTAGCAGTCGAACAGGTCTTCACGGTCGCGGAAGCAGTACAGGAACGGACCCATGGCACCGACGTCCAGCGCGTGCGCGCCCAGCCACATCAGGTGGTTCAGGATACGGGTGATCTCGTCGAACATGACGCGGATGTACTGGGCGCGCAGGGGCACTTCCAGGCCCAGCAGCTTTTCGATGGCCATCACGTAGCCGTGCTCGTTGCACATCATCGACACGTAGTCGAGACGGTCCATGTACGGCACGTTCTGCAGGTAGGTCTTCTGTTCGGCCAGCTTCTCGGTGGCGCGGTGCAGCAGGCCGATATGGGGGTCGGCACGCTGGATCACCTCGCCGTCCAGCTCCAGCACCAGGCGCAGCACGCCGTGCGCGGCCGGGTGCTGCGGACCAAAGTTCAGGGTGTAATTCTTAATCTCAGCCATTATTTCATCCCGTATTTTTCTTCACGGATCACACGCGGCACGTTTTCGCGCGGCTCGATCGTTACCGGCTGGTACATCACGCGCTTCTGCTCGGCGTCGTAACGCATTTCCGTGTAACCGGACACCGGGAAGTCCTTGCGGAATGGGTGGCCGATGAAGCCGTAGTCGGTCAGGATGCGGCGCAGGTCGCTGTGACCTTCGAACAGGATGCCCAGCAGGTCGAACGCCTCGCGCTCGTACCAGTTTGCAGCACGCCAGATATCGGTGACGCTTTGCACGATCGGCATGTCGTCGTCCGGGCAGAACACGCGTACGCGCACGCGCCAGTTGTGCTTGACCGACAGCAGGTGCGAGACGGCCGCGAAGCGCGGGCCTTCCCACGTGCCTTCGCCGTAGGTGGAATAGTCGACGCCGCACAGGTCGATCAAAGTGTCGAACCCCAGTGCGGCATTGTCGCGCAGCGTCTGCATGACGGCGTGATAGTCGTTGGCCTTGACGACGAGGGTGATTTCACCCAGCGCGGTCGTCGTGGCGACGCGCTCCCCCAGGACGCCGGCCAGGGCGCCCTGCAATGCTTCCAGATGTGTTGTCATATTTTTGCGCGCCCCGTTTAACGTGCGATCGTATTGGTGCGCTTGATCTTGTTTTGCAGCTGCAGGATGCCGTACAGCAGTGCCTCGGCGGTCGGCGGGCAGCCCGGCACGTAGATGTCGACGGGCACGATGCGGTCGCAACCGCGCACCACCGAGTACGAGTAGTGATAGTAGCCGCCGCCATTGGCGCAGGTGCCCATCGAGATGACCCAGCGCGGCTCGGACATCTGGTCATACACCTTGCGCAGTGCCGGTGCCATCTTGTTGCACAGCGTACCGGCGACGATCATCACGTCGGACTGGCGCGGCGATGGGCGGAACACGACGCCGAAGCGGTCCATGTCATAACGGGCAGCGCCCACGTGCATCATTTCGACCGCACAGCAGGCCAGACCGAACGTCATCGGGAACATCGACCCGGTACGCGCCCAGTTGATCAGCTTGTCGGCCGAGGTGGTGATGAAACCTTCGTTTAATACGCCTTCAATAGCCATGGCTTATTCCCAATCAAGGGCACCTTTCTTCCAGATATACCAAAAACCGACAACGAATTCGGCGATGAACACCATCATCGTCACGAAGCCCTGCCAGCCCAGTTCGCGCATGGAGACGCCCCACGGGAAGAAGAATGCAGTTTCCAGGTCGAACAAAATAAACAGGATCGCGACGAGGTAGTAACGCACGTCGAACTTCATGCGTGCGTCTTCGAAGGCTTCGAAGCCGCACTCGTAAGGGGAGAGTTTCGCCGCATCGGGCTTGTGGGGCCCGAGCAGACGGCCAAGCACCTGGGGCACTACGCCGACACCGAGGCCGACGAGCAGGAACAGAAGTACGGGGAAGTAATTTTCGAGGTTCACGGTAGGATCACAGCTGTTGTTGAACGATCGTCAGGACAGTGCTGTACCTGACGGTACAGCCAACGCTCGACCCCAATCAAACGCTGAGACCAGGATCAAACGACACATCCTCGTAAAAAAACCAGCTGCAGGCATGAGGGCAACTCAGGCGCCTTGTGCTGGCTTCTCAAATCTATGGTGCCGACGACGAGACTCGAACTCGTACAGCTTGCGCCACTACCCCCTCAAGATAGCGTGTCTACCAATTTCACCACGTCGGCATTAAGGCCGCTATTCTACTCGTCTTTACGCATTTTGTTAATCGCGTTTGCGTCAAATCAAGAAGAAAAGCGGAAGAAACTCAATACTTATTAGTTTTACTTCGGAATCGTGTTCGCTGGCGCGCCATTGGCCGGCGCCGGGGCGGCTGGCGTCGTCGCTGGAGCGGCTGGCGTCGTTGCAGGCGCGGCAGGCGTCGTGGCCGGTGCCGGCGCATTCGCGGCAGGGATCGCGGCCGAACCGGTGACGGGCACCGTGATGTTCGACAGCACGCCGCCGGTACCGGCGGTGCGCTGCGTGGCCAGCACCGAGATACCCAGGGTAGCGGCGAAGAACACGGTGGCCGCCACGGCCGTCATCTTGGACATGAAGTTCGATGAGCCGGTGGCGCCGAACAGGCTGCCGGATGCGCCGGAACCGAAGGCGGCGCCCATGTCGGCGCCTTTGCCGTGCTGCAGCAGCACGAGGGCGATGATGGCCAGTGCAGACAGGACCTGAACTACGACGACCAGATTGAACAAGGTGTTCATGCTATTCCAATTCTCAGTTGATGCTTGGTTGATACCCGGGCTTTTGGCCTGGTTAAGCTTGGTTAAATGATTCTTTACTCGGCCGCATGCACGATGGCGAGGAAATCCGCCACCTTCAGGGCCGCGCCGCCGATCAGGCCGCCATCGATGTCGGCCTGCGCCAGCAGCTCGCGCGCATTCTCCGGCTTCATGCTGCCGCCGTACAGGATCTGCAGGTTCGCCGCCGCCACCGGATTGCGCTCGGCCACCAGCTTGCGCAGCATCGCGTGCACTTCCTGGGCCATGGCCGGCGTGGCCGTCTTGCCCGTGCCGATGGCCCAGACCGGCTCATACGCCAGCACGATCTTTTCCACCGCCGCCGCTTCCAGCACATCCAGCACGGCTTGCAGTTGCGCACATACAACAATATTGGTCCGCCCTGCTTCGCGCTCGGCCAAAGTCTCGCCCACGCAAACGACCGGCGTCAGGCCGGCATTGTGCGCCGCCAGCACCTTCTGCGCCACGACTTCGTTGGTTTCGTGATGGTACGCGCGCCGCTCGGAGTGACCGCACAGCACGTAGCGGCAGCCGAAATCCTGCAGCATCGACGCCGCCACCTCGCCCGTGTAGGCGCCGGCGGCATAGGCGGACACGTCCTGCGCCCCCCAGGCCACGGGCGTTCCCGTCAGCTCGGACTGGCATTGTGCCAGATATGGCGCCGGGGCGCAGACGCCGCAATCGGCATTCTTCGCGGCATAGCCGGCCACGATGCCGCGTAATAATACCGAATTCGCGGCAAGGCTGCCGTTCATTTTCCAGTTGCCGATGACCAGTTTGCGACGCATATTACTCCGGGCGGGTTGATAAAACGTTAAACCCGCAATTGTAACGTGGCCGGCAAAGCCGGGTCAAACCGGCAACGTCGCCGGGCCCGCCAGCCTAGGGTTTGATCACCTGCAGCATGATCTTGCCGACGTGGGTCGACGCCTCCATCAGCGCGTGCGCGTCGGCCGCCTGCTCCAGGGGGAAGCTCTCGTAGATGACGGGCTTGATGCGCCCTTCGCCGAACAGGGGCCACACTTTCTCCTGCAGCTGGCGGGCAATCGCGCCCTTGAAGGCCACCGAACGGGGGCGCAAGGTGGAACCGGTGACGGTCAGGCGGCGGCGCAGCACTTGTCCCATGTCCAGGGTGCCCTTGGCGCCGCCCAGCAGCGCGATGATGGCGATGCGGCCGTCGTCGGCCAGGCAGTTGATTTCCCGTTCCAGATAGTCGCCACCGACCATGTCGAGGATGACGTCGACGCCATTGTCGCCCGTCAGCTGCTTGACGACGGCGGCGAAGTCCTCGTGGCGGTAATTGATGCCCCGCTCCGCGCCCAGCTGCTCGCAGGCCCGCGCCTTGTCCTCGCTGCCGGCGGTGGCGAACACGCGGTTGCCCATCGCATGGGCCAGCTGGATGGCCGTGACGCCGATACCGGACGTGCCGCCCTGCACCAGCAGCGACTCGCCCGCCCCCAGCCGCGCGCGGTCGAACACATTGCTCCACACGGTAAAGTAATTCTCCGGCAGCGACGCCGCCTCCAGCGGCGACAGCCCCTGCGGCACGGGCAGGCACTGCGCGATGGGCGCCGTCACGAACTCCGCATAGCCCCCGCCCTGCACCAGCGCACACACCATGTCGCCCGCCTTGAAGGGCGAATTGGCCAGGTCGCCATCGAGGATCTCGCCGGCCACTTCCAGCCCCGGCAGATCGGAAGCCCCCGGCGGCGGCGCATAGTTGCCCATCCGCTGGAACACGTCGGGCCGGTTGATGCCGGCCGCATGCACGCGGATGCGCACTTCCCCCGCCTTCGGCTCCGGCATCGGGCGCTGGCACAGCCGCAAGACTTCCGGTCCGCCCGGCTTGGTGATCTCGATCGCGCGCATGGTTGTCCTTTCGTTAAAGGATTGATTTTAGCGCAAGGGCGGGATTTTGCGCGGGCGCGCAGGCGGATGGAATCTAGGCGCCGCGAAAGTCCTTCGTCGAGGCCAGGAGGGTTGCGCCGCACGTGGTTTTATGGCCGTCGTAGGCCACCGCGACGCCGTTGATGACGTGATGGGGATCGCCCTCGGCGATGGTGCAGACGTCGTGACCCTTGATGGGACAAGTGCACTTGTCCCCGACACAGGCGACAGCGATGCCGCCGACCGTGAAGTGCTTCGCCTTCACACTGACCACCTTGCCGCCGTGGGAGGTGGCATCGCCAAGCCGGATTACATTTGGCATCGTCTAGCCTTTGTCGTTTGCATTGGAGGGAGCCGAGCTGGTGGGACGCACGCGGATCGAGCTGGTGATCCTGTCCCACACTGCCACGGCTTCTTCGTCGGTCAGGGTGGGTTTGATGGCTCCGGCGGTATTGCCTTTGATACCGGTTTGCATCTGGATGTTCGCGTAGGGTTTGTAGACATCTTTGGGGACGCCCCGAACGTGCATGACAAATTCGTGGGTGCCGTGAAACCCATCCCGGTCTGGCGAGCGCGACACTGCCTCCCAGCCGTTCAGCCATTGATGGATTTTCCGTTCACCTCTGCGGAAATATTTTGTTTGCAGTAGCGGATGATTTGGGTCCTCCGCTCTCTGCCGCTCCTCCAGGCGTGCGAGCTGCCACTCTAGTGAGTTTCCTTCTGAATAGTGAGGATTGGATGGACCGATATAGATCGACAAATGCGTATCCGGAAATTCTTTCAAGCGGAAGCCGATACGAACATGTTCAATTGGTGTCTTATTGCCAGTCATCGACTTATCCGCCAGGAACGCATATTCCAAGCAGTTTCCTGCTTCCCTAGGAACCTCATTTTCATCCCGACGACGAAGCCGCCGAACAATACTTTTCATTTCAGCAATCGTATCCGCTCGATCTTCCCGCAGCGGTCGTGCTGAGATGACCAGTCCTTCGCCTCCCCACCGAAAGTATCCTTCAATCTTCAACCCGTTTATTGCATCAAACCCCTCCAGCCCAGATATGATCGTTCCTGGTGGCTGAGTTATTTCTTCTTCAGCCAGAAAAATGGGGATATTATCCAGATGGATAGCATGCGTATTTTTAAGATTTTCCGAAAACGCCTTTGCCATATCCATTACCTGATTTGCGCCCGCTGGATAGAAATCCACACCTAGCTCCATAGAGGCATGTCCCCAGACCACGGCAGCAGATGCCGGGACATCAACAAGAAACCGTCCAAAGCAGACACTTTTCATTTTTTCGAAGGAGACCTGCAGGCGGGGCGCGAGCGTACTCATATCAGGCGCATTGAGACTACGCTCATGCTCGCAGCCGGAAAGCACGAGGCTTGTAGTCACAAGTAAAATGGCGCTCAGCCGGCCGGCGGGTCTCATGCACCGGCTCCGCGATCCGCTGGACTCACAGCGGTGCCTTGCGCCGACGAAGCCTGTAATGCTGCAGGCTCGTCGTCGTAGCCAACCAGCTTCCATACGCCCGCCACCTGGAAGGTCGGCCGTTCTCCCTTGATCTTCTGCCACAGCGTTGGAGTAGCGGCAACAACCACGGGAGGCATGGCATCGCCCGTCTTGAACCGCTGGCGGCGACCGGCTTGTAGCAAGCCCGGTGCACTGGACTCCCACCAGCCTCCGAGCGGACAGGCGTT
Source organism: Pseudoduganella buxea (assembly GCF_009720835.1). Lineage (GTDB taxonomy): Bacteria > Pseudomonadota > Gammaproteobacteria > Burkholderiales > Burkholderiaceae_D > Rugamonas > Rugamonas buxea. The sequence continues at coordinate 21,095 of NZ_WNKZ01000037.1, forward strand.
TCCTGTCGCCACTTTCTCTCCAAGCGGAAGCCGTGGCGCGGTGCCCGTCTTGGCTGGAGCTGCACTTGTCGGGCGAACGCGGATTGAGCTGGTGATTTTGTCCCAGACGGCAATTGCTTCTTCATCGGTCAGGCTGGGTTTGACGGCGCCAGCAAGATTTCCTTTGACGCCGGTTTGCATCCTGATATCTGCATAAGGCTTGAAAACATCCGTGGGCACGCCTTTTACATCCAGAACAAAGTCGTGAATGCCATACGTTCCCGGCTGGTCTGGCGAACGCGACACTGCTTCCCAGCCGTTTATCCAGTCGTGAATCTGACGCGGGCCTCTACGGAAATACTTCGTATGCAATAGTGGGTGAGTCAGGCTCTCAGCTCTGTGCTCTTTTTCTCGACGTGCGAGTTGCCATTCGAGAGAATTGCCCTCGGAATGGTAGGGATTTGATGGGCCGACGAAAATCGACAGATGTGTATCTGGGAATTCCCTTAAGCGGAAACCGATACGAATATGCTCAATCGACGACTCTACACTTGCTTCGGGCCGATCCGCAAGAAAAGCATGCTCGAGACAATTGCCAGGACCTGAAGGAATTTCATCTTGGCGGCGGGGGCGAAGGCGCTCGGCGATACTTTTTATCGTAGAAATAGCTCGGCCGCGATCTTCCTGCAATGGACGGGCATCGATAACAATTCCATCGGCATCCCAATTGAAATACCCATTAATCACCAAGCCGTTGACGGCATCAAAGCCTTCATAACCAGTTATGATTTTTCCCGGCGGATGAGCAATGTGCTCTTCAGACAAAAACAATGGGATGTAGTCGTGGTAAATCGCCTTTGTATTCTTGAGCTCATCAATGAATTTGTGCGCTGCCTCGTTAGTCTTGGTCGCATCGCCTGGATAGATCGCTATCCCAAGGTCAACGGAAGACTCACCCCAAGCTACTATGGCGGATTCAGGCACATCGACCACGAACCGGCCAAAGCAGACGGTCTTCGTCTTTTCGAACACCACTTGCAAGCGGGGCGTGAGCGCGGTCATGTTTGGAGTCCTATATTCTGGTGAGTCATGGTTACAGCCGGCAAGAGTGATACACAGCGCTGCAAAATAGTAAAGAGAGAGTTTTTGGATCAGATTCATGCAAGGAGTTCCTTTACGCAAACCCACTTCGCCTGCTGCGCAATACGAACGATGCAGTAGAGTGTAGAAGCAATGACGTCTTTATCCTCATAGCTGGATTGGTGTTCGTAGCCGGTTTGGCGAAATACGCCCTTGAATTTTCCACTGCGTAGTTGGTGATCGGCAGAACGGACAGGAACGGTTTGGTCTCCAGGCGCTGTAGCTGACTGTAGCGTTGCATAGATCGAGGCTGGTTTTCCAAACGTCATTCCTTTCGAAAATGGCATATTGGATTGATTTTTCTCCCACCTTGCGACTTCGAGCCTGCCCTGCCGCGTGTCATAGACAATAGGCCATTCCTGCCACCCGGTCGTGTCTGCGCAGTAATCGCTGATTTCCCAAACCACCTCACCGTAGCTGGCGTGCTTGGCATCCGCGCCGTAGTGAGCATAACTGTTGGGATGAAACGTATTAACAATTTTATTGTGAAGAAATTGCGCCTTGTCTAGATAGTCGCTGGTCCGCTTGAAGGAGCCACCGCCTTTGTCGGGCGGCAGCCCGCTTGGGTTGATCCACTCCTTGCGCAACAGCGAATACCATTTACCTTCGGTCTTTTAGATCTCAGCATATGGATTTCCGTTCTTCGGCCAGGTATCCAGGTCTCGTCCCTTGTGTACGACCCGCAACCAGCCGTTGCCGTACGCTTCTGTGGGCAACAGCTCCAGTCCTCCGCGAGAATTTGCCAGTACGGCAGTAACTTCATCGCCGTAATTGCCGGCCACCTTCGCGCCGATGCTACCTTTGGGAGCTCTCAGCAGGCCCGGATCTTCAAATCCCGCCCTGATGCGCTTGTAGGCTGCAGGGGCGCCAATTGCCGGCATCACGCCATGGACTATCCCTGCGACGCTGTCTTTAAGGTTGCCGAAATCAGGGTGAACCAGTGCGCGCCCGACCAGCCCACCCATCGAGTGGGTAACGATGATGACTTGGTGACACTCGTACCCGTTTTTCCACAGCCCCTCGATTACCCCTTTGATTCGCTTCGCAATAAACTGGGCGCTGAGGCCATTCGACTGCAGCCAGTTATATCCAAACGCGTAGACAGGAAACCAGCACCCGCTTACGACTTCCTTGAACTCCTCTTCAGTCAGCTTGGCCTGCGGAAGTTCGGGCACCGGCCACCAATCCTTTGTGTCCGCTCCCACGACGTCACGCCATTCCTCCCTGAGCTTACCGTCATGGAAAGTATTGTTGAGACGTGACTCCATATGCTGCAACAGCTGGCCATAACTTTTGAAATACACTTCACCCCAGCCGCGCGACCTGGCCTTTTGCACCGCGGTACGCCCATTTTTTACATTGGACGGGTCGTCGATTAGCAATGGAGATGGGTAGTCGCTGTCCAGCTCCACATTCTCGTGACGCCCATCACCACTGATTCCAGGCGGGCCGGATGGATCATAAATATCCACGGTCGTGCATTGCGGGTCCAGCGCCAGTTGGCGATCTTGCGGTCTTTCGTTAGAGGCACCGTATGCGTCCGTGGCTCCGAGCGTGTCGGGACGCCAGGCGATATTGTCTTCTTTCTTCAGCATCGCCTGCCGCTCCGCACTCATCCGCAAATTCGAGCCCATAATCCCGGGCAGGAAAATAACCGGCAGCACACGCTTCGGAAGAAATCTCGCGCATTGCGGTTTCTGGTCCTGCTTCGGCGTTGCGAAGCCTTCGGCCTTGCGCGCCGCGTTGGTGTTTTGCTGCGCCGGCAGCGGGTGTTCAGCTTTGGTCATGTGTGCGGTCCTTATACGATGCGGTCGCCGGAGTATCAGTCGTCAAGTGCCTCGACGGTATAGCTACCAAAAGCAATGCTGTGCTCGAACCGCTCCGTCAAACCGCCGTTGTCGGTACGGCCTTCAATCGTGCGGCCATCCTCCGTCGTGATGCGGTAACGCTGGTTCTTCATCGGTTCGTCCGTTCCCACCCACCGCAGCACGATTTGCTGATCGTGGACCGCCTTGGTGCTGGGCAGTTCGACGTCAGGAACCTCGCCGTCACCGGCGCCGAGATGAGCGAATTTGGATGACTTGATCGTGTGCTCGCCGCTGCTTTGCTGGGTAATGCTGCCGCCGCCCATGTCGACTTGCACGCCTTGCGCCACGAAGCGCAGCTTCGGCGCCTGCAGCACGATTTCGTCGATGGCGGTCAGCACAAGACGTTTCGCGGACGTGATTTCGATATCGCCGCCATGCGTTTGCAGGTCGAGCTTGCCGCTGGCGGCAACCAGCTTGATGCCGAGCTTGTGGGCGAACAGGCTGATGCTGTCCGATACGCGCGCCAGCAGTTTTTTGCCGACCGACAGTTGCATGTTGCCCATGCTGACCAGGTCGACCTGGGTTTGCGCACCCAGGGCAACGTTGGCCTGGCTCGTCAATGCCAAGCCAGCCGGCGCCGACACGGCCACGACAGGTTGACAGCCTTCGCCCTGCCCGTCGCGTTCGGCATTGCTGCCTGCGGCCCATTGCTCAAGGTTCAGGCCCAGCTGCTTGAGTCCTGCGTTGTCGGTACCTTCGGCGTGGTGCGCGGTCGACAATTCGGCCAGGTGCTGCTGGATGCCATGCAACACTTCCAGCAAGCTTGTCAGCTCAGCACGGTCCAGCTGATTGCCACCGGCGCCTGCACTGCCGGCAGCGCTGATCAGGACGCCATGCGCGCCCCTTATCGCGACGGCTTGATCGCTGCGCAACTCGGCACCCTCGCCGCGCGCCGTGCCTTTGCCTTCGCTGCGGGGGTGCGTCAGCCAGCCCAGGTTCAACTGGCTGTGTCCGTGCTCGGAAGAAAGCTGGGCATTGATCTGGCCTGGTGTGTCGTCGAGTCGCAACTGGTTGCAGCGAGAGCCTTGCACTTCCCGGCTTTTGATACCCGCCACAAATCTGTTGCCCGGCAACGTGCCGGTATGGCTGAAGGCGGGTGGCGGGGTCATGCCGCCGTACACCCGTGCAACAATGATCGGCTTGTCCGGGTCGCCGCCGAGGAAATCGATGATGACCTCGTCACCGACGCGCGGCAGCGCTATGGCGCCGCAGCGGTCGCCGGCCCAGTTGCTGGCCACCCGTACCCAGTCCGAGTCGCGATCGCTATCGCTGGCTCCTGCATCGCCGGCATGGCCGTGGTCCTGCGGCCTCGTGCCCGGAAAGCGAACCTTGACGTCGCCATTTTCGTTACAGTGCACCTCCTCGCCAGGCGGCCCGACAACGACAGCACTTTGCAGCCGGGGCCGTGGCAGGTCGGTGCGGGGGTCGAATGCGGGAACGATCGGTATGCCCCTGCGTACGCAGGAAAAACGATTGGTATATCGCATGCCCCTCTCGCGACTGGCCTGTTGCAAGCCATCGACGCCTGCAAAGCCTTCCCACCGCGTGATGGCAAACAGCCGCTGGATGCGTTCGTTCAGTGCCTTCGGCAGGTTGTTCTCGGCATCAACCTCGAGCTGGGTGACGACGAACTGGCGCTCGTGCTCCGGGTGGGTATCGATCTCCGGATGGCCTGCCAGACTCACCCACTGGCCGACGCACAGTGCGCGCACGCTGCTCTCGCCATGAAAACACTTCGATTCGAACTCATGTCGTTTCATGCGCAAGTCACCCAGTTGGCGGTAGTCCTCGCCGTCATGACCAGCCTGGGGCATGTCGATCAGGTAATCGTCCAGCCCCAGCGCAAACTCATTGCCGAGCAGGCCCTGATCGATACACGAAGGCGTGGCGCTGTGGCTCAATTTCGCCTGCGCGTGATTCCAGCTGTTGCGCGTGACGTTGCCGGGTCTGAGGGTACGAACGGGGCTCCACGCGGTCACGGTGTCTTGTTCTTCGGTGCCGGCATCCCGGTGATAACGAATGGTGCCGGCAAGGTTTTCCGCGAGGCTGTGAGCGTCATCGAACAACACCAGCGTATGAGCCGGCGTGCTCTGGTCTGTCGACTCGCTGGCTTTACCCGGCTGGATGAACCATGCGATGCCGCGCCGTTTCCACAGACGGCGCAGGAAATGGGCATCGGACTCGTTGTGCTGCATCGTGAACTCGCGCGCCGGGTAGCTGCCGGTCAGATGCGACCAGTCCACATCGAAGGCCATCGCCAGCAGCGAATTCTTCTGGCGCCATTCATCCAGGATGATCCTGGAAATATCGAGCTCGTCGCGGTTGCGGAAGATGCGGGTGTTGGTGCGATGCTCCATCAAGGCCAGACCGTCACGCAGAACCAGCTGGTAGGTGGCCAGCCCGCCGTCGCTCTGGCCAGCGGCAGCTTGCGCGACAATCCCACAGACAGCGCGCAAATCGCCCCGGTCGGTCACGAACTGCAGTTCCACCGGTGCGGCGATAAACTGTTTCAAAGGTAGATCGGCACGGGCCGAAACACACAGGAGCCGATATTCCAGTCCGCCGCACAGGGTTTCGGCACCGCTCACCCGCTGGACCATCAGGACATCGTCGAAGACCTCGTTCCCCTGCGATAGTCGCAGGCGGATGGGCCGGTTCGACTCCGATAAGCCTGCGATCGCTTCTGTCAGATCCATCAGATTCATTGGTACACCTCCACCGGAGCGCATGCAGGCGAGCAGGCGAAATTGCCTTCTAGCAATTACTCAAAGAATCTATTATGTCGAGGGAGGGAATGGGGGATATTGATACTCGTCAGTTCCAGTCTGACGGGGCGCTTCCCTGCTTTTCCGTCATGCGTTCGACGACGGCAGCACGTTGCCCGGCTCGTTGGCGTTGCGGCTGGCGGCGGTCAGGGTCCACAGCATGCAAGCGATAATGTTATCCTGCGGCGTGCTGCCGAGGTGATAACGGTGTATTGCCCTGGAACCTGCTGGGCCTGCTCGGCAGCTTTAGTATTGATTTGCAAAGATGATGTTCCGGCCAACATGTTGGAGCATTATCTTTGGAATAATCTTTATACTTTCTCTGTTATAGTCGATCAAAAATCCATGGCGACGTCTCAGGCTTCAAAAACATATCAAATTTCCATGAAACATCACACAGTCATACTTTTCACCACGATAATTTTATTTGTCGGCGTTGCTGACGCGCAAACCCTTCAGCGGCCCACAAGCGAACTCTCCTGCCCTCCCGAGAAAAATGAATCACGCAGAGAATTCAATGGCGGGCACGGCCTGGGAATATTGGAAATCACACCCGCATCGATGCCTCGGCGGTACACAGGTTGTAAGCGCATTTATTCCGACAACGAATTAATTATTACATACGAGTTTACTGCAGGAGTTCTTTCCAAAGCCGAATTAGGTGGCCCCAATAATAAGCCAACTTTGTGTCGCTATGACACAAAAGAACAAGGCGTTGCAGACTCCAGCGGAGAGTGCAAAATATTAAAAGAGATGTCGGTTTATTAAAGTTATCGAGGTTGGGTTGGAGGGCGTTTCCCCAGCTCGTTCTCAGCACTGCGTATCCGGCGAGGCGGGCATGGGAAATCAATCCGCCTCGTTCGCAGAGTAATCAATCAATAGCCTTAGCTAGTACAGCATCGGTAAACGCAGTCTAGTTCCGAAGCGTTGCCGATACTACGCGCAAGGCGCGCCTGTTAAATGGCAAGGATGACTGGCCGGCACGCTTCACCCAGCGGGCCAGGCACATCATTCGCAGGAAGGAGAGCGTGCTCCGCATCATGCCTTCCATCCTGAAAGGCGGCCAGATGAAGGTGCCGTTTGCCAAAGCGGCATCGGCAAGGATGTCCGAATAGCCTTGCTAGACGCAAATGGTAGTGTCGTCGTAAGTGGCCCGAATCTCGCGTTCCGTGAGGGCAGACGCCGTATCGGCATGACTGTTCTGCACCACGCAGGCTGATTGTTCGAAGTGTTCAAAGAATGGCGGCGGCGAGGTCACGCGCCGCCGCCATTTCCCTTACCCGCCCCCAGTCCGCGAACTGCGCGGCAGCGGCTTCCCGGGCTTCCACGCGGCCGACAAGGCCTGCCCTTCCTCGATCTGCTCCTCCGTCATGTGCTTGACGACGGCGGCGCGCTGTTCGGCGGCGTTGGCGTTGCCGCTGGCGGCGGCCAGGTTCCACAGCATGTAGGCGATGACGTTATCCTGCGGCATGCCGCCGATGTGATAACGGTACATCAGGCCAAGCACCTGCTGCGCCTGCGGGTGGCCCTGCTCGGCGGCCTTGCGGAACCAGCCCACGGCCTGCTTGTGGTCCTGGATCACGGCGTTGCCCGTGTAGTACATGGCGCCCACGACATATTGCGCGTCGGCCTTGCCCTGCTGGGCCGCGCGGCGGTGCCAGGCCAGTGCCTGCTTGTAGTCCTGCTGCACGCCCCGGCCCATGTAGTACATCAGGCCCATCAGGTGCTGGGCATCGGCATTGCCGGCCCGTGCCAGCGGCAGGATTTCCCTGTAGGCCACGGCGTAGTTGCGATTGTTGTACGCGGTGGCGCCTTCGGCGAAGCCGGCCAGTGCGCTGCCCTGCAGGGCCAGCGCGATGCCGATCGCCACGATCATTCGTCCTAGTATTTTCATTTGCGAGAGTTCGTTTTCGATGTTTTTGTACTCGTCTGCCTTGGGCAGTCGCTTGTTCGCTCAGCTCATTGTCTGGTCATTTCCAGCTCACGCGGCCCAGGCCGTCGACGCTGACATTGCGGTTCAGCGGCTTGCCGTAGACGGTCACGGAGCCCATGCCGGACAGGTTCAGGTTGGCGTTGGTGCGGGCATTGACGGTGGCATTGCCCAGGCCCGACAGGTCGATGTCGACCGAGTCGGCCTGGAACTGCTGGGCGTTCAACCCGCCCAGGCCGCCCAGCGACGCGCGCAGAAGGCGGCTGCGCCCGCCGATCGTCACGTAGCCGGCGCCGTGCAGGTCCAGCTCCACGTCCTCGCTGTCGGCCACCCACACGTGCATGCTGCCCACGCCGCCCAGGTTGGCCCGCAACCTGCGGTACTCCGCCACCACCTTCATGTTGCCTGCGCCGTCCAGCGTGATCTCCAGTTCCTCGCCCTTGAAGCCCGATATTTCCGACGAGCCCAGGCCCTCCGACACCAGTTCGCGCAGGCGCGGCAGCACCAGCTCGGCGCGCAGCGACGGCCGGCCCAGCCGGGCGCCGTGGATTTCCGTGTCCAGCGCCAAGGTGTCGCCCGTCTGCACGGCCGTGACCTTGTCGACGAAGCGCTTCTCGCCGCTGATCTTGAGCGACGGTACGTCGCCCTGCCGCACGCGCAGGTCGAGCAGGCCGTCGAGCCGCACCCGTACCACCCGCTCGTCCACGGCCCGCGTGTCGCTGGCCTCCTGGGCGGCGACCCTGCCGAACAGCAGGCAGAACATGGTGAACAGGAACGAAAGCGGGAGCAGTTTTTTCATGGGGTACCTTTTTCTGTGCGATGCATTGGCCTGCGTGACATGCGCAGTGCCCGATGCTGGCATCTTAGCGGCCTGCCGCCGGCATGGGCGGGAAATGCGACGAACTGCAAGAATGCGCGGCCAGGCCGTCGTTTGCCCGCCGTTTCACGAAACGCCGGCGCCGGCCGCAAGCGGCGTGCCCCGGCCCTTTCCCCGGGTCCGCCCCGCCATTTCGGGCCAGGGATGGCATGTTTAGTAAAACGGGATAAACTGCGCCGCGTTTTTTCGAATCGCTTGATCTTGGTATTTTTGAAATGCAATACTCGTCCCGCTGAAAGAGTGGCCCGCAGTGGCCGACCATTCCAACAAGGAGACGAAATGCATCCGACCAAGAGAAGCTTGATGAGCCTGGCCGTCGCCAGCGCCTGCAGTTTGGTAGCGCTATCTGCTCACGCACAACAAGGCGGCCCCGATGCCGCCGTCGCGGTACCCGCAGCCGCGGAAAGCGCCGCCGGCGCCCCCACCACGGGCGGCGACCAGATCCCGGAAGTGAAGGTTACGGCCACCCGCTATTCCACTTCGCTGCTGAAAACGCCGCTGGCCGTGTCGGCCTTCAACCAGGAGCAGCTGTCACGCAAGGGCGCCACCAGCCTGAAGGACCTGACGGGCGAAATCCCCAACGTCGTCATCGAAAGCACGGGCCTCGATTCGGCCGTGCAGATCACCATCCGCGGCATCACGTCGACCAATTTCACGGAAACGGGCGACCCCGCCGTCGGCTTCCACGTGGACGGCATGTACTCGCCCCGCCCGCAGGGCGCGCAGGCGCTGATGTTCGACATCGAGCAGGTCGAGGTGCTGCGCGGCCCGCAGGGAACACTGTTCGGCCGCAACTCCACGGGCGGCTCCGTCAACGTCATTTCGGCTAAGCCCGATTTCGGCGGCAACTACGGCAAGGCCGAAATCGATATCGGCAACTACCGCAAGAAGCAGGTCACAGTGGTGCAGAACGTCAAGGTCAACGACCAGCTGGCCCTGCGCGGCACCTTCATGAAGGTCAAGCGCGACGGCTACGCCAACCAGATGCGCGACCTGTCGGAAGCGAACGCGCCGCAGCTGGGCTGGGTCCCGGACGGCCTTCCCGATGTCGACCAGCGCTTCAACAAGGTGATCGGCAAGGACAAGTTCTATACCAACCAGGACCAATGGGCCGCGCGCCTGTCGGCCGCGTATAAGGTCAACAGCGACGTGATGCTGCGCGCCGCCTACGAGCACTTCCAGGACGACGGCGCCGGCGGTGCCTCGTTCCGCGACTGCGATGCCACGGCCGGCACGCGCTACACCTGCGCACCGGGTACGGGCAAGTGGGACCTGCTGGTCAATGTGCCGGGCCAGGTCGACATGCAGATCCGCACCCTGCGCACTGGCCTGTCGTGGACCATCAATCCCACCACCACCTTCGACTACACCTTCCAGGTGGCAGACCAGAAGCGCTCCGAGATCACCGACGACGACATGGGCATGCAGCACAATGCGCCCTTCCAGATCGACGGCGCCTACCCGAATACGCCGGATGGCAATTGGGGCCGCTGGCCGCTGACGGACTCGTTCCACCGCACGCTGTCGTCGCGTTACGTATCGACCGTGCACGAGGCCCAGCTGAAGCAGAACGTCGGCAACCTGCAGTACGTGGCCGGCCTGTTCTGGATGCACGAGCGTAACCGCATCGACTACGAACAGACCCATACCATCCAGAAGCCGTACGGCGATGTCGGCTCGGTACTGTACAACCAGCCGAACCGCCAGGTCGACGCCAAGGCCGTCTTCGCCCAGGCCGACTGGAAGTTCATGCCGACATGGACCGGCACGCTGGGCGCCCGCTACAGCAGCGACAGCAAGGAAGACAAGGGCGGCAAGGTGTACGGCGCCAACTGGAAGGGCGACCCGGCCTACTACAATGGCCTGTTCAGCCAGGGCACGCCGGGCACGCCGGGCTTCCGCGTCCACAACGGCACCGACCTGACCGACGCCATGGGCGGCAGCGTCGCAGCCTACCGCCTGTACGGCGCGCCGACGTCGAACGACCACAAGGAAACGTGGAAGAAGGTGACGTGGCGCGTGGGCCTGCAGAAGCAGATGACGCCGAACCAGATGGCGTATGCCTCCGTGTCGACCGGCTACAAGGCCGGCGGCTTCGCCGACAAGTCCGACAGCTGCAACTACCACCTGTGCGCGGACGGCAAGCCCGGCGTCGTCACCTTCATGCCCTACGGTCCCGAGCAGGTCACCAACTATGAGCTGGGCTACAAGGGCAAGTTCCTCGACAATACGCTGTCGCTGTCGGCCACCGCCTTCTTCATGAAGTACAAGGACATGCAGCTGACGGGCACCTACTTCGTCAACCAGATCATTCCCGACAACGGCCTGCCCTGCCCGGCCGACCAGCCCAAGTGCGACGTGTACGAAAGCTGGCGCACCATCAACGTCGGCAAGGTCGACATCCCCGGCCTGGAACTGGAATGGGACTGGCGTCCATGGCGCGGCGCCCGCCTCGGCGGCGGCTTCGCCTACATCAACACGGAAGTGAATGACTTCCGCGAGTTCTCGGATGACTACCAGTGCGACGTGCGCACGGAACTGGGCCTGCCGCCCTGCCCGTCCGCCTACACGGGCGACGACAAGGCCCTGCTGGGCCGCCGCCTGTACAACATCGACGGCAATCACCTGCCGAACACGCCGAAGTACCAGGTCAACCTGAACTTCTCGCAGGAGTTCACGCTGGCCAACGGCTACCGCATCACGCCGTACATCAAGGTGAACTGGCGCGACAAGGCCTACTTCGACCTGCGCAACTCGGACTTCGCCCACATCGGCCGCTACCAGAAGGCCTATGCGATGGGCGACGTGTCGGCCCGCCTCGATGCACCAAGCGACAAGTGGCACGCCGAGGTGTACGTTCGTAACGTGGCCAACAGCCACGCCGCGCTGAACCGCGAATCCGTCAACGGCGGCTTCATGAAGGCCCACTACGTCGAACCGCGCATGTTCGGCTTACGCATCGGCGCGGAATACTGATCCACCGGGTTCTCCTTGGACGCCGCGTACCCGCCCGGGACGCGGCGTTTTTTATATTGCCTGGAAAATGGGGACAGACCCCATTTTTCAGGCAACATTACCAGCCCATCACGGACCGGAGCTGCGGCACCAGGTCGGCCGCCATCCGCGCGTGCTGGGCGCGGGTCGGATGGGCGTCGGCGGCATCGCCGGGGTAGTGCTTCGATACGACGCTGCCCACGCGGGCATCGCCCACGCGCCGGATCGTCTCGTCGATATAGTCGCGCAGCGCGGCCTTCTTTTCGCCGTCCAGGATGGCCCCTTCCGTCAGCACGACGCGCGCCTGCGGGTGGTCGCGCAACAGCGTTCGCACCAGCGCGACGTATTCGTTGACATAGGCCTCGCGCACCGGAATGCCGGGCGTGAAATCGTTGGTGCCGATGGCGCTGACGATCAGGTCCGGCGCATAGCGGCGCTGGTCCCATGGCACCGGCCGGGCCGGATCGGCGATCGCCAGCTGGTACAGGCGCCCCAGGTTGAATTCGTCCGTCTTGCCGTTCCAGCTGCGCACGAGGCCACGCCCGCCGTGGCAGACCAGGTGCACCTGTGCCTGCAGCGCCTGGCCGGCCAGCATGCCGTAGGACAGGCGCGGGTTCCACCACACGGGGTCCTTCTTGCCGGGCGGCGTGCGGTCCAGCGCCTCGCCGCACGTGACGGAGTCGCCCAGGAACATCAGCCGGCGCGCCGGCAGCGCGGGCGGCGCGGCAAAGCGCCCTTCCGTCGTGAAGCTGCGCGCGGTCACGGTGCCCTGCCACGTCTCGGAGCGGTGCAGCACCTGCACCGTGCGCCGCGCCGCCGCCTTCCTGTCGACCAGCACGACGCGGCTGCGCCCCGGCGCCAGGTGCACCGCGCGCACCCGGCCGTCGACAACGACATCGAGCCAGCTCTTCTTGCCCGTGCTGGCCACGTCCAGCACCAGCTTCCGGCCGTCGAAGCGCAGGAATGCACTGACACCAGGATAGGCAAAGCTGGCAGCGCCGTCGTCGACGACGGTGCGGCCCATCCACGCCACGCGCCCGTCGGTGGCGGCGATGGTGTCTGCCGCGCCGGCCTGGCCCACGACGAAAAACGCGGCCGAAGCCGCGTTGAGTAGAAGGTAGGGGAGTCGCATCGTCAGTCCACCCGGTTCAGTTCAGCAGCCGGGCGATATCGGGCTGCAGCGCGTCGCCCCAGCTGCGGTAGGCGCCCGGCGTCAGGTGCAGGAAGTCCGGCATGGTCTGCGGCGAGATGGTGCCGTCCGGCTGGAGAAATATGGGGCCGTAGTCGCGGTAGAACACGCGCTTGCCGTCGTCCAGGGTGGCGACCTGCCGGTTCAGCGCCGCCACGTTGGTGCGGCGCGGATGGTCGGGCTGCTGTTCCACCGGCAGCACGGCGTTCAGCAAGATCTTCGCATCCGGATACAGCTGGCGCAGCGACGCCACCACGGACTGGATGCCGGTGTAGACCTGCGCCGGGCTTTCGCCGCACAGGCCGAAGTTGTTGGTCCCGATCAGCAGCACCACCACCTTCGGGCGCAGCTTGTCCATGGCCCCGTTCTGCAGGCGCCACAGCATATTGCCCGTATGGTCGCCGCCGATGCCGAAGTTGGCCGCCTTGAAGCGTCCGAAGTGGCTGTCCCACTCGGCCTTCGGCCAGCCTTCCGTGATCGAGTCGCCCAGGAACAGCACGTCGATATTGCCCCGTGCCGCCAGGGCCGCCTGTTCCCGGTGCATCTGCTGCCAGCGCGCGATCGACATCCACGGGTACTCCACGCTGCGCGGCTCCACCGTCGTCGCGCACTGGCGCACCTGGCCGTCGGCCTGGGCCAGGGTGGCGACGCACAGCAGGACCGCCGATGCCATCATCTTCATTCGCATGTTCATCCTCTTTCCAGTCATGTCACTGCGCCGTCGGCGACGGCCGGCACCGTGCATTGTACCGGCCATCGCGGGCGCATCAAGTGCCCTGCCGCGGCGTCAGGCGCAGCATCGTCACGCCGTGCGGCGCCAGCTTCAGTTCCAGCGGCTTGCCCGTGTCGCCCGTTTTCTGCTGCCACAGGTCGGTCCAGCCGAAACCTTCCTTCTTCAGGTCGGCCGAGCGCTTGCTGAGGTCATCGCTGAGGGGCTGCTTGGTCCAGTCGTAGCTGCGGACAAGCGTCGTCTCGCCCCGGTTCAGGAACAGCACGGCCCAGTCCTTGCCGGCAAGGGGCTTGATCCACACTTCCAGCGGGCCGTCGGTCAGCATGCGCAGGCCCTGTACGCCCAGCCTGTCCTGGTTGACGGCGATGACCTGCCGGTTCGTCAGCACCTTGCGCACCGATTCTGGCATCTTGCGCAGGTCGTTCCCGGAGATCAGCGGCGAAGCCATCATGGCCCACAGCGAAAAATGCGAGCGGTCTTCTTCCGGCGACAGGCCGTTGCCCACTTCCAGCATATCCAGGTCGTTCCAGTGGCCGGGACCGGCGAACTTGCGCAGCGCCAGCGACTTGTCGACGATCTTCATCACGCCGAAGGTGGACCAGGAACCCAGCGACACCTCGCAATCCCAGCAGGCGTAGATGTCGCCCGTGGTGCGCCAGGAATGGCCGATGGGGGCTGCCCAGTCCCACGGCTTGTTGTCGCCCCATTCGCAGATGGACAGCAGGATCGGGCGCCCGGCCGCGCGCAGTGCGTCGCGCATCGTCGTGTACGCGCCTTCCGCGTTCAGGCCCTTGGTATCGCACCAGTCGTACTTGACGTAGTCAACGCCCCAGGCGGCATAGGTGCGGGCGTCCTGGTATTCGTGGCCCCGGCTGCCGGGCCGGCCGCCGCAGGTGGTGGCGCCGGCGTCCGAATACAGGCCCAGCTTCAGGCCACGTGCGTGCACGTAGTCGGCCAGCGCCTTGATCCCCGAAGGGAAGCGCACCGGGTCGGCCTGGATATTGCCGTCCTTGTCGCGCTGGCCGTGCCAGCAGTCGTCGATATTGACGTACTGGTAGCCGGCATCCTTCATGCCCAGCCTGACCATGGCGTCGGCGGTCTCGCGGATCAGTTGCTCGTTGATCTCGCAGCCGAACTTGTTCCAGCTGTTCCAGCCCATTTGCGGCGTATCGGCCACGCCCTCGAACTTCTGCGCGTGGGCGGCCCCCGCCAGCAGCAGCGCGCTGGCGGCGACGGCGGCATGCTTCATTGTTTCACCTCCAGCGCCTTGAGCTTGGCGGCCGTGGCGCGGATCAGCGCGATCGTGCTGGCATCGCTGTCGAACACGGAGTACAGGCCCTGCTCTTCCTGCGGCGGGTCGCCCATCAGGTCATTGCCTTCCTTCCACCAGTAATCGGCATTGGCGGCGCGGCCGGCACCGCCCCAGGCCCAGAAGTTGAAGCCGGCGATGGGGTCGCCCTTGGCCGCGCGCGTCGTGACGACGTCGAACACGACGCCGTAGAAGCGGTCGCGCACCGTGGTGGGGGCCTTGATGTCGAACGAGGCGCCGTCGCGGTCCATGCCGAATTCCTCCAGCACGATGGGCTTGCCCACTTTTTTCGCGTAGTCGATATGCACGTTCAGGTAATGGCGGCTCTTTTCCAATGCGCCGTCCCACGTCTGCGCCACGTTCCTCGAATCGATCCAGCCCCAGTTCTTCGGCCACAGGTGGTAGGTGAGGTAGTCGATATGGGGGCTCTGGTGGGCCTTCATGAACAGCTCCCCGTCCTGGGCCGAACCGGCCAGGCCTTCGCTGCCGCTGCTGACCAGGTGATTCTTGTCCAGGCTGTGGATGTAGGCGGCCGTGTCGGCGATCCATTTCACGTAGACGGCCTTATCCTCGGCCGTGCTGCTGGCGTTGCCGGGGCGGGGCTCGTTGGCCAGCTGCCACGACATGACGGCGGGGTCCTGCGCATACGGCTTGCCCGTGACGGTATTGACGCGCTGGACGATCTTGCGGATGACGTTGCGGTACTCGGCCTGCGCCTTCGGGTTGCGGTAGAAGCGTGCCGTCTTGGCCATGTAGTCTTCGTAGTCCTTCGTCACGTTCGGGTCGAGGGCCTTGGTGCCTTCGAACCAGTTCAGGTACTGCGTCATGCCGCCCGACCACTGCCAGAAATTGTTCAGGTAGATCACGGCCGTCATGTCCCGCTTGGCCAGTTCGGCCATCATGAAGTCCAGGCCCACCAGCAGCTGCTCGTCGTACTGGCCCGGCGCGGCCGTCGTGGCCGGGCGCACGGCACTGGCCATGTCCGTCTTCTCCGATACGGCCAGCACGCGCACGTTGTTGATGCCGGCAGCCTTCATCGTGTCCAGCTCCTTCAGCAGGCGGCCGCGGTCGCCCACCTTGCTCGGTGCGCCCAGGTAGGCGCCATACCAGAAGTTGGCGCCGGCGATGTAGTAGCGCTGGCCGCCCTTGGCGAAGTGGGTCTTGTTCACGGTGACGAAGCCGCTGGTAGCGGTATTGGCGGCGGCGGTGCTCATCGGCAGCGCGTGCATCAGCATCAGGCTGGCGGCCAGGGTGATCATCTTTTTCATGTCGGTCTCGCTTATGGTTTTATGGAGGTGGATTACTTCGTGGCCGGCTTGCCGGCCAGGTTCAAGGTCCAGGACGGCAGCCGGATCGTGACTCTCTGCGGCGCCGCATCCCCGGCATGGCGCGCCAGCAGGATGTGGTACTGCCCGGGCGCGACCTGCCACGTCTTCGCGCCCTTCTTCATCATGCCGAACAGGCGTGGATCGATGGCGATGTCGACCTGCGCCGAAGCACCAGGCGCCAGTTCGACCTTGTCCCAGCCGGCCAGGCGCTTCGGCGCTTCCCAGCGGGCATTGACGGGTGCCACGTACACCTGCGGCACGTCCCTGCCCGGCACGCCGCCCGTGTTGACGACCTGGAAGCGCACCCGCACCTCGCCATCCTCGACCGAGGCGGCGAGGCCGCTGTAGCCGAACCGGGTGTACGACAGGCCGAAGCCGAACGGGAACAGGGGCTTGTGGCCCTTCAGGTCGAACCATTTGTAGCCGACCGCCGCGCCCTCGTGGTAATCGACGGCGAACTGCATCTCGGGCTGGGCGGGATCGCCGTCCAGCTTCGGCCGGGGCAGCTGCCCTTCGGACGCGGGGAACGTGGCCGGCAGCCGGCCGGACGGATTGACTTCGCCGAACAGCACGCGGGCAATGGCTTCGCCGCCCCGCGTGCCGGGGTACCAGGCTTCCACCACTGCCGCGACGCGGTCCAGCCACGGCATCAGCACGGGGCCGCTGTTTTCCAGTACGACGGCCGTGCGCGGATTGGCCGCCGCCACGGCGGCGATCAGTGCGTCCTGGCCATCGGGCAGCGCCAGCGACGTCGCATCGAGCGCCTCGCCCACCCACTGCGTGGCAAAGACCAGCACCACGTCCGCATCGGCGGCCAGCCGGGCCGCCCGGGCCGGATCGGCGCCGCTGTCGAACACCACCTGGGCGACGCCGGCGCGGGCCTGCACCGCCTTCAACGGCGAGGACGGGTAGTACATCACGGGGCCGGGCCACGTGGCCGGCAGCAGGTTCGGCACGGCATTGCCGCCCACCGGATACACCAGCGACGAGCCGCCGCCGGCCAGCACGCCCACATCCGCATGGCCGCCGATGACGACGATCTTCCCGGCGCCGGCCCGCAGCGGCAGCAGGCCGCCTTCGTTCTTCAGCAGCACGATGGCTTCCTCGGCGTCCGCCTGGCTGATGGCGCCGTGGGCGGCGAAGTCGATAGCGCTACCTTCCTTGACGGGATGATCGACGACGCCCTTGGCGAACATCGTGCGCAGTACGCGGAAGGCGATATCGTCCAGGCGCTTCTGCGGCACGTGGCCGTTCTTGACGGCTTCCTCCAGCGCGCCGCCGAAGTAGTTCGACTTGTCGAATTCGCCGCCGGACTGCTGGTCCAGGCCGGCGTTGGCGGCGGCCACCGTGCTGTGGGTCGCGCCCCAGTCGGACATCACGTAGCCCTTGAAGCCCCAGTCGCCCTTCAGTACTTCGTTGAGCAGCCACGGGTGCTCGCAGCTGTAAGGGCCGTTGACCCGGTTGTAGGCGCACATGAAGGAACCGGCACCGGACTGCTCCAGCGCGATCTGGAAGGCCAGCAGGTCGGACATGCGCGCGGCCGTCGGGTCGATGCGGGCATCGAGCTCGAAGCGGCCCGTCTCCTGCGCGTTCAGCGCGAAGTGCTTGATGGTGGCGATGACGTGGTTCGACTCGATGCCCCTGACCTGCTCGGCCACCATCAGGCCCGCGTGCAGCGGGTCTTCGCCGGCGTATTCGAAGTTGCGGCCGTTGCGGGGCTCGCGCAGCAGGTTCACGCCGCCGGCCAGCATCACGTTGAAGCCCGAGGCGCGCGCCTCGGCACCGATCATCTTCCCGCCCTCGAAGGCCAGCTTGCGGTTCCACGTGGCGGCCGTGGCCAGGCCCGACGGCAGCGCCGTGCGCTCGCGCGGCGTCTTCGTGTACTGCGTGGCCACGCCGATGCCGGC
Organism: Pseudoduganella buxea; assembly: GCF_009720835.1. GTDB lineage: Bacteria > Pseudomonadota > Gammaproteobacteria > Burkholderiales > Burkholderiaceae_D > Rugamonas > Rugamonas buxea. Next base: position 39,111 of record NZ_WNKZ01000037.1, read on the forward strand.
ATCCGTTTCGAACAACGCGGGCAAGCCCAGGCGGGGCACGCCGGGGATATAGCCGGCCGAGAAAGGCAGCGCCGCCTCGATCTTCTTCGTCTTGTTGCCGGCATGGTCGGCGCCGAAGTAGCCGTAGGCCCAGTTCAGCTTTTCCTTCTGCGTCATTTCCTTCAGCACCAGCGCGGCGCGCCGGTCCGGATCGAGGGCCGTATCCATCCACGGCCTGGTGTCGGCCGCCAGGGCCAGGCCGGGCAAGGCTGCGATGGCAAGTGCCAGGTACTTGGTGTGCTTCATCGGGAATCCTTCAACAGGGCGCGAAAGGTCCTTCCGCGCCGGGACGGTGCATGCAGGCCCGCGACGCGGGCATGCGTTGAAAAATCAGACGGCCTTGATCTCGTCCACGTACATCGCGGCGTAGCGCAGGCCGAAGTACAGGATGAAGACGTAGCAGGCGGCCGGCACGAGGAAGGACAGCTGCAGGCCGAGCGTGTCGGCGAACAGGCCCTGGGCAAACGGCACGATGGCGCCGCCGACTATGGCCATGCACAGGATGCCGGAGCCCTGTCCCGTCTGCGGCCCGAGCCGGTGCAGCGCCATGCTGAAGATGGTGGGGAACATGATGGAATTGAACAGGCCCACGGCGATCAGCGACCACATTGCCAGCGGCCCCTGGCCGAACACGGCCACCAGCACCAGCGCGATGGTGGCGGCCGAGTTGAAGGCCAGCGCCTTGCCGGGGCTGACGTGGCGCATGACGAAAAAGCCGATGAAGCGGCCCACCATGGCGCCGCCCCAGTAGTAGCTGACGTAGTTGGCAGCCGTGGCGTGGGGCATGGCGGCGATGTGGGCTTCGCCCAGGAAGTTGATCAGGAAGCTGCCGATGCTCACTTCCGCGCCCACGTACAGGAAGATGCCGATGGCGCCCAGCAGCAGGTGGCGGTGGCGCAGCACGGGCGCCGAACCGGGAGCGCCGGGCACCGCTTCGTCCTCGCCGATCTTCGGCAGCCGCACGATGGCGAACAGCACGGCCAGCGCCAGCAGGGCCCCGGCCAGCGCCAGGTACGGACCCTGCACGGCGGCCGCCTCGCTGGCGCGCCGGGCCAGCTGTTGGGCCTCGGAGAGGCGCGCTGCGTCAATGACGGCCGGTGCCTGCGTCAGGATCAGCAAACCGCCCAGCGCGGGGGCGATGGTGGTGCCCAGCGAATTGAAGGCCTGCGTCAGGGTCAGCCGGCTCGATGCAGTGGCGGGCGGACCCAGTACCGTGACAAACGGATTGGCCGCCACCTGCAGGATCGTGATGCCGGCGGCCAGCACGAAGAAGGCGAACAGGAACAGCGCGTACCCGCCCATCGCGGCCGGATAGAACAGCGCGCAGCCGGCGGCGGCCACCACCAGGCCCGTGACGGCGCCGCGCTTGTAGCCGATGCGCCGGATCAGCATGCCGGCCGGCAGCGACACGATGAAGTAGGCGCCGAAGAAGCAGAACTGCACCAGCATCGCCTGCACGTAGGTCAGGGTGTAGACGGCCTTCAGGTGGGGAATCAGCACGTCGTTCAGGGAAGTGAGCAGGCCCCACATGAAAAAGAGGATCGTGATGATCACGAATGGGCCCGTGTGGCTTTGCGCACTGGCCTGAGGTGGGGCCTGAAGCGTGGCCTGGGCGAGGTGGGGCGCCAGCGGCGCCGTGGGCGCCGCGGGGGTGGAATGATCCATGTCGTCTCCTTGGTGGTCCGGCGGGCCGGCTTTTGTTGTGGACCGATTGTGCATGGATCGCGCCGGCCGGGTCAAACCCCGCCGCTTTTTCAGGCACCAGTTTAGTGCCGTTCACTAAACACGCTTGCCCCGGGGTCCTGCATGCATCGCCGGCGGTCTCGGGCGGTGCCAGACGGCTGTTTAGTAAATCGGACTAAACTGCCCTGCAAACCCGGCCCGGCGTTTGACCATGGCCCGAACGGTATGGGAGACTGCGGTCACAGATACAGCGCCCGGCTCGAGGCCAGGATGCGCTGTCGGGACAACAACGGAGGAGATCCATGTGCAAGCTTCATGCGGGAGTGGTCCCATGACGGCCGCCGCCCCCGGCAATGTGACGATCCGCGATATCGCCCGTGCCGCCGGCGTCTCAGCCGGCACCATTTCGCGGGCCCTGAAGAACGAACCGGGGCTGACGGAATCGACGCGCCAGATGGTGCTGAGCACGGCGCGCGACCTGGGCTACGATTTCTGCAAGCTGCGGCCGAAACGCCTGCGCCGCCTGACCTTCCTGCTGCATCGCCAGCACAACACGGCATCGAGCAGCCCCTTCTACTCGCCCGTGCTGCATGGCGCCGAGGAGGCCTGCCGCCGCCAGGGCATCGTGCTGTCGTTCATGGCCGTGGGCCCGGCCGACGGCCTGGCCGACCAGCTGCGCATCCATGCGCCGGACGCCATCGTCTGCGCCGGCTTCTTCGAGCCGGAACTGCTGACGGCCCTGCGCGGCACGGGCAAGCCGATCGTGCTGATCGACATGAAGCTGCGCGGCTACAGCTCCGTCAATCCGGACAATATGATGGGCGGCTACCTGGCGACGAAACACCTGATCGACCGGGGCCGCGAGCGCGTGGGCTTCATCTGCGGTTCGCTCAGCCACTACAGCATCCGCGAACGGGCACGGGGGTACCGCCAGGCCCTGTACGAGGCGCAGATCCTTGCCGATCCGCGCCTGGAAGCGAGCCTGCCGGACGGCGTCGACCTGGAAACGGGGGCGTGGGAAGCGACGGAAAGCCTGCTGGCCCTGCCCAAGCCGCCGGACGCGCTGTTCTGCTACAACGACAGCGCCGCGCTGGTGGCGATGCGCTGCTGCCTGGCCAGAGGCCTGAAGGTACCGCACGATATCGCCATCGTCGGCTTCGACGATATCTCGACGGCCGTGCTGGGCCATCGGCCGCTGACGACCTTACGCATCAACAAGAAGGAACTGGGGGCCATGGGCGTGGAATTGCTGCTGGCCAGCCGGACGGGCGACGTGGAGGAAAAAATCTCCCCGGTGGAGCTGGTGGTGCGGGCCAGCACGGTGTGCTGATGCGCCGACCGCCCGACTCGATGTAACAGAGGTGCCATGCCAGGCCAGACGCGATCGGTTCGCCGACCGCGAGGGGTCTGCTCGCGCCAAAAAAAAGCAAACAAAGCAAACAAAGCAAACAAAGCAAACAAAGCAAACAAAGCAAACAACGCAAACAAAGCAAACAAAGCAAACAAAGCAAACAAAGCAAACAAGCTCCGGATTCGTTGCCGCGAACCGGCCGCCTCTACCCTGACAACGGACGATTCATGTTACCAGACTTTCATGCACGCGAAACCCTGCTGCGGCATATCCGCGACACCCGCAATTTCTACGATCCCCGTTCGGTCGATCCCAGCGGCGGCTTCTATCACTTCTACAAGGATGACGGCACCGTCTACGACGCGCACACGCGTCACCTGGTCAGCAGCACCCGCTTCATCTTCAACTACGCGATGGCCTTGCGCCAGTTCGGCGAGGAGGCCGACCGCCAGCGCCTGCGTCACGGCCTGGCTTTCCTGCGCGGCGTGCACCGCAATCCCGACACGGGCGGCTATGCGTGGGAACTGCAGTGGCGCGACGGCCGCGCCACCGTCACGGACAGCACCAACCACTGCTACGGCCTGGCCTTCGTGCTGCTGGCCTATGCCCACGCGCTGATGGCGGGCGAAAGCGAGGCACGCGACCACGTGGCCGAAACGTTCGAGCTGATGGAGCGCCGCTTCTGGGAACCGGGGCACGGCCTGTATGCCGACGAGGCCAGCGCCGACTGGCAGGTGTCCGATTACCGGGGCCAGAACGCGAATATGCATGCCTGCGAGGCACTGATCGCCGCCTTCGAGGCCACCGGCGAACAGCGCTACCTGCACCGTGCCGAAACGCTGGCCCACAATATCGCCGTGCGCCAGGCGGCCCTGGCCGGCGGCCTCGTATGGGAGCACTACCGCGCGGATTGGTCGGTCGATCCGGACTACAACCGGCACGACAGCACGAATATCTTCCGGCCCTGGGGCTACCAGCCGGGACACCTGACGGAATGGGCCAAGCTGCTGTTGATCCTGGAACGCCACCAGGCCCACCTGGCGGGACCGTCGGACTGGCTGCTTGCACGCGCCGTGCAGTTCTTCGACGCGGCGCTGGACAAGGCCTGGGATGCGCAGCACGGCGGTATTTTCTATGGCTTCGGCCCGGACGGCACCATCTGCGACGCCCACAAGTACTTCTGGGTGCAGGCCGAGAGCCTGGCCACGGCAGCGCTGCTGGCCGACCGTACGGGGGAAGCGCGCTTCTGGGACTGGTACGACCGGCTGTGGGCCTACAGCTGGGAGCATTTCATCGACCACCGGCATGGCGCCTGGTACCGCATCCTGGCGGCCGACAATGCCAAGCTGACGGACGAGAAAAGCCCGGCCGGCAAGGTCGACTATCACACGATGGGCGCCTGCTACGAAGTGCTGAACGTGCTGAAGGACTGACATGGCCACCAACGACTTTCCCCTGTTCGTCGCCGCCGGCGAGGCCCTGACGGACCTGATCGTGGCCGACCCGGCCCAGACGCGCTGGCACAGCGTCACGGGCGGCTCGACGTGGAACGTGGCGCGCACGATGGCGCACCTGGGCCTGCCCAGCGCCTTCGCTGGCGCCATCAGCCGCGACGTGTTCGGCGATGCGCTGTGGCGCGCCACCGAAGCGGCCGGGCTGGATGCGCGCTTCACGCAGCGGCTGGGCAAGTCGCCGCTGCTGGCCGTCGTGCACCGGCTCGACCCGCCCAGCTACTTCTTCGTGGGCGACGACAGCGCCGACCTGCATTTCGACGCGGCCCTGCTGCCGCAAGGCTGGCGCGAGCACTGCCGCTGGCTGCACTTCGGCGGCATCAGCCTGGCGCGCGAGCCGCTGGCGGCCAGGCTGCTGGCACTGGCGCGCGAGGCCCGGGCAGCCGGTATCGGCATCAGCTATGACCCCAACTACCGGCTGCTGATGGACGAGCGATACGACCCGACCTTGCGCGCGATGACGGCGCTGGCCGACGTCGTCAAGGTGTCCGAGGAAGACCTGGTGGGCCTGTTCCGCAGCCCGGACACGAAAGCGTCGTTCGCGCGGCTGCGCGGGTACAACCCCGCCGCGCGCTTCCTGTACACGAAAGGCGAGCAAGGCGCTGAACTGCACGTGGGCGATCAATCATGGCAGGTGGCCGCGCCCGGCATCGTCGTGCAAGACACCGTGGGCGCCGGCGACGCCAGCATCGCCGCCTTCGTTCACAGCCTGCTGCGCCAGCCGGATCGCACGCCCCTCGATCACCTGCGCTGCGCCGTGGCTGCGGGCGCCGCCGCCTGCCTGGGCGCGGGGGCGACGCCGCCTTCGCTGGCGCAGATCGACGCACTGATGGCGACGATGGCCTGAACGGCCCGGCCTGCTTTATGATGGCGCCCTTGTCCCTTGCGCCGGAGTGTTCATGAAGCTTGCCCTGCCCCTGCTGTCGATTCCCCTGTTGCTGAGCGTCGGCGCGGTCCACGCCGCGCCGGCCGCTGGCGCCGATGCCGCCCGCCTGTACCAGGCCCACTGCGCCCTGTGTCACGGCGCGAAACTTGAAGGCGCGGCCGGCCCGTCCCTGGCCGACAAGACGTGGCTGCACGGTCAGCCTACCCGCGCCAACCTGGTCAAGCTGATCGCCGCCGGCGTGCCGGACAAGGGCATGCCGGCGTGGTCGCAAACCCTGTCGAAAGCCCAGATCGCGCAACTGGCCGCCTATATCGAACCGGGGGCGCACCGCGCCGAAGCGCCCGCCGCTGCCGCCACCCCTGCCGCCCCGAAGACCGATGCCGCGCTGGCGCGCCTGACCTTGCCGAAGGGCTTTGCCATCGCCGTGTATGCCGAAGGGGTGGAATCGGCCCGCTCGCTGGCCGTATCCGGCAGCGGCATCGTCTATGTCGGCTCGCGCAAGGCCGGCAAGGTGTATGCCGTCGTCGACAGCAACGGCGACAAGGTGGCCGACAAGGTCGTCACCGTCGCCCAGGGCCTGAACAACCCGATCGGCGTCACCCTGCTGAACGGCGCCCTGTACGTGGCCGAGATCGGGCGCGTGATCCGCTTCGACGATATCGACCGCAGCTACGCGGCGAAGCCGGCCTACCAGGTCGTCAAGGCCGATCTGCCGGACGACAAATGGCACGGCGAGAAGGTCATCAAGGCGGGCCCGGACGGCAAGCTGTATATCCCCGTCGGCTCGCCCTGCAATACCTGCGACAAGGAAGACGAAGCCTATTCGAAGATCTGGCGCATGAACCCGGACGGTTCGGGCTGGGAGATGTACGCCGGCGGCATCCGCAACACGGTGGGCTTCGCCTTCCACCCGCAGACGAAGGACCTGTGGTTCACCGATAACGGCCCGGACGAAATGGGCGACAACACGCCGTCCTGCGAACTGAATGTGGCGCCGAAAAAGGGCATGCACTTCGGCTTCCCCTACTGCCACGGCGGCGTCATCGCCGATCCGAAATACGGCAAGGCCGACAGCTGCGCCGCCTACACGGCGCCGGTGGCCAAGCTGGGCCCACACGTTGCGCCGCTGGGACTGGCCTTCTACACGGGCACCCAGTTCCCGGCCCAGTACCGCAACCAGGTCTTCGTGGCCGAACACGGCTCGTGGAACCGCACGCAGAAGATCGGCTACAAGGTCAGCCTCGTGACCCTGCAAGGCAACCAGGAAGTAACGACGACGACCTTCATCGACGGCTTCCTGCAGGGCGACAGCGTGGTGGGCCGTCCCGTCGACATCGCCGTGCTGGGCGACGGCTCGATGCTCGTCTCGGACGATTTCGCGGGGCGCATCTACCGGGTCTTCTACCAGGGCAAATAAGCGCCGCGCTTGCTGTCGCCCTGTCAAGCCACTGATTGGATTGACCATTTTTGACACGGCCGTGCTTTTTCGTCGGTATTCCAGGCCGACGAAAAAGCATTAATTTATTGCTGTGCATCAATAGAGGTGATACTCTAGAGCCCTCGCTGAAGAAGTCGCGACGGCCCCAACCCCGTGCCCGTCCCTCCCCATGGCCCGCCCGGCGCCATCGGCCCTTCCGTCGGCAGTCCCGCGCCAGATCCTCGCGCATTTCGCTCCGCTGCACGGTGCAGCGGCGTCCTTACGCGCCAGGCCCTGCCCGGCCCTGCATTTTTTCGGAAGAACCGTCATGCTCAATCGCCTCACCATCCGTACCCGCCTGCTTGCCACGATGGCCATCCTCGGCCTCCTGATCATTCTCGTGGGCACATTGGGCATCCACGGCATCCGTTCCGTCAATGCATCGCTGGAGGATACCTACCGCAACCAGCTGGCCTCGTCGATGGCGATCGGCGACTCGAAGAATTTCATCAGCCGCGCGCGGCTGGTGCAGGACCGTGCCGTGTTCCACCCGGATGCGCCGGACATCGAAGCGCTGCTCAAGCGCGCCGACAGCTTCCTCGCCAAGTCCGACCAGGCCTGGAGCAACTACATGGCGCTGTCGCAGACCGCCGAGGAGAAGGTGCTGGCCGACGAAGTGGCGCGAACCCGCAAGGCGCTGGTCGAGCAAGGCCTGAACGGCGTGGCAGCCGCGCTGCGCGCCGGCGACAGGGAGCGCATGGACCACCTGGTGATGAAGGACATGCAGAAGCTGTTTACGGCCTTCAGCGACAGCTCGGAAAAGCTCGATGCCTACCAGTTGAACGCTGCGGGCGCGAGCTTCGCCGACAGCCAGAAGACGTACTCCACGGTGCTGAGCCTGTCGATCGGCGCCATCGCCTTCGGCCTGGTGCTGATCGCAGCCGCCAGCGTCAGCCTGGTACGCGCCATCATGCGTCCGCTGGGCGAAGCGCTGGCGCATTTCGACGCCATGTCGGCCGGCGACCTGTCGCGCACCGTCGACACGACGCGCCATGACGAAATGGGTATCTTGCTGAAGGGCCTGGACGCGATGCAGCGCCAGCTGGCCGTGACGGTACTGGCCGTGCGCGAAGGCAGCGGCTCGATCGCCGTGGCCAGCGCCGAAATCGCCGACGGCAATATGGACCTGTCGCGCCGCACCGAGCAGCAGGCCGCCAGCCTGGAGGAAACCGCGTCGTCGCTGGAGGAACTGACCGCCACCGTGCGCCAGAACGCCGACAACGCCCGCCAGGCCAACCAGATGGTGGACTCGGCGTCCACCGTCGCACGCCAGGGCGGCCAGCTGGTGGCACAGGTGGTCGACACGATGGGCACGATCACGGAGTCGTCGCGCAAGATCGTCGACATCATCGCCACCATCGACGGCATCGCCTTCCAGACCAATATCCTGGCGCTGAATGCGGCAGTCGAGGCGGCGCGCGCCGGCGAACAGGGCCGCGGCTTCGCCGTCGTCGCCTCGGAGGTGCGCAACCTGGCGCAGCGCTCGTCGGCCGCCGCCAAGGAAATCAAGGAACTGATCGACCGTTCGGTGGCCAATGTCGACACGGGTTCGGCCCTGGTCGACCAGGCCGGCGCGACGATGACGCAGATCGTCACCAGCGTGGCCCAGGTGGCGGACATCATGACGGAGATCATGTCGGCCAGCACCGAACAAAGTGCCGGCATCGACCTGATTCACAACGCCGTCGTGCAGATGGACCAGGTCACGCAGCAGAACGCGGCCCTGGTGGAAGAAGCCGCCGCCGCCGCGGGCGCCCTGCAGGAGCAGGCCGCCACGCTGGAAGAAACCGTCAGCGTGTTCCAGCTGGAGCGTTCGGCCGCCCCGGCTGCCAAAGCGCCATTGCGCCGCCCTGCACCGGCGTCATCGGCGCGCCTGGCGCTGGCCTGAGGCCAGCGCCAGGCGCGCCCTGCCAAAAATCAATGCTGGCGCCGGCGCCGCGCGATGGTCCCAACGGCAAGCAGGCCAGCGCCGAACATCGCATAGGTAGCCGGCTCGGGTACGGGCGCGGCGCTCAGCGTTACAGAGACGGTGGTTGCCGGGGTCCAGCGTATGCCGGAGGTACGGGAGGAAGTATCCTCGCCCGACGTATACTGGAAGCTGCTGTATGCATAGGCGCCGCTTTTCGCGTGGTTATAAAGCGAAGCATCGAAATCGCGGTAGCCCTCCCATGCCTCGAATGACAGGACAGTGCCGGCGGAATAAGAAAACGCTTCCAGGCACCAGCTCGAACCGTTGTCGTAACCACAACGCCCTTGGTATTGCATGCGGAAAGGATCGATATCCACGCCGGCGAAGGAAAACGAAGCTACTTCGTCCACGGTAAAGATACCGTCATTGTTTGAATCATTGACCACCGCTCGCAGCTCTTCCGACCGTGCGGGATCGAAAATGCCGGTGTTGTAATCGGCCAGGCCAGTGTAGACGGCAGTCAGGGTATAGGCTTCCGCCTGTGCAAGCGAACACGCTCCCAACGATGCCACCAGAATCAGTTTTTTCAGCATACGGCTTCTCCAGATTAGGATATATTAACTATTGAAATGATAGTTATATGTAGCCGATTAAATGTAATCATCGACGCACACATTATAATAATATTAATTTTATCCGTGCGATTAAAATGTAATGGATTATGGATAGGCTGCACCAGGCCGGACGGTTACGGTGCCGGCGCCTGCGCCGCATTGCCCGGGGTGCCGCACGAGAAGCAGAAGCGGGTGAACGCATTCTTGCGCGTGGCGCAGGCGCCGCAGCGGTTGAACAGGCCGATGCCGCAGTGGGGGCAGTAGTCGATCTTCGGGTCCTTCAGGTCGACCGGGCGCTCGCAGCCGGGGCAGACACCCTTGCCCATCCGCGTCAGCGCCGTATCGTAGTCCAGGCTCAGGCTCTCGCGCCGCTGCGTGTCCGGTAGTGCCTCGGCGGCCTTCTGCCGCTCCAGGTAGCGCTGCAGCGAAACGATGGCCTGCCGCCCCACCAGCACCGTCACCAGGATGCCGACGACATAGCGGATATAGCCGCCGTAGCTGGGCAGGTAAGGTACCAGCTCGACGAAGAAGGCAAACAGCGCGAAGAAGATGAAGCCCCACACGAAAGGCCACCACGTACCCTTGCGCTTGTGCTTCCACAACCATGCCGCGACCAGCAGCAGCGGCAAGGTCAGCGCCAGCCGGTAGCCGAACACGCGCAGCTCGCGCAGCTGCTCGGCCTTCTGGAAGCGGCCCTGGGCTTCCTGCTGCAGCGCGTACAGACGGTCGTGGGCGCGCCCGTTGGCCTGGCGCGCATCCAGGTGGCGCTGCTCCTGCGCCTCCACCGCCGCCAGCGCCTTGCGCTCCGCCGCCTTCAGCGCATCCAGCTGGCGCGTGCGTTCGATCAGTTCCGTATCCTGCTCCGGCCGCGCCGTGGCATGACGCGTGGACAGCCAGTTGTCGAAGGTCTCGCGCGCCGACTGGGTATTCGCGCTGGCCACCTTGTGCTGCTGCCGCGCCTGTTCCAGCGCGTCGCCCGCATCGCGCATGACCTTTTCCGCCGCATCCAGCTGGGCCTGGGCGGCCGGCCCCTGTCGCGGATCGACGAACTGGTCCAGGCTAAGTGGCGCCTCGACCAGGTTCATATTGTCGACCACCTTGCCGCCAAGGCCGATCAGAAAACCGGCGAACGCCAGCGCCACCAGCCACAAGCCGCGCTGGAACCATTTCTCGGACAATCGCAGGGCCTTGCTCATCTTTTCTCCTTGTTTGATAGGGGACCGTCGGTGGCCTCGATACTGGCCAGCGCCAGCGCCAGGCGCCGCGCCGGGCTGCCCGCCAGCGTTACGTATGGCACGCCCCGCGCCGCCAGCTGCTCCAGGTACCAGGCATGCTGGCGCAGCCGGAAGGCATCGCCGCGCCGGGTGCCGTCCTGCACGAAGGGAAAATCCGGCGCGCACAGGAACACGGCATCATAGCGCCGCTCTGCCAGTGTCTCCAGTGCGGGATCGGCGCGATCGAACAGGTCCCTGCTGTAGAACAGGGTGGTCATCGGCGACGTGTCGCAACTGAGCCAGTGCCGCGCCGTGCCGGCGAGCCGCTCCTCCGCCGCCACCTGTTCGCGCCCGATATGCAGCAGGTCGTCGAAGGCCAGCTCGCCGCGCCGGTGTTCCCACCACGTGCGACCGAATTCGGGCACGCAGGCGCTGCCGATGGCGGCGGCCAACGCTTCGGCCATCGACGTCTTGCCGCTCGACTCGCCGCCGAGGACGCAGGCGCGCCGCACGAAGTGGCCGTACACCGATGGCGCCAGCATGGCGCGCCGGCCGTGCACGTCGGCGCGCACGGCGGTGCCGGAGACGCGAACGGCGTGGCGGCCCGGATCGACGCTGACGTGCCGCACCGGGTGGCCGAACGCTGCTGCCAGCGCTTGCGCGAAGCCGTCGCCATAGCTTTCGCTGGTGAAGACGGCATCGACCGTGCGGCCCAGCAGGGCCGTGCAGACCCACGCGACGAACGCCCGGTGTTCGGCGTCCGGCGCGGCGTTGGCCGGCATCGTGCGGATGGGCAGGCCGAGGCGCCGGCAGTGACCGGCCAGCCGCTCGTCGTCCAGCACCACCACGGTTGCCTCGGGAAAACGCTCGCGCAACCACGTTTCGCGCAGCGCCGGCGGCATGCCGGGGAATTCGGGCTTGGTGTAGCTGATGACGAGCAGCGTGCCGCACTGCGCCGCCGCCTGCCCGATCAGCAGCTCGTGGCCCTTGTGCAGCGGGCAGAACTTGCCGACCACGAGGCCTGCCTTGAAGCCTGCCTGGAAGTTTGCTCCACTGCGCGTCATGCCGCCGCCCCTTCCAGCGCGGAGGTGTACTGCACTACCTTGTCCTCCTCGTCCAGCGGCGCGATATCGACCTGCACGGCACCGAATAACGCCTGCAAGGCCGCGCGCGCCTGCGGCGCCCACTGCCGGCCGTTGTCGTCCAGGCGCAAGGTGATGGCGCCGTCGGCCGCCTGGTGCACGGCGAAATGCGCCAGCGGCAGCGCCTGCAGCGCGTGCGTCACGTCGATATTGTTGACCCAGGCGCCGTCGGCCTTGCGGTAGCGCAGCGGCGCCCGGCCGGACAGGCCGCGCAGTACCACTTCGCCGCCGTCGAAGGCCAGCTCGGCGAAGTCGCCCGTGCGGTAGCGCAGCAGGGGCAGGCAGAAATTGAAGCCGCCCGTGACGGTGACTTCGCCACGCCCATCCGGCGGCACCGGCTGGCCGGCGCGGTCGAGGATTTCGACGAACAGCTCCGGCTGCAGCAGCACGTGGCCCTGCCGGCCCGCGTCGAACACGCCTACCGGTCCCACTTCGTTGAGTGAGTACAAGTCCAGTACGGGGCAGCCGAAGCGTTCTTCCAGCCGGTTTCTCAGGCCGGGCAGCAGCAGCATCGACACGGACAGCAAGGCGCGGGGGCGCCACGTCATCGGCAGCTTGAGCAGCTCGGCAAACGACAAGGGATCGCCTGAAATCACCTCGGGCGCCATCGCGTCCAGGTAGCGCGCGCGGTCGTCCGGATGGCGCCAGTCGACCGGGTGCAGATTAAGCTTGGCCAGGCCCGATTCGCCCATCGTCGGCGTGACGGAGACGTAGGTGAAGCAGCGCTGCTGGAAGCCCAGCAGCATGACGCCGACCTGGCCGGCGCCGTGGCGCAGCTCGATGCCGAAGCGACGCAAGGCGCGCTTGTGATACGCCAGGTAGCGCGCCGCCACCAGCGGGTGCGACGGCACCTGCAAGGGGTGGCCGGTGGTGCCGGTGGTGCGAAAGTTGAGCAGCCGCGCCAGGTCGACGTCGTCCGGCACGAAAGGCGTGACGTCGCGTGCCAGCTCGGCCCGGCCGATGGTGGGCAGCGCCGCGAGTTGTGTGGGCGCGCGGCCCATGGCGCGGTAATACGGCACGCGCCGGAACGTCTCGGCGATGAACGACCCCACCCAGTCGGGGGTGTGGCCGGGCAGCCAGCCCACGTGTGCCCGTCCGACCGCTTCCTCGAAGCTGCGCGCCGCTTCCACCTCGTGCGCCAGCAGCCGGTTGCCGCTGTGGTTGCGGTAGACCGGTGCGGCCGGGTGTTCGCGCAGGAAAGCCAGCATGCGCCGGCCTGCCTCTCCCAGGGTCGGATAGCGTTCAGTGTCGAGGATGTCGTCGCTCATCGGCAGGTGCCCTTCACTCGCGCGACCACTTGTCCGCCGCTTCCTCCGCGGCCTTGCGCGCCAGCGCCTCGCGGATCTGGCGCGCGCGCTGTTCGGCGGCGCGGCTGGCCTCCAGCAGCCGCCGCCGCTCCATGCCGCTGATCGCCGTCAGCCGGTCGGCCGCCTGTTCCGGCGTCTCGCCGGCCGGAACAAATCCGAGGCGGGCCAGCGCCACGCGCGCCAGTTCCTCGCGCCCTTCCGGTTCGGTCACGAACTGCTTCGCCCTGGCCGAACGGGCCAGTTCGCCCGCCGTCGTGTCCAGCAGCTCCAGAAGCTGCGCCATCGCCGGGCGCGCCGGGCCGGCGGCGACGAACCAGTCGTCGGCCAGCAGCCAGCACAGGATCGCGGCCACGGCCAGCCGGTTGGCGTCCTGCGGGCCGTCGGCCAGGAAGCGCGGCAGGCTGGCCGGCGGCAGGCGCGCGCCCAGGCGCAGGGCCACGTCGTTGCACAGCGCCGCCACGTGCAGGCTGCCCCGGTCCTGCACGCGGGGCGGCTCCAGGAACTCGGCCGGCGTGGCGGCCAGGCGCCGCGTCAGCACTTCCAGCTCCGGGCCCGTCATCGCGTGCCTCCTGCGTAGTGCTGCCGGCTGAAGCGGCGGGCGAAGTCGGTCAAGTCTTCCATGCGCGACAGCGCCGTGATCTGCCAGCCCTGCTCGCGCACGGCCCGCTGCAAGGTCTCCCAGCCTTCCAGCGGGTCGTCGCCCTGCCCGCGGCGCCACAGCTCCAGGGCCATCGTGCCGCCCGCGCCGCCGGCCGCCAGTGCGCTGGCCGCCACGTCCCAGCCGCTGTTGCGGCGCTCGTCCTTGTCGAACATGGTATCGATGCCGTTGTCGGAAATCATCAGGAGGTGGGTCGAGCGCGAGCGCGGAACCGGGTGCAGGCCGGTGCCGCAATAGGTGTCGCGCAACTGGTGGATGGGGAAGGCCGTGTTGCCGCCAAAAAAACCCGTCAGCACTTCCAGGATGGCGCGTTCGTCGCGCACGAAGCCTGGCGTGGTCAGTACCTGTCGCTTGCCGCTCCACAGCGTGACGCGCACGGCCGCGCCGGCGCGCAGGGCCGACAGCGCGATGATGGCGCCGGCCAGCGCCGGGTAGGACAGGGAAATGCGCGGGTTCGGCATCGAGGCGGAACTGTCGACGAACATGTCCAGGTCCACGGGCTCGGGGCGCGGCGCCATGGCCGGTTCCAGGCCGTAGCTGCGGCGCAGCGTGGTCAGGCCGGGAATGGGACGGGGCGACAGCATCACGCTGTGCAGCCAGTCGATTTCGTCCAGCGGGTCGCCCACGCTCCACGGCTCCAGTGCTTCCATCTGCGCTTCCGGCGCCTGGGGCATCGCACGAGTGGGAAACGGCACCAGGTAGGGCAATGCGAGCTCGCGGTAGTACCTGATCGCCACCTCGCTTTCGCTGAGACGGATGCCGGCCGCGCGCAGGATCTCGCCGAAATCGAAGGGTTCGCGACGCTGGCCGCCGCCCCGCTTTACGGCCGGTTCTTCTTCCGTCGCTTCCAGTCCGGTGATGGCACTGTCGCGCACGGGGTGGATGGCGCCGCCCTCTTCCCCCGCATCGATGCCGATGATGCCGGTGGGGTCGGCGCCTTCGCAGGCTTCGAGCGTGTCGAGCATGCTGCGCGCCGCCGGCGGCAGCGCCATGTCCTGCACCAGGTAAGGCAGCAGCAGCGCGGCAAAGCGGCCGGCGCCTTCGAGCCAGTCATTGGCGTACACGCGCACCACCCGCGCGCCCAGCCACGCATCGGTGGCCAGCGCCGCCTTCATGCGCGGGTCGACGCCCGTCGCCAGCTCTCCCGGGCGCTGCCACAGCTGTTCGCAGATGCCCAGGTAGAGCTGCCAGACGAGGCCCGTCCTGCGGGTGGCAGCCTTGCCGTCGCTCCGGCCAAGCCGCGCGAAGACGTCGGCCATGCGCAGCCCGGCCTGACGCTGCAGGCGGTCGTTGATCAGGAGGTCGGTGTACAGGTTGGCCACCAGCGGCGCATGCCGTTCCAGGGTGGGCAGCCCGCGGCGGATGCGCGCCAGCAGGCGCAGGTGATCGGTGACGCTGGCCGGCGCCAGCACGTGGTGGCCGATCTCATGCGCCAGGATTTCCACCTCCAGGCCCGCCAGGCCCAATGCCCGCGCAGCCTCCAGGTCGATGACGACGCGCTGGTCGGCCAGCCGGATCATGGCGAAGCTGCCCTGCAGGCCGGCATTGGCGGCGGCGACGGTGGTCTCGCACAGCTGCGGGGCGCTCAAGCGGGTGTAGCGGCTCCACGCTGCCAGCGCGCGGGGCCAGGCGGCCCGCCACGGTGCCAGGGCGTCGGCCGGTTCGGGGGATTCCAGGGATTCAGGCTCGGTCATGGCAGCGGCAGCAAACGGATGGTGTGCGTGAAGGGCGACGTGACGGCTACCGTGTCGGCATTGCAGACGACGCGCAGCCCGGCGGCCGGCAGGTCCAGGGAGACCGTGCGCGTGCCGACTTGCAGCGTGTCCCCTTCGAGCCGCACGGCCGGGTGGCCGCCCTGCGCCGGGGCCGCCTCGTATTCGGCGGCACTGGCCGCAAGCAGCACGGCGCCATGCCGGTCCGCCACCAGCAGGTGGTGGCGCGCGCCGCCGTCGACGAAGAAGCCGTCGTGCGCCGGCCTGACCTGCGGCGGCGCCATGAACGCGCCACCCAGGCCGGCGAAGGCACCCGTTTCGATGCCGGCGTCGGCGCGGCCGTCCGGTCCCCACCAGGGATCGGACGCCAGCGTCGCCACGGCATCTTCCCAGCGCATCGCCTCGGGCAGCTTCAGCGCGGCCAGCGCCAGCGCGGGCGGCAGGCCGGCGGCGGCAGTCAGCGCTCCGCGCCGGAAGTGGGCCAGGCCGGCACGCCAGGCTAGCAGCTGCCCCAGAACGGCCAGCTCGCGCGTGTCGGCGGCGCGGCC
>NZ_WNKZ01000038.1 GCF_009720835.1 Pseudoduganella buxea
CGTCGGCCGTCGCCGGCTGGTGGCGCGGGCTGCAACTGCTGGCGCGGCGCCCCGGCCCGGTGCTGCTGGCCTATGGCCTGTTCACGGTCACGGGCCTGTTGCTGGCCGCGCTGCTGGCGCTGGGCCGGCTGCAGGTGCCGCCGCTGGGCCCCGCCGGCTTCACGGGGGCGCTGCTGCTGACGCAGCTGATCGCCCTCGTCCTCGGCTGGATGCGGGTCGCGCGGCTGTTTGCCCTGGTGCGCATCGCCGGCGCCTGATATGCGTTCGGAAGATTCGGGGACTGTCCCGGATTTTTCCGGCACATCTCGGAAGATTCGGGGACTGTCCCGGATTCTGCTGCGGCACGTCGGAATTTTCGGTATGCCGGCTGCCGGACCGCTCGAATAATCCGAACATCAGTATCGATTTTTTGGCCGTTGCCGCCGCGCGGGGCGGGGCCATATAGTCCTGGTACCGATGGAGGACTCACATGACTGCTGCAACCCTGCTGCCCACCTATTTCCTGTCGCACGGCGGCGGCCCCTGGCCGTGGATGCGCGACGAGACCGGCACGGCGTATGACGCGCTCGACGCGTCGCTGAAGGATATCCCGGGCCAGATCGGCGGCAAGCCGAAGGCCGTGCTGGCCGTGACGGCGCACTGGGAAGGCCCGGACTTCCTGCTGTCGTCAAGCAGCAGCCCCGGCATGATTTACGACTACGGCGGCTTTCCGCCCCATACCTACCAGATCCGCTACGGCGCGCCGGGTTTGCCCGAGCTGGCGGCACGCGCCCAAGCCCTGCTGCGCGAGGCCGGGTTCGGCGCGCAGCTCGACGCGGAACGGGGCTTCGACCATGGCACGTTCTCGGCGCTGTACCCCGTCTTTCCGGAAGCGGACGTGCCGGTCGTCCAATTGTCGTTGAAGGCGGGGCTGGCCCCGCTGGAACACCTGCGGGCCGGCCGCGCGCTGGCGCCGCTGCGCACCCAGGGCGTGCTGATCGTCGGCAGCGGCCTCAGTTACCATAACCTGCGGGCCTTCAATGCCCGCGGTGCCGAGGCTTCGCACGCGTTCGACGGCTGGCTGCGCGCGGCCATGGCCCTGCCGCCGCGCGAACGCACGGCCGCGTTGATGGCGTGGGAGAGTGCGCCGGCGGCGCGCCAGGCGCACCCGCGCGAGGAGCACCTGCTGCCGCTGATGGTGGCGCTGGGGGCGGCAGAGGAGGAACCAGCGTCCGTCGTGTATCACGAGGACGACTTCTTCGGGGCGCTGGCGGTGTCGAGTTTCAGGTTCGGCGCGTAGCGACGAACCGTTTGGAAACTTGGAAAATCAGGTGCCGCGCTTGCCGCGCATCTTTTCCGCTTCCTTCTCGGCGGCCTTGGCGGCGGCCTTTTCGGCCTTGATGCGCTGCTCTTCCTGGTAGGCCGCCAGCGCGGCGGCGCGGGTCTCCGGCGTTTCCAGCGAAATGCGGCCCAGCGCGCCGCTGCGGTAGTCCTGCAGCAGCATGTGCGAGGCCTTCTCGAAATCCCAGTCGCCGCCGCGGATGCGGTAGCCACGCTTCTGCGCCAGGCCTTCGATGACGGCGATGCCGTCCATGCCTTCGAGCTTGAAGCCGTAGCGCGCCACCAGCAGTTGCGGGTAGCGGCGGATCAGTTCCTCGGCCAGCCATGTCGCCACCTCGTCCTCGATCAGCGCATTGGCGCCGATGGCGTGGCTGGCGGCCAGCGCCAGCCCGTCGCTGGGCATCTCGATCTTCGGCCACAACAGGCCGGGCGTATCGATGATGGCCGTGTTCAGGTCCAGGTAGATCTTCTGCTGGGTTTTCGTGACGGCCGGCTCGTCGCCCACCTTGGCCACGCGGCGCTTGAGCAGCGCGTTCATCAGGGTCGACTTGCCGACGTTGGGAATACCCATGATCATCAGGCGCAGCGGCTTGGTCGGCACGCCACGGTGCGGCGCCAGCGCGCGGGCCTTGTCGATCACCTTGGCCACGTCGGCCGGCTTCTTCGTCGTCATCGCGTAGGCGGTGACGGCGCTGTCCTGCTCGAAGTGGCGCACCCATGCACTGGTGGCGTCGGGATCGGCCAGGTCGATCTTGTTCAGGATTTTCAGGCAGGGCTTGGCGCGGAACTTGCGCAATTCCTCCACCAGCGGGTTGCAGCTGGCGGCCGGCAGGCGGGCATCGACCACCTCGATGACGACGTCGACGTCGGCCATCTGTTCCGCCGCCTTCTTCTTGGCGGCGTTCATATGCCCGGGGAACCATTGGATTGACATGCTCTTGCTTTCGGATCGTTACAACAATCCGCTATTTTAACGGTTGTCCCGGCCGCCGCCTATTTTCCCGGCAGCGGCGCGCTGGTACCATTGCTGTTTGCCCGCCTCGTCTTCACGTAATGAAACGCCAACTTGCAGCCGTCCTGATCGCCGTCCACGCCCTTGGCGCCGCCGCACCCGTGGTCGAAGTGAGCGGCATCCGCGATCCGGAACTGAAGTCCTACCGCACCATGGCCCGTGGCCTGGACGCCTTCGACGCCGAACGGGCCCACGCGCCCCAGGCCAGCCTGCGCTTCCTGCTGCGCCCGGCCGCGCCGGGCGAATCGCTCGACGGCCTGACCCTGACGATCAGCGGCGAGAGCGTCAAGCTGCCCGTGACCCTGGCGGCGGACGGCGGCTTCGAACTGCCGCGCAGTACGGCGGCGCTGGAGGACAAGGCCGAGCTGGTACTGAACAGGAAACGCCATTCCTTCCGCTGGCGGCCGGACGTGCGCAGCCCCGGCGTGCCGGCCAACACGCGGCGCCTGGGCGACTTGCGCCTGCAATGCGCGGTGCAGTGGGCCATCGACCGGGAAGCGCTGACGCCGCAGGCTCGCGCCGCACTGGGAGCGACGGGCGGGCCATGCCACTCGCCGCTGGCCCATACGGGCTTCGAGGCACCGCAGCCGCTGCGGGCCGCGTGGCTGCGTGACGGCACGCGGCGCGAGGCCCTGCCCGTGAACCGCCAGCGCACGCGCATGTTCACGCCGCCGCTGGCCGACCGCAGCTGGAGCGACGACGCGCTGGTGGAGTTTGATTACGCCGGCCAGCCGGCGTCCTGACCTGGGTTTCAGCTTTATCTGGTCACGCGGGCCAGCCGGCGTCCTTCCCCCAGCCACTTCCAGACTACGCCGGCCAGCCGGCGTCCTGCCTTCAGATTTCAGCCAGCGCCTTGACATGGGCCACCACGCTGCGGCCCAGCGCCGACAGGTTGTAGCCGCCTTCGAGGCAGCTGACGATGCGCCCGCGCGCGTGCTTCCTGGCCACGGCCATCAGCTGCTCCGTCATCCACGCGTAGTCCGCTTCCACCAGGCCCATGCCACCCAGGTCGTCCTCGCGGTGGGCATCGAAGCCCGCCGAGATGAAGATCATCTCGGGCTTGAAGGCGTTCAGCGCCGGCAGCCATTTGTCCAGCACCAGCTGGCGCACGACGTCGCCCTTGGTGTAGGCCGGCACCGGCACGTTGACCCGGTTCGGCGTGACGGGCAGCGGGTCCACGTAGGGGTAATAAGGATGCTGGAAGAAGCTGGCCATCAGCACGCGGCGCTCGTCGCGGAAGGCTTCCTCGGTGCCGTTGCCGTGATGGACGTCGAAGTCGACGACGGCCACCCGCTTCAGGCCGCGCGCATCGAGCGCATGGCGCGCCGCGATGGCGACGTTATTGAACAGGCAAAAACCCATCGGCGCGGACGGCCGGGCATGGTGGCCGGGCGGACGCACCGAGCAGAAGGCGTTGTCGATTTCGCCATCGATGACGGCATCGGTGGCGGCCACCGCGGCGCCGGCCGCGCGCAGGGCGGCCTGCCAGCTGTGCCGGTTCAGCGACGTATCGCCGTCGATGGGGTAGTAGTCGTCGCCTTCGTGGGGCTGGCTGCGCACGATGTCGATGGCGTTGGGCGAATGGTTGCGGGCGATGTCGGCCAGGTCGGCCAGCGGGGCTTCGCGGTGTTCCAGCAGGTCGTCGATATGGGCGTTGATCAGCTGGTCGGCGATGGCCTGCAGGCGCGCCGGGGATTCGGGATGCCATTGCCCCATTTCGTGACGCTGGCAATCGGCATGGCTGTAAATGGCTGTGGTCATGTGCTGTGGATTATCCCGCTCGTTTCTGTACCGCATGATCAATCACGCAAGGTAGAATCCCCTGCATCACGGTCATCACTATAACAGACACCCATGTATGCAAAATTGCACGCCGTCGCGCGGCAGGTAGGCGGGATCATCGTCGGCAAGGACGTGCAGATACGGCAGGCCCTGACGTGCCTGCTGGCCGGCGGCCACCTGCTGGTGGAGGATGTGCCGGGCGTGGGCAAGACCACGCTGTCGCACGCGCTGGCCATTTCGCTGGGGCTGCGCTTCAACCGCGTGCAGTTCACCAGCGACCTGCTGCCGGCCGACGTGTCGGGCATCTCCATCTACGAGCGGGAAAAGAACGGCTTCGTGTTCCACCCCGGCCCCATCTTCACCCAGGTGCTGCTGGCCGACGAGATCAACCGCGCCACGCCGAAGACCCAATCGGGCCTGCTCGAAGCGATGGAAGAGCGGCAGGTGACGGCCGACGGCGTCACGCGCGCGCTGCCCGAGCCCTTCTTCGTCATCGCCACGCAGAACCCGGGCCACCAGATCGGCACCTTCCCCCTGCCCGAATCGCAGCTGGACCGCTTCCTGATGTGCCTCTCGCTGGGCTATCCGGACCCGGCCTCGGAACGGGCCCTGCTGATGGGCGAGGACCGTCGCGCCCTGCTGAAAAGCCTTCCGGCGGCGATGACGCCGGCCGAGCTGGCGGCGGCGCAGCGGGGCCTGCGCCAGATCCACACGGCGCCGGCGCTGATCGACTACGTGCACGCATTGGTGCAGGCCTCGCGCCAGAACGGCTCCTTCGCCGAAGGCCTGAGCCCCCGCGCCGCGCTGGCGCTGGTGCAGGCTGCGCGTGCCTGGGCCGCGCTGGAAGGACGCGACCATGTGATTCCCGAGGACGTGCAGGCCGTGCTGGTGCCCGTGTGCGCGCACCGCCTGCGCCCCCTGAAGTCGGCCCATGGCGTGGCCCTGGCCAGCCGCGACCTGGTGCTGCGGCTGCAGCAGTCGGTGCCGCTGTAGCCATGCCGGCCTTGCGCGCTGCCTTGCGGGACGCCTTGCGCTGGCAGCATCACAGTCCCAGCGCCGCGACCGTGCTGACGATGCGGCGCGTGTACGTGCTGCCCACGCGGGCCGGCATCGCCTATGGCCTGCTGCTCGTGCTGATGCTGGTGGGTGCCATCAACTACACCCTGGGCCTGGGTTTCGCGCTTACGTTCTTTGCCGGTGCCTGCGCCATCGCCGACATGGTGCTGACGGTGAAGAACCTGGCCGGGCTGCGCCTGGCCGCGGGCCGCGCGGCGCCTGTGTTCGCCGGCGAGGAGGCCCAGTTCGAGCTGACGCTGCACAACGACGCCAGCACCGACCGCCCCGCCGTCCGCATCGGCTTTCACCCGCCCGGCACGCCCCGGCGCACCGAGGCGCCCAATGCGGTGGACGTGCCGGCCGGCGCCGACGCCGCCGTCGTGCTGACGGCACCGACGCAGCGGCGCGGCTGGCTGCCGGCGCCGCCTGTGCGGCTGACGACGCGTTTCCCCCTCGGCCTGTTCGGCGCCTGGAGCAACTGGCAGCCGGACCTGCGCGTGCTGGTCTACCCTTTCCCCGAACCGCAGGCGCCGCCGTTGCCGATGCGGGGCGCGGCCGATGCGGAAGGCCATGGCGCCGTCGGACTGGACAACTTCGCCGGCATCCGCAGCTACCAGCCAGGCGACCCGATGCGCCACCTGGCCTGGCGCCAGATCGCGCGGCTGCAGCCGCTCGACGGCGGCCAGCTGGTGACGAAGCATTTCGACGGTGGCGCCGTGGCCGAGCTGATGCTCGATTTCGCCGAGCTGTCCGTGTTCGTGGACGTCGAGCTGCGCCTGGCGCGCATGACGCGCTGGGTTCTGGAAGCCGAGGCGCGCGCCCTGCCCTATGCCTTCCGCCTGGGCCGCCACGACTTTCCCGCCGCGCTGGGCGACGCCCACCGGGCCGCGTGCCTGCAGGCGCTGGCGCTGCATGGCCAGGAGGGTGGGCCGTGAGCTTCGCCACGGCGCTGGCCGGCATCAGCCGCGACAAGTCCGACACCTTGCTGCTGATCGCCGCCGCGCTGATGGTGGTGGCGCCCCACTTCGCCCACCTGCCGTGGTGGATCAGCGCCACCGTCGGCGTGACCCTGGCCTGGCGTGCCGTGCTGACGTGGCAGGGCCGCCGCCTGCCGCCCGTGTGGCTGCTGCTGCCCGTCGCCATGCTGGCCATGGCCGGGGTCTGGTATTCCTACCGCACCCTGCTGGGGCGCGATCCGGGCGTGGCGATGCTGGCGCTGCTGCTGGCGTTCAAGCTGCTGGAGATGCATGCGCGGCGCGATCTGTTCGTCGTGCTGTTCCTCAGCTTCTTCCTGCTGCTGACCAATTTCTTCTATTCCCAGTCCATCCTCACCGGCCTGGCCATGGTGGCGACGATGGTGCTGCTGCTGGCGGCCCAGATCACCTTCCAGTACACGGGCGCCGTGCCGCCGCTGGGCCGGCGCCTGCGCCTGGCCGGCAAGGTGGCCCTGCTGGCCGCGCCGCTGGCATTGGCGCTGTTCCTGCTGTTCCCCCGCATCCAGGGGCCGCTGTGGGGCCTGCCGGGCGATGCCCGGGGCGGGCGCACGGGCATCTCGGACACGATGGCGCCCGGCTCGATGACGGACCTGGCCCTGTCCGGGGAGGTGGCGTTTCGCGTGCGCTTCCTCGACCCGGCACCGCCGCAGCCCAGACTGTACTGGCGCGGCGTGGTGCTGAGCCACTACGACGGCCGCACGTGGACGCGCATCGGCGGCGTCCCCTACCGCAATGCGGCCGGCACCCTGCCCGACGGCCTGGCCATGCGCGTGGGCGGGCGCGCCATCCGCCATGAAATCACGATGGAGCCGAGCGAGCGGCGCTACCTGTTCACCCTGGAGCTGACGCCGCCGGGACTGGACGTGCCGGGCCAGCGCGTGGCCGTGTCGGACGAGCTGGAAAGCCTGGCCTTGCGCCCGCTGCACCAGCGCGTGCGCTACCATGCCACTGCCTACACGGACTACACCTTGCAGGACGGCCTGGCACCGGAGTTGACCGGCAAGTGGCTGCAACTGCCGGAAGGCTTCAATCCGCTGGCCGTGGCGCTGGGCCGGCGCCTGCGAGTGCTGGGCGGCGATGGCGCCGATGCCCCCGTACGCATCGCCGATGCCGTGCTGGGCATGCTGCGCAAGGGCGGCTTCGAATACACCTTGCAGCCGCCGCTGCTGGGGACGGACTCGGTCGACGAGTTCCTGTTCCGCAGCCGGCGGGGCTTTTGCGAGCACTATGCCGGCGCCTTCGTCGTGCTGATGCGGGCGGCCGGTATTCCGGCCCGCGTCGTCACGGGCTACCAGGGTGGCGAATTCAACCCCGTGGACGGCTACGTCACCGTGCGCCAGTCCGACGCCCATGCGTGGGCCGAGGTGTGGCTGGCCGGGCGGGGCTGGCGGCGCATCGACCCGACAGCCGCCGTGTCGCCCGAGCGTATCAACCTGAACCTGTCGCGGGCCCTGCCGCAAACGGCGCCGTTCGGCCTGAACGCCTTGATCGCTTTGCAGAACGATAAGGATTCGTGGCTTTCGCGCCTGCGTTTCAGCACGAATGCGCTCAATAATGCTTGGAATCAATGGGTCCTGGATTACAATCCCGACAGGCAGCAAAATTTCCTTACAGAACTATGGAAAGCTGTCGGCACCTGGCGCACGCCCGCAGCGGCAGCGCTGCTGGTGGCACTGGCGTGGCTGTTGCGCCGGCTGCGGCTGCGCCGCCATGCCGACCCGGTCGCCGCCGCGTACGAACGGTTCCGCCGCCACCTGGCCGGCGCGGGCATCGCTGCGCAACCGGGCGAAGGCCCACACAGCCTGGCTTTGCGCTTGCGCGCACTGCCGCTGCCGGAAGAGAGCAAGGCCGCCATGGCGGAATTTCTCGCTCTCTATGGTGCGCTCCGTTATCGCGCACTCGACGACGATGAACGAAACCGGTCAGCCAGGCGGCTGGTCCAATTACTGCGCCAAATCCGATGACACTCCCGAAGCGAACACTATCCAAACCCCTGATGTCCCTGTTGCTGTCGGCCCTCGTGGCCGCGACCAGCCTGTGCCCGCCCGAAGCCTTTGCCGCCGGACAGAAGCAATCGGCCCACACGAAGAAGAAGAAGAAGGCCAAGGCGGTCAAGAAACCGGTGGCGGCCCCCGTCAGCGATTACTACACGGGCGAATTCGTCAATTTCGGCCAGTGGAAGGAAGTGCAGGGTTTCCTCGACGAGATGGTGGCCAGGCACGGCTTCGCCCGTAGCGAGCTGGACAGCTTGATGTCGAAGGTGCGCTTCCTCGACTCGGTCGTCCAGTTGGTCAAGCCGGCGCCGCCGGGCAAGCCGAAGAACTGGCAGGTCTACAGCAGCCGCTTCATCGAGCCGATCCGCATCAACGCTGGCGTGCGCTTCTGGAACGAGCATGCCGACACCTTGGCCCGGGCCGAGACCTTGTACGGCGTGCCGGCCGAGATCCTCGTCGGCATTATCGGCGTGGAAACCATTTACGGCCGCGACACGGGCCGCTTCCGCGTGCTCGACACGTTGACGACCCTGGCCTTCGCCTACCCCGTCACGCCCAACCGCGACGCGCGCATGGCCTTCTTCCGGGGCGAACTGGAGGCGACATTGCTGTACGCCCGCCAGACGGGCACCGACCCGCTGGCGCTGCAAGGCTCGTTCGCGGGCGCCGTCGGCATGCCGCAGTTCATGCCCAGCAATATCCTGAAATACGCCGTCGATTTCGACGGCGACGGCCGCATCGACCTGAAGAACTCGCCCGGCGACGCCATCGGCAGCGTGGCGGCCTTCCTCGTGGGCCACGGCTGGCAGCGCGACCAGCCCGGCCCCATCGTCTACCACGCGACGGTGTCGCCGGCGCGGGCGTGGGAACGCTATCTCGACCTGGGACTGGCGGCGACCGTGCCGCCGGAAGACTTGACGGGCGCCGGCATCGTCACCACGTCGACTCTGCCGGGCGGAATGCTGTACGGCCTGGTCGACCTGCAGAACGGCCTGGAACCGACGGAATACTGGGTAGCGAGCAATAATTTTTACGCCATCACCCAGTACAACCGCAGCTATTTCTATGCGATGTCCGTGGTGGAACTGGGCCGGGCCGTGCGGCTGACCCGGGCGGGCTCCTGAGGCAACACGTGTAAGCGGCCGTAAGGGGTGTTGCAAGACCATTCAGACGAATGTAATGTACTGTGGAAATTTTTCACTGAACTGTTGCATATAGTGCAGCAGTAGTGATAAGTTTTATATTACACTTAAAATTGTACGATTGACAAAGCCGTGACCGTTTATCTACCACAAAAAGTAAGGTAGAATTCTCACACATTGTTGCGATAGGACAACGCGAGCAGCAGGTACAAACAATTTTGTATTGCTCTTGAGTAAAAAATTGCGGAATGTTGTACAATTGTGTATATATTATGAAACCTTGTTATCCCGGAATCCGCGTATCGTTCCTCAGTGAAGGGAGAACATAGGAATCCCGGACACAGCGCCCGCCCGCCAGCGTGGCCGTTCGTGGTTCCGAAGCGCAGCTTGAGCTCCGAGTGTTTCACTTTCAGGACAACTTTACAAAAGGAACAAACGTATCATGACAAATCAAGTCGGTATTGATATGAACAACGACTCGGACGGCGACGATCTGCTGCAATACAACCCGAACCGCCTGCTGGACACGCTGATCGAAAACCTGCGCCTGAAAAACGACGCAGCCCTGTCGCGCGCGCTGGAAGTGGCGCCACCCGTGATCAGCAAGATCCGTCACCACCGCCTGCCTGTCGGCGCTTCGCTGCTGATCCGCATGCACGAAGTGAGCGACCTGTCGATCCGCGACCTGCGTTACCTGATGGGCGACCGTCGTAACAAGTTCCGCATCAGCGACAAGCAGTTCAAGCCAAAAGAAGGCGAAACGCCACAGAGCAGCACGAACAACAACAATAACGGCTGATTGCACGCGCTCAAGCACGCTGCCCCATCTCGGGGCGGCTGCGATGCGCGGCATGCTGTAAAAAATTCAGCCGGCATATGCCGGCTGTTTTATTTGGTACGTCCCGCGCTTACGCGGGAAAGACACCTGTGGACAGATACCGGTCGCCCCGGTCGCAGACGATGAAGACGATGGTCGCGTTCTCCACTGTCTGCGAGATGCGCAGTGCGATCTCGCAGGCGCCGGCGGCCGAGATGCCGCAGAAGATGCCCTCTTCCGCCGCCAGCCGGCGCGCCATGCGCTCGGCCGCCACCTGCGACACCGATTCGATCTGGTCGACCCGGGCCTTGTCGAAGATTTTCGGCAGGTAGGCTTCCGGCCACTTGCGAATGCCGGGAATCGACGAGCCTTCCTCCGGCTGCGCGCCGATGATGCGAATGGCTTCGTTCTGCTCTTTCAGGTACTGCGACACGCCCATGATGGTGCCGGTGGTGCCCATGGCGCTGACGAAATGCGTGATGCGCCCTGCCGTGTCGCGCCAGATTTCCGGCCCCGTCGACTCGTAGTGGGCGCGGGGATTGTCGCCGTTGGCGAACTGGTCCAGGATAATGCCCTGGCCGTCGCGCTGCATCTGCTCGGCCAGGTCGCGCGCATATTCCATGCCGCCCGTTTTGGGCGTCAGCACGATCTGGGCGCCATACGCGGCCATGCTCTGGCGGCGTTCCTCGGACAGGTTTTCCGGCATCAGCAGCACCATCTTGTAGCCGCGGATGGCGGCCGCCATGGCCAGCGCGATGCCCGTGTTGCCGCTGGTGGCTTCGATCAGCGTATCGCCCGGCTTGATGTCGCCCCTCTCCTCGGCGCGGCGCAGCATCGACATGGCGGCGCGGTCCTTGACGGAGCCGGCCGGATTGTCGCCTTCCAGCTTGCCCAGGATGACGTTGTTGCGCGCGGCGGCGTCGGCGCCGGGCAGGCGCACCAGTTGCACCAGTGGCGTGTTGCCGATCGTGTCGGCAATGGTCTTGTATGTCATGCGATCAGCTTCTTCTTCACCAAAACAACCATTCTAATCCGGTTGCGCGCCGGCCGCTTGGCGCCCCAACGACAGGCTCATGTAGACATAGCCGTGCCGCTCGCCGTCGATGCGCAGCAGGTCCTCGATCTCGCCTGTCTGCACGAAGCCCCGCTTGCGGTACAAGGCGCGGGCCGGCGCGTTCACGGCCAGCACCTCCAGGTCGATCCAGTCCAGCGCCGCCTGCCCTTCGGCCCAGGCGATGGCCGTATCGAGCAGCGCCATGCCCAGACCGATACGGCGCGCGCCGCGGTGCACGCCCATGCCCAGCAGGGCACGGTGGCCCGATGCGCCCTCCGCATGCGCGCGCAGGTCGATATGGCCGCGGATGGCGCCGCCGTCGAACGCCAGCCACAGGCGGCGCCAGCCCGGCTCGAACAGGGGCGTCTGCGTGCCCCGCGTGAAAGCGTCCATGCGCCCAGGCGGCATGCCGGCCTGGGTGCGCGACATCGGCTGGAACAGGGGCGTATCGCCGGCGCCGTTATCGCGCAGCTGATCGACGAGGTAGTCGAAGAAAGCCGGCAGGTCGGCGGGCGTGGCCGGGCGAATAGCAAGGGTCGTGGTCATCTTGCCATTATAGCCACACCGGCGATGCCGCTAAAGCCGCGCTCGTGTCCGATCTGGGGTCAGACCCCGACAAGGACACGAGCGGGGCCGCAGCGTGCGGATGAGGCCGTGTCCGATCTGGGGTCAGACCCCGACAAGGACACGAGCCGGGCCGCAGCGTGCGGATGAGGCCGTGTCTATGTCGGGGTCTGACCCCAAGGTGGACACGAGCCCAGCGGTGGCGCGGTCGGGCTTGTGTCGAGAAACGTGCCTGACCCCGATGTCGACACAGGCTCAGCGGCTGGGACGGTGGGCCAGGCCTGCGGCGTCGAACAGGTGCCAGCGGGCGGGGTCGGCCGTGATGCGGGCGGGGTCGCCTGGCTGCCACTGGGCGTCGGCGTCGGCGCGGGCGACGATCTGGGCGCCGCCGCTTTCCGGCTGCAGGTAGACGTAGCTGAAGTCGCCCAGCAGTTCCGTGGCCTGGACCTTCGCCGCGATGCCGTCCGCGGCGCCGCTGTCCTGGCGCGCCAGCTGCACGTGTTCGGCGCGCAGGCCCAGGGTCACCTTGCCGCCTTCAGGCAGGCCGTGGGCGTCGGTGGCGGCAAGCAGGGTGCCGGCGGCCTCGATCCGGCCGGCGCGCACGGTGCCGTCGATGAAGTTCATGGCGGGAGAACCCATGAAGCCGGCCACGAACAGGTTGCCGGGCAGGTTGTACAGCTCCAGCGGCGCGCCCACCTGCTCCACCTTCCCGCCGCGCAGCACGACGATGCGGTCCGCCAGGGTCATCGCCTCGACCTGGTCGTGCGTCACGTAGATCATCGTGCTCTTGAGCGTACGGTGCAGGTTCTTCAGCTCGATGCGCATCTGCACGCGCAGGGCCGCGTCCAGGTTCGACAGGGGCTCGTCGAACAGGAACACTTCCGGATGGCGCACGATGGCGCGGCCGATCGCCACGCGCTGGCGCTGGCCACCGGACAGTTCCTTTGGTTTGCGTTGCAGCAGCGGCTCGATGCGCAGGCTGGCCGCTGCCGCCATCACCTTCTCGCGGATCTGCGCGGCGGGCGTGCCGGCCAGCTTCAGGCCGAAGGCCATGTTCTCGTACACCGTCATGTGCGGGTACAGCGCATAGCTCTGGAACACCATGGCGATGCCGCGCTGGGCCGGCGCCACGTTCGTCATGTCGCGCCCGCCGATGGCGATGGTGCCGGCATCCGGTTCTTCCAGGCCGCAGATGGTGCGCAGCAGGGTCGATTTGCCGCAGCCGGACGGCCCGACGAAGACGACGAATTCGCCGTCGGCGATATCGAGATCGATGCCGTGCAGGATAGGCTGTTCGCCGAATGCCTTGCGTACGCCCCTGATGACCAGTGCCGCCATTGCGCCCCCTGTGTTGGTATGGTGCCGATCCGCCATCATACCGCCGCGTTCGCCCCGGCGGCGCGTGGGCCGCGCGCCGCCATCTGCCGAAGGGGGTAAGGGTGCGCCGATTTCGCCTGCCGCGCGCATGCTTCGGTTAGACTCTCCGTGTCCAACAAATACGCATACGCAGAACTGCCATGGCCGACATGAAGCTGACCCCCACCCAATTCGTTCCCGAATCCAGCAAGGAGGACGAGGTGCCCGCCATCGGCGCCACCATCGAGCTGCGCCGCCACCAGATCTTCCCCACCCTGACCGAGCAGGAGATCAAGCGGCTGCACCGCTTCGGCACCGTGCGCACCTTCCACAAGGGCGTGCGCATCCTGGAGGCGGGCCACACCACCTTCGGCATGGTAGTGGTGCTGTCGGGCCGCATCGTCATCGCCCGCTACGATGGCCTGGGCAATTCGGCCCCCATCACGGAACACGGACCCGGCGAATTCACGGCCGAAGTGTCGCAGCTGGCCGGCCGGCCGTCGCTGGTCAATGCCACGGCGATGAACGAGGTCGAGGCGCTGGTGATTCCCCCGGAAAGCCTGCGCGCGCTCGTCATCGCCGAGGCCGAGCTGGGCGAGCGCATCGTGCGCGCGCTGATCCTGCGCCGCGTGAATTTGCTGGAAGTGGGCTCCGGCGGCCCCGTGCTGGTCGGCCCGCCGGGCCACCCGCGCCTGTTCCACCTGCAGAGCTTCTTGACCAGCAACGCCCACCCGCACACCATCGTCGATCCAAAGGAGGATGCCCAGGCGCGCACGCTGTGCGAGTACTACCAGCCCACGCCGGACGACTGGCCGCTGGTGGTATGCCCGGACGGCAGCGTCAGGAAGAACCCCAGCGATGCCGAGATCGGCCGCTGCCTGGGCATGCTGCCGGACCTGGACCCGGACAAGATCTGGGACGTCATCGTCGTCGGCGCCGGCCCCTCGGGCCTTGCCACGGCCGTGTATGCAGGCTCCGAGGGCCTGTCCGTGCTGGCGCTGGAGCAGCGCGCCTATGGCGGCCAGGCCGCCGCCAGCGCCCGCATCGAGAACTACCTGGGCTTCCCTACCGGGATCTCGGGCGGGGCCCTGGCCGGTCGCGCCTACGTGCAGGCGCAGAAGTTCGGCGTCGAGGTGGCCATTCCCGCCGTCGCCGCGCGCCTGATCTGCGACACCTATCCGCTGCAGGTGCAGCTGACGGACGGCACCCGCGTGCAGGCGCGCTCGGTGGTGCTGTCATGCGGGGCGCGCTATCGCCGCCCGTCGCTGGCGAACATCAAGCAGTTCGAAGGCCGGGGCATCTACTACTGGGCCTCGCGCATCGAGGCCAATCTGTGCAAGAGCGAGGAAGTGGTGCTGGTCGGCGGCGGCAATTCAGCGGGCCAGGCCGCCGTGTTCCTGTCGGGGCACGCGTCGAAGGTGCACATGGTGATTCGGGGCGAAGGCCTGAAGGCGACCATGTCGAGCTACCTGATCGAACGCATTCGCGCCACGCCCAATATCGAGCTGCACACGCACACGGAGATCGTCGCGCTGGAAGGCGACGAGGAAGGCTTGAAGCAGGTGCGGCTGCATGACAATCGCACCGGCGCGGAGGAAGACTGCGATGTGTGCCGCGTGTTCCTGTTCATCGGCGCCGACCCGAACACGGACTGGCTGGGCGACTGCGGCGTCGACGTCGATGCCCAGGGCTTCATCCGCACGGGGCATGACGTGACGAAGGCGCAGTGCCGCGCCAACTTCGAACAGGGCATCTACCCGCCGGACCAGCCGATCCGCGCAGCGCTGGAGACCAGCGTGCCGGGCGTTTTCGCCATCGGCGACGTGCGGGCCGGATCGACCAAGCGGGTCGCGGCCGGTGTCGGCGAAGGGGCGCAGGTGGTATCGCAGATCCACGCCTTCCTGGCCAACCTGCCGGCCGCCGTTTAAGCGAACTTCTTCGATCCGCCGCGGCGGGCACACAGCAGCAGGATGCCGGTGCCCAGCACCAGCATGGCCCACGTGGCCGGCTCGGGCACGGCGTTGATGGCGTTGGCGACGATGCGGTTGCTCCAGGCGGCATCGAGCGGGCCGACGTCGGCGCTGGTCAGGTTCACGTTCAGGCCGACCACGAGGCCGGCGCCGTAGCGGCGGTAGCCCAGCAGCGCGGTGCCGTCTTCCCACGCCAGCACCTGCGTGTTCATGTCCGAAAAGGTGTTGCCCACTTCGCGGCTGACGTCGTGCGACTCCGCTGCCGGCAAGGTCACGCCCTGCAGCAACCAGTCCGTGGCCGCCAGCGTCGTGATGCCCGGGACGGCCTCGTAGACGGCGACGCCGGCGCGGCTGCCGAAGACGCTGGTGTTGGCGCTGTAGGCCCGCTGCGTGAAGCTCCACGGCAGCGCGATCAGCGTACCGCCACCGAAGACGAAGCGATCCAGCGCGTCGGCGTCGAAGTAGCCGTTGCCGTCCTGGATGAAGACGTCGTAGCCGGCCAGTACGTTGTCGTTGTACCAGTTCACCGCGGACACCGTATTGCCTTGCGCCGTCAGGGTATTGGCCAGCACGGGGGAGTACCAGGCACTCTGCCCGATGCCGACGGTACTGGCCTGCGTGGCGGCCGAGGCGACAAGGACGGCGACAGCGGCCAGCTTGCGGATGAGGTGGGTCATGAACGGTCTCCTGGTTGACGATTCCCACAGGATATCATTATTCATTGCAGGAAATAAAGATTTACTGACAACAATTTCTTGATATTGCTCAGCCGGGCCGGTGTTGTATGGTGGGCGCCACAGGCATGCGCCAACAAAAAAGCCCGGCATGGCCGGGCTCGGATGACGCTGCAGTGATGCTTACTTCTTGACGGGGTCCTTCTTCGCCTCGGCCACCTTGGCCGTGTCGGCCGGCTTGGCGGCGGCACCATCGAGGGACTTGCCGTTCACCTGCAGGCCGGCCTGGGACAGCTTTGCCGCGTTCTTGTCGCCGATGCCCTTGACGCGCTTCTGGAAGTCGGCCCAGTCCTTGAACTCACCCTTGGCGCGCTCTTCCAGGATAACCTTCGACTTGGCCGGGCCGATGCCCTTGACGGAATCGAGGGCTGCCTGGTCGGCCTTGTTCACGTCGACCTGGGCAAATGCCATGCCCATCGTGGCCACCATTGCGGCAATCGCCAGCAACATTTTCTTCAACATGTCGTCCTCCGGAAGTGAGTTGGTACGGGAATCGAGCAAGGCCCGGCCTGCGCCCTGACTTCCAGTAACGCGGCGTTACAGCCGAGGTTGACACGAAGTCACCGCCGGCTGCAAGACCTTGCGCCCCGTCAGGCGCCGAACAGTTCCTCGCGCGTGACGGTGGCCGTGCCCAGCTTGCCGACGACGATGCCGCCCGCGCGGTTGGCCATGCCCACGGCGTCGGGCCAGCTGGCGCCGGCGCCCAGCATGGCCGCCATCGTGGCAATGACCGTGTCGCCGGCACCGGAAACGTCGAACACTTCGCGCGCGGCGGCCGGGAAGTGGAAGCGCTCGTTCGCCGTGTACAGGGTCATGCCTTCTTCGGAGCGGGTCAGCAGCAGGGCCGACAGCAGCAGCGACTCGCGCAGGTTCTGCGCCTTCGTCGTCAGCTGTTCTTCGCTGTTCCAGCTGCCGACGATGCGTTTCAGCTCGCCCTTGTTGGGTGTCAGCACCGTGGCGCCCGTGTAGCGGGTGAAGTCGTCGCCCTTCGGGTCGACCATGACGATCTTGTTCTCCGCGCGGGCGGCCATGATCATCTCGCTGACGCTGACCAGGCTGCCCTTGGCGTAGTCCGACAGCACGATGACGTCGTAGTCCGGCAGCAGGGCGCGGTATTGCAGCAGCTTGTTACGCAGCACCACGTCGCTGGGCGGTTCCTCGAAGTCGATGCGCAGCATCTGCTGCTGGCGGCCGATGACGCGCAGCTTGATGATGGTGGAAATGGCTTCGTCGCGTTTCAGGAAGCTGTGGATGCCGCCGGCGTGCAGCAGCTGTTCCACTTCGGTGCCCGCTTCGTCGGCACCGACCACGCCCAGGAGGCCCGCGTGGGCGCCCAGCGCGGCGGCATTGCGGGCCACGTTGGCGGCGCCACCCAGGCGCGCCTCACGCCGTTCGACGCGCACGATCGGCACGGGCGCTTCCGGCGAAATGCGGCTGACGTCGCCGAACCAGTAGCGGTCCAGCATGACGTCGCCGACGACGAGGATGCGGACCTTGTCCAGGGCGGGAATGGTTTGCGTTGTAGTGGCGAGGCTCAAGATCGGGTCTTTCGGTAATCGATGCCGGGTGGGCGCCGGCTCAGTTCATCACATTCAGTTCTTCGGTGCGGCGTGGCGGGTAGGTCTCCCAGCGGCTGCAGCCGGGGCAATGCCAGTAGAACTGGCGCGCCTTGAAGCCGCAGTGGCTGCACTGGTAGCGCGCCAGCTTCTGGGTGTAGCCGTGCACCAGGTTCTTCACCAGGGACAGCTCGCCCAGCACGGCTGGCGGGGCATCGAGCATGCGCGCCTCGAGGAATTTGTCGAGGCCCAGCAGGGTCGGCGTGCGGCGCAATTCGTCGCCCACCAGCTGCTTGGCCGCCTCCACGCCTTCCATCTCCAGCACGGCCTTGAACACCACTTCCAGCAGGTCGATCGACGACGCCTGCTGAAGGTAGGATTTCAGCAGGCTGGCGCCCTCCTCCGGCCGGCCCACCTTGCGGTAGCCGTCCATCAGGCGCTGCGCCACCAGGGCCACGTGCGGCACGCTTTGCTGCTCGACCCTGCGCCACATGGCCAGCGCGCCTTCGACGTCGCCCTTGGCCAGGTGCATGTCGCCGCACAGGATGGTGGCGCGCACGCTGGTGCGGTCGGCCTTCAGGGCCTGGTCCAGCAGCGGCGAGGCGTCGTCCGGGTGCATGTGCACCAGCGCGTCCTGCGCCAGTTCGCAGTAGAACTGGGCAATCTCCTTCTGGCGCGAACCGGCACCGGCTTCCTGCAGGGCCAGCGCCGCCTCGATGGCGCGCTGCCATTCCTTCTCGCGCTGGAAGATCTCCAGCAGCGCGCGGCGGGCCGGCACGGCATACGACGTGTCCAGCAGCCGCTTGTAGGTCTCCTCGGCGCGGTCCAGCAGGCCCGCCTTCAGGTAATCCTGGCCCAGTTCATATTCGGCGTGGGCCCGCTCGTCGGACGGCAGGTCGGGCCGCGACAGCAGATTCTGGTGCACGCGGATGGCCCGTTCCGTCTCGCCGCGGCGGCGGAACAGGTTGCCCAGGGCGAAGTGCATCTCGGCCGCTTCAGGATCTTTCTTGACGATGTCGATAAACGAATCGATGGCCTTGTCCGGCTGGTCGTTCAGCAGGTGATTCAGGCCCTTGAAGTAACCGCGCGGCAGGGTGCGCGATTCCGACAGCAGCTGGCGAATATCGACCCGCGCGGCAATCCATCCCAGGCCGAAAAACGCCGGGATTCCCAGTAACCACCAGAGTTCAAATTCCATGTGTGCTTTTGTTGTTATGTGATGAGGCGCGACGGGGGCAGCGGCGGTGCCGCGAATGAGGCATCGCCGTCACTGCTGCGCGTTGACGCTGTCGGGCGCGCGGTTGACCTGCAGCGCGGACGTCTGCAAAGTCTGGATCGTCGTCTTTTGCCGGTTGGTTTCACGCCGGTGGCGGAACACGGTGGGCGTCAGGGCGAGCACGCCGAGGGCGGCGCCGGCCACGAAGAAGGCCAGCAGCATCAGCACCAGGGGGCCGCGCAATTCGTAATTGAGGAACAGGTGCAGGTCGACTTCCTGCGTGTTTTTCAGGGCAAAGCCAAAGAACAGGATAAACAGTATTACGCCAACTACGGTGGAGATTATTTTCATCGTCTAGCTTCCCGTGCTTCTCAAAAGCCGATCATACCGTGCCTGAAACAGAAAAAACAAAGAAAAAAGGGGCAGGCTCGCGCCCGCCCCTTCCGACTTCCATTGTCGCAGACGTTCAGTCCTCGATGATCGGTTGCCCGACCATCGCATCGACCCGTTCGCGCAGCTGCTTGCCCGGCTTGAAGTGGGGCACCCGCTTTTCGGGCACCATCACCTTGTCGCCGGACTTCGGATTGCGTCCGATGCGTGGCGGCCTGCTGTTCAGCGCGAAGCTGCCGAAGCCCCGGATCTCGATGCGCTGGCCGCTCGCCAGGGCGCCGGTCATTGCATCGAGAATGGTCTTCACGGCATATTCCGCATCCTTGGCCACCAGCTGAGAATAACGCTCAGCCAGCCGGTTGATCAGTTCGGACTTGGTCATCTGCTGTATGAAGTATTAGTTCTTGTTATCGAACTTGGCCTTCAGCAGTGCGCCCAGGCTGGTGGTGCC
Organism: Pseudoduganella buxea; assembly: GCF_009720835.1. Taxonomy (GTDB): domain Bacteria; phylum Pseudomonadota; class Gammaproteobacteria; order Burkholderiales; family Burkholderiaceae_D; genus Rugamonas; species Rugamonas buxea. The sequence continues at coordinate 19,410 of NZ_WNKZ01000038.1, forward strand.
CGAAGCGGCGCTGCTGTCCGATGCCATCTTCTGCATCTGCTCGGCGGTCTCGGCGTTGTCCTTGGCCTTGATCGACAGCTGGATGCTGCGAGCCTTGCGGTCGATGTTGATGACCAGGGCTTCGACGGAATCGCCGACCTTCAGGTGCGTACCGGCATCTTCCACGCGGTCGCGGGAGATTTCGGAAGCGCGCAGGTAGCCTTCGACTTCTTCGGACAGGGCGATGACGGCGCCTTTCGGCTCAACCGACTTGACGGTACCGGTCACCAGCGAGCCCTTGTCGTTCATGGCTGCGAAGTTGTTGAACGGGTCGCCTTCCAGCTGCTTCACGCCCAGGGAGACGCGCTCGCGCTCGACGTCGATGGCCAGAACGATGGCTTCCAGCTCGTCGCCCTTCTTGAACTTGCGCACGGCTTCTTCGCCAGCTTCGGTCCAGGACAGGTCGGACAGGTGCACCAGGCCGTCGATGTTGCCGGCCAGGCCGATGAACACGCCGAAATCGGTGATCGACTTGATCGCGCCACGGACTTTGTCGCCCTTCTTATGGGTGACACCGAAGTCGTCCCAAGGGTTGGCCTTGCACTGCTTCATGCCCAGCGAGATACGACGACGCTCTTCGTCGATTTCCAGGACCATGACTTCGACTTCGTCGCCCAGCTGGACAACTTTGTTCGGTGCCACGTTCTTGTTGGTCCAGTCCATTTCCGACACGTGGACCAGGCCTTCGATACCTTGCTCGACTTCAACGAACGCGCCGTAGTCGGTCAGGTTCGTCACTTTACCGAACAGGCGGGTGCCTTGTGGGTAACGACGGGACAGACCGGTCCATGGATCGTCGCCCAGCTGCTTCACGCCCAGCGAAACGCGGTTCTTTTCCTGATCGTACTTCAGGACCTTGGCGGTGATTTCCTGGCCAACCGTCAGCACTTCCGACGGGTGACGCACGCGACGCCATGCCAGGTCGGTGATGTGCAGCAGGCCGTCGATACCGCCCAGATCCACGAACGCGCCGTAGTCGGTGATGTTCTTGACGACGCCGGTCACGACCGTGCCTTCTTTCAGCGTTTCCATCAGTTTCTGACGCTCTTCGCCCATCGATGCTTCGATGACGGCGCGGCGGGACAGAACGACGTTGTTACGCTTGCGGTCCAGCTTGATAACCTTGAATTCGAGGGTCTTGCCTTCGAATGGGGTGGTGTCCTTGACTGGACGGGTGTCGACCAGCGAGCCCGGCAGGAACGCGCGGATGCCGTTGGTCAGAACGGTCAGGCCGCCCTTGACTTTGCCATTGACGGTACCGGTGACGATCTCGCCCGATTCCATTGCTTTTTCCAGTGCCAGCCACGAAGCCAGACGCTTGGCTTTGTCGCGCGACAGGATGGTATCGCCGAAACCATTTTCCAGCGATTCGATGGCCACGGAAACGAAGTCACCAACTTTGACTTCCAGTTCGCCCTGGTCATTCTTGAATTCTTCAACAGGGATGAAAGCTTCCGATTTCAGGCCGGCGTTGACGATCACGAAATTGTGATCCAGACGCACGACTTCAGCGGAGATCACTTCGCCGGAGCGCATGTCCTGACGGGACAGGGACTCTTCGAAGAGGGCTGCGAAACTTTCCATATTAGACATATTACTTCCAGGTTATCCAGCAAGGCTCGCAATAGGCGACTTCAGCTGGGTTAGAGGTTAAAGGAGGCCCAAACGACGCCAGCCAGACCTCCCCATACAACGCCGCGGCGGACAGAGCACGCGCACGGCACCACACTTACTTCCCGACGGCCGCATACCAGTGCAGGACCTGCTCGACGGCCGCATCGACCGTCATGGCCGAGGTATCGAGCACATGCGCCCCCTCTGCAGGGACGAGAGGCGCTATGGCCCGCTGAGTATCACGGTCGTCGCGCGCTTTCAAATCCATCAGGAGGTCGTCCATGTTAGCAGAAATTCCCTTGCCGATCAATTGCTTGTAGCGGCGATCCGCGCGCGCCTCGACACTTGCAGTCAGGAACACCTTTAATTGGGCGTTGGGAAAGATCACCGTGCCCATGTCGCGGCCGTCCGCCACCAGGCCGGGCGCCTTGCGAAAGCCCAGTTGCAGGGCGAACAGGGCCTGGCGCACGGCCGGCAGGGCGGCAATCTTCGACGCCGTATTGCCCACTTCTTCGGCGCGGATGGCGTCCGTGACGTTCTCGTTGGCCAGGAAGATGGCTTCGCCCGTGAAGCCGATGTGCAGGTGTTCGGCCAGTTTGGCCAGCGCATGCTCGTCGTTCAACGGCGTTTCGCGGCGCAGCGCCTGCAAGGCGGTGAGCCGATACAGGGCACCGGAATCGAGCAGGTGAAAACCGAGCTTGTCGGCCACTTTATGGGCAACAGTCCCCTTGCCCGAGGCAGTGGGACCGTCGATCGTGATGACGGGAATATTCGATGTAGGCATTGGCGGATTTTACTCCGCCGGGCTATCGAATAGTTGCTTCAAAAATGGGGACAGACCCCATTTTCTGAGCAATGTTTCCCGAAAAATGGGGTCTGTCCCCATTTTTTAGGCAATTAATATTTGGCGTCGTGGGCGATGCCGGCGAAGGCGGTGAAGTAGTCGGGGAAGGTCTTGGCGACGCACTTCGGGTCGTTGATGCGCACCTGCGCGCCGCTGCGGGCGGCGCCATCGAGCGACGCGAGCGAGAAGCACATGGCCATGCGGTGGTCGTCGTAGGTGTCGATGGTGGCGGCCGACAGCACCTTCGGCGGCGTCACCTTCAGGTAGTCGGCGCCCTCCTCCACCGTGGCGCCCAGCTTGCGCAGCTCGGTGGCCATGGCGGCGATGCGGTCGGTTTCCTTGACGCGCCAGCTGGCGATATTGCGCAGGGTGCTTGTGCCGTCCGCGTACAGGGCGGCAATGGCGATCGTCATGGCCGCGTCGGGGATGTGGTTAAAGTCCGCATCGATGGCCTTCAGCGGGCCTTTCGACTTGGCCTCGATCCAGTTGTCGCCCATCGTGATGTGTGCGCCCATCAGTTCCAGCGCGTGTACGAAGCGCACGTCGCCCTGGATCGAATCGCGGCCCACGCCTTCGACCCGCACCGGGCCGCCGGCAATCGCGCCGGCCGCCATGAAGTAGGAGGCCGACGAGGCATCGCCTTCGACGTGGATATTGCCCGGGCTCTGGTAGCGCTGGCCGGAGGCGATGGTGAACGAGGCCCACTCGTCCTGCTCCACGGTGACGCCGAAGCGGCGCATCAGGTTCAGGGTGATCTGGATGTATGGCTTCGAAATGAGCTCGCCCTCGACTTCGATGGTGACGGCATGGCTGTGGGCCATCAGCGGTGCCACCATCAGCAAGGCGGTGAGGAACTGGCTCGACACGTTGCCGCGCACGGACAGCTTGCGGGTGTCGAAGGCACCGGTGCGGATGTGCAGCGGCGGGAAGCCGGGATTACCCGTGTACTCGATGGCCGCGCCGACGGCGTTCAATGCGTCGACCAGGTCGCCGATGGGGCGCTCGTGCATGCGTGGCACGCCGTGCACCGTGTAGTCGCCGCCGATGACGGCCAGCGCCGCCGTCAGCGGGCGGATCGCCGTGCCGGCATTGCCCATGAAGAGGTCGGCCTGGCGGTTCGGGAAGCTGCCGTTGGCGCCCTGCACGCGGTGGATCGTGCGCGCCGTGCCGTTGACGGCTTCCTGCGGTTCTTCCGTCCACTCCACGCCCAGCGAGCGCAGCGCGGCCAGCATCACTTGCGTGTCGTCCGAGTCGAGCAGGTCGACGATCTTGGTTTCGCCCTCGGCCAGCGCAGCCAGCAGCAGGATCCTGTTGGAGATGCTTTTCGAGCCGGGCAGGCGCACGACGCCTTCCACGTGCATCACGGGCTGCAGGTCGATGAAGGGCGGATGCTCGGCGGGGGTGATCGGTTCGGCCATGGTGTTCTCTCTTCTATCTTCTATTCTGCGTTGTCAATCGGTTGCGGCGCTTCGGCCGCCTCGATGGCCTCGATCCACTGCCGGCGCGCGCGCTGCGCATTGCCGTACACGGCTTCGAGGGTGGCGCCGTCGCCCGCGGCCAGGCGCGCGCGCAGGTGGGCCAGTTGGGTCATGTAGGCGTCCAGTTCGGCCAGCAGCGCGCCCTGGTTGGCCAGGCTGATGTCGCGCCACATCTCGGGCGAGCTGCCGGCGATGCGGGTGAAGTCCCGGAAGCCGCTGGCGGCATACTGGAACAGCAGGTCGGCATGGGCCTTGTTGGCGATATCGTCCACCAGCGCGTAGGCCAGCAGGTGCGGCAGGTGGCTGACGGCGGCGAAGACCTTGTCGTGTTCTTCGGGGGTCAGGCGGTGGATCACGGCGCCGCAGGCGCGCCACGCGCCGGCGACCCGCTCCACTTGCGCCGCGCCGTTTTCCGGCAGGGGTGTCAGCACGAACTTCTTGCCGATGTACAAGTCGTCGATGGCGGCATCGGGCCCGTTGGTCTCTCGCCCGGCGATGGGGTGGCCTGGCACGAACTGCGCCACCTTGCCGCCAAGGGCGGCGCGCGCGGCGGCGACGACATCGGCCTTGGTGCTGCCGGCATCGGTGACGACGGTGCCCGGCCCCAGGTGCGGCGCCAGCGCGGCCAGGATGCGCCGCGTCTGCGCCACGGGGGCGGCCAGCAGCACCAGGTCGGCGCCGGCCACCGCGTCAAAGCTCGTGGCCACTTCGTCGACAATGCCCAGCGCCAGCGCCCGTTCGCCGTAGGCTGGCGAGCGCTCGATGCCGACGATACGGCGCACGGCGCCGGCCTTCTTCAGCGCGCGCGCGAACGAGCCGCCGATCAGGCCGACGCCGACGACGACCAAGTTATCGACCATGATGATGGGGTCAGTCCGCACGATTCTCCGCCAGCGCCTTTTGCAAGGCAGCGATCAATACCGCGTTCTCCTGCGGCAGGCCGATGGAAATGCGCAGCCACTCGGGCAGGCCGTAGTTGCCGACCGGGCGCACGATGACGCCCTGCTTCAAGAGCGCCAGGTTGACGCGGGCGCCCGCCGCCAGGTCCTTGCCCATCTTGACGAGCACGAAATTGCCGTGCGACGGCACGTACTCCAGGCCCATCTGCTCGAAGGCCTCGACGAACTGGCGATAGCCTGCCGTGTTGTTGCGCGCACTCTTCTCCAGGAACTCGCTGTCGTTCAGGGCCGCGATTGCCGCCGCCTGCGCCAGGGAATTGACGTTGAAGGGCTGGCGGATGCGGTTCATCAGGTCCGTCAGCGCCGGCTGGGCCAGGCCGAAGCCCACGCGCAGGCCCGCCAGGCCATAGGCCTTCGAGAAGGTGCGCGACACCAGCAGGTTCGGATACTCGCGCACCCAGGCGGCCGACTCGTACTGGTCTTCCTCGTTGAGGAATTCGTTGTAGGCCTCGTCCAGCACGACGACGACGTTGGCCGGCACCTTCTTCAGGAAGGCTTCGATCTGCTCGCCGGGCACGAAGGTGCCGGTCGGGTTGTTCGGGTTGGCGATGAAGACCAGGCGCGTGTCCTCGTCGATGGCGTCCAGCATGGCATCCAGGTCATGGCCGTAGTTCGACGCCGGCACGACGATATGGCGCGCGCCGATGCCCTGGGTGGCCAGCGCGTAGACGGCGAACGAATACTGCGAGTACACCACGGCCTGGCCCTTCTCGACGAAGGCGTGGGCGGCGATTTCCAGGATGTCGTTCGAGCCGTTGCCCAGGGTGATCCATTCCATCGGCACGTCGTAGCGTTTCGCCAGCGCCTGTTTCAATTCGAAGCCGTTGGCGTCCGGGTAGCGTCCCAGCTCGGCTGCGGCCTTGGCCATGGCCGCCTTGGCCGATTCGGGCACGCCGAACGGATTTTCGTTCGAGGCCAGCTTGACGATGGCGTCTTCCTCGAGGCCGAACTCGCGCGCCACTTCGGAAATGGGTTTGCCGGCCTGGTAGGGAGCGATGGCGCGGACGTAGGTTGGGCCGAAATGCAGAGGACCGGATTGATTGGACATGGATTCTCTCTTTATATTAAGTTCAGGTCAGGCTGGTCGGGTAGGAGCCCAGCACTTTGAAGAAGGCGGCGTTGCCCTTGAGTTCGTCCAACGCCTGCGACACGGACGGGTTCTGTACGTGGCCTTCGATATCGACATAAAAATAGTACTCCCACGTGCCGACCCGTGCCGGGCGCGACTCGAAGCGCGTCATCGACACGCCATGCTTGGCCAGGGGCGCCAGCAGCTGGTAGACGGCGCCGGCCTTGTTCGGCACGGCCAGCACCAGCGACGTGTGGTCGCTGCCGGAAGGCCCCGGCTGCAGCTTGCCGACGATGGCGAAGCGGGTGCGGTTGTGCGGGTCGTCCTGGATATGGCCCTTGACGACGCCCAGGCTGTACTGCATGCCGGCGATCTCGCTGGCGATGGCGGCAATCGTCGGGTCCAGGCTGGCCATGCGGGCCGCCTCGGCGTTCGACGCGACGGCGCGCCGCTCGATGTGCGGGTAGTGCTGGTTCAGCCATACCTGGCACTGGGCCAGCGCCTGCGAGTGGGCGCAGATGGCTGTAACGCCATCCATCGCACCCGTCTTGCTCATCAGGCTGTGGTGCACGGCAATGGCCACCTCGCCGCTGATGATCAGGGGCGTCTGCAGCATCAGGTCGAGCGTGCGGTTGATCGCCCCTTCGGACGAGTTCTCGACCGGCACCACGCCGAAATCGGCGGTGCCGGCCTCGGTGGCGCGGAACACTTCGTCAATGGAAGCGCAAGGCAGGCCTTCGACGGCGCGGCCGAACTGCTGGTACACGGCCTGCTCGCTGAAGGTGCCGACCGGGCCAAGATAGGCCACGGTGACGCGCTTTTCCAGCGCGCGGCAGGCCGACATCACCTCGCGGAAAATGGTCTGCACTTCGGCATTGCCGAGCGGGCCGGGGTTGCGTTCGGCCACGCCGCGCAGCACCTGGGCCTCGCGCTCGGGACGGAACACGGGCGCGTTGGTCTCGGCCTTTACGTGGCCCACTTCCTGGGCCACCTGGGCGCGCTGGTTCAATAGCGCGAGGATCTGCGCGTCGATCGAATCGATCTTTTCGCGCAGGGGTTTCAGTTTGTCTGTCATGGTTGGCTTTGATCTGGTGCTGAAGTGTGGCCGTAGTCGCCGGCAGGGCTCGAAAAAAGCGCGAGCTGGCTATGATCAGCCTCTCCCAGGTGATGGCTTGCAAGCCATCACCGCTCGGCCGGCTAGGAGCGGTGCTCCTAGAAACCCCGGCCTCGCCCAGCGAATTCGTTCAGGTAATCGACCAGCGCCTGTACGCCTTCGATCGGCATCGCATTGTAGATGGATGCGCGCATGCCGCCGACGGACTTGTGGCCCTTCAGCTGCAGCAGGCCGCGCGCTTTGGCGCCGGCCAGGAATGCTTCGTTCTTGCTTTCGTCGCGCAGGTAGAACGGTACGTTCATGCGCGAACGATAGGCTGGCGCGACGCGGTTCTGGTAGAAGTCGTCGGCGTCCAGGGCCGCGTACAGCAGCCGGGCTTTTTCGATATTCTTGCGTTCCATCGCCGCGATGCCGCCCTGCTGCTTGAGCCAGCGGAACACCAGCCCGGCGATATAGATGCCGTAGGTGGGCGGCGTGTTGTACATCGATTCGTTGTCGGCGACGTTCCTGAAGTCGAAGGCGGACGGGCAGAACGGCAGTGCATGGCCGATCAGGTCCTCGCGCACGATGACGACGGTGACGCCGGCCGGGCCGATATTCTTCTGCGCGCCGCCGAAGATCAGGCCGTATTTCGACACGTCGACCTGGCGCGACAGGATGTGCGAGGACATGTCCGCCACGATGGGCACGCCGGCCGGCGCGTCCGGCACGAAGTCGATCTCGACGCCGTCGATGGTCTCGTTGGTGCACAGGTGCAGGTAGGCCGCGTCTGGTGTCAGGCGCCATTCGGACTGGGGCGGCACCGTCGTGAAGCCGGAGTCCTCGGCCGATGCGGCCACGTTGACGTTGGCGTAGCGGGCCGCTTCCTTGATCGACTTGCCGGACCAGGAGCCGGTGCGAACGAAGTCGATGGTGGCCGGTTGCGCCTTGCGTCCCACTAGGTTCATCGGAATCACGGCGTTCTGCGACAGGCCGCCGCCCTGCATGAACAGGATGCGGTAGTTGTCCGGCACGTTCATCAGCTCGCGCAGGTCGCGTTCGGCCTCGCGGTAGATCGAGATGAACTCGGGACCGCGGTGACTCATCTCCATCACGGACATGCCGCTGCCGTGCCAGTCCAGCATTTCGGCGGCGGCCTGGCGCAGCACTTCCTTCGGCAGCACGGCCGGTCCGGCGGAGAAGTTGTAGATCGTTGTCACGACAGTCCTTTTCTCATTTGGCCTGCAGGTCCAGCATCAGTTGAGCCACGCGGGGCTCGACCACTTTCTGTCCGATCTTCATGCCCTCGCCCATCAGTTGGGGCATCTTTTCCAGCGCCTTGGCGCCCACCGGCGTGCGGTAGAAGGCGGCCAGCTGGCGCATTTCGTCAGCCGTGAAGTGGCGCGCGTACAGGGGCACGATCTCGGCGACCATGTCCTCGACCAGGGTCGGGTCGTTGAACAGCTGCGTCATCACGGGGCCGACACTGGCCAGGCGCTTGTCGATGTCGGCCATGCGCTTGGCCCGTTCGGCTTCGCTCAGGTTGGGCGTTTTGCGCACGGTGGCCTCGGCGCTGGAACGCATCATCTGCGGCATCTGCTCCGCCATCCTGCTGAACGCGTCGCCCACCAGCTTGCGGTAGTTCATCGAGTCGAGCAGGTCGCGCACGGCCTGGGCGGCGGCCGGGTCCGGGGCCGCTTGCGACGCGGCAGTTGCAGGCGCCGCGGCGGTTTGGGCCAGCGCGGGCGCGCCGGCAACACTGAAAGCGAAGCACAGGACAGCTGCGATTTTCTTCATATGGTTATCTGTTTTCCGTTGGATTGGAACCGCAAAAACACCGCGGGCCCGGTCCGATGCATCGAACAGGGCCCGCCAGGATTACTCGGCTGCGTCGTCGCCGTTCTCGTCGGCTGGCGTATCCGGTTCGGCCGCCGGCGTCGCCGCCGCTGCCGCGCCACCTTCCGTCTCGAATTCGACTTCGTCCACGTCCGCCTCGACGATGCGCTGCAGGCCGGACAGCTTGGTGCCGTCTTCCACCGCGATCAGGGTCACGCCCTGGGTCGCGCGGCCCATCTCGCGGATCTCGGCGACGCGGGTGCGGATCAAGACACCGCCCGTCGTGATCAGCATGATCTCGTCGCTGGCGTCGACCAGGGTCGCCGCCACCACCCGGCCGTTACGCTCGGAGGTCTGGATGGCGATCATGCCCTTGGTGCCGCGGCCGTGGCGGGTGTACTCCGTGATCGGAGTACGCTTGCCGTAGCCGTTCTCGGTCGCCGTCAGCACGGACTGCTGCTCGTTCTCGGCCACCAGCAGGGCGATGACGTTCTGGCCCTCTTCCAGGTTCATGCCGCGCACGCCGCGTGCCGTGCGGCCCATCGGGCGCACGTCGTTCTCGTCGAAGCGCACCGCCTTGCCGGAGTCGGAGAACAGCATCACATCGTGCTTGCCGTCGGTCAGCGCCGCGCCGATCAGGAAGTCGCCGTCGTCCAGGTCGACCGCGATGATGCCGGCCTTGCGGGGGTTGGAGAAGTCCTTCAGCGGCGTCTTCTTCACGGTGCCCAGGCTGGTCGACATGAAGACGTAGTGGTCTTCCGGGAAGGTGCGGTTTTCGCCCGACAGCGGCAGCACCACGGTGATCTTCTCGTTGTCCTGCAGGGGGAACATGTTGACGATCGGGCGGCCGCGCGAGTTGCGCGAGCCCTGCGGCACTTCCCACACCTTGAGCCAGTACATGCGGCCCCGGTTCGAGAAGCACAGGATGTAGTCGTGCGTATTGGCGATGAAGAGCTGGTCGATCCAGTCCTCGTCCTTCGTCGCCATGGCCTGCTTGCCGCGCCCGCCGCGCTTCTGCGCGCGGTATTCGGAAATCGGCTGCGCCTTCATGTAGCCCAGGTGCGACAGGGTCACGACCATGTCCTGCGGCGTGATCAGGTCTTCCGTTTCCAGGTCGGTGGCATTGTGCTCGATGCTGGAGCGGCGCTCGTCCTTGCTGCCGTATTCCAGCTTGGCGGCGTTCATCTCGTCGGTGATGATGGTCGTCACGCGCGACGGCTTGGACAGGATGTCCAGCAGGTCGGCGATCTGCGCCATCACGTCCTTGTACTCGTTGACGATCTTGTCCTGTTCCAGGCCGGTCAGGCGCTGCAGGCGCATCTGCAGGATTTCCTGGGCCTGGTCGTCGGACAGGCGGTACAGGCCGTCGGGCTGCATGCCGTAGTGCTTCGGCAGGTGCTCGGGGCGGAAGGCGTCGATGCCGGCCTGCCCTTCGTCGCCCGTGCGGGCCAGCATTTCACGCACCAGCGACGAATCCCAGGCGCGCGCCATCAGCTCGGACTTGGCCAGCGGCGGCGTCGGCGCCGCCTTGATGATGGCGATGAAGTCGTCGATATTGGCCAGCGCGACAGCCAGGCCTTCCAGCACGTGGCCCCGTTCGCGCGCCTTGCGCAGCTCGAACACGGTGCGGCGCGTGACCACTTCGCGGCGGTGCGACAGGAACGTCGCCAGCAGCGCCTTCAGGTTCATCAGCTTGGGCTGGCCGTCGACCAGCGCGACCATGTTCATGCCGAAGGTGTCCTGCAACTGGGTCTGCTTGTACAGGTTGTTCAGCACCACTTCCGGCACTTCACCGCGTTTCAGTTCGATGACGACGCGCATGCCCGATTTATCGGACTCGTCGCGGATGTCGGAAATGCCTTCCAGCTTCTTGTCGCGCACGTTCTCGGCGATGCGTTCCAGCAGCGACTTCTTGTTGACCTGGTAAGGCAGCTCGTCGACGATGATGGCCGTGCGCCCGGCTTCCTTGCCGAATTCCTCGAAGTGGGTCTTGGCGCGCATGATGACGCGGCCGCGGCCCGTGCGGTAACCGTCGCGTACGCCCGAGACGCCGTAGATGATGCCGCCCGTGGGGAAGTCCGGTGCGGGAATCAGTTCGATCAGCTCGTCGATCGTGCAGTCCGGGTTGTTCAGCACGTGCAGCGCGCCGTTGATCACTTCCGACAGGTTGTGCGGCGGGATATTCGTCGCCATGCCGACGGCGATACCGGACGAGCCGTTGATCAACAGGTTCGGCAGCTTGGTCGGCAGGACGGTGGGTTCCTTTTCCTTGCCGTCGTAGTTCGGCGCGAAGTCGACGGTTTCCTTGTCGATATCGGCCAGCAGCTCGCCGGCGATCTTGTCCAGGCGGCACTCCGTGTAACGCATCGCGGCGGCGTTGTCGCCGTCGATCGAGCCGAAGTTGCCCTGGCCGTCCACCAGCATGTAGCGCAGCGAGAAGTCCTGCGCCATGCGCACCAGCGTGTCGTAGATCGACGCGTCGCCGTGCGGGTGGTATTTACCCATCACCTCGCCGACGACGCGGGCGCATTTCACGTAGGGGCGGTTCCAGACGTTGTTCAGTTCGTGCATCCCGTACAGGACGCGGCGGTGCACCGGCTTCAGGCCGTCGCGGGCGTCCGGCAAGGCGCGGCCCACGATCACGCTCATCGCGTAATCGAGGTAGCTCTTGCGCATCTCTTCTTCGAGGGAAATTGGGATTGTTTCTTTTGCGAATTGATCCATTGGCGGGTCGATGTTCTCTGGCATTGGTTCGAGGGCAGGAGGCCGCTCAGGCTGCTGCAGGTGCAGGCAGACAATCGCACGATTTTAACATGCTGCCATGCATGTCGGCTCATTTGACCGATGCGACAACATTCGCCCGCACCAAGTGGCGCCGCTGCGTGCGACTATGGTGCAGACTGGCGCACCGGCCGGGACATTTCGGCATGCAATGGACATGTAATGGCAGCGACATAATTGCTGTTTAATATCGCCGGGCACCATCAAAACTGGTTGCATGGAAACAACATTTTGGTCGAATACGGGGCGGCGTCCTGTTGGATCGCGCCCGACGGTTTTGCGCGACTATGGCAAAATGAGCGGAAATACAAACTTGGCTGAATCGCAATCGGCAGGCCGCACGCCGGCTGCACCATGGTAGGGCGAGTGAGCCGCGTGGTAGTATTCGCACCACGCAACACACGCACTGCTGTGTGTTCTGCTGATATCACACCCGAAAGGATAGAAAAACATGAAAAAAATTATTGCATCCCTCTTTGCAGCGTCGGCGGTACTGGCTGGCTCCGTGGCGGCCCAGGACAAGCCGACCGCGCCGCCTTTCGCTCCCGTGACCCAGGACATCGCTGCGCCGAAACCAAAGAGCGCGTATGTACAGGACCAGCGCGGCGTCATCGCCCGTAACCCGTTCGGCCTGTGCTGGCGCACCGGTTTCTGGACGCCTGCCGATGCCGTGCCAGGTTGCGACCTGCCGATCTGCGTCGAGCCTGAGCGCCTGGAAAACGGCAAGTGCGTGGCTCCGCCCGCACCGGTAACGCCGGCCCCGACGCCAAGCCCAACGCCAGTACCGGCCGCACCGGTGCCGACGTCGGAAAAGGTCAGCTACAACGCCGATGCATTCTTCGACTTCGACAAGGCCGTGCTGAAGCCTGAAGGCAAGCAGGCCCTGGACGAGCTGCATGGCAAGCTGGGCGGCATGAACGTGGAAGTCGTCATCGCTGTCGGCCATACCGACTCCGTCGGCTCCGATGCCTACAACGACAAGCTGGCCATCCGCCGCGCTGAATCGGTCAAGGCATACCTGCTGAGCAAAGGCCTCGAATCGAACCGCGTGTACACCGAAGGCAAGGGCGAGAAGCAGCCTGTGGCCGACAACAAGACCGCCGAAGGCCGCGCCAAGAACCGTCGCGTGGAAATCGAAGTCGTCGGTACCCGCAGCAAGTAATTGACGTCCGCCCCCACGGGGGTACGACACGACCCCGCCCCCGTGGCGGGGTTTTTCATTTCAACCACCTCAATTTGTGCAAGCGTGCTTTGGAACGCGACAAATTACCGCTATGATGCCGATCATGAACGCCAATGCCGACCCCCTCGAACTGCAAAAATTCAGCGAGCTGGCCCACCGCTGGTGGGACCCGACGTCCGAGTTCCGTCCCCTGCACGATATCAATCCGCTGCGCCTGGAATGGATCAATGCGCGCGTGCCCCTGGCGGGCAAGAACGTCATCGATATCGGTTGCGGCGGCGGCATCCTGTCCGAATCGATGGCGCGCAAGGGGGCCACGGTCACGGGCATCGACCTGTCGAAGAAGGCCCTGCGCGTGGCCGACCTGCACAGCCTGGAGTCCGGCGTGCCGGTGCGCTACAAGCTGATCGCCGCCGAAGACATGGCGGCCGAGGAAGCGGGCCAGTTCGACGTGGTGACGTGCATGGAAATGCTCGAGCACGTACCGGACCCGGGCGCCATCGTCCGTGCCGCCGCCACCCTCGTCAAGCCGGGCGGCCACGTGTTCTTCTCGACCTTGAACCGCAATCCGAAGTCCTACCTGTTCGCCGTCATCGGCGCCGAATACGTGCTGCGGATGCTGCCGCGCGGCACCCACGACTACGACAAGTTCATCACGCCGGCCGAACTGTCGCAATATGTGCGCAGCGCCGGCCTGCAACTGGACAGCCTGAAAGGGCTCGGTTATAACCCCCTGACCAAGTTCTATTCCCTGAACAACGACACCAGCGTGAATTACCTGGTGGCGTGCACGCGCCCGGAATAAGCGGGACCCTTGCAGCCCAACAGGCGGCCTCGGCCGCCTCTTCTCTTTCTGTGATCACAATGAGCTTTGCCACTGCCCCGCGCGCCATCCTGTTCGACCTCGACGGCACCCTGGCCGACACGGCCCCCGACCTGGCTGCGGCCGTCAACCTGCTGCGCACCGAGCGGGGGCTGGCGCCGACCCCGTACGAACTGCTGCGCCCCACCGCCTCGGCCGGCGCACGCGGCATGATCGGCGCCGCCTTCGGCCTGCGTCCCCAGGACGAAGGCTTCGAGGAACTGCGGCTGGGCTTTTTCGACAATTACCAGGCTGCCATCATGGTGCACAGCACCCTGTTCGACGGCGTACCGGAACTGCTGGAAGGCATTACCGCCGCCGGCCTGGCCTGGGGCATCGTCACGAACAAGCCGGCCCGCTTCACGCACCCGCTGATGCCGTTGATCGGCCTGGACCATGCCGCCTGCATCATTTCCGGCGACACCACGCCCCACCCGAAACCGCACCCGGCCCCGATGCTGGAAGCGGCGCGCCGGCTGGGCCTGGCACCGGAGGAATGCTGGTATGCCGGCGACGACCTGCGCGACATCGAGGCGGGCCGCGCCGTGGGCATGCGCACGATCGCCTGCGGCTGGGGCTATTGCGGCGATATCGAACCGGCCACCTGGGGCGCCGACCACCTGCTGGCTTCGCCACAGGCCCTGCTGGACCTGATCCGCGACAGCCTGCGGGGCGCGGCACTGGCCGCCTAAACCGTTGCATCGGGGCACTGCCGGGGATTTGCGATTGCACACTCTAAACAAAAACGTTTAACATAGATGGCAATTAAAATAACTAACTAGCAACTTTTCCGAGGGAGACAGGAATGCCTGGTGAAGAAACGACCGAGCTGTCCCTCACACCGCACGCCACCGCGCCACAGGTCTGGACGGCCACCGTTGCCGAGAGCAAGTTCTACTGGTACGACCTGCTGGTGGACGGCAACCCCCTGCCGGACTTCCGCGACCCCGTCGGGCGCTACCTGCGCCGCATGCAGTTCGCGCTGGACGGCACGATGGAAAAGCGCCTGCTGTACTACCTGGTCGCGCGCCCGCGCGTGCGCATCGACCCGAGCCGCAACATCAGCTGGAGCTTTTTCTCCCTGAAGCTGACCATTCCCATCCTCATCGGCCTGGATGCCCGCAAGAGCACCATCGCCATCGAGCTGGAAGTGCCGTTCGAGGCCACCTTCAAGAAGCCCACCGTGCAGCTGCAGGACAGGTACCTGCTGCTGAACTGGGGCGCGCTGATGGAAACCTTCAGCATCCACGACCTGCTGCAACGCTACGACACGGGCCTGGCCTTCCCCGGCAAGGTGCTGTACGTGGGCCAGACCCGCGACCCGTCGGGCAAGCTGGCCAAGGGCCTGTCCACCCCCGTGAACCGCATCTGCGAACAGCACGAAGCGGAAAACGACATGTTCCTGCTGGTGCAGCGCCTGGACGTGAAGGTGGAAACGACGGCCACGGACCTGTCGGAAGAAGCGTCCGTGCGCACCCAGGCGGACCTGCTGGAAGGCGCGCTGATCCGCTACTTCGAAGGGCCGGCACCGCAGGGCCGCAGCAATGCCGAACAAAGCACGCGCCGCGAACACCTGCACGAACTGCAGCGCACCTACCTGGTCGAGAAGATGACGATCGACCTGGGCTTCAAGGGCGCCGACCACTTCTACGACCTGGGCTCGGACCACGCAAGCACATCGCGCCGCCACCTGTTCGAGTGCACCTTCGACGTCAATGGCATGCAGCTGCAGCCGGTGGACCCGAAAAACCGGCCCTTGGCCGAGCTCAAGGATTGACGAAATACTTAACCCGTGCTTAAACCCTGTGCGCGCGCGCGGCTTTGGAGTACAATACAGATTCTGTGGGGACGACCTGGTTTCGACGTGGGTTGCAAAGCAGCGCAGGGCATACCGAGGGCTGGTTACCTCGTAAATACACCCAGAAAAAACTTAACTGCAAACGATAACTCGTACGCACTGGCAGCTTAATTGCTGTTAGCTCCACAACACCTCGTCCCTGGGGTGGGCCGTTAAAAGCTGTGGAGTCATTTACAGGGACTCGCGCCTGGAGGGGTCACTTCAATAGGCGCTAAATCTAAGGTGAATCGCCTGTACACAGCGTGCACGTCCGCGTTGTACAGGTTAAATTAAATGGCAGTGCTAAGTATGTAGAACTGTCTGCGGAGTGCTTGCGGACGCGGGTTCGATTCCCGCCGTCTCCACCACCGAACAAAAGCAAAAGGCCCCGAGCTCGCTCGGGGCCTTTTGCTTTTGTTCTTTGGTTCCGACTACGGAATCGATTCCGCGTCCGGCACGGGCGCGGGGCTTTGGCGGGGTTTCACGCCGCATGCGGCGCGCCGCCAAAGCGGCTCGCGCCTGCCAGCGCGAGACTCTCCGATTCGCCCATTCACGAAATCGCCCCGCGATTTCGCGCCAGCGGTAGCAGGCTAGGTCGCCTGCTACTCAGCATCCTCACCACCGGGCAAATAAAGGGCTCCAAGCTTCGCTTGGGGCCATTTTTATTGGTCGGCACCAGCATGGCCAGCACGGACAGCCTGCGAATCGCAGTACCGGGGCCAGCGCTAACTGCCTCCGACTCCCTGGGATTACGCGGCCATCTAAGCGCCTAATCATGACATCGGGGAAATAATCACAGGAATCGAAACTTTCCATAAGGATTCACAGATATAAGGCTTCGCGCGATGGGCTACCGTTCATCAT
The DNA here is from genome assembly GCF_009720835.1 of Pseudoduganella buxea. GTDB lineage: Bacteria > Pseudomonadota > Gammaproteobacteria > Burkholderiales > Burkholderiaceae_D > Rugamonas > Rugamonas buxea. The sequence goes on from NZ_WNKZ01000038.1 coordinate 35,869, forward strand.
TCGGACCTCTCGCTGGCCAAACCTTATAGAAGAGTATTTTTTCCACCCCGGAACAGTCTGGACATCAGTAGGTGCGTGCAATAGAACGGCGATAGCTTCCCCTTCACGCAAGGCCGCCAAATTTTGCTACTTTCCCTTGGTACTGTTAAATTAAAACCCGTGGATAAACTATATTTAAGCCATTCAAGCTGGCTTGCCGATTAACCTATTGACCCAGATAACGTAAACGCTTTGTCGGTCGCTGCTGTTGTAACAAATCGCCGCCTGAGGTTTGTGTACCCTCTATTTTTCCTCAAAAGGCGTGCCCAATATTTAAAAGGATCTAACAATACACCGTGCGATTCTACTTGCACCGCACCTTCAGTTCTTGCTACGATAACTGCTATATCTGAATATTTCCCTGGACACTCTTCTATGTACCTTTTTAAGAGCGCTTCAATGACAATCTGTGCATTTCCCACCTCTTCTTTCACAAGGTAGCGAATTTTCTCGTTGGCAACTGCAAGACCCTCTACATAGTCGCGAATGAGGTATTTAAGATCAATACGGTTACCTACTATCTTTAATTCGGCGAGTACTTTTGCTTTGAAACCAGTGCCGCAAAGCTCATCCGGCTTCAGCCATATGTCAAGTGTATATTGCTGCTGAGTTGAACCGAGCACTCCTGACCGACCTCGCCCATGCGTTGCGCCATGTACGGGTAAGCCTTGATGCTGGACGTAATTCCGTAGCGCCTCCATCGCGCGATAACCTAACCTAGAGTCATATTGCTCGCTAAGAATTTTCCTGGCGTCTAGCGTTTTCTGGTGATCTCTCGAAAAAATTCCATTAATATGGTGTGGTAAAGCATCGATATATGAACGCCCCGCACTTAGCAAGTTCATGATCTTCCGATTAAGCAAGTCTCGGCTCTCATCGAACCAGTTGCGTTCATCGTAATCGTACAGCATTTGCTCCGTAGTGATTTGGACCATGGCCATTTCAAGCTCAAGCATGTTACTCAACACGAAATCAAGTTTTTGCTCAATTGAAACTGTATCGGAGATCACTCTTCTAGCATGAATAACGGAATCAAAAGTTTCCTTATCAATTTCTATTACCCCTGGAGACGCAAGCACTGCCGAGTTAGCACATAATTCATAGGTCATTCTTAATAAACATTTCAACGATATTACCTACGGCTACTCCGCGTATGGGGTCTCACATAGGTTCCATCTTTACGATAGTATCCTTTGACATTGACCGGTCCGCATGTACCTGTTACACAGGCAGAACCAGGGGACGCTCTACTAGAGGCTGATTTTCCCTCCGGCGCGGCACTTAAATTTTTATTATTATCAACCTCGTGGAAGGCAGATAAATAGCACCTCTGGTGCGGCCGGACATAAATACCATCGCGTCGATAATATGAATTAATACTTGTGCACATTTCGCTTGCCACACCAGGGATAGGGTCTGAACCTATGCATTGGTATGAGGCTGGCACATATTCGTTATCTTTAGTATAGTGCTCTTCCACTTTTCCGCAGTTTGACGGTAGCGAGATTGGCGCTACATAAGGAGAGACACTCCATCTTGAAGCCGCCTCCATATTTTTAGGCCCAGAACAGCCCGAGATATAAAAAAACGCAAAAACTACGGCAATAAATCGAAACATGTATTCCCTTACTCTATTTATCTGACTCGACATCAATAAGAAAAGCTGAAAAATCGTAGTGAATCGAGATTTAGTCACCATTTTTATTTCTTACATATAAGATGCCAATGGACCGAATTGGCACCTTTCTGCGAACATTAAAATTTCTTGCAATGGTTAGATTGTATCTCTTGTGAAACAGCGAAACAAACAAAGCTTGCAGTTGTTGCTTTTCGGTCACTTGTCCATTGTTAGACAACGATAAATAGGGGAATCCCGACCGCACTGCGCGTTCGCTATAGGCGTACAGTACCCCCTCTGCTCACGCATGTTAAGTTCGCGGCTGTTGCTGGCCAGTGATATGATCCCAGACTAGCACCCCAAGGGGGATGCACCGTCGAACCTGACCGCTGTAGCAGCGTTTGATAAATCAATGCCTTACGGATGTAGAGAGTGGAGATTGCAGATTCCCGCCGTCTCCACCACCAAACAAATAAAAGGGCTCCAAGCTTCGCTTGGGGCCCTTTTTATTTGTTCTACGGTTCCGACTACGGAATCGATTCCGCGTCCATCTTCGACGGATGGCGGAGCGCGGAATTCGAACCGCATGCAGTCCGCGCGCGAAGCGGGCGCCGCCTGCCAGCGCCCCCCCCAGGGCTATCGCGGGTTTCACGCTGCATGGGGCGCGCCGCAAAAGCGACCCGCGCCTGCCAGCGCGGGGCTCTAAGATTCGCCCATTCACAAAATCGCCCCGCGATTTCGCGCCAGCGGTAGCAGGCTCGGACGCCCGCAAGCTACCATTCCCACCACCGGTCGCTGACCTTTGCATACGGACCTATCCACACACACCTTTACGCGAATACAACAGTTGGCGAAAAATCCATGTTAGGCCGGAAAAATTACTATTATTTCATGCAATACTGACGGTTACTGTCGGGTTTTCCCGACAGTCGCCCCTCCACTTCCCTAAGAGAGCAACCATGAAACTTGCTAATTTCTTCCGCGCGGCACTCGTCATCGGCACCCTGTTTGCTGGCCTCACGCAGTCCGCCCAGGCAAGCATCTACACGTACACCGGCGACACCACGGGCGGCCCGACGTATAACCGTCCCCTCGAAGATTTGAGCGACGTGTCAGGCATCGGCACGGACGTCAACTACAGCACCTTCACCTTCACCGTCGATACGAGCGGCGAGTACAGCTTCCTGCAAACGACCGACCAGTACGACGGCGTGCTCTATATCTATGAGAATTCCTTTAACCCGGCCGACCCGCTGACCAACGCCCTGGGCGGCAGCGACGACCTGGTCGCGCCGTGGACCTCCGGCTTTGCTGGCCCACTGGACGCCGGCATTTCCTACGTCCTGGTTACGACCTCCTTCTACAACGGCGACGCCGGCGCGTTCAGTGTGACGATCAGCGGTCCGGGCCTGGTTACCGTCAGCGCCGTCCCTGAACCGTCCACCTACCTGATGCTGGCCCTCGGCCTGGCGGCAATCGGCTACACGCAGCGCCGCAAACTGCAGCGCTGATTTACGTACGGCATTCCATAACAGCGGGCTTCGGCCCGCTGTTTTGTTTTCCAGCATCATCGATCGGGCATCGTCCTACAACACGTCTTCCCGCACACCTATTCCGTGACCGGGGCCCGAGGCCTACGATGGCTCCTACATCAACGAAAGGGAGACCATCATGCAAACGGACAACAAGCCAAAAGGCCGCGACTGGAGCCAACAAACCAAGGACGGCAGCACCAGCGCCGGCAGCATGGGCACGGGCGCCACCGGTAGTACGGGTACCAACGAGAGCTACGATTCGCCAAACCAGGCCACCGGCTCCGTAGGCGGCATGCAGTCGGGCGGCCGAACCGACGACCTGCTGGCCGGCGGTTCGGAAGCGGAGCAGAATGACCTGGGCTTCGCCAGCGGCGAACGCACGGGCGAGCTGCAGACGGGAATGAGCGACCTGGGCAACGCTGCCCGTGGCGGCGCGAACCGCCAGAGCGGGGACAGCGGGAATCAGTCCAGTCAGTCCAATCAGGCCAAACAGGAAAACCAGCGTGGCAGCGCGACGGGCGCCGGCAGCACGGCCGCCGACCAGCGCGACACCTACCGCAACAAGCAGGACGATCAGTCCCGCTGACCGCAGCTACCCCGCCGCTGGCGGCAAGGCGGCCGGAATCACGGCATCCTTGCCGATCCGGTACAACACATGCCGCGCCAGCCGATGCTCACGCGGCAGTGCCGGGTGATCGAAGTCGCCATTCACGTCGTGCACCATGCCCAGGCGCGTCATCAGCCGGCGCGACCGCACATTGGCCGGCACCGTGATGGCGACGATTTCATCCAGCCCCAAGGTGTCGAAGCCGTGCCGCAAGGCCGCCACCGCCCCCTCCAGCGCCAGCCCCCTGCCCCAATGCGGCAAGGCCAGCCGCCAGCCGATTTCATGGCAGGGCGCGAACGGCGTGTCGAAATCCTGGTAACGTACACCGACAAAGCCGATCAGCTCGTCCGTCGCCTTCAAGCTCATTGCTAGGAAGGCCGTGCCGGTCCGGTCCACCAGCGCGTTCTGTGCATCGAAAAACGCCCGCGCCTGTGCGGCAGTCACGGGTCCCGGCAAGTGCTCGATCACGGCCGGCACCTCGTTCATCGCCACGAATGGCGCCACGTCCTCATCGCGCCAGGGGCGCAGCAGCAGGCGTTCTGTTTCGATCATCGGTTGTCCTGTCTAGAGTTGCTGAAGTCCATCTATCGAATTCGGTGTCCGACACGCGAATCGGAGTACCTGTCCGCTGCGACGGACCGACCCGTTTGAAGCTGGGTGGCCGGCAAAAATCGGTGAGCCCAACAGCAATTCTACCGTTGCGGCACAATAGCCGATTCATTCAAGGGAGACTGCCAATGATTTACGAGATTGCCGAAATCACGATCCAACCGACCACCAACAAGGCTTTCGAGGCTGCCGTGGCGCAGGCCGTGCCGCTGTTCCAGCGGGCGCGGGGCTGCGTGTCGATGCGCATCGACCGCACCATCGAGCGGCCCGACGTGTACCGCCTCGTCATCGGCTGGCAGACCCTGGAAGACCACACGGTGCACTTTCGCGGCAGCGACGACTTCCAGGCCTGGCGCGCCCTCGTCGGCGGCTTCTTTGCCGCGCCGCCCGTGGTGGAACATACGGAAACGGTGGTGATGGGCTTCGTCTGACGGTGTGTCAAAGCGTGGGCAGTGCCGCCCATGCGCGCGCCGCCGTTGTCAATTTTGCAGCACAATGGCGGCGAAGTCACCATAAAAGGGAGCTGCCATGCCAGACACGATCCACCGTAATTTCAAGCAGGTCGCCGATGCCGAAAGCGCCCGCGCGGCGCTGCTGGACGCCGGCTTTAGCGGCGGCGCCGTGCAGCTGAACCTGCACGACGCCCGCGCCAAGGACACCACCACCAGCGCCGTCGACAACATCATGGATTCGCTCACGCCCGACGACGCCGACCAGACCGACCACCCCGTGGCCCACCCGGCCGCGCTGCTCAGCGTTGACGTCGACACGGACGAACAGCGCGAGCAGGCCAATGCCATCATGCTGCGCTACGGCGGCACCGAAGCCTGAAGAGCACCACCGCGAAAAAAGACGGCCCGTTCACCGGGCCGTTTTTGCGCCTGCCCCTGCCTTATTCCGGCGAGGGCTCCGCGATCTCGAACACCTGCCGCAGGTAAGCCAGGAAGGTTTCATCCTTCGACATCGTCTTGCCTGGCGAATCGGACAGCTTGGCCACCGACTGGCCATTGCAGCGCACCAGCTTCATGACGATGTTCAGCGGCTGCAGGCCCAGGTCGTTGGTCAGCCACGTGCCGATGCCAAAGCCCGTCGTGATGCGGTCGGCGAAGTGGCGGTACAGCGAGATCGCCAGGTCCAGGTCCAGGCCGTCGGAGAACACGAGGCGCTTCGTGTTCGGATCGATCCGCAGCTTGTTGTAGTGGGCAATCGCCTTCTCGCCCCACACCACCGGGTCGCCCGAGTCATGCCGCAGACCGTCGAACAGCTTGGCGAAATACAGGTCGAAGTCGCGCAGGAAGGCATCCATGCCGACGACGTCCGTCAGCGCCACGCCAAGGTCGCCGCGGAATTCCTGCACCCAGTCCTCCAGCGCGGCCTTCTGGAAGTCGCGCAGGCGCACGCCGAAGGCCTGGAACGACTGCATGTACTCGTGTGCCATCGTGCCGATGGGGTGGATCTTGTAGCGCATGGCCAGGTAGACGTTCGACGTGCCCTTGAAGAATTCCGGCACCTCGGCGGCCAGGCGCCGCACCACTTCGTCATGCCAGGCGCCCGAGAAACGGCGCCGTACGCCGAAGTCGGAGAACTCGAAGGGATTGCGCTGCATCGGCTGGCGGCCGAACTCCTTCAGCGCGGCGATCTTCGCGTCGAGGCGCCGGCGCCCCTCGGCCAGCGCGGCTTCCTGGTCGAAGCGGCGGAAATACAGCTCGTTGACGATGTACAGCACGAAGATCTCGAAGCCCATCACGTGCACCTGCGGCCCGACGGCGCGAATGGCCAGGTGCTCGCCGTCCGTCTCGACGGTGATGAACTTGCGCTGGAAGCGGAACACGGTGAGGAAGTCGACGAAGTCGCTCTTGATGTAACGCAGCGTGCGCAGGTAGTCCAGCTCCTCCTCGGCGAACGACATCGTGCACAGGTGATCGAGCTGGCGCTCCACCTCGTCCTTCAGTTCGGCCAGCGGGTAGGCAGTCTTGTTCCGGCAGCGGAATTCATATTCAGTCTGCGTACCGGGGTGCCAGTGCAGCAAGGCCTGCCACATGGAGAATTTGTACAGGTCCGTTTCCAGCAGGCTGCGCACGACGGGCACGAAAGGGGTATCGGATGGGCGGTTCATGTCAGCGCCCCGCATTGATCAGGAACTCCTGCAGCACGTCGGTCGACTGCTGCAGCTGGACGCCGCGTGCGCGCATGCGTTCGAGGAAGTCCTGCTGCTGCGCCTCGAAACCGGGCACGGGGCTGAGGCAATCGGTAACGAGCACCAGCTTGTCCAGCGCCACGCCGCGTGCGTCGAACTGCTCGACGATATGCTCGGTCGTGGCCTTGACGCAGTGGCTGCCCGCCTCGCCGGCGATATACACGCGGTGCGACGCGGCCAGGCTGTCGATCAGCTTGCGGTTCAGTTGCGAATCCGGGTCGGCGTCGTCCGGCACTTCGGCCATCACGGCCGAGTAGTGCTCGGTCCAGGGATTGGCCCCCTTTGCGATTTTCGTGACGACACCCAGGGATGCGTCTTCCCAACCGTTGTAGGCGGCGCGCACGTCCTCGTGCACATTGTGGCCCCACGAGCCGATCTCGCAGTGCACCGGCCACACCAGCAGCTGGTAGCGGCCATTGGCCTCGAGCGCGTCGAGATAGGCTTGCGCGCGCACCCGGGCTTTCGGGTCGCGCGGCAGGTAGCGCGCGGCGCGCAGGTCCTCGCTGGCGATCTGCGTGAACGGTTCCACCGGGCCGCCGTCGGCGCCAACCCAGAAGGTCGGGTGGGCGATATCGTAGCGGTGATGCGAGTCCAGCGTGACACTGATGGCGCCGATGCCGTGGCGGCCCCGCTCGATCAACGTGGCCAGGCGCTGCATGTCGGCGTGGGCGCCCGTGACGGGCAGGGCCGGCTTGCGGGCCAGGCCCGTGAGCGGATCGAGCGGCGTGTACTCGGGCGGCAGGTCGCAGAAGTCGTTCTGCGGATCGATGATCAGGAGATGCAGGTGTTGTTTCATTCAGGGCTCCGTTGCAGGCATGACCACATCATACCGGCTGCAACGCAATCCTTCACTGCCCTGGCGCAGGCGGCTTGGCCCGCGGGGCCACGCCGCCGTGGTGAAGCGCTCTTTATGCTGCGGCCAGCTCGTCGATGCTGCTGCGGCTTTTCGCCAGGGTGTCGGCCAGGGCCTGCTCGCCCAGCGCGACGCCTTCGGCGCGGATGAAGCTGATGTCCGTGATGCCCAGGAAGCCCAGCACGGCGCGCAGGTAGGTCGCCAGGAAGTCGTAGCCGGCGGCCGGGCCTTCGCTGTACACGCCGCCGCTGGCCGTGACGATATACACCTTCTTGTTCGTCAGCAGGCCGACCGGGCCCGTTTCCGTGTATTTGAAGGTGCGGCCGGCGCGGGCGATCTGGTCGATGTACGCCTTCAGGCCGGACGGCACGGAGAAGTTGTACATCGGTGCGCCGATGACGATGACGTCGGCGGCGATCACTTCATCGACCAGCTGGTCCGACAGCCGGACGGCAAAGGCCTGCTCGGCATTGCGTGCCTCGGCCGGCGTGAAGAAGGCGCCCAGGGTTTGCTCGTTCAGGTGCGGCACGGGATTGATGGCCAGGTCGCGCGTGACGACGGTGTCGCCCGGATGGCCTTCCTGCCACTTGGCGATGAACTCGGCGGACAGCTGGCGCGACAGCGAGCCGGCGGTACGAACACTGCTGTTGATGTACAGAACGTTTGCCATGGTGATCTCCTGAAAGGTGGGTAATTGCAGCCATCATAGATCGGGTTTAATATCGAGAAAATCCCCTAAATTTTGATTGTTAGAATCGGTTTTTTCGATATGCGCGACCCCGGCCTCCCCTCCCTCGACCAACTGCGCGTGTTCATCGCCGTCATCGACCACGGCGGCTTCGCCCACGCGGCGCGGGCACTGCACCGCACCCAGTCCGTCATCAGCTATACCATCGCCAACCTGGAAGACCAGCTCAATATCGCCCTGCTCGACCGCAGCAAGCGCAAGCCCACGTTGACGGAAGCGGGCAAGGCCCTGCTGGCCGATGCCCGCGCCGTGTCGGCCAAGGTGGACGATATGCGGGCCCGGGCGCGGGCCCTGGGCGCCGGCCTGGAAGCGGAGGTCTCGCTGGTGGTGGACGTGATGTTCCCCATGTGCGCGCTGGTCAAGCTGCTGGAAGCCTTCCAGCGCGAATACCCCACCGTGTCGCTGCGGCTGAACACGGAGGCGCTGGGCGCCGTCACGCAGATGGTGCTGGACGGACGCTGCCAGCTGGGCATCAGCGGCATGCCGGTGGCGATGCCCGACACTATCGAGCGCCAGCTGGCGGGCCACGTGACGATGATGCCCGTGTGCTCGCCCAACCACCCGCTGGCCGCGCTGGACGGCGTGGTGCCGACGGCGGCCCTGCGCGAGCACCTGCAACTGGTGCTGACGGACCGCAGCGCGCTGACGCGGGGCCAGGACTTCGGCGTGCTGGCGCGGCGCGACTGGCGCCTGGGCGACCTGCATTCGAAATACGCGCTGCTGCGGGGCGGGCTTGGCTGGGGCAGCATGCCCGAGGCGATGGTGGCGGAGGACCTGGCCAAGGGCCGGCTGGTACGCCTGCATCCGCAGGACGGCCCGTCGCTGCAGTATCCCCTGTTCGTCATCCACCGCGCCGACGACCAGCTGGGGCCCGCCGGCCGCTGGCTCAAGCAGCAGTTCCTCGACCTCGACTATACGCTGCCTGCCGATCCGTTCTGATCGCGCTCCTACATGCCCGCGCGGCGTGCGCCTACTCACTGCGCGGCGACGCCGTCCTAGCATGGAAGCTCTGCCGGGTGCATGCACCCAGGGCTTTCCGTACAGGAGATGACATGACGAACAATACCGACAAGATCGGCAACTACCACTCGGGCAAGGCGGAAGACGCAGGCTACAAGACCGAAAGCGGCAACCATGCCGCCGGCATCGAGGCCAACGACACACCGGCGGTCAACCGCGAACCGAATATCGACAACCAGTCCGGCGGCAACCTGCAACGCAGCGCCGACGGCATCACGGGAGCAAACATCATGACAGCAGACCAATCGATCGGTGGACAAGGCGCCCAGGACGGCATTCGCGGCACGCCATCGGGCACGCAAGGGGCCCAGAGCGGCCAGGGCATCGACCAGGGCCGCCAGGGCAGCCAGGGTCAATCGCGCCAGTCGGGCAGCGAGGGCCAGGACCGGGGTGGCGTCGGCAGCCAGCCGTCGGGCAACCAGATGTCGACCAACCAGTCGGGCAGCCAGTCCGGCAGCCTGCCGGCCGGTTCGCAACAGAGCGATCCGGTGCATCGTGACGACGACGCCTCGGCACCCGGTGCCGGCGTGAGCCAGCGCGGTACGGGCGGCAACCAGCAGTCGAGCGACGGTTCCGTCACGAGCACGCACGGCGGCTCGGGCGGCATGGCCGACAAGCTGCAGGGCGGTCCGGAAAACCAGCAGGGCTCGGGCCAGGGCCTGCCCACCGGTCCCGGCAACCTGCAATCGGATCGCCACCAAGGCATGCAGGGCCAGGGCGACGAGCCCGGTCACGATATCGACGACATCGGCAACAAGCAGTCGGGTGGCGCCGGTTCGCGCGGCGGAGATGTCGACGACCAGCGTTAAGGCCGGCCCTCGATCAGGATAAGCATCCGGGCCCACCGGGCCCGATCCGGTGCCGGGTCAGCGTACCCGGCGCAGCGACGAGAAGCGGTCGTTCATGCGTTCGACAGAAGGGTAACGTCCCGGTCCGAACGTCATGCAGCGGCCGCCGTAGTCGATGTGCTCGCACAGTTCCCACGTGCCTTCGCGGATCACCATCGAGCTGACCCGGTCATTGAAGCGGGCCGGCACCAGGGTGCGCACGTCGCCGTCGATATCGAGGCGCTGGCCTTCGAAGCCCACGTGTTCGAACAGCTGCACCGCTTCACCGTGGCGGCCGCCACGGCGCCCGTCGTCCCGGCCTTCGCGCCAGTCGCGCCGCTCTTCCCAGCTGCCGTCCCTGCGCCCGTCCCTGCCCCCTTCGTTCTCATTGCGCCAGTCGCCACGACCGCCGCCCTCCATGCGCACTTCGCGCGCCGACGAGATATTGTTGTTGAACTGTGCCAGGTCCGGGTATTCGCCGCGCCGGTAGACGGCGCAATGGCCGCCGAAGTTCTTGTGCTCGCACAGCTCCCACGCGCCCGAACGCACGATGACGCTCGAGGCCCGGTCGTTGAAGCCGAAGTCGGTGAAGTTGGACGCATCCTGGCGCAACGTGATCTGGTTGCCGCGCATGCCGTGGCGTTCGAACACGGTCAGCTCGCCCGCGAAGGCGGCGTGGGACAGGATGGTGGTGACCACCAGGGTGGCAAACAGGCGTTTCATTGGGACTCCCTCGGTATTGTTAAACGCTAAACGCGCCAGGACGGCGCGCAGCATACGCGTGTCTGTAACAAATTCCTACCGTGCCTTCGGTAGCGCGGCCGCAAAGTGGTTAGAATCACAAGCCCTGCCTTTCACCTGATCCGCCGATGCCTTATTCGTTCACGCTCCCCAACGTCCGCCGCGAAGCGGCCAGCCTGTGGCAACTGGCCTGGCCCGTGCTGGTGGGCCAGCTGGCCACGGTGGGCATGGCGGTGGCGGACGTGGCGATGACGGGCCATACCAGCGCGGCCGAACTGGCCGCCGTGTCGCTGGGGGCGTCCGTCTGGTCGATCATCCTGCTGACGATGAACGGCACCATGATGGCGATTAACACGGTGGTGGCGCACGAAGTGGGCGCCGGCGCTTTCGAGCGGATTCCCCATTCGGTGCGGCAGGCCCTGTGGAAGTCCGTCGGCGTGGGACTGGTGGCGGCGCTGGCGGCCAACCTGGCCACGCTGCTGTTCGACCACCTGTATCTTTCACCCGAAGTCAACGCGCGCGCGTCGCTGTTCGTCCATATCATCAGCATCGGCCTGATTCCGTTCGCGGCCTATCGGGCGCTGTACGGCTACAGCGCCAGCATCAACCAGACCAAGCCCGTCATGGTGATCGCGCTGCTGGGCCTTGCCGTCAATGTGGCGATGAACTGGGTGCTGATCTTCGGCCAGTTCGGCATGCCCAGGCTGGGCGGCATCGGCTGCGCCATCTCGACGGCCATCGTCATGTGGCTCGACCTCGCGGCGATGATCCTGTGGGTGCGCATCGCGCCCGTGTACCGGCAGACGTATCCGTTCTCGCGCTGGGAGTGGCCGCACTGGCCGGAGATCTGGAGCATGGTCAAGCTGGGCGTGCCGATCGGCGTGACCTACTTTGCCGAGGTCTCCGTGTTCGGCGCCGTCAGCCTGCTGATCGCGCGCTTTGGCGTCGTCACCGTGTCGGCACACCAGATCGCGCTGAACTTCGCGTCGCTCGTGTTCATGGTGCCGCTCTCGTTCGGCATCGGCATGATCACGCGCGTGGGCCAGGCCCTCGGCGAAGGCAATCCGGACCGGGCCCGCTTCGCCTCGCTGGTGGGCGTGGGCATGTCGCTGGCGTTCGCCATCGCGTCGGCGGCCTTCATGGCCGTGTTCCGGCAGGAGATCGCCGCCGCCTACACGTCCGACCTCGCCGTGCGCGAGATGTGCGAACACCTGCTGCTGTTCGGCGCCCTGTTCCAGTTGTCCGACGCGACCCAGGTGGCGGCATCCTGCGCGATCCGGGGCTACAAGGTCACGCGCGGGCCGATGGTGATCCAGCTGCTGGCGTTCTGGGGCATCGCGCTGCCGCTGGGCTGCGTGCTGGGCCTGGCGCCGCAATGGCTGCCGTTCGCGCCGGCCGCGCCGATGTCGGCGTCCGGTTTCTGGATCGGCCTCGTGCTGGGGCTGACGGTGGCGGCCGTGCTGCTGCTGGCCTACCTGCTGCGGCTGTCGCGGCAGCGGGTGCTGGCCCACGCCAAACAATAGTCGGCGCGGGACGCTGTTTTTCGAACGTTCCCGCGTGGTCAGGGGAAGCCGAGTCTGGTATTGTCCATCGCTTCCAACTCTTCCATATTTCCTTCACCCATGCGCTTCATTCTCAGCTTCCTGGCCCTGCTGGCCGTCGGCTCGGCATCGGCCGAACGCCTTACCCTCGACCGCCTGTACGACGATCCGGCCTTGGCCGGTCCTGGCGTGCGCGCCCTGAAAGTGGCGCCGAACGGCGAGCGCGTGACCTTCCTGCGCGGGCGTGACGACAACCAGTTCCAGCTCGACCTGTGGGAGTTCAACCTGAAGGACAAGTCGACCCGCCGCCTGGTCGATTCGAGCCGGCTGGTGCCGGACGAGAAGCTGTCGGACGCGGAGAAGGCGCGGCGCGAACGCGAACGCACGGCCAGCCTGAAAGGCATCATCAGCTACAGCTGGTCGCCCGACGGCAGGCAGCTGCTGGTGCCGATCGCGGGCAACCTGTACCTGATCGACGCGGGCAAGCCGGAAGCGGCACGGCTGGTCGCGTCGGGCAACGTAACGGACCCGAAGATTTCGCCGAAGGGCAAATACGTGTCGTTCGTGCGCGACCAGAACCTGTACGTGATCGACCTGGCCACCGGCAAGGAACGGGCACTGACGACGGACGGCAAGGGCACCGTGCATAACGGCGAGGCCGAATTCGTGGCGCAGGAAGAGATGCACCAGTTCACCGGCTACTACTGGGCGCCGGACGATTCGGCCATCGCCTACCGCCGCTACGACGAAGCGCAGGTGCCGGTGGCGCGCCGCTTCGAGATCTATGCCGACCGCACCGACGTCGTCGAGCAGCGCTACCCTGCCGCGGGCGACCCGAATGCCGTCGTCGAACTGCGCATCGTCTCCCCCGCCACCGGCGTCACGCGCGACGTCGACCTGGGCGCGAACAAGGACATCTACCTGGTGCGGGCCGACTGGAGCAGCGACAGCCGCCAGCTGGTGTTCCAGCGCCAGACGCGCGACCAGAAGAAGCTCGAACTGATCGCCGTCGACGCGGCCACCCTGGCACAGCGCGTGCTGGTGACGGAGACGGCCACCACGTGGACCAAGATCAACGACGACCTGCGCTTCCTGGCCAACGGCCGTGGCTTCATCTGGGCTTCCGAGCGCACCGGCCAGAATCACCTGTACCTGTTCGACATGAACGGCAAGGTCAGGCACGCGCTGACGGCGGGCGACTGGCGAGTCGACAACCTGCTGGCCGTGGACGAAAAGGCGGGCAAGGTGTACTTCGCGTCGAACAAGGATGCGGTGCAGGACAAGCAGGCGTATGTCGTCGCGCTGGACGGCAGCACGGCCGCCAGGCCGAAGCGCCTGACGCAGGCCGACGGCTGGCACGACACGACGTTTGCCCGCAATGGCGAAGTGTTCGTGGACGCCTGGTCCGACCCGGCCAATCCGCCGCAGGTGTCGATCCGCAAGCCCGACGGGACCATGGTGACCTGGCTGGAGCGCAACGAGGTCAATGCGGCGCACCCCTATTTCAAGTACAAGAGCGACCACCTGCCGACCGAGTACGGCACGATGAAGGCCAGGGACGGCCAGACCCTGTACTGGTCGATGATCAAGCCTTACCGCTTCGACGCAGGCAAGAAGTATCCCGTCTACCTGTCCACCTACGGCGGCCCGGGCGCCCAGCACGTGACGCGCCGCTGGGGCGACACCTTCGACCAGTACATGGCGCAGCAGGGCTACGTCGTGTTCCGCCTCGATAACCGCGGGTCATCGCGGCGCGAGCGCGCCTTCACGGACGCGATCTACCGCAACCTGGGCAAGGTGGAAGTGGAAGACCAGCTGGCCGGCATCGACTGGCTGGGCAAGCAGGGCTTCGTCGACGCCAAGCGGATCGGCGTGTACGGCTGGAGCTACGGCGGCTTCATGACCTTGCGCCTGCTGTCGCAGGCCTCGGACCGGATCGCCGCCGGCGTGTCGGGCGCGCCCGTGACGGACTGGCAGCTGTACGACACCCATTACACGGAGCGCTTCATGGACCGCCCCGTCGACAACCCCGAAGGCTACAAGGACAGCACGGTGTTCGCCCACGTCGACGGTCTGAAGTCGAAGCTGCTGCTGATCCACGGCATGGCCGACGACAATGTGCTGTTCACCAACAGCACGAAGATGATCGACGCCCTCGTCAACCGCGGCGTGCAGTTCGAGCTGATGACCTACCCGGGCGCCAAGCACGGCGTGTCGAACCGCGTGCAGCGCCGCCACGTGCAGACGTATATCGACGCCTTCTTCCGCAAGAACCTGAAGCCGGGCGAGTGATTCCGGCCCGGCTGGAGATTTCAGGCACCGGTCTTTCGGCGGACCGACCGGTTTTCGGGCAACGATCAAGCTAAGTTAGTGGCCGCCACAGAAACAAAAACAGCCGCATCAGCGGCTGTTTTTTTCGGCACTGGGCCGGCTTAGCGGTTGCCGCGGTCAATCGTGGTCTTGTCGTCCAGCGCATCGTCCAGCGCTTCGCGGGTATCGCCCACTTTCTTCTGCACTTTACCTTCAACCTGGTTGGCCACGCCCTTTGCTTGCTGCTTGGAGCTACCTACCAGTTCGCCGGCTTCTTCCTGAATCTTGCCGCCGATTTCCTTCGCCTTGCCTTTGATCTGATCGCTGTTCATGGTCAAATTCCTCCAATAGTGCGGCTTGCGGACCAGGAGGGTCCGCGCCTTGCTGCGGCACACGTTGCGCGTGTCGTTGGATAAATCATATGTCCTCGGATCGATGTCTTCCGTTCGCTCCCTAACATTGCCACGCAAATACTTTGTGGGGCCGCGTTCATGGCTGGCGCGGCGGTGAGTACAGCCATGCTATGTTGCACCAACACGGGGGCCTGGTGTCACGCAGTCCGTCGCCCCACGAGAATTTGCTTCGCCAACGATGGGAAAACCGATATAGTGGATTCGTATTCACTTAGGGCAACATTTTCAGGAGACGCACAATGACCTTGCAGGACCTGTTCGATAATTCCACCGCGTTGCCGACGGCGCCGAAGGTCGTGCAAGACCTGATCCAGAGTTTCGACAAGGCTTCCGTGTCGACCGAGGACGTGGCCAAGAAGGTGTCGCTCGACCCGGTCCTCAGCGCGAAGCTGCTGCGCCTGGCCAATTCCGCTTACTACAACGTGTCGCGCAGCATTGGTACCGTCGAGGATGCCGTGCTGATGCTGGGCTTCGTTGCCGTGCGCACCCTCGTCATCAGCTCCGGCCTGGTCAACAGCTTCAAGGCGGTGACGGGACTGGAGCTGCAGCAGTTCTGGCGCTACAGCATGCACACTGCCGTGGCAGCCAAGTGGATCGCCAAGAAGACACGCGATAACCAGGAACTGGCCTTTACCATCGGCATGATGCACGCCATCGGCCAGTTGCTGATCCATTCGGCCATGCCCGAACAGGCCCAGGCATTGGACCAGGAAACCCCGCCGCTGGACGCGCGCCGGCTGGCCGTCGAAAAGGCCGCGTTCGGCTTCGGCTATGCGGACGTGGGGGCCGAACTGGCCCGCCGCTGGCAATTCCCGTCGACGTTCTCGGACGCCATCGAAGCTTTCCCCGCGCCGCTTGCCCAGGAGCCGGTCAACCGCCTTGCAGCCGTCGTCCACCTGGCCGCATGGCGCGCCCGGGCCCAGCTGGAGCAGCTCGATGCGGAAGCCACGGCGGCGGCCCTGCCCCGCGACGTGGCCGAAGCCATCGGCCTCGACCCCGACACGCTGGTCGACGACATGCCACCGCTCGACGAGCTCAGCGCCGGGCTGGAGGAGATGTTCCGCTGAGCGGGCCGGCCGACATCGCGCAGGCCGATCACTGGCCGACCAATACCCGCAACGGCGTGTGCGCGGCCGTGATGGCACTGGGCCTGGGTCCGACGGCCTTCGTTGCCAGGCACTGGACCGCGTGGACAAGCGTATCGTCCAATGCGGCGGGCTACGGCGTCATCTGGTGGCTGATCATCTGCTACGTCGCCGTGCTGGCCACGCATATCCCCTGCGGCGTCTACCTGTTCGAGAGCCTGGGCGCCCGCAAGGTCAAGACGCGGGGGTTTTCCTACCTCCTGATCGGCATAGCGGCGGTCGCGACGATCGCGCCGATGGCCTACCTGGCCGTCCGGCTGTTGGCGCCGTGAACGTTGTCCAAACTATAATGTCGGGATGATTCCCCCCACACCGCGATTGTCCGACCGGCGCACTGCCTGGTGCGCCGCCCTGATCCTTCTTTGCCTGCTTCCCCTGGCCTGGGCCGCCATCGGCATTGCGAACACGTCGCCCGGCCCCGGCGGCGAGCGCTGGGGCCCCGTCCTCGGCTTCGTGGCATCCTATGCCGTGCTGGCCGTGCTCGATGTCGTTACCATCGCCCTGCTTGCCTATTCACTGAGGAAAAATCGCATCCTCACGCCCGCGCGGGCGCGGTGGACGATTTGGCTGGCAGTGCTGACCTTGCTGGGACCCGCAGTATTCCTCGGCAGCGCGTGATGCGCGATCCCACGGCTACGGCCACGCGCCGGGCAGCTGCGAAAAATTAGTCTTCCGGCAAGCCCAAAAAGAATTTCAAAATATTTTTCAAAAACCCTAAAGTTCCCCCCTGCCCTGACGTTAATCCAGACATGCGGTACTCCGCGACGATCTCCATTGACGTTTTTTTGATGCACAGGGCGCACCATGACCTCGACTGAAGTCCTCTCCATGTACGAAAACATCGCCGGCCTGACGGGCCAGATGGCGGCAGCGGCGCAATTGAGCGACTGGAACACCCTGGACCAGCTGGAAAACCGCTGCGCGGCCGAGGCCGTGGTCGCCATCGGTGGCGTGCCCCGCCTGGAAGGCGCCGCCCGCCTGCGCAAGATCGACCTGCTCAAGCAGATCATGGCCAACGACCGCGCCGTGCGCGACGTGACCGAGCCGTGGATGGGACGCCTGAACGGCTGATCCACCGTCCTACCTCGACGAAAGCGCCTTCATGGCGCTTTTTCTTTTGGCGGGCCTCGTTTGCATCGACAGGCAGCGACAAGGCTGGTGCTGTGACGATGTTGCCCGAAAAATGGGGTCTGTCCCCATTTTTACAGCAACGAAGCCGGCCGCGCCGGGCTGAATCGATCAGGCTGCCTTTTCTTCGGCGGCGGAGTCGGTCGAGGGTTCTTCCGGTTGCGCGGCGGCCTCGGCGATGGCTTTCTTGCGCCAGCTCTGCCAGACCTTGATCTGGGCACTGGCCTGCCTGGCCTTGCGTCGGCGCAGCCAATGCACGACAACGCCGGCCACGACGAGCAGCGCGACGATGGCGCCGGCGGCCATGGTCAGCATCTTCGGCCGCGACATCTTCTTCTCCTTCGGCGGTTCAGGCGGCGGCGCGGCTTTCGCCTTGGCCGGCTTGGCTTCGGGTTTAGCGTCTGGCTTGGCTTCCGCCTTGGCTTCGGGCTTGGCGTCTGGCTTGGCTTCCGCCTTCACTTCCGCCTCGACCTCCGGCTTCGCATCCGTTTTCGGCTCGGCCTTCGGTACCACCCCGTTCTCGGCTTTTGCTTCCGCCTGGGTCGCCACGTTGGCCTCGTGCTTCGTTTCCACTACTGACGTCGCCCGGATGTCGGTGATCTTGCCCGTGGCGGTGCGGCCGGGCGCCGCGGGCACGCTCGCGGCCGACATCGGCCTGGCCACGGCCGCCGGCTGCGCGCCTGGTGCC
>NZ_WNKZ01000039.1 GCF_009720835.1 Pseudoduganella buxea
GGTGGTACCGCCTGTGGTGCCGCCGGCCGCGGCACGGCCGGCATCCCCGCCGGCACCCCGTCCTGCGCCCACGGCGGCCGGACCCACCCCGGCCCAGCCGCCGCTGCGAAAACCCGTTGGCAAGGTTACGTGGGCGCTGGTGGCCTTGTTCCTGCTGGCCGTCTGGTTCCTCGTCAAGCCGGGCGACCCGTCGAAGAAGTTCGACGGCCGGGTCGACGAGGCCGTGGCGCTGACGAAGCAATGCCGCATCGCCGATGCCCGCGCCGAGCTGGCCGAGCTGCGGTCAAGCAAGGCCAGCCGCGACCAGCTGGCCCGTTTGCAGGGCGCCATCACCAGCGCGGCCACGGCCTGCGAGCGCAAGCAGCAGCGCACCCGCGCCTGGGCCGATACGCAGAAGGCGCTGGAAACGGCCTTAGCCAGCGGTGCCGTCGACAAGGCATCGAGCCGGCTGGCGACCTTTACCCGCAAGTGGAGCGAAGACGACGAAACGCGCGAGTGGCGCAGCCGCATCGACGCACGCCGTGCCGAGAAGCTGCTGGACGAAGCCAATGCCTGCCTGGCCCGCAAGGACCGCGCCTGCGTGCAGGCGAAACTGGAGGCTGCGGCGAAACTGAAACGGCCGGAAGCATCGCCCCGCATCGAGGCGCTGCGCGAATCGCTGTCACGGCTGCTGGAATCGACCTTGCTCGAAGGTGGCGCCGCGGCCCAGCCGCCGGCGGCACCGCCGGCCCAGCCGGCGCGCCAGCTCAGCACCGCCAATTTCGTCGAACCGAATGCGCGCGAGGCCGGCCGCCTGCAGTTGGAGGCCGAGCGCGAACTGGCGCAGGGGAACTACCGGGGCGCGATGAGCAAGGCGGCCCAGTGCGCCACCCTGGTGGCCGGCGGCGGGCGCGAATGCCAGCTGCTGCGCGACCGCGCGGCCCGGCTCGACCGCGAGTACCAGCAATGCCTGGTCGGCGGCCACCAGTGGTCGGGCGAGCGCTGCCAGCAGTAGGGCGGCAGCGCCACCGGCGCGCGGCGCTCGTGGGAAATTTGCTAGACTGTGCGGCAACACGAAGGAGGCCACCATGACACTCATTACACGCTGCCTGCCGGGCTGCCTGCTGCTGCTGGCGCTGGCGGGCTGTCAGGACAAGGACCAGGACCGGCGCGTCGACGGTCCGGCCGAGCGGGCCGGCCGCGAGTTGGACCAGGCGGCCAAGAAGGCGGAAGTCCACCTGGACAGGGCCAATGAAGAACTGAAGGTGGCGGCCACCAAGACAGGCCGCGAACTGGACCAGTTTGCCGGAAAGGCTGGCGAGCACCTGGACAAGGCGGCCGACGTGGTAGGCCGCAAGCTGGAACGGGCCGGCGAAAAGATCCAGGCCAATGCGCGCGAAGCGCGCGAGGATGAGCCGGCGCCGAAGGGCGAGCGCGCGAAGTAATCCAAGCGGGGATGGCGATTGCGCCATTCTCCGCATTTTTCCTCAATGCCGCCGGCTTTTGAGCGGTACCACATTGCTCGGCACGGCCTGATCCGGTGTCGCCTCGGGCGGCGGCGGTTCTCCCGCCGCGCCACCGAGCACCACCGACATGTCCACGAAGCCGTCGCGCCAGGCCTGTTCCAGGTTCTGCTCGATCGCTTCCATCGTCGTCTGGCCGAACTTGGCGAAGCCGCGCACGCCGTAGGCGCGGTTGCGGCCGTGCGACTTGGCCAGGTACAGCGCCATGTCCACCAGGTTGACGGCCCGTTCCCACGATATCGCCACGCCGCCCGGCGCCAGCGGGAAGGGGGCGAAGCCGACCGACACGTTGACGGGAATGACAGTGCCCTGGTACTCCAGCGACTGCGACGAAATGCTGTACAGGATGCGCCGCGCCACTTCGTCCAGGCCATTGCGCGACACGGCCGGCAGGAAGGCGAGGAATTCCTCGCCGCCCCAGCGCACGATCATGTCCGTCTCGCGCAGGGCCACGCGCAGGCTTTGCGCGATCATCTTCAGCACGGCGTCGCCGGCGGCATGGCCGAAGGTATCGTTGACGTTCTTGAAATGGTCGACGTCGAGCAGGAACATGGCACCCACCGTATCGTCAGCCAGGTTGCGGCGCTCGTCGTCGCCGGCGCGCACGTCGGTGCGCATGAAGTCCTGGAAGTGGCGCCGGTTGTACAGCATCGTCAGCGGGTCGAGCGAACTTTGCTGCTTCAGTTCCAGGTTTTTCTCTTCCAGCTTGGCGTTGGCGTGGCGCACCTTGCGGTACAGCAGGCCGACGATGGCCGACACCAGCGCGAACACGACGGCCAGCAACCACCAGATGCGCTGCTGCAGCCGCCGGTTGTCCAGTTCCGCGCCCTTGACGCGGTTTTCCTGGCGCAGCGCCTCGATCTGCTGCTGCTTTTTCTCGGTATCGTATTTCTGCTGCAGGTCCAGCACGGCCTTCTGGCGCTGTTCGGCGAACATCTCGCTGGAGATCCTGCGTTCGCGGTGATACGCGTCGACGGCCGCCTTGTAGTCGCCGGCATGTTCCAGCGCGCCGCCGTATTCGAGCAGCACGGCCTGCAGTTCCGGCTTGTCGCCCTGCTTTTCATAGGTCGCCAGGCCCATCTCGAACTGCTGCTTGCCCTCGGACACGCGGCCCTGGCCCAGGTAGGCCTGGCCCAGGTTGATGCGCGCCGTGGCGATATCGTTATTGCTGTTGACGTCGATGGATGCCTTCAGGGCCTGGCTGGCATAGGTCTGGGCTTCGTGGTACTTGTGTTCCTTCAGGTAGCTGTCCGACAGGTTGACCAGGGTCGTGGCCATCATCTGCCGGGCGCCGATGCTCTTTTCCAGCGCCAGGCCTTCGAACAGCGCACGGCGGGCCCGCTTGAAATCCTTCAGCTCGATGGCCAGGCCGTACTCATTGCTGAGGGCCGCGGCCACGCGTCCTGGCGTACCCATCGCGCGGGCGATCGCCATCGCTTCACGCTGGGTGTCCGATGCCTTGTCCAGTTGGCGCATGTTTACGTACAGCATGACGAGTCCATACAGGGCGTTCGCCAGCGGTCCCTGGTCGCCCTCGATCTTGCGCGCCATGTCCACGGCGGACTGCAGGCGTGCCAGCGCCAGCGGGTAGTTGCCTTGTTCCTGGTAGGACTGGCCCGCCACGATGGTGGCCGCCACCAGCACGTCTGGATTGCCGGTCGTCCTGGCAATGCGCTCGGCCTCGAAGGAGGTGGCATGTGCCGCGGCCAGCTGTTCGAGCATGTACTGGGCGTTGGCGCGCGCGATCAGGCCCTTGACGAGGGTGATATCGTCCTTCTGCTCCTTGCCGAAGGCCACCAGCCGGTCGGCCAGCACCAGTGACTGCTGCAGATTGCCGATGCTGCGCTCGGCACTGCTGTAGTAGGACAGGAAATCGGCGCGCTGCGCCGTCGGCGCCGTGGCGATGTCGCCCTGCATGACCTGCAGCTGCTGCAGTGCCTGTTCGGGCATGAAGCGCACCATTTCGCGGACCTGCTGCAGCCGTCCCGCCAGCGAGTCGTCGCCGAACGCGAGCATGGGCAGCAGCCATAGTGCGGCGGCGCAGCGGCGCAAGGTGCGGACACCGGTTGCTTGCGTAAGATATTCTGACAGGATGGTGGATGCCACTTGCGGTCCTCGAGCTGCACGGCGCGAAGACGTGGCGGCGTGTTAGCGCATTATATGCCCGTTGCTGTTGAGAACGATCAAGCGCGCGGCAATCCTGCCATTGAAAAATCGCCTTAACGCTTTTACGCAACACAGTTATCTTCGAGTTATTATCAGCCTGTTAAGTCATGCCCGGGCGCCGCAGGGCGTCCGGGCCGGCAGGTGATCAGGCCGCCAACTGTTGCAGCAAATACAAGCGCTGGTACAGGCCGCCGTCGATCTGCATCAGGGCTTCGTGCGACCCGGTTTCCTCGATGCGGCCATGGTTCAGCACGACGATGCGGTCGGCATCGCGGATGGTCGATAGCCGGTGCGCGATGGCGATGATGGTCACTCTACCGCGCAATTCGTTCATGGCCTGCTGCACGATCTGCTCGGTCTGGCTGTCGATGCGCGACGTCGCTTCGTCCAGCAGCAGGATGCGCGGCTCGCCGGCCAGCGCGCGGGCGATCGCGATCAGCTGCTTCTGGCCCGAGGACAGGCGCGAGCCGCCTTCACCCAGCAAGGTGTCGTAGCCTTCTTCCAGCGCGGCGATGAATTCGTGCGCATGGGCCGCGCGGGCCGCTTCCTCGATGCGGCTGCGCGGGAGGCCGCGGCCCATGTCGATGTTTTCGTGGGCCGACGCGGCCAGCAGGAACGGGTCCTGCGGCACCAGGCCGACGTCGGCACGGAAGTGCTCGTTGTCGATATCGTCCAGCGGCACGCCGTTCATCAGGATGCTGCCGTGGCGTGCCGGGTAGTAGCGCAGCAGCAGCGACAGCAGGGTCGACTTGCCGCTGCCCGTGTGGCCGACGATGCCGAAGAACGCGCCATGCGGGATATCGAGCGTCAGGTCGTGCAGCACGCGCTGGCCCTCGTTATAGGCGAAGTCCAGATGGCGGATCGACACGGCCGGTCCGCTGGCGGGGGTGCGCGCTTCATTGGCTGCCGCCTTCGCCGCACCGGGCTTGCCGTGTTCCAGCGTGTTGGCTTCGTCCAGCAGCCCGGCCACGCGGGCGCTGGCCACCACCGACTGCTGCAGCTGGCTGAACTGCATGGTGATCTGGATCAGCGGCTCGATCACGCGGGCGATGTAGTTGATGAAGGCGTACAGCACGCCCACTTCGGCCGCGTTCATCATGCCGCTGCCGCCGCGCTGGCCGAAGAACCAGATCACGGCGGCCAGCAGCACGACATTGAGCATGTCCAGCGCGGGGCGCAGCAGCCACGCGTTGGCGCGGATCTCGGCCACGCGCTGCGTGTAGTGCTCGGCATTGGTGCGGCCGAAGCGTTCGCCGAAGCGGCCTTCCGCGTTATTCGCCTGCAGCACCGTCATGCCGCCGATCGATTCGGCCATCTGCGCATTGATGTCGCTGCGCAGCTGGCGCGCCCGCGTCACGGCCGGCGCGGAAAGGCGCTGGTACAGCCAGACGATCAGCAGCACGCAGGGCATCAGGGCGACGACGATCAGCATCAGGCGCCAGTCCAGCCACGCCATCGCGGCGATCGTCCCCACCAGCACGATGGTGCTGTCGAGGATGACGAACAGCACCTGGATATACAGGCCCTTGACGGCCTCGGTGTCGTTCGTCACGCGCGAGACCAGCTGGCCCGTGATGGCGCGGTCGAAGAAGGCCATCGGCAGGCGCAGCACGTGGCCATAGACCTGCTCGCGCAGCCGCTGCACGGAGCGCATCGCCAGGCCGGACAGTCGCACCAGCTGCAGATAGCGCAGCCACGTGGAGGCGCAGCCGGTCAGCACCACGCCGCCCAGCAGCAGGGCCATGGCCTGCCAGTCGAGCGCGCGCGGCAGCAAGTGCTCGTCGATCAGGCGCTTGCCCAGCAACGGACCGATCACCTCCAGGCCGGCCGCGCAGACCAGCCACAGCACGGCCCAGTACAGGTGGCGCCGATCCGGTTCGGCGGCGCGGCGCAGCAGCCCGAAGGCACGGCGCATCTGTGCTTTCTGCTGCTGCCGTTCTTCCTGTTTTTCTTCCTGCGTTTCTTCCTGCTTGTATTGTGAATCAGATTGCATCGAGGCTGGCCTCCAGTTGTTGGTAGCGCCACTGGCTGGCGTACCAGCCGTCCAGGGCCAGCAGCTCGTCGTGCGTGCCCGCTTCGACGATGCGGCCCGCCTTCAGCACGACGATGTGGTCGGCATTGACGACGGCCGACAGGCGGTGGCTGGCGATGATGGCGCTGCGCACGGGGCGGGCCCGGCGCAGTTCTTCCAGGTGCTCCAGGATGCGCGTTTCCGTGCCCGTGTCGACGGCCGACAGCGCGTCGTCCAGCAGCAGCAGGTCGTTATCGGACAGCAGGGCGCGGGCAATCGCCACGCGCTGGCGCTGACCGCCGGACAAGGTGATGCCGCGCTCGCCCACTTCCGTCTCGTACCCGTGCGGGAACAGCTTGATGTCGTCGTCGATGGCGGCCAGGTCGGCGGCATGCTCGACCTCCTGGCGGCTCGCATCGGGCCGCGCCAGGGCGATGTTCTCGGCGATCGAGGCGGAAAACAGGAAGGACTCCTGCGGCACCCAGCTGATGGCGTCGCGCAGCGCGGCCAGCGTGTAGTCGTCCAGCGCATGGCCGCTCCAGCGCGCGCTGCCTTCGCGCGGCGTCAGCTGGCGCAGCAGCACGCGCAGCAGGGTCGACTTGCCCGCGCCGGTGGGACCCACCAGGCCCAGGGTCTGCCCAGGTGCCAGGCGCAGCGATACATTCGACAGCGCCGGCTCCGACTGGCCCGGATAGCTGACGGTGACGTTGTCGAGCACCAGTTCGCCCGGCGCCAGCGTCTTGATGTTGCCGTGGTCATCGATCGACAAGGGCGCATCCAGCAACGGCTGCAGCCGCGCCCACGCGGCGCGCCCCCGTTCGATCAGCGACAGCACCCAGCCGGCCGCGAACATGGGCCAGATCAGCTGGCCCAGGTACATCGAAAAACTCGTCAGCGCGCCGATGGTCAGCTGGTTCTGCCACACCAGGTAGCCGCCCACGCCAAGGGTCAGGCCGGTGGCGGCCGTCAGCGCCAGGCCCACGGAAGGTTCGTAGGCCGCTTCCCAGCGCTGCGCCGCCAGGGTCGAATCGGCTGCCTTGCCGGCCAGTTTGCCGAAGGTGTCCGCGCTGCGCGTTTCCAGGCCCAGGGCACGCAGGGTGCGCACACCCGTCAGCGTTTCCTGCACGTGGTCGTTCAGGGCCGAGAAGGCATGCAATGCGTCGGCAGATGCCGTGTGGATGTGGCTCGAAATGCGCCAGAACGCATAGGCCATGAAGGGGAAGGGCAGCAGCGCGATCAGGGCCAGGCGCCAGTCGACGCCGAGGGTCATCACGCCCAGCACCATCACCAGGGTCAGTGTGCCGTCGAAGCCGGCCAGCATCGCCTCGCCGGCGGCCATCTCGATGGCATCGATGTCGTTGGTGGCCAGCGCCATCAGGTCGCCCGTGCGCTGCTTCTGGTAGAAGGCGGGGCCCTGCAGCGACAGGCGGCGGTGGAAGCGCGTGCGCAGTTCCACGCCGAGGCGGTAGGCGGCCGAATACAGGCGGATGCGCCATGCCACGCGCAGGGCGTAATTGGCGACGCCGACCAGCAGCAGGATGATGATATCGGCCAGCAGTTCGTCCCGCGTGAGCCGGTGCGCGGCAAGCGCGTCGATCATGGCGCCGACCTGGCGGGGAATCCAGATGGCGATCAGGGCGACGCCGACCAGCATGACCGCGGCGCCAGCGTACGCCCGCCAGTGCGACCGCACGAAGCCGGCGATTAGCCTCGTTAAACTCATGATGTATCCTTCGACGAAGGTCGACAGGATACATCAGCAGGGCATATCTTGCCGGACAGGGCCGGGTCCGGTGCAGGGACCCGGCGTGGCAGGGTGGAGGAGGGAGGTGGGCTTACTTGCGCGGCTGCGACTTGCCGCTGTTCGGCACCGACTTCAGCGAAGCGGCACCCTTGTCGGCGATGGCCGACAGGGCTTCGGCGACGGGCTTGGCGGCCGGGCGGCCACGCATGGTTTTCGGTGCGGGCGTGGCCTCCGGTGCTTCGGCCGTTTCAGCCGCCGGCGTCACGGGCGCGGCATCGGCGACGGCGGCGGCAATGGCGGCCGTGGCCTGTTCCACATTGTCGCTGGCCGTCGCGGCGACCTGCCCGGTGTTGTGCCGGGCCGCCTCCACGACGGGCGCTGCCGCCTGCACGGCCTGCTCGCCGGCCTTGGCCGCCTGCTGCACCGCCTGTTCGGACGCATGGGCCACCTGCTGCGTTGCCTGCCGGGTCGCATCACTGGCCTGGTGCAAGGCGGCATTGGCCGCCTCGGCCGTCTGCGTCACCACCTGGCGGGTCGCATCCACTGCCTGCGTCGTGGCCTGGCTGGCCGACTGCAGGACAGCCTGCAATCCGGTCTGGGAAGCGGCCTGCAAAGCCGTCTGCGAGGCGGCCACGTCCTCCGTGACCTTGCCGACATTGGCCGCCGTCAGGGCCAGCGTCTTGCTCGCGGTGGCGCGGAACTGGTCGCTGGCCGATTGCAGCAGGTCGACCTGGGCCCGGCTGGCGATGCCATACAGCTCGCGGCCATACGACAGCAGGCCTTCCACGGTGGGCAGGGGGCGCGCGGCCAGCGCCAGCACCTCGCGCGGGTCCTTCGCTTCCAGCAGTTCGCGAGCCGACGTGGTGCTGCGCTCCAGGACGTTCTTTGCCGCGTTGATGTTCAGCGCGGTGACCTGCTGGACGTTTTCCACGGACTTGCGCAGCACGGTATTGAAGAAGTTCAGCTGGGTTTCGATTTGCGACTTGCCGCTTGCCGACAGTTGCTCGGTGATGGACGACGTCAGTGAAGAGGTAGGCGAAGACATAAGCACTCCTTTGAATTTGGAATAGTGCGTGGGAATAGTGGGATTGGCGCCTGCGAATGGTGCGATGCAATAAAGACATTCTAGCGACGATTGCAAGGGTTGCAAAGCGATTTCGGACCGTGCCTGGCTGAGTTCGAGTCGAAATTTATGCACTGCAACATTGCGTCGCGGCGGCCAATGTCCAGCAATTCATTGCACGAAGCGGGGGCCTTTGCCTACAATCAGCCATCAACCGAGGAGGGACGATGGACGCAGTGATCCGCAACGCCACGCTGCCGGACGGCCGCACCGGCATCGATATCGCCGTCGAAGGAGGGCGCATCGCCGCCGTGGGACCCGCCCTGCCGGTGCAGGCCGGCCGCACCATCGACGCCGGGGGCGACCTTGTCACACCGCCCTTCGTCGACGCCCACTTCCACATGGATGCCACCCTCAGCTACGGTCTGCCGCGCGTGAACGCCAGCGGCACCCTGCTCGAAGGGATCGCACTGTGGGGCGAACTGAAGCCTGCGCTCACGCAGGAGGCCCTGGTGGAGCGGGCGATGCGCTATTGCGACTGGGCCGTCGCGCGCGGCCTGCTGGCCATCCGCAGCCACGTCGATATCTGCGACGACAGGCTGCTGGCGGTGGAGGCGCTGCTGGAAGTGAAGCGGCGCGTGGCCCCGTACCTGGACCTGCAGCTGGTGGCCTTTCCGCAGGACGGCCTGCTGCGCAGCCCCACGGCGCTGGCAAACCTGAAGCGGGCCATCGGCCAGGGCGTCGACGTCGTCGGCGGCATTCCCCATTTCGAACGCACCATGGCCGACGGCGCCGAATCCATCCGCATCCTGTGCGAGTTCGCGGTGGAGCACGGCCTGCGCGTGGACATGCATTGCGACGAATCGGACGATCCCCTGTCGCGCCATATCGAGACGCTGGCGGCCGAAACCCACCGCCTCGGCCTGCATGGCCGGGTGGCCGGCTCGCACCTGACGTCGATGCATTCGATGGACAACTACTACGTCAGCAAGCTGTTGCCGCTGATCGCCGAAGCGGGCGTGGCCGCCATTGCCAACCCGCTCATCAACATCACGCTGCAAGGCCGCCACGATACCTACCCGAAGCGGCGCGGCATGACGCGGGTGCCGGAACTGATGGCGGCCGGCGTCGACGTCGCCTTCGGCCACGACTGCGTGCTCGACCCCTGGTATGGCATGGGTTCGGGCGACATGCTGGAAGTGGCGCACATGGGCCTGCACGTGGCGCAGATGACGAGCCAGGACGCCATGCGCGCCTGCTTCGCCGCCGTCACGTCCACGCCGGCCCGCATCCTCGGGCTGGAAGGCTACGGCCTGGCGCCAGGCTGCAACGCCGACCTGGTGCTGCTGGACGCGGCCGACCCGGTCGAGGCGATTCGCTTGCGCGCGGCGCGGCGCATGGTGATGCGGCGCGGGCAGGTGGTGGCCGAGTCGCCCCGCGCGGTAGCGCGCCTGGACCTGCCGGGCCGGCCGGCGACGGCCGATTTCCGGCTCGGCACAAACGCGCCGCGCTGACATGCTGGTGCTGGAAACCCCGCGGCTGCGGCTGCGCACCCTGGAAACGGACGACGCACCGTTCTACCTGGCGCTGATCAACGACCCGTCGTGGATCGAGCATATCGGCGACAAGGGCATCCGCACGCTGGAGGAGGCGCGCGCCAATATCGTCGCCGGCCCGATGCAGATGCAGCTGCGCCTGGGCTATTCGCTGTACCTGGTGGAGCGCCGGGCCGACGATGAGCCGCTCGGCCTGTGCGGCCTGATCAGCCGCGACACCCTGCCCGGCACGGATATCGGCTACGCGCTGCGCCCGGCCCACTGGGGCCACGGCTATGCCTTCGAGGCGGCCAGCGCCGTGCTGGCGCACGCGCGCGACCGGCTCGGCCTGCGGCGCCTGTACGGCATCACGTCGCCGGACAACGCCGCCTCGAACGCCATGCTGCGAAAGCTCGGGCTCCAATTCGTCGAACTGACGACCCTGGGCCTCGAAACCCGCCTGACCAATGTCTATTGCGTCGACTTCCTCGCCGGGAAGAACCAGGTCAACGGGCGATAGACCCGGCTGGCCCACGCCGCTTCGCTGTGCGTGCCGCCGGCGTCCTCGTAGTACAGCAAGTCCCTTCCTTCGCGGTAGCCCTGCTTGACGAGCGCCGCGCGGAAGTCGCGCGTGGCGTCGATGCCGTCCATCGCCGTGCCGGCGTCGATGTACAGGCGCACCGGCAGCCGCTTGTCGACCCGCGGCGGATTGGCCACCAGCGTTCCATTGTTCCACCAGTAGGAGCCGGACAGCGAGGCCGCCTGACCGAACACGTGCGGGTAGCGCTGCGCGACCTGCAGCGAGGCGATGCCGCCCAGCGACGAGCCCATGATGGCCGTGTCGGCGCGGCCCGGCAAGGTGCGGTATCGTGCATCGATCCACGGCTTGACGGTATCGACGACAAAGGCGCCGTACTCGCCCAGCTTGCCGCCGCCCCAGCCGGCGTCGCAGCACGGTGCGTATTCGGCGATGCGCCCGGGCGTGTTGTCGATGCCGACGATAATCACTTCGCGCATGGCGCCATGGGCCACCAGCCGGTCCGCCACTTCGTCGAGATGCCACTCGGTGCTGTAGGCCGTCTTCTGGTCGAACTGGTTCTGGCCGTCGTGCACGTACAGCACGGGGTAGCGCCGTTGCGGATTGGCGGCATAGCCGGGCGGCAGGTAGACGCGCAGGCTGCGTTCGTTGTCCAGCTGCGGCGAGCGGAATTTCTCGATGATTTCCAGGCTGCCCCGGGGGACCGGCGCGTTCGCGGCCGTGCCGGCATTCGTGCGCAGCAGGCGCAGCCCGAGCAGGTCGAAGCGGTTCGACGGTCCCGCCGCGCCCCCGGCATCCTGGTAGGTGGCGTTCGACGCCAGGTAGCTCATATTGGTGAAGTCAACCAGCTGCGCCACGTAGCGGCCAGGCGCCAGGGTGGCCGCCAGCGGCGTCGAATACAGCGCCTTGCCGGCGGGCGAATGGGGCAACTGCACGACGCCCTGCGCCACCAACTTGCCAGCGGCATCCTGCACTTGCAGCCATTTGACGCCGCCGCTGATGCCCAGGTTGACCTGGTGCGCGTTGTTGCGGTAGTGGACCTGCACCTGCCACGTGCCGGCCCTGGGCACGACGATATCGCTGGCGGTATAGCGGTCGCCGGCCCCGCCCCAGTCCTTCAGTGCCGGCGCGGCCGGCAGGGCGATCGTCTGGCCGATGCAGGCCGGCGCGCTGTGGTGGCTGCGGTTGCCGGAAGCCGTGAAGGTGGCCTCGACCGCGTAGCAGGCCGCGTCGCCGGCGCCGGTATCGGTCCAGCTGCGCGCCGTGACGTTTGACGCCACCGGCTTGCCGTCGCGGTAGACCGTCAGCGTGCTGCCGGGAGCAAGCTCGCTGAAACCCAGCACGGCCTTGGTGCCGGCGCGCGTGACAGCGGCGATGACGGGTTCCGGCGGCGCGAAGACCTTGCTGTCCTCCGCCAAAGGTTCGGCCGTTACCCGCGTGATCTCCTGGCGTCCCGGCTCCAGCTCGCCCAGGGTGACGACGATGCTGCTGTCCTCGGGCAACTGGTCCCACTTGACGGGGAAGGGCGTATCCTTGCCGTTCAGGGTAATGCCCTGGACGGGGAACCAGCCGTCGGTGCGCGCCACCGGCGGCAGCTTGACACGCACCGTCAGCCGCTTGCCCCGTACCGTCAGGTTCGACAGGGTGATGGTATCGCTGCCGTGGAAGGTTTCACCGCGCAGCCGCGCCGTGATGAAGGGCTTGATAGCCAGGCCGTCGTGCGTGGCGTCGACGCCGAACACGCCGCCGACGATGGCGCCCAGGTAGCCGCCGACGGACCACAGCTGCCGGCGCGAATTGACGACGGGGCCGTCCAGTTCCTTGCGGCCCGGGTGTTGCAGCAGTGGCTGGCCTGTCAGCCACTCCAGGTTTTCCATGTTCGAGCCGCTGACGGCGGCGCCGCGCAGCAGGGTGTTGTAAGCCGCATCGGCGACGGCTACATTGCTGTTCGCAATCGCCGCGCGCAGGCCGTAGGCCGTCACGAACGGCCAGATCGCGCGGTTGTGGTACACCGCCCGGCCCGGCTGCTGGGGCCAGATCACGGGCGCGCCCATCGGTCCGTGCGGGTAGCGCGCCAGGATGCTGCGCGCCTGTTCCGGGTCGGCGATGCCGGCCACGATGGCCAGCGACTGCCCCAGCCAGTCGAACTTGTGCAGGGGAGCGCCGTCGAAGTGGCCGGCCGTGACGCTGCCGTACATGCCCGCGTCCTTCAGCCAGAAGCGCGCGTTGATGGCGTCCTTCAGCTTTGCGGCCCAGCCTTCCCAGCGCTGCGCGTTGGCACTGTCGCCCGCTTCCCGCGCCAGCATCGCCGCCAGGGTCAGGGCCTTGTAATGCGCCACATTGGTGGACAGGGCTTTCGAGCTTGCCATGAAGGGCAGGTCGCCGGGAATCCAGCCGGCGTAGCTTTGGTCGCGCCAGTCGAGGAAGGACTGCTCGCCGTTGTACAGGCCGGCAAGCGCGTCGAAGGCCGCCACGCGGTCGATCTCGATGGTGTTCGCCAGCGCCTTCAGGGCCGTGGCGGCGAACTCTGCGCGCTGGGCCGGCGCCAGCGTCTTCAAGGCCTGGTCCGCGCCGAAGGCCCACGTAACGCGGTCGGTGCTGACGGGCCAGCTGCCGCCGCTGCCCGTATCCTGGACGATCTGCAGGCCATCGGCGCTGCCGGGCACCTGGGACGCCTTGGCCACGCCGGGCCGGTAGTCGGACAGCTTGAACAGCAGCGAATTGCGCACCCGTTCCGGATCCAGCAGGGCCAGGCCCAGGTCGGCCGCATACGACAGGTCGCGCGTCCACACATAGTGCCATTTCTCGCCCGTCTCGAAACACGCGCAGGCGATGGCCTGGCCGCCGTTGTAGCTGTCGTCGCGGATTGCCGCCACTGCGTTCTGCCGCATCTCGGCGCCCGCCATGGCGAACAGCGCGTCGAAGGCCAGGTTCCCGCTGCGTACGCGGGGCAGGGAGGCGTCTTCCTTGTAGTGCACCGTCTGCGCGTCGCCCGGGCGGAGCGGCAGGTCCGTCGTGTGCGTGTAGCTGCGCGGGCCCGCCTCGATGCCTTCGGCGGCGAAGCGTACCGTGACCTGCTTGCCCCAGGCGCCATAGGTGAGGCTTTGCTCGGCGCCGTGCGCGGAGTCGGCCGCCAGCGCCAGGGTCAGGAGGGCGGCCAGGGGTGTCCGGTTCAAGTTCATTCGAGCTCCAGGATCAGGGCGCTGCGCGCGGGAAGGGTCAACTGGCCGGCGGGTGTGAAACGATATTCGGTGCCGTCGATGACGTCGATGCCCCGCGTCACGCCGGCCAGCATCTCGCTGAAACGGGCGGTGGGCAGGGCGGTGGGGGCGGCGTTCTTGTTCAGGACCACCATCACTTTTTTCGCGCCGTCGTGGCGGAAGAAGACGTAGGTGTCCTGCTCCGGCCCGAAATGCCGGGTGCGCCCCCGGTGGATGACGGTGGCGCCCTTGCGCCAGTTCAGCAGCTTTTTCAGCCAGGCCTGGGCCTCGCGCTGGGGCGCCGCCAGCCCGGCACCCGTGAAGGCGTCGACCCGGTCGCCGGCCCAGCCGCCGGGGAAGTCACGGCGGTACGAGGCGTCGTCACGGCCCTTGACGGTGCTGGTCATCAGGATCTCGCTGCCGTAATACAGCTGCGGAATGCGGGGCGCCGTCAGCACGTAGGCCATCGCCATGCGCCACAGGGCCACGTCCTCGCCCACGACGCTGAAGGTGCGGGGCAGGTCGTGGTTCCCTTCGAACAGCACCAGGTTGGCCGGGTCCGGGTACAGGTAGTCGAGCGACAGCGTTTCATACAGGTCGGTCAGGCTGAAGCCGCCCTCGTGGCTGTTCACCGCCGTGCTGGCGAGCGCGCGGCGCAGCGCATCGTTGAGGGGGAAGTCCATCAGGCTGGGCAGGTGCGACACATAGCCGTCGAAGTTCTGCTTGCCCCGCTGCCAGCGCGCGACCACGGGTACGCGCGTGCTCCATTCCTCGCCCACCAGGTTCAGGTTCGGATACTCGGCCATCAGGCGGCGCGACCACTCGGTCAGGAAGCCAGGGTTGGAATAGCCCCACGTGTCGACGCGCAGGCCGGACAGGCCGGCATACTCGATCCACCAGATGCTGTTCTGGATCAGGTAGTTGGCCAGCTGGGGATTGGCCTGGTTCAGGTCCGGCATGCCGGGCGAAAACCAGCCCTCGGTGAAATTGCGGATATCGGCGGCGCCGGCATACGGGTCCATCGTGGCCGTGCGGTGGTGCTGGGTCAGCACGGGATTGCCGCCGTAGCTGATCCAGTCCGGCGCCGGCAGGTCCGTCATCCACCAGTGACGGCTGCCGATATGGTTCAGCACCACGTCCTGGATCACGCCGATGCCCCGGGCCCGGGCGGCGGCCACGAACGCGCGGAAATCGTCGTTGCTGCCGTAGCGCCGGTCGATCCGGTAGAAGTCCGTGGCGGCATAGCCGTGATACGAGTAGGCCGGCATATCGTTTTCCACCAGCGGTGTCGGCCACACCTGGGTAAAACCCATCGCACTTATATAGTCCAGGCGGGCCGTCATGCCGGCCAGGTCGCCGCCGTGGCGCCCGCCACCCTTGGCGCGGTCGGCCTTTTCCAGCAGCGGCGCGACGCTGTCGTTGGCCGGGTCGCCATTGGCGAAGCGGTCCGGCATTACCTGGTAGATCGTGTCGCGCGGGCCGAAGCCCCGGCGGGCGGCCGAACCGGGCTCGCGGGCCAGCAGCCGGTAGCGGTGGCGCAGGGCCGCGGCCTTGCCACCCGGCGCGGCGAATGCGATATCGAAGGCGCCTGGCTGTACGGCGTCGTCCAGCACGAGGTCGACGAACAGGTAATTCGGGTTGGCGCCGCGCGTGACGGCAGCGATGCGCACACCCGGGTAGTCCAGCATGGGCTGCAGGGCCGCGATTCCGGGGCCGTGCACCATCAATTGCAGGCCCTTGTGCTGCATGCCGGCCCACCAGAAGGCCGGTTCCAGGTGGTCGATCCGGTGGGGCGCGGCCGGGGCGAGCGCGCAGGTGCCCATCAGCAGGGCCAGGACGGCGGTGCGGTGCATAGGTCTCCAGAAGCAGTGAAGTAGTGGAACTACAGGGTCTAGCTGCCCCGTTAAGCTGCATTTAGAGGGAGAATACTACGCAACTGGGGCTTGATCAAACGTCTACATGACAACCGTGTCAAAAAATCTAGTTTAAATACACGCCTCGAGCGATTTTGAGCGTTTCGCTACAATTCGTTGCTGGAAGTGGCCATTCGGAAAGATTATCTGTAGTTCCACTACAGCTCGACGGTGCGGCGACTGTGCCGCAAATACAACGAGGCGCGCTGTGGCGCCAGATAGCGCCCCGGAAAACGACATTTTTCCTTGTAGTCGGATTGAACTTTAATTGACACCCCATCTAGTTTTAGTACAAAATTCTTGCAGGACGTCTTAAAAACAAGAACGGCCGCAATCCTTGGATTCCCGTGTAGTTGAAATAAGCCCATGCGCGGCTGGTGCGG
The DNA here is from genome assembly GCF_009720835.1 of Pseudoduganella buxea. Classification (GTDB taxonomy): domain Bacteria; phylum Pseudomonadota; class Gammaproteobacteria; order Burkholderiales; family Burkholderiaceae_D; genus Rugamonas; species Rugamonas buxea. Next base: position 16,056 of record NZ_WNKZ01000039.1, read on the forward strand.
GAAAAATCGTTTTAAAGTGAGGGGACTTCGATGAAATTTTTCGCGCCTGAGCGCAGCACGCGCACTGCCATGCAACTGAGCCCGGTAGCCGCCGGTTGCGCGCTGTTTGTCACTGCGCTGGCCAACCCGGCCTACGCCCAGCAAGCATCCACCACGTCGGCTACGGAAGCGCCGATGACCAGCGTGACCGTGACCGGCATCCGCCGCGGCATCGAGGACGCCATCTCCGTGAAGAAGGATGCGACGTCGATCGTCGAAGCCATCTCCGCCGAAGACATCGGCAAGCTGCCCGATGCCTCCATCGCCGAATCCATCGCGCGCCTGCCGGGCCTGGCCGCACAACGCGTGGCCGGCCGTGCCCAGGCCATCTCCGTGCGCGGCCTGTCGCCGGACTTCGCCACCACCTTGCTGAACGGCCGCGAACAGGTATCGACGGGCGACAACCGCGGCGTCGAATTCGACCAGTATCCTTCCGAGCTGCTGTCGGGCGTGACCATCTACAAGACGCCCGATGCGTCCCTGGTGGGCCAGGGCCTGTCCGGCACGCTGGACATGCAGACCGTGCGTCCGCTGAACTTCGCCAAGCGTACCGTGTCGATGAACCTGCGCGGCGAGAAGAACTCGCTGGGCAGCCTGGCCAGCACGGACGGCAAGGGCGACCGCTTCTCGGTCAGCTACATCGACCAGTTCCTGAACCGCACCCTGGGCGTGGCGATCGGCTTCGCCCATATGGATTCGCCTGTCGTGGCCTATGAAACGGGCATCTACGAGCCATGGAAAAAGGCCGCGGGCGGCAACGGCATCGCCGCCGGCACCACGCTGACGGAAGGCATCAAGGCCCTTGGCCGCAGCGGCTACAACCGCCGCGACGGCTTGATGGGTGTGATCCAGTACCGTCCGAACAAGCAGTGGACCAGCATGCTGGATGTGTACGCGTCGCGCACCAAGCACGAGGACACGGCCAACCAGTTCGAAGTGAGCCTGACCGGCAACGGCGGCAGCGCGCCGATGTTCGCCACCAACGTCACGACCGACAACGGCGCCCTGGCCAGCGGCACCATCAACAACGCCTACCCGCTGGTACGCGGCATGTACACCAAGCGCCAGGACGATATCCGCGCGCTGGGCTGGAACAATGAACTGCGCATGGACGGCTGGAGCCTGGTGGCCGACGTCAGCTGGTCCAAGGCCAAGCGCGACGAGACCCAGCTGGAAAGCAATACGCAGCTGGGCATTGCCAACGTGGCCGGCAACCTGGACTCGGTCAACCTGGACTTCAACAGCGGCGACTTCTCGCGCCTGGCCCCTGGCAAGAGCTATGCCGATCCGTCGCAGCTGTACGTGCGCGGCACCATCTACGGCTCCGGCTACGGCAAGACCCCTTACGTCGTCGATGAACTGAAGAGCGCCAAGCTGGTTGCCAACATCAACGCCACCGGCGCGCTGGAAAACTGGTTCTCCGGCTTCGACGTCGGCGTCAACCACTCGGACCGTTCGAAGAACAAGGCCCAGCCGGAAGGCGCGATCAACCTGATCAGCGGTCCGTTCACGGTCGACCCGTCGCTGCAGTATGCACCGGTGGGCCTGGGCTTCGCCGGCGTCGGCAACATCCCGGCGTGGAATGTACCTGGTGTCGTGTCGAAGTACATGTCGTTCGCGCCTTCCGCCACCCTGAGCTACCTGACGTCGAAGAACTGGGAAGTGAACGAAAAGGTCACCACCGGCTTCGCCAAGGCCAATATCGACCACGACTTCGGCGCCGTCACGATGCGCGGTAACGTCGGCGTGCAAGTCCAGCACACCAAGCAGTCGTCCGACTCGAAGTACTGGGACAACACGGCACCGGAAGGCCAGCAGGTCAAGCCGGTCCACGACGGCAAGTCCTACAACGACTGGCTGCCAAGCCTGAACCTGGCATTCGGCCTGGACAACGAGCAGACCATCCGCGTCGCCATGGCCAAGCAGATCGCCCGTCCGCGCGTGGACCAGCTGCGCTCCGCACTGGACTTCGGCGTCAGCGACAACACGCTGAAGCCGGGCGCCAGCGGCGGCAACGCCCAGCTGGACCCATGGCGCGCCAAGGCATTCGACCTGTCGTACGAGAAGTACTTCGGCAAGAAGGCCTACCTGGCCGCGGCGTTCTTCTACAAGAAGCTCGATACCTACATCTTCACGCAAACGCAGGTGTACGACTTCTCGAACTACATCCCGGGCACGAAGGCCAATACGCCGTTCGGTGACTACAAGGCGCCATACAACGGCAACGGCGGCAGCATGAAGGGCGTCGAGCTGTCGGGCTCCCTGCCGCTGAACATGCTGACCCCCGTGCTGGACGGCTTCGGCGTCATCGCCAGCGCCACCTACACGGACAGCGCGATCACGATCGAAGATCCGGACGGCAGCATCGGCACCAACATCCCGCTGCCGGGCCTGTCGAAGCGCACGACGAACGTGACGGTGTACTACGAAAAGGGCGGCTTCGAGACGCGCCTGTCGCAGCGCAAGCGCTCCGACTTCGTGGGTGAGATCGGCAACTTCGCCGCCGAACGTTCGCTGCGCTACGTCGTGGGCGAAAGCATCCTGGACCTGCAGGTGGGCTACACCTTCCAGGACGGTCCGATGAAGAACCTGGGCTTCGTGGTACAGGCCAACAACCTGCGCAACGCCGCCTACGAGACCTACAACGGCTCGCGCAACCAGCAGCTGGAATACCAGAAGTACGGCCGTACCGTGCTGGTGGGCGTCAACTACAAGTTCTAAGCTTCCTGCTCCGGCAGAGCGAAAGCCCCGTCCGCGCAAGCGGCGGGGCTTTTTTCATGGTGCGTCGCCAGGCATGGCGGGCAGGGCGCGCATGCTTCAGTGGCGCTCGGTCAGCACCGTCAGTGCGCTCCGGTAGCGGCCAGCGTCGCCTGCGTCGCCAGCAAGGTCGTGCCGGACGCCAGGATGGGCAGTACCTTCGCATACATGTCCGGCGCGATCCGGACCAGGTTGCGGGTGGCCTCGTCCAGCTCCCGCCCGGCCTCGCCGGCATGGCCCGACACGCCCGCGTAGGTCCACCGTGGCGTGCCGCTCGCGGCGGCACGTCCCGATTCTGCCGAAGACGGTCGCACCCCGCGAGGCGCATCCGGCAGAGGCGGGACAAATGCGCTGACCCGGTATCGTCCGGCAACGGCGCGCGTGCGCCCCACGCGACGGTGTACATTGCCTCCTTCGGCGTCAATGCCAGGCAAAAGGAGATCCCATGTTCAGTCTCGACGACTTCGCCAAGCTGCAGTTCCTGCAAGGCCGCTGGAAAGGCATCGCTGCGGACGGCAAGGAGTTCTTTGAAGAGTACCAGCAGCCGGAACCCGGCGTGCTGCAGTCGCACCGCTACCCCGATGCCACGTTCGGCCAGCATTCCGACGGCGCCACGATCCGCTTCAAGGATGGCGACGTGGTGTCGGAATGGGGCGAGTCCTCGTGGCGTGCTGCCGAGATCCATGCCGACGGCGCCACCTTCACGCCCATCAACGCGCCCGGCACCTTCATCTGGCGCAAGGTCGACGATTCGACCCTGGAAGCGATCCAGCGCTGGAACGCCGACGGGCGCGAGCAGGAGCACACAACCCGGCTGACCCGCGTCTAGAACCATGCCCCGGCGTCACGGTGCGTTGGCGGCGGCATGTGGAAAGGCCGCCCTGACGCGGGCAAAGATGTCCTCGTCGTAGCGCTCGACCGGCAGGAACGGCGACGCAGCGCGCCGGATCGTCTGCGGGTGCCGGGCGCGAAAGCACAGCGTGCCGTCCACGCGGAACTGCCACCAGGCGCCCTTGACGATGACGACGCTGTCGTGCCGGTCGGGGAAGGTGGACTTGATGACGCTGTCGTAGCTGGAACCGCAGGCGAAGATGATGACGTCGGGCGTCAGCAGCGCGACTCATGGCACAGCATCGCCGCCGACAGGTCGGCCAGGGCGGCGGAAGAGCCCTTCGCGTTGCGTGAAAAGCCCTTGCCCTGTTCCCAGTCCGTGCGCAGCAGGTTGGTCCACGCCACCGCTTCAGGCGGCCCGTTCGCCAGCTCCCTGGCGGTGCGCGCCAGCATGGGGAGGAAACGGCCACCCCACCGGGGCTTGCGCATCTGGTCCCCGTAACGCCGCAGCAGTGCCTCCAGCGCGCCGTCGGTGGCGTAATAGCGTTGCAGCTTGCCCCACCAGCCATTGGTCTCCTTGCCGACGAACATGACGCGCAGCGGCGCGTGCAGATAGCCGTCCGACACCGCTATCAGCAGCGGTGCGGACAGCCTGGCCAGGTGGGCGTCGCCCAGCCGTGGCCGGACCTCTGCCAGCGCATCCACTAAAAGGCGTTCAGGCATGCCTGCACTGCTTCCCGGTTGCTGCCCGTCATTGCGGTGTCCTCGCGCTGCGTCTCGCTGCGCGCAGCTTGCCGGGGAGCCGGCCGCGCCGCCACCCGGGCGGCCCGGCGCGAGGGGCTTACCAGAGATAGCGCGCCGTCACGGTGGCCGTGCGCCGCTGGCCGTAGAAGCAGTCGCCCCGGGCCAGGCAGGTGGTGACCTGCACCTTGTCGGCCAGGTTCACGACGTTGAGCGCCAGGCGCCAGTCGCCCCTGGTGTACGACAGCATGGCATCAAGCAGGGTTTCGGACGGCGTCTGCAGCGAATCGGTACCGTCCCAGGACGTGCCCAGGTAGCGCAGGCCGGCACCGGCCGTGAAGCCTTCGATGCCGGCGATGGCGAAGTCGCGCGCCAGCCAGGCCGACGCATTGTGCTTCGGCACGCCGGAGATGCGCTTGCCCAGGTCGGCGCCATTGCTGCGCGAGACGCGGGCATCCGTGAAGGTGTAGGCCGCCGTCCAGCTCCACCCGCGCGGCAGCATGCCCGTGCTTTCCAGCTCCACGCCCCGCACCGTCATTTCACCCATCTGCAGGCTGTTCAGGGGATTGGCCGGGTCGGTGGTCTTGCGGTTCGTGTCGCGCAGCTCGTACAGGGCCAGGGCCGACGTGACGCGCCCACCAGGCGGCTGCCATTTCACGCCCGCTTCCCACTGCTTGCCCCGTTGCGGGCGGTACGCTTCGCCGTGCACGTCGACGCCGCCCAGCGGCAGGAACGATTCGGCGTAGCTGACATATGGCGCCCAGCCGCCGTCGGCCAGGTAGACCAGGCCGGCGCGGCGGGTGTTGGCCCGGTCGTCCGTGCGCGCGGCCGGGCGGCCTTCGATATCGTTCTCGGCACGGTCGTGGCGCCAGCCCAGCACGCCTACCCACCGCTCGTCGAACCTGGCCTGCTCCTGCAGGTAGAAGCCCTTCTGGTGCAGCAGCGTCGTGGGCGAGTGGGCCAGCGACGTGGGCACCGTGTAGTTACCGTAGACGGGCGCGTACAGGTCCAGCGGCGCGGCCACGCCCCGGCCCGTGGCCTGGCGGATTTCCGCGCGCTGCACGTCGACGCCGGCCAGCAAGGTGTGCTGCCAGCGGCCGTGGCCGAACTTCGCTTCCAGCCGCGTATCGACGAGCAGGGTATCGAGCTCGTTGGCCTGCTGGATCAGGTCGCGGTTGACGGTGCGGTTGTCCGCATTGAACACGGGCCGGCCCGGGCGACCCGTGGCCGGCACCGCCGTGAAGCTGGTGTAGGCGCTGCGATAGTCCACCTTGCCCTTGGCCTTGCGCGCGTTCTGGCGCAGCTCCAGCAGGTCGTTGAAACGGTGGCGGAACTGGTAGGTGAACGCCGTCTGGTCGGTGTCGTAGGCATCCCAGCCCGGCTCGCCCGTGAAGGTGGACGTGGCGATCCGGCCGTGCTGCGACGGCAGCAGGGTGCCCTGCCACGGGAAGAAGCCGATCAGCGAACCGCTTTCGTCATGCTGGCGCAGCGCCAGCACGGTCAGTTCCGTGTCCGCGCCTGGTGCCCACGTCACCGAGGGCATCAACACCAGGCGGTCGTCCGGCACGTGATCCACCTGGGAGCCGCTGTCGCGGCCGATGGCGACGACGCGGGCGCGCCAGTGGCCTGCATCGTCCAGCACTTCGTTCAGGTCGACGCCGACCTGCTTGCGCTGGTGGCTGCCCACTTGCACCTGCACCTCGCGGCGCTGCCGGGCCAGCGGCTTTTTCGTGACGTAGTTGACCACGCCGCCCACGCTGCCCTGGCCGTACAGGACCGACGACGGCCCCCGCAGTACCTCGACGCGTTCGAGCATGAACGGGTCGGCGCGCGTCGTGTTGTAGCTGCCGAAGTTGTTCTGCAGGCCGTCGATCAGGTAGGAGGGCGTGCCGCCCCGCGAGCTGACGCTGTCGCCGCGGCTGTCGAACGACACCGAGACCAGGCCGGCCGTGTAGTTCAGGGTCTGGCGCAGGGTCTGCGCGCCCTGTTCCAGGAAGCGCTCGTTGCTGACGATGGAAATCGACTGCGGCGTCTCGATCAGCGGCGTGTCGGTCTTGGTGGCCGTGCTGCCCCGTTTCGCCACGGCGCCATCGTCGGCCCGCTGGCCCTCGACCTTGACGACGGCGACGGGCGCCGGCTCAGGCGCGGGCGCTTCGTCCGGCGTGGCACCGGCGGCGCCCTGGGCGCACAGCAGCGCGGCCAGCGCCAGTTGGGAAAGCAGCAGCGATGTGCGGGACGCGCCGGATGCGCGAACGGGGGAGATGCCGGCCATTGCCGGGGTGGAGAACTGCGCCATGAACCCTTCCTGTGATGAGACGGGCTGGCGGCGGCTGGCTGGTCTAAATGAGAATAATTCTCAACTATAGACCTTGGTGGTGGAAAAAACAAGGGCCGCGATGTCGCGGCCCCCGTCGCTCATGCAGGCCCGATCAGCCTTTCTGCTGCGCCGCCAGCTGGCGGTTCTGCTCGTCCAGCCACGTCTTCAGCGGGGCGAAGTATTCCAGCAGCGCGTTGCCGTCGATGCGCTCCTCGCCGCTGATGGCCTTCAGCTCTTCCGGCCAGGGCTTGCTGGTGCCCATCTGCAGCATGGCCTGCAGCTTCTTGCCGGCCTTCTGGTTGCCGTAGATCGAGCACTGGTGCAGCGGCCCCGTGTAGCCGGCCTCGCGGCACAGCGACCGGTGGAACTGGAACTGCAGCAGGTCGGCCAGGAAGTAGCGCGCGTACGGCACGTCGGCCGCCACGTGGTACTTGGCGCCGGCGTCGAAGCCGTTCTGCAGCGCCGGGGCAGGGCGGGACACGCCCATGTACTGTTCGCGCAGCTGCCACCAGGTCTTGTCGTAGTCGGCCGGCTGCGTCTTGCCGGCATAGACGTCCCAGCGCCAGCGGTCCACCGAATAGGCGAACGGCAGGATCGCCACTTTCGACAGGGCGCGCTTGAGCAGCTCGGGGATATCGCCTTTCGGGTCCGGTTCTTCCTTCATCAGGCCGACCTGCTTCAGGTAGCCCGGCGTGATCGACAGGGCCACCGTGTCGCCGATGGCTTCATGGAAGCCGTCGTTGGCGCCCTGGCGGAACAATACCGGCTGCTTCTGGTATTCCAGGAAGTAGTAGATGTGACCCAGCTCGTGGTGGATGACGGTGAAGTCCTCGGCCGTCGGTGTGATGCACATCTTGATGCGCACGTCGTCCTTGCCGTCGATGGGCCAGGCCGACGCGTGGCACACCACTTCGCGGTCGCGCGGCTTGGTCAGCAGCGAGCGTTCCCAGAACGAGGCCGGCAGCTTCTGCATGCCCAGCGACGTGTAGAAGCGCTCGGCATACTCCGTCATTTCCCTGGCCGACGTCTTGCGCTCTTCCAGCACTTTCGTCAGGTCGAAGCCGGCCGTGTCGCCGGCGGGTTTGAGCAGAGGGTAGATATTGTCCCAGGTCTGGCTCCACATATTGCCGAACAGGTGGGCCGGAATCGGGCCCGTGGCCGGCACGACTTCGGGGCCGTAGGCGGCGCGCAGCTTGTAGCGGGTGTAGGTGTGCAGCGAGTCGTACAGCGGCTTGACCTGCTGCCACAGGCGTTCCATCTCGGCGGCGAAGGCATCGGGCGCCATGTCGTACTGCGAGCGCCACAGGGCACCCGTGTCGGCGAAGCCCATTTCGCGCGCGCCCTTATTGGAGAGCTTGACGAAATCGGCGTAGCGGTCCTTGTACGATGGCGCCTGGCTGTGCCAGCCCGCCCAGGCCTGCTGCAGCTTGGCCGGTTCGCGGCTGTTGGCGAGGATTTTTTCCAGTTCGCCCAGGGCCAGGCAGTCCTTGCCGTCGGCAATCGGGCTGCCCTGCGGCGGGCAGTACTTGGCCTTGCCGTAGGCGCCGTTCAGGGCCGCGCGGGCGCCGGCATACTCGGCGCGCTCTTTCGGGTCCGACAGCATCAGGGTCAGTTGCAGCAATTTCAGCTTGCGTGCGTCGTCGTCGGGCAGCTTCAGGCCCTTGTAACGGCGTGCCGCCAGCGCGGCCTGGCCGCCCGCATCGAGCTGCAGCTCGCCGAAGTAGGCGGCGATAGCCTCGGTGTCGTCCGTGATGAAGTTCGACGCCACCCATTCGGCACGGGCGCCGTCGATGCCGAGTTTCTCCAGCTTGCTTTCCGTCTGCGCCAGGAAGCGCTTGGCCTCGGCGGCGGTCGGCTTGCCGGCCGGTTTCGCGGTGACCTGGGCCTGGGCCACGTTGGCGCCCAGCGCCAGCAGCACGGCCAGGGCCAGTGGTCGATAACTTGTGGTTGTCTGCACTTTCTGTCTTCCTTGTTGTGGTTGATGGCCTCGTGGACCAAGCCGCAAGCTTAGCGACGTGGGGTAGGGGCCGTCAACGCGGTTTTGACGGTGGGCGACATGCAAATTCGTCCACGAAGCCACTATATTCCCGCGCCGCTTTCTGTCATGCTGTAGTCCTGTACTTAAACTACACGCCGCCATGACCCTGAAATCGATTGCGTCTCTCGTCCTCCTGACCCTGCTGGCTGCCGCGCCGGCCTTTGCGCAGAACGCCGCGCGCCAGCTGGAAAGCTTCGCCGCCAACGGCAACACGCTGGAGATCGCCGTCAGCGACGGCCGCTACCTGATCAAGCCGTATTCGGCGACGGTGGTGGAAACCACCTTTATCCCGAAGGGCGAGCAATACGACCCCCGATCGCATGCGGTGGTGCTGGCCCCCGTGGACGTGGCGGCCACCGTGAAGGACAGCGCCACGCAGGTCGAACTGGTCACGCCGGGCATTACCGTCACGGTCGACAAGAAGCCGTTTCGCATTGCCTACCGCTACAAGGGCCAGCCGCTGGTGGCCGAAAAGGCCGGCTATGCCAGGAAGGCGGGGCAGGATGGCCTGGAGGCCATCGAGTTCGCGCTGGCCGACGGCGAGGCGCTGTACGGTGCCGGTGCCCGCGCCGTGGGCATGAACCGCCGCGGCAACCGCTTCCAGTTGTATAACAAGGCCGACTACGGCTACGGCAACCGCTCGCAGCTCCTGAACTTCACGATCCCGATGGCGCTGTCGTCGAAGCGCTATGCCATCCACTTCGACAATCCCGGCACCGGCTGGCTCGATTTCGACAGCCGCAAGGACGGTACCCTGCGCTACGAAGTGACGGGCGGGCGCAAGACCTACCAGGTGATTGCGGGCGATGCCTGGGCCGACGTGATGGCAAACTACACCAGCCTGACGGGGCGCCAGCCGCTGCCGCCGCGCTGGGCCTTCGGCAATTTCGCCAGCCGTTTCGGCTACCGCAGCGAGGCCGAGGCGCGCAAAACGGTGGCGAAATTCGCCGCCGAGAAGATCCCGCTGGACGCGATCGTGCTGGACCTGTACTGGTTCGGCAAGGAAGTGAAGGGCACGATGGGCAACCTGGCCTGGGACAAGCGTACCTTCCCCGACCCGCAGGGCATGATGAAGGACTTCGCTCGGCAGGGCGTGAAAACCATCCTGATCACGGAACCGTTCGTGCTGACGACGTCGCAGCGCTGGCAGGAGGCCGTGGCGCAAAAGGCCCTGGCGACACGCGCCGACGGCTCGCCCTATACCTATGATTTCTACTTCGGGAACACCGGCCTGGTCGACCTGACCAGCAGCGCGGGGCGCGACTGGTTCTGGAACATCTACAAGGACCTGGCGCAGCAGGGCGTGGCCGGCTGGTGGGGCGACCTGGGCGAGCCGGAAGTCCATCCTTCGGACCTTCGCCACGCCGGCGGCAGCGCCGACGAAGTGCACAACGTCTACGGCCACGAGTGGGCAAAGCTGATCGCGGACGGCTACCGCAAGGACTTCCCCGGCCAGCGGCCCTTCATCCTGATGCGAGCCGGTTACTCCGGCTCGCAGCGCTTCGGCATGATTCCCTGGTCCGGCGACGTCGGCCGCAGCTGGGGCGGCCTGCAGTCGCAGATGGAGATCGCGCTGCAGATGGGCATGCAGGGCATGGGCTACATGCATTCGGACCTGGGTGGCTTCGCCGGCCCCGTGCTTGACGACGAGCTGTATGCCCGCTGGCTGCAGTACGGCGTGTTCCAGCCCATCTTCCGACCGCATGCGCAGGAAGAGGTGGCGCCGGAGCCGGTCTACCGGGCGCCGCGCGCGAAACAGCTGGCCGCGGAGGCGGTGCGGCTGCGCTACGCGCTGCTGCCCTATAACTACACGACGGCTTTCGACAACAGCCAGACCGGCCTGCCGCTGATGCGCCCCGTGCTGTTCGAGGATTCCGGCAGCGAGTCCAACGTCGACACGGGCGCCATCGCCACCACCTACCTGTGGGGCGACAGCTTCCTGGTGGCTCCCGTGACGGAAGCGGGCGCCACGCGCAAGGAAGTCTACTTCCCCAACAAGGGCGCCGCGTGGTTCGATTTCTTCAGCGGCGAACGGCATCGCGGCGGCATCCTCGAGACGGTCGATGTCGTGGCGGAGCATATTCCCGTGTTCGTGCGCGCCGGGGCCTTCGTGCCGATGACGCAGCCGGTGCAGTCGACCAAGGACTATTCGACGGCACGCATCGACCTGCATTACTGGCACGACGACACGGTCAAGCAGGCCGCGGGCAAGCTGTATGACGACGACGGCACCACCGCCGGTGCGTTCGAGGCGGGCAGGTACGAGCTGGCCCGCTTCGCCAGCCGGTTCGACGCGGGCAGGCTGCGCATCGGCATCGCCACCGAGACGGGCAAGGACTATGCGGCCAAGCCCCGCGCGTACACGCTGCACGTGCATAACGTGGCGGCCAGGCCGCGCGCCGTCACGTTGGACGGCAAGCCGCTGGCCTACCGCTGGGATGGCAAACGGCGCGGGCTGACGGCGCTGCTGCCGGCGAAGACGGCGCTGGCGGCGGAGATCGTCGTCAGCCTGTAGTCGAATGCCAGAAAGTGTGTTGTTTGACTACATCATAGGGTAAAAACCGTGCTCGCAAGGGCGGAAAGCGGCGGATTGCTTGATTGACACGCAGTCCACTGCATGTTATTTTGCTACAAATATAGCTGGCGCTTTGCACAAGCTTTGCACATAATCGGGGACAGGCAGATGCATTCTTCTTCCATCAAACCACGGCTGTCGTTCTGGCAGCTGTGGAACATGAGCTTCGGCTTTTTCGGCATCCAGTTCGGCTTCGCACTGCAGAACGCCAATACCAGCCGCATCTTCTCGACCCTGGGCGCCAGCCCGGACGACCTGCCCCTGTTCTGGCTGGCCGCGCCGGTCACGGGCCTGCTGGTCCAGCCCATCATCGGCTACCTGTCGGACAACACCTGGCATCCGAAATGGGGCCGGCGCCGTCCGTTCTTCTTCCTCGGGGCCCTGCTGGCGTCGATCGCGCTGTTCCTGATGCCCAATTCGACGATGCTGTGGATGGCGGTGGCCGTGCTGTGGATGATGGACGCGGCCATCAACGTGTCGATGGAACCGTTCCGCGCCTTCGTCGGCGACAAGCTCGATCCGTCCCAACAGACGGCCGGGTTTGCGATGCAGACCTTCTTCATCGGCTGCGGCGCCGTCATCGCCTCGCTGCTGCCCACCGTCTTCGCCGACTACCTGGGCGTGAGCAATGTGCCGGTCGACGGCGGCGTGCCGGACACCGTGCGCTACGCCTTCTATGCCGGCGGCGCCGTGTTCTTCATCGCCGTGCTGTGGACCGTGTTCACCACCGACGAACTGCCGCCGGAAGACCTGAAGACCTTCCATGCAGGGCGGGGCAAGGGCCTGGGCCACGCCATCGGCGAAATCGTCGACGGCTTCTTCCACATGCCGACGACGATGGTGCAGCTGGCCCTGGTGCAGTTCTTCACGTGGATCGGCCTGTTCGCCATGTGGATCTACACCACTTCCGCCGTGGCCGACAGCGTGTTCGGGACCACCGATGCGCAGTCCGTCGTGTACCAGGACGCCGCCAACTACGTCGGCATGATGTTCGCCGTCTACAGCGGCGTCTCCGCGTTGTCGGCCTTCATCCTGCCCGTGCTGGCCCGCGCCACCAGCCGCAAGACGGTGCACATGATCTGCCTCGTCATCGGCGGCGCCAGCCTGGCCAGCATCTTCCTGATCGGGGACAAGCAGATGCTGATGGTGCCGATGATCGGCGTCGGCATCGCGTGGGCCAGCATCCTGACGATGCCGTATGCGATCCTGGCCGGCGCGCTGCCGGCTCACCGGATGGGCTACTACATGGGCGTATTCAACTTCTTCGTCGTCATCCCGCAGATCGTCAGCGGCCTGCTGCTGGGCTTTATCACCACCCACTTCCTGGGCGGCCATACCACCAGCACCCTGGCGCTGGGCGGCGCGTCGATGGCGCTGGCCGGCGTGCTGACGATGTTCGTGCGCGACGACGCCAAGGCCGTCGACTGAGCCGCCGCCGCGGTCGCGGTTGAAACCCGGCGGCCCTTGCTCAGCAGCTCATCCGCGCGCCGTCGCGCGCCAGTTCGCGTTACTCTGTTGGCAACATTTAACAGCAGCGTCACCTACAGCGGAGCGAGAACATGGCAATTCAAACGGTAGCAACCACCCCCATCCCCGGCCAGCGGCCGGGGACGTCCGGCCTGCGCAAGAAAGTGGCCGTCTTCCGCCAGCAGCACTACCTGGAAAACTTCGTGCAGAGCGTGTTCGACACCTTGGGCGACCTGGCCGGCAAGACGCTGGTGCTGGGCGGCGACGGCCGCTTCCACAACCGTGCGGCCGTGCACACGATCCTGCGCATGGCCGCGGCCAACAATGTCGCGCGCGTGCTGGTGGGCCGGGGCGGCCTGCTGTCGACACCGGCCGTCTCCTGCGTCATCCGCAAGCACGAGGCACTGGGCGGCATCATCCTGTCGGCCAGCCATAACCCGGGCGGCCCGGACGGCGACTTCGGCATCAAGTACAACATCGCCAACGGCGGCCCCGCACCGGAAGGCGTGACGGACGCGATCTACCAGCGCACCACGACGATCGGCCAGTACCGCATCAGCGACGACCCGGACATCGACATCGACCGCATCGGCCGCGGCTACATGGAGCAGATGCAGATCGAAGTGATCGACCCGGTCGAGGACTATGCCGGCATGATGGAAGAGCTGTTCGACTTCGGCGCCATCCGTGCGCTGTTCGCCGGGGGCTTCCGCATGTGCTTCGACGCGATGAGCGCCATTTCCGGCCCCTACGCGCAGGCGATCCTGGAAGGGCGCCTGGGCGCGCCGGCCGGCACCGTCATCAATGCCGTGCCGCTGGAGGACTTCGGCGGCCACCATCCGGACCCGAACCCCGTCAACGCGGCCCAGCTGATCGAGCTGATGGCCGGCCCCGACGCACCGGACTTCGGCGCCGCCTCCGATGGCGATGCGGACCGCAACATGATCGTCGGACGCGATTTCGCCGTCACGCCGTCGGACAGCCTGGCCATCCTGGCCGCCAACGCCCAGGTGGCGCCCGGCTACCGGGGCGGCATCGCCGGCATCGCCCGCTCGATGCCCACTTCGCGCGCGGCCGACCGCGTGGCCGAGGCGCTGGGCGTGAAGCTGTACGAAACGCCGACCGGCTGGAAGTACTTCGGCAACCTGCTCGATGCCGGCCTGATTACGCTGTGCGGCGAGGAGAGCTACGGCACCGGCTCGAACCATATCCGCGAGAAGGACGGCGTGTGGGCCGTGCTGTTCTGGCTCAACCTGCTGGCCGCCACCGGCAAGGGCGTGCAGGAAATCGTCACGGAACACTGGGCCCGCTTCGGCCGCAATTACTATTCGCGCCACGACTACGAGGCCATCGATGCCCACGCGGCCCAGGTGCTGATGGACGACTTGCGGGTCAAGCTGTCGAACCTGGCCGGCCAGGAACTGAACAACTATACGGTGGACTTCGCCGACGATTTCTCGTACACCGATCCCGTCGACGCTTCGCAGTCGGCCCAGCAGGGCATCCGCATCGTCATGACGGACGGTTCGCGCATCGTCTACCGGCTCTCCGGCACGGGCACGGAAGGCGCCACCTTGCGCATCTACCTGGAGCGCTACGAAGCCGATCCGTCGCAACACAATATCCCCACGCAGCAGGCACTGGCGGCCTTGATCGCCATCGCCGACAGCGTGGCCAGCATCGCCTACAACACGGGCCGGAGCAACCCGACCGTGATCACCTGAAGTCCCATTGAAAGGAAGGTCGCATGAAAAGAGGTCGTTTCGTATCAGGCTCCATTGCATTGTCCCTCATGCTGGCGTTCGGCCACGGCGCGCATGCCGCGCCGAAGGCCGCCAAGGCACCGTTCATGTGGGAGAACGCGACCATCTATTTCGTGCTGACGGACCGTTTCAACAACGGCGACAAGGCGAACGACCTGGCCTACGGCCGCAAGGCGGACGCCGCGCCGCTGCGGGGCTACATGGGCGGCGACCTGAAAGGCCTGACGGCCAAGGTGAAGGAAGGCTACTTCGACAGCCTGGGCGTGAATGCCATCTGGCTCACGCCCCCCGTCGAGCAGATCCACGCCGGTACCGACGAAGGCACGGGCAAGTCCTACGGCTTCCACGGCTACTGGGGCCGCGACTTCACGGCCGTCGATGCCAACCTGGGCACCGAGCAGGATTTTCGTGACTTCGTCGACGCGGCGCACGCGCGCGGCATCCGCGTCGTGCTGGACGTGGTGATGAACCACATCGGCCCCGTCACGCCCGAGGACCCCGTGTGGCCGGCCGACTGGGTGCGGCTCGACCCCGTGTGCACGCACAAGGACACGGCCACCACGGTCGACTGCGCGCTGGTGGCGAACCTGCCGGACGTACGCACCGACAGCAATGCCAACGTGGCGCTGCCGCCGGCACTGGTGGCGAAATGGAAGGCGGAAGGGCGCCATGAGCGCGAGGTGAAGGAGCTGGACGAGTTCTTCTCCCGCACCGGCTACCCTCGTGCGCCCCGTTACTACCTGATGAAGTGGCACGCCGACTGGATACGCAAGTTCGGCGTCGACGGCTTCCGCGGCGACACCGTCAAGCACACCGAAGCGGGCGTGTGGAAGGAACTGCGCACCGTCGCCGACGCGGCCTACGAGGACTACAAGAAGGCCAACCCGGGCAAGGTGCTGGGCGAGAAATTCTTCACCGTCGCCGAGGTGTACAACTACGCCATCGGCCACGGCCGCGAATTCGACATGGGTGCAGGCGCCAAAACGGACTTCTACGCCAACGGCTTCGACAGCCTGATCAACTTCTCGCTGCCGGGCGACGGCAAGGGCGGCTACGAAAGCATATTCGGCAAGTTCGACGCCCTGCTGCACGGCCCCCTGCGCGGCAAGTCGGTGCTGAACTACATGGATTCCCACGACGACGGCAACCCCTTCGACCCGGCCCGCGCGAAACCCTTCGAGACGGCCAACAAGCTGCTGCTGGCGCCGGGTGCCGCACAGATCTACTACGGCGACGAAACGGCACGCCGCCTCGACATCGCCGACGCCACGGGCGATGCCAAGCTGCGTTCATACATGAACTGGGAAGAGCTGGCGCAGAACGCCGCGCGCGACGGCTACCGCATCGCCGACGTGCGCGCCCACTGGAGCAAGCTGGGGCTGTTCCGCCAGTCCCACGTCGCCATCGGCGCCGGCCGCCACGCCAAGCTGGCGGATCAGCCATACACCTTCAGCCGCAGCTACGCCGCCAGGGGCGTCAGCGACAAGGTGGTCGTCGCCCTCGACGTGCCGACGGGGAAACCGGTCGACATCGCCGTCGGCAAGGTCTTCGCCAACGGCACCAGGCTGCGCGACGCCTACGCCGGCGCCACCTACACGGTCGAGAACGGCAAGGTCAAGACCGCCGGCAAGGCCAGCGTCGTCCTCCTCGAAACCCTGCGCTGAAAATGGGGACAGACCCCATTTTTCGGGCAACTTTTGCGCACCGGCTGCGTCCAGCGTTTCATTCGGTGTCAGGCACCGACGTCAGAAACTATTCGACGAAGACGACGGCGGTCCTGGCCGGTACCGTGACGGTGCCGGTGGCGGCGTCGTAGCGCGCTTCCTTTGCGCGCGGGTCGGCGGCGTTGGCGGCGGCTTGCACCGGGTGGAGGCGGTACGGGCGACGGGCGCCGGCCGGTAGCGCGATGCGTTGTGCAACCTTGTCGACATTGAGCAGGTAGAGCACGGACCTGAAGCCGGCGCCGGGGTAGCCCTTGCCGTCGATCTGCGCGGCCACCACCGTCGGTACCTGGTCCGGGCCCGTATTGTGGAAGCGCAGGCGCTGCCTGATGTCGTCGGCCGTGCGCAGCCGGAACAGCGTGCTGCCGGCGCGGATCTTCAGCAGGTCGCGGAAGGTGTCGCGCGCGAAGGCGATGTCGGCGGGCGCGGGCTTCAGGGCGGCATTGGCCAGCAGGGGCCGCAGCAGCGCGTAATCCTTGCCGTTGTCGGCCTGCGGCGGCAGTCCCGTGCCGAAGTAGTTGTCGCGGTAGGTCCAGTCCAGGCGGTTGAACCAGTCGCCCGATTCGAAGCTGTTGCGGTCGAGCGACTTCGAGCGCAGGATGTCGAAGCCGGCGTGGAAGTAGGCCACGCCCTGGCTGAAGGCGTTGACGGCCGCCGCCAGCATCTGCACCCGCGCGCGGTCGGCGGTGGAGGTGGCCAGCGGCAGGCGCAGCACGTTCAGGTCGTACAGCGTCTGGTTGTCGTGGTTCTCGACATAGTTGACCACTTCGCCCGGCGCGCTGGCGTAGCCGGCCGCCTGGCCTGCATAGTCGATTGTCGCCAGGTCGCGCGTTTCGCCTGTCCACGTCTGCAGCTTGTAGCCGCGCACGGTGCCGGCCAGGCCGATCTTGAGCAGGTCGCCCGCTTTCAGCAAGGCTTCCTTCGTGTGCTGCGCGCTGCCGTTCGGATCGTAGAACAGGCCGTTGATATAGCCCTGGCGCGCGAACATGTCGAGACCCGCGTCGCCGGCACCGCCACCGCGCACGGCATCGCGGCCACGGTCGCTGAAGGTGCCGATGCCGCTGCCGTTCAGCGACAGCTGGGAAGCCTGCACGAAGCGTTTGCCGTCGGCCACTTCGCCGAAATTCCACCCCTCGCCGATCAGGTTGACGTGGCGGCCCGCCACGGCATTGACCTTGCGCTGCAGGACTTCCATCGCCGCGCGCGGCTGGTGGCCCATCAGGTCGAAACGGAACGAGTCGATCTTGTAGTGCTGCGTCCACAGCACGGCCGAATCGATCATCAGCTTGCCCATCATGCGGTGCTCGGTGGCCGTGTTGTCGCAGCAGGTCGAGCGCTCGATGGCGCCTTTCGCGTCGAGGCGGTGGTAGTAGCCCGGCACGACGCGGTCCAGCACCGACTTCTCGTTCTGCCCGGCGATATAGGTATGGTTGTAGACGACGTCCATGCCCACGCGCAGGCCGGCGCCGTGCAGCGCCATCACCATCTGGCGAAACTCGACGATGCGGCGCGCGCCGTCGGCCGGGTCGGTACTGTAGCTGCCTTCGGGCGCGCTGTAGTGCCACGGATCGTAGCCCCAGTTGTAGCAATCCGTCAGGCGTACCGCTTCCACCAGCTGCTGCTGCGTGGCGCTGTCCGGCGCCGCCGCGCGCAGGCGCGCCGCATCGGGCACGGCGCAGCCCTGTTCGGGCACGCTGCCGATATCGTAGACGGGCAGCAGGTGCACGTCCGTCAGGCCGGCGCGCGACAGGGCCGCGAGGTGGCGCATGCCATTTGAATTCTTTTCCGTGAAGGCACTGTATTTGCCCCGGTTGGCGGCGCTGACGGTAGTGTCGTCGATGGAAAAATCACGCACGTGCAGCTCGTAGATCGACATGTCGGTCTGCGCCTTCACCTTGACGGGCGGCCGGTCGGCATCCCAGCCGGCCGGCTTCAGGCGCGGCGCGGCCAGGTCGGCGATATAGGCGCGGCGCGAATCGGTGGTAAGGCTGACGGCATACGGGTCCGTGACGAGGTTGCGCACGACACCGGCACCATCGACGAAGACGTCGACCGCGTATTTGTAGTACTTGCCATCGAGGTTGGCGGGCAGTTCGGCCGACCACACGCCCGTGGCGGCATCGAGGCGCATCGGCGCGGCCGCGCTGGCGGGCGCACTGCCGCTGTCATAGGTGCACAGCAGGACATTACGGGCCGTCGGCGCCCACAGCTTGAAGGCCGTCTGCCCGGCGCGGGGCGTGGCGCCCAGGTCCGGCACCGCTTCGGCGCTCGCATACAGCGCATCGAGCGCGCCGGCGACCTGCACCCGCGTCGCGTCGAGCACCTTGCCTTGCGCGTCCTCGTGTACCAGCACCAGCTGGCCCCGGTGCAGCGCCGGCAGGCGGCCGGCGTCGACGGCGGCGACGGCCAGCACGACGCCCTTGCCCATCCAGGCCAGGCCCGGGGCGACAGGGCGATCATCGGCTGCCAGCGGCAGGAAACCTTCGGCACCGGCGACCGCGTTGCCCGGCAGTGCCTTGATGGCGCCGGTGGCGCTGTAGTACAGCCGGAAGGCGCCACCCTGGGCAGCACCGGGCCACAGCAGGGCGGTACCGTCGATCCACGCAGCGCGGGCGTCGAAGGCGGCAGCGGCCGGGTGCAGCACGGCCTGGAAGGCGTCGCCGTCGCAAATGCCGGCGTCGGCCGCCAGTGCGCTGGAAAGTGGTGTGAGGGCGGCTGCCAGGACGGCTGCCGTCGTGAATGCGCCGCGACCGAAATGCGCGCGCCGGGTGATGCGATTGACCATACGTGCCCCCGAAGTGAGTTGGCACGTATGGTAATCCAATTGATGTAGTTTTACTACAGGTGCGCTGGGATCAGAATTCTTCCCACTCGCCTTCGCCACCGGCGGCAACGGCCGTGCGTGTCGGCTTCGCGGCCGGATGCGCCGGTGCGGCCGCCGGGCGTGGCACGCTGGCCAGGGCAGGGGCTTTCTTTGCCGGTGCGGCCGCGGTGCGCCGCGGCGCCGGTTTCGCCACCGCCACGGCGGCGCCGCGCGCCACGGTGAAGGTGCCGACCAGTTCGGCCAGCCTGGCGGCCTGCTCCTGCATCGATTCGGAAGCGGCGCTGGCTTCTTCCACCAGCGCGGCGTTCTGCTGGGTGACCTGGTCCATCTGCGTGATGGCCTGGTTGACCTGGTCGATGCCGCTGCTCTGCTCGCGGCTGGCGGCCGAGATCTCGCTCATGATGTCGGTGACGCGTTGCACGCTGCCGACGATTTCCTCCATCGTCGCGCCGGCCTGGCCGACCAGCTGCGAACCGACGTCCACCTTCTCGACCGAGTCGTCGATCAGGGTCTTGATTTCCTTGGCGGCGGCACCGGCGCGGTGGGCCAGGTTGCGCACTTCGCCCGCCACGACGGCGAAGCCGCGTCCCTGTTCGCCGGCCCGCGCCGCCTCGACTGCCGCGTTCAGCGCCAGGATATTGGTCTGGAAGGCGATGCCGTCGATGACGGAAATGATGTCGACGATCTTCCTGGCCGACTCGTTGATGGCACCCATCGTGTCGACCACCTGGGCCACCACCTGGCCACCCTTGGCCGCCACGCTCGAGGCGGAAGCGGCCATGGCGCTGGCCTGCTGCGCATTGTCGGCGTTCTGCCGCACGGTCGACGTCAGCTCTTCCATCGACGACGCGGTTTCTTCCAGCGAGCTGGCCTGTTCTTCCGTGCGCGAGGACAGGTCGGCATTGCCGGCCGAGATCTGGCCCGACGCCGTGGCGATGGTATCGGTACCGCTGCGCACTTCGGTGACGATGGCGGCCAGGCGGTCGCGCATGTGGCGCATCGCGTACATCATGCTGGACTGGTCGCCGGCGCGCAGCGGCACGTCCACCGTCAGGTCGCCGTCGGCGATCCGGGCGGCAATCGTCGCCGCTTCGTTCGGTTCACCGCCCAGCTGGGCCAGCAGGCCACGGGTAATCATCATGGCCGACCCGATGCCGATGGCCAGCGCGATAACGCTCAGGGTCAGCATCAGCGTGGTGGCGCTGGCGTAGGCATCGGCGGCTTGCTGGGCCGCGTTGGCGTTGAGTTTGTTCTCGAAGGCGATCAGTTCGTTCAGCGCCGCCAGCCATTCTTGCTGCACCGGCCGCACTGTCTGGATCAGGTAATCGGTTGCCTGCTCGGCCTGACCGGCCAGGCCCAGTTCGGCGGACTTCGCCATGAGCGGCATGGCACGGGCCTCGATGTCCTTCAGCCGGGCTGCAAAGGCTTTCTCCTCCGCCGTCGTGTCAGGCTGCTCGAAGGTCTTCAACAGCTTGGCGAAGGCTTCGTCGTGCAGGGCATTCTGCTTCGTCACGCGCTCCGCTTCGGGGCGCATCTGCTGTTCGGTGGAGAACAGGATCAGGTTACGCAGGGCGACCATGCGGTCCATCACGGTATCCTGCATGGTGGCGATCAGCAGGATCTGCTGGTTGTTGACTTCCGTGATGTTGCGCGTGCGATCGTTCATCTCGCGCATTTTCAGCAGGCCCGTGCCGACGATGACGAGCATCAGGCAAAGGACGAGCGCATAGCCGATGGCCAGCCGCGTACCGACTTTCAGGTTTTTCATTGGTGGGTATCCGAGGACGCAGGATTGTACGGGACCGCGACCAGGTGGTCGGGCCGGCAAGTGGCTGCGCGAGGATTGGGCACGGCCGGCTTCACAGGAGAAGCGGGTCAATTATAGGACAGGTGCCGTTTGGAAAGTACGTGACTGTTGCTTGTGCGCATCAAAAAGTTGACAGTTGCGCCCCGGCGCGTCGCCGGGGCGGCATGACAGGTCAGGACTTGGCGCCCTGCGGCAAGGTGCCGTAGCTGCTGGCATCCGTGCCGCTGCGGTAGTTGTCGACCATCTTGTAGCGCCGCGCGTACAGGGCGAAGACGAGGGCCGTCAGCAGGGCAAAGCCGGCGAAGAAGAACATCTGGAAAGCGATGCTCGACAGGCCGCTGCTGGCGATATGGCCCATCACCGCCTCATTCTTGACGCTGGAATTGACGATCAGTACCCACAGGTTGCCGACCGTGACAGCCAGGGTCCAGAAGCTCATGATGGAGCCCTTCATCGATTGCGGCGCCTGGCTGTAGGCGAACTCCAGGCCCGTGGCCGACACCAGCACCTCGGCCATCGTCAGCAGTGCATACGGGGCCAGTTGCCACAGGATCGACATCGGCGTGCCGCCATCCATCGACACCTGGATCCAGCCGATCACCAGCCATGCCGCGCCGGACAGGGCGATGCCGGCCGTCATGCGGCGCAGGGCCGTGGGCTCGATGCCGATGGCGCGCAGCAGGGGGAAGACGGCGACGTTATTGAACGGGATCAGGAGCATCACCAGCAGCGGGTTCAAGGCCTGCATCTGCGCCGGCAGCACCTGGAACTCCCAGCCGAACAGGTCCAGCACGGGGCTCGTCATCGCATTGGCCTGCACGATCCACGTGGATGCCTTCTGGTCGAACAGGGACCAGAACGGCGTCACCAGCGCGAACACGATCAGGATGCGCAGCACGGCGCGCACGCCTTCCACGGCCTCGTCGGGATGGTGGCCCCGGGCCCGTTCCAGCTGCATGCCGGTACCGATGCCGCCGAAGGCCAGCAGCAGCACCAGGGCCGTACAGGCACTGATGACGAAGCCCCAGGAGAACGACATCGCCAGCGCGGCGACGGCACCGACCACGCCGAGGACGGCCACCACCAGGCCGGGACGGCCCTGGCCAGGCTTGCGGGCCAGCAGGGCAGTGCGCGCCACGCGGGTCAGCGAATCCGGGCTCGGAGGCGCCGGCGGCACGTGCACGTATTTCTTATTGCCGAGCCAGAAAATCAGTAAGGCCAGCGCCATCAGCAGGCCCGGAATGCCGAAGGCCACGGACGGGCCGTAGTTCTTCAGGAACAGCGGCATCAGGAGCGAAGCGAAGAAGGAGCCGAAGTTGATGCTCCAGTAGAAGGCGTCGTAGACCACCTTGGCGCGGTTCTTGTTGGTCTGGTCGAACTGGTCGCCGACGAAGGCCGACACCAGCGGCTTGATGCCGCCGGCCCCCAGCGCGATCAGGAAGAGGCCGAAATAGAAGCCCGTCAGGTTGTCCTCGAAAATGGCCAGGCAGGCGTGGCCCGCCACGTAGACGAGGCTGAGCCAGAAGATGGTGTTGTACTTGCCGAAGAAGCGGTCGGCCAGGAAGCCGCCCAGCAGGGGAAAGAAGTAGACGCCGATGACGAAGGTGTGGAACACGTGCTTGGCTTCGCTGGTGCGGTCCGCCAGCGGCACGAACAGCAGCAGGGTGCTGATCAGGAAGGGCGTCAGGATATTGCGCATGCCATAGAACGAGAAGCGCTCGGCCGCCTCGTTGGCGATGATGAACGGGATCTGCCGCGGTAGCGGCCCGTTGCCCTGGGTTTGGTCCAATGCCATGTATGTCCCCGAAAAAGTAGGACGGCACGTCCAGGCGGGGATCGCCCGCCGGCGCCGCGCCGTGGATGAGAATTATGTGGGACGGATGCTAGGGGAACGGGCCCCGTCTGGCAACAGCGAAATGTGGCACTGGCGGACGGCGGAAAGGGCAGAAATCTGTAGTTTGACTACTACAATGAAAGACGAATATTTGTGTAACTTGGTATAACTGTCTGTTTCTATTGAATATTTTTAAGACTACAGGCAGCCTTCAATCCGTTGAGATTTTCATACGCATGCTGTATATTCTCTACAAATCCCCTCCAAACCAACCGGAAACGTCATGAGCACAGCATTGTCCCCGACCTGGTGGCAGGAAGCCATCATCTATCAGGTGTACCCGCGCAGCTATCTCGACACGAATGGCGACGGCGTCGGCGACCTCAATGGCATCACCGACCGCCTCGACTACATCGCCCGGCTGGGCGTGGACATCGTCTGGATTTCGCCCTTCTTCAAGTCGCCGATGAAGGACTTCGGCTACGACATCGCCGACTACTGCGACGTCGATCCCCTGTTCGGTACCTTGGCCGACTTCGACCGGCTGATCGCCAAGGCGCACAGCGTGGGCGTGAAGATCATGATCGACCAGGTCATGTCGCACTGCTCGGAGCAGCACCCGTGGTTCGTCGAGAGCCGCAAGAGCCGCGACAATCCGAAGGCCGACTGGTTCGTCTGGGCCGACCCGCTGCCGGACGGGAACCCGCCGAACAACTGGCTGTCCATCTTCGGCGGCCCCGCCTGGCAATGGGATGCGCGGCGCAAGCAGTACTACATGCACAACTTCCTCACCAGCCAGCCGGACCTGAACTTCCATAATCCGCAAGTGCAGCAGGCCATGCTGGACAGCCTGCGCTTCTGGCTGGCGCGCGGTGTCGACGGTGTGCGCCTCGATGCGGTGACGTTCCACTTCCACGACCAGGCCCTGCGCAGCAATCCGCCCGCCACGGTGCGCGACACGTCCACCGTGACGGACGTGAACCCGTATGGCTACCAGGCCCACGTCTACGACAAGTGCCGTCCCGAGAACGTGCCCTTCCTTCAGCGCGTGCGCAAGGTGCTGGACGAATTCGGTGCCGTCTCGATCGGCGAAGTGGGGGCGGACGACGCCCTGGCCTTCATGGCCGAATACACGGCCGGTGGCGACAAGCTGCACATGGCCTACAGCTTCAACCTGCTGACGGAGGACCATTCGGCGAAACACATCCGCACCCAGGTCGAGGACTTCAAGCGCCGCGTCAAGGATGGCTGGGCCTCCTGGTCGGTCGGCAACCACGACGTTCCCCGCGTGGCCACGCGCTGGGGCGCCGGCAAGGACCCGGCGGCATTCGGCAAGCTGGCGCTGGCGATGCAGCTGTCCCTGCGCGGCACGCCCTGCCTGTACCAGGGCGACGAGCTGGCCTTCACGGAAGCGGACGTGCCGTATGAACTGATCCAGGACCCGTACGGCATCACTTTCTGGCCAGAGTTCAAGGGCCGCGACGGCTGCCGCACGCCGATCGCCTGGACGGACGATGCCAACGGCGGCTTCACCAGCGGCACGCCATGGCTGCCGGTGGCGCCCGAGCATATCGCGGCCGCCGCGTCGGTCCAGGAAGCGGACCCGGAGTCGCCGCTGAACTTCGCCCGCCGCCTGATCGCGTGGCGGCGCACGATGCCGCAGCTGACGCGCGGCGACATCGAATTCCTCGATGCGCCCGAGCCGGTGCTGGCGTTCCGGCGCGACCTGCCGGGCCAGCGCGGCGTGCTGTGCGTATTCAACCTGGGTGGCGACACGGTGCGCTTCACCTTGCCCCAGGCACGGGGCGCGGAGCCCCTGCCGCAGGCAGGCTTGCCCGGCACGGTGGAAGAGGGTGAAGTGACCCTGCCACCATGCGGGGGCTGGTTCGGCTACGCCGCCTAAGGCCACCGGGCCCGGATTCTTCCGGGCCCGTTCTTTTTTGTGCGGGCCATTTCGGGTATGCTGCGACCCTTCGCTGCCGACGAATTTTCACCAGAATAGACGAGACGATGAAACAACTGGAAGTTGACCAAAAACTGAGCCGCACCGCCTTTGCCGACGGCCCCCGGCTGCTGGCCGATATCGGCGCCACGCACGCGCGCTTCGCGCTGCAGACGGGCCCCGGCGAATACCAGGCCGTGCGCGTGCTCCAGTGCGACGACTTCACCGGCATCGTCCCGCTGCTGCGCAGCTACCTGGCCGACCATCCGGACATCAACCTCAATCACGGCGCGCTGGCGCTGGCCAACCCGGTGCATGGCGACTACATCCGCATGACCAACCGGGACTGGCAGTTCTCCACCGACGAAGTGCGGCGCGAACTGGGCCTGCACACCTTGCTGGTGGTGAACGACTTCACGGCGCTGGCCATGGCCATCCCCACGTTCAAGCCTTCCGACCTGATGCAGGTGGGCGGCGGCACGCCGGCGGCCAACTCCGTCATCGGCGTGCTGGGGCCGGGCACGGGCCTGGGCTGCTCGGGCGTCATTCCCACCGTCGACGGTTTCGTCACCCTCGGTTCCGAAGGGGGCCACAACAACTTCGCGCCGGCCGACGAACGCGAATACGCCATCCTGCAATACGCGTGGCAGACCTGGCCGCACGTGTCGAACGAGCGCCTCATTTCCGGCCCCGGCATGGAAATCATCTACCGGGCCATCGCGCGCCGCAACGGCCGCCAGGTGCGCGACCTGACCTCGCAGCAGATCATCGCCGGGGCCCTGAAGGACAAGGAGCCCCTGTGCGTGGAAGTGCTGGAATGCTTCTGCGCGATGCTGGGCGGCGCGGCGGCCAACCTGGCCGTCACCCTGGGCTCGTTCGGCGGCATCTTCATCGGCGGCGGCATCGTGCCGCGCATGGGCGAGTGGTTCCGCGATTCGCCGTTCCGCACGCGCTTCGAAGCGAAGGGCCGCTTCTCGTCCTACCTGGCCGAGATTCCGACGTACGTCATCACGACGCCCAATCCCGCCTTCTACGGCGTGGCGACGATCCTGTCGGAACACCTGCGCGGGCGCAGCGGCGCCAACACCCTGATGGAGCGCGTGCAGCACCTGCACCATGAACTGACGCCGGCCGAACAGCGCGTGGCGCAGCTGGTACTGGAACAGCCGCGCCTCGTGCTGAACGAGCCGATCGCCGATATCGCGCGGCTGGCCGAAGTGTCGCAGCCGACCGTGATCCGCTTCTGCCGCTCGCTCGGTTTCCTCGGCCTGGCCGACTTCAAGCTGAAATTTGCCAGCAGCTTGACGGGCGCGATCCCCGTGCGCCACAGCCAGGTGCGGGTCAGCGACAGCACGCACGACCTGTCGGCGAAGGTGATCGACAACACTGTGTCGGCCATCCTGAAGTTCCGCGACCAGCTCGACGTGCGCTCGCTCGATCGCGCCATCGCCCTCGTATCGAAGGCGAAGAAGGTGGAGTTCTACGCGATGGGCAATTCGCGCGTGGTGGGCCTGGACGGCCAGCACAAGTTCTTCCGTTTCCGTATTCCGACGGCGTCGTATGGCGACTCGCACCTGCTGTCGCTGGCGGCAGAGCTGCTGCAGCCAGGCGACGTCGTCATCGCCATTTCCAATTCCGGCAAGCTGCCGGAGCTGCTCGAAGCGGTGGACACGGCGCGCGCGGCAGGGGCGGACGTCATCGCCATCACCACCAGCCAGTCGCCGCTGGCAAAGAAGGCCAGCGTGTGCCTGGCAGTCGACCACAGCGAGGACAGCACCACCTTCCTGTCGATGATCTCGCGCATCCTGCAACTGCTGCTGATCGACATCCTCACCGTCGGCATCTCCCTGGACGAATCGAACAAGGCGCTGGTGCTGGAGCGCAAGGGCTCCGCGCCGGACCGGGCGCGCATGCTGATCTCGCACCTGGACAGCTGAACGTCTCGATGGACGATAAAAAACGCCGGGCCGCGCAAGCGCCCCGGCGTTTTTGTTTGGACCGGCGTATCAGTAACGGCGCGTCGGACCCGTGGGCGCGCGCTGCTGCATGCGTGCCTGTACTTTTTTCCAGATAAAGCCGGCGATGGCCATCATGATCATTTTTCGCATAAGTCCCTCTTGTCGATGAAACCATTCTGCGCCACCCGTCGCCGCGCGACTGTGCGCAAGGCCACCTTGGGGTGCCGAAAAAAACTGTTGCGTCCGCCAGCAAAAGGTTTAAGATATATCGAATGAAAGATATATCTTAAGGAGTTCATTATGTTCCACATGTTCCGCAAACACGGTCCCCGCATGATCGACCATCACCACCACCATCCGCACCGGGGCGGCGGCGGGCGCGGTCCGCGCATGTTCGATTCGGGCGCAATGCGCTATGTCGTGCTGCAGCTGATCGCCGAAAAGCCCCGCCATGGCTACGATATCATCAAAGAGCTGGAAACGCGCATCGGCGGCGGCTACGCGCCCAGCCCGGGCGCCATCTATCCGCTGATGGCGATGCTGCACGATATGGGCCACGTCTCCGTCAGCCTGGACGGCAACAAGAAGCTGCACTCGATCACGCCGGAAGGCCAGGTCTTCCTGGACGAGAACCGCGCCATGGTCGATGCCGTGATGGCACGCCTGGCCGGCCAGGGCAGGGAGGGTGAACGGGGCGGCGACGACCTGCGCGCCGTCATGCACCAGCTTAAGGAAACCGTGGTGTTGCGCGCCCGCGACCCGGCCGCTCCCGCCACTCGCCGCGAGCAGATCGCCGCCATCCTGCGGCGCGCCGGGGCCGAGATCGCCGCGCTGGATTAATCCTCGAAAACCGGTGTCAGACGCGAAAACGGGTGTCTGACCGCTGCGCCGGACCGACCGAATTGGTGCAAACTGCTGCGGCCAACTCCGCGTTTTGAAAAGAAAAACATGACCACCACATTTCCCCTGACCGACACGCGCGAGCGTGTGATTCTCTGGCTGTTGGCATTGATCCAGTTCACCGTCATCATGGACTTCATGGTGATGATGCCGCTGTCGCCCCAGCTGATGCGCTCGTTCGACATCAGCGCCGCGCAGTTTTCCGGTGCCGTCTCCGCGTATGCGTGGTGCGCCGGGCTTTCCGGCCTGCTGGCCGCCACCTATATCGACCGCTTCGAACGCAAGCGCCTGCTGCTGACGGTGTTCATGCTGTTCAACCTGTCCAACCTGGCGTGCGCGCTGGCGCCCAGCTTCCACGTGCTGGTGCTGTCGCGCGCCTTTGCCGGCCTGACGGGCGGCGTGCTGGGCGCAATCGGCCTGGCCATCATCGGCGACCTGGTGCCGCCGCAGCGGCGCGGGGCGGCCACCGGCATCGTCATGACCTCGTTCAGCATGGCGGCGATTGCCGGCGTGCCGCTGGGCGTAGGGCTGGCGGCGCGCTTCGGCTGGCAGTCGCCGTTCTACCTGCTGGTGGGCTTCTCGCTGGCGATCTGGCTGCTGGCGGCCTTCGTGCTGCCCGTGCTGACGGCGCACCTGGCCCAGCGCACGCCGCTGTCGAGCGTGCTGCCGGACCTGATCGGCCTGTTCCGCGTGCCGGGCCACCTGCGTGCCTTCCTGTTGAGCTTCGTGACGATCCTGTCCGGCATGCTCGTGATCCCCTTCATCTCGCCCGTGCTGGTGGGGAATCTGGGCCTGCAGCCGGCCGACATCACGTGGATCTACCTGGCCGGCGGCTGTGCCACCTTCTTCACGTCGCGCCGGATCGGGGCCTGGGCCGACCGCGCCGGCAAGGTGCGTGTCTTTCGCGCGATGGCCGTCGCTTCGGTGGCGGCCATCCTCGGCATCACGCACCTGCCGCAGCTGCCCCTGCTGGCAATGGTCGCGCTGTTCCCGTTCTTCATGGTGGCGATGTCCGGCCGCACGGTGCCGATGCAGGCCCTGATGACGACCGTGCCGGACCCGCGCGTGCGCGGTGCCTTCCTCAGCGCGAATGCTGCCGTGCAGCAGATCGGCACGGGACTGGGCGCGCTGCTGGGGGGCTTGTGGCTGCACACCGACACGGCCGGCCATATCTCGGGATATGGCATCAATGGCTGGGTGGGCGCCGCCATTACGCTGTTCTCGTGGTGGTGGGTGGGCCGGGTGCAGCCGGCAGCGACGGTGGCCGCGGCCACCGCCCCCCTCAAGTCCCCTGCCTGACGACCAGGTCCAGCAGGCGCTGCGCCTGCTGCAGCACGGGGCCGGACAGCTGGTCCCGTGCGATCTCGCTGAACGTGCCTTCGCGCACGTGCGGACCGTCGGCAGCCAGCAGGGTCAAACGCAGGTTGCCCAGCACGGGCGGCGCCGCGCGGCCCTTGACGGCGCCCTTGACGGCCAGCGGAATGGCCGTGTGCACGAGGCGCTTGCCCTGCTCGGCCACTTCGGCCGGCGCGCCTTCGAACACGGCCACGCGGCCCGTGTGGTTGATGTAGCGTACGCTGCCGTCGGCATAGGCGGCCAGCGCGTCCAGGCCTTCCTCCAGGGGCACTTCCACGACGATGCCCAGCAGCTCGCGCGAGGCGACCGGCTGGCCGGCGGAGCGCAGCCAGTGCCACGCCAGCAGCCGCACCCGGCTTTCCTCGGCCGGGTCCTCGCCGATGGTCTGCACCACGCGGGCATCGGGGGCGGCGCCGAACAGCGAGGCCTGCACGGGCGTGGCCTTGACCAGGTCCGGGTCGTCGCAGAACAGCAGCTGGTAGACGAGGTTCAGCTCATCCTGTTTGTAGGGCTTTGCCGAGGCGGCGTTTTTCCTGGCGCCGAACACGGCGAATAATTTTTTGAACATGGCTTGACGATACGGTGTGGGTCGGCTCAGCGGGCGGCGGTGCGCTGCAGGGGGCGCTGGTCGCGGCGCCAGCGCTCGAGCGTCAGCAGCTCGTCCGAAGCATCGTCCTGCACGAGGATTTCGCCGTCGGCCGGTGCGACCAGGAAGCCCTGCCACGTGACGGCCGCCTGCGGCGCGTTCTCGACGAAGCTGAGCTGGAAAAAGGATTTGCCGTTGACGAGGCGGGGCGCGGGATCCGTCTCGATGACGGCGCCGCGCACGGTGCCCTGCGAGTTCTTCTCGATCGCGGCGGCCCAGGCCTTCAGCTCGGGCAGGGCCATCAGCTGTTGGACGGCCTGGTCGCGGCTCAGGCGCACCTGGGCTTGCGGTGACGGCAGGGCCGACGGTGCCGGTGCCGATGCCGGCGCCGGCGTCCGGCCGGCAGTGCCGATATGGCCGGGATAGAACCAGGCCACCCCCAGCCCTGCTGCCAGCAGGCCGGCCAGCGTGCCGGCAATGGCGGGAAGGCGGGAGGGCTTGCTCATCGGGACTTGCTTTCACTTGGATGCGGGAGCGCCCATACTAAACCAAAGGGCTGCCAGCAGCAATTGGGCGGCCGCGTTCCAGCCCGCGCCCGGCCTATTTCTTCGGCGGGAACCAGCCCTCCCACGTCTCCTTGATGCTGGCCTTGACGATGGCCAGCGCGTCCGGATCGCCCTTGAGCAGCGCGGCGAAGTAAGCCTTGGCCTGCTTGGGCGACACGTCCGGCGGCAGCGGTGGCACGTTCGGGTCCGTCACCATCTCCAGCACGCAGGGCCGGTCCGACGCGAAGGCCGCTTCCCAGCCGGCCGCCACGCCGTCGGCGCTGTCGATGCGGATGCCTTTCAGGCCGATCAGCTCCGCATAGGCCGCGTACGGAAAATCGGGCATCGTCTGCGCCGGCTCGTACTTCGGCGAGCCGCCCATGGCCCGTTCTTCCCACGTGACGAGGTTCAGGTCCTGGTTGTTCAGCACCATGACGACCAGCTTGCCCGGCCCCCACTGGCGCCAGTACTTGGCGATGGTGATCAGGCCATTGATGCCGTTCATCTGCATGGCGCCGTCGCCCACCAGGGCCACCACGGGCCGCTCGGGCAGGGCGAAGCGGGCCGCGATGGCATACGGGATCGCGCAGCCCATCGTCGACAGGCCGCCCGACACGGTGGTCATCATCCCGCGCCGCATCTTCAGGTCGCGCGCGGACCAGTTGGCCACCGAGCCGGAATCGACGGCGACGATGCAGTTGTCCGGCAGGCGCGGCGACAGCTCCCAGAACACACGCTGCGGGTTGATCGGATCGGCCTCGTTCATGGCCCGGCCTTCCAGCACGCGCCACCAGCGCTCGACGCCTTCGTGAATCTGCTGCTGCCAGGCGCGGTCCGCCTTGCGCTCGAGCAGCGGGATCAGCGCGCGCAGGGTGGCCTTGGCGTCGCCGATCAGGTTGAACTCCATCGGGTAGCGCACGCTGGCGCGGCGCGCGTCGATGTCGATCTGCACGCCGCGTGCCTGGCCCTCCTTTGGCAGGTATTCGCTGTAAGGGAAGTTCGAGCCCACCATCAGCAAGGTGTCGCAGTCGTTCATCATGTCGTGGCTGGGCTTCGTGCCCAACAGGCCGATCGAGCCCGTGACGAAGGGCAGGTCGTCCGGCACGGCCGCCTTGCCCAGCAGGGCCTTGGCCACGCCCGCGCCCAGCAGCTCGGCGATCTCGATCAGTTCATCGGTGGCGTGCAGCGCGCCGGCGCCGGCCAGGATCGCCACCTTCTTGCCTTCGTTGAGGATGCGCGCGGCCTGCTGCAGCGCCTCCGGCGGCGGCACGTGGCTGCGCGTCAGGGTGCCGATGCCGGTGTGGACGGTGCCATGCTCGCGTGGCGGCGTCGGTACCGCATCGAGTTCCTGCACGTCGTTCGGGAAGATGATGCATGTGACGGTGCGCTCTTCCTTGGCGATGCGGAAGGCGCGGTCGATCAGGTGCCGGACCTGGGCCGCATCGGTGGCCATGTGGACATACTCGTGGGCGACGTCCTTGAACAGCGACACGAGGTCGACTTCCTGCTGGTAGTCGCCGCCGATGGAAGCGCGCTTCTGCTGGCCGACGATGGCCACCACGGGCTGGTGATCGAGCTTGGCGTCGTACAGGCCGTTGAGCAGGTGGATTGCGCCCGGCCCGGAGGTGGCCACGCAGACGCCCACTTCGCCGGTGAACTTGGCGTGGCCCGTGGCCATGAAGGCCGCCATTTCCTCGTGCCGCACCTGGACGAACTCGATATCTTCCTGGCGGCCGAACGCACCCATGATGCCGTTGATCCCGTCGCCCGGATAACCGAACACCCGGCGCACGCCCCACTCGTGCATGCGCTGCAGCAAAAAGTCACCCACGGTATCCGTCATCGTGCACTCTCGTCTTGGCAAAAGGGCATGATAGTCCGGCCGCGCCCGCCCTGGCGCACGGCTCCGGCAAACGGGGTACTGCTCGAAAACCGGTCGCTCCGCCGCAGCGGTCTGACGCCCGTTTCCCGGCAATTGTTGCGGTGCGGGATACGAATTTGAAAATGTTGTCAGCCAAGCACAGCGCCGTGAATATCTTGGCAAACGGGGCCAAAACAGGCGTATATTCAAATCACAACAAACTCAGAACGGAGACTTGGTATGGATATGGAACCAGACGATTTCATGGGCCGTTACGTAGGCGTGGGCATCAGCCTCGGGGCCGCGATCGGCTGTGCGATCGGTGTCGCCATGGACAATTTCGCCATGGGCATCGGCCTGGGTGTGGGGATCGGCAGCGCCCTCGGCGCCATCCTTGCCCGACGGCGGCAACACCACTAGAACGTTTCAGAAAGGCTGCTTCGGCGGCCTTTTTTGTTACCCGCGTTCCATACGTTCAAGTGTCTGACGTCGAGCGCGATGCAGGGGTCCGACACCGAATGCGGGGGGCGGGGCGAAAAAAAAGCTGCCCCCGGAGGAGCAGCTTTTGCTGTTGCTGGCCGCGAGGGCCGGCGACGGCTGTTACATCATGCCGTCCATGCCGCCCATGCCGCCCATGCCACCCATGCCGCCCATGCCGCCGGCTGGCTTGTCTTCGGTGATTTCGGCAACCATGCAGTCGGTCGTCAGCATCAGGCCGGCGATCGAGGCTGCGTTCTGCAGAGCCGAACGGGTGACCTTGGCTGGGTCCAGCACGCCCATTTCGACCATGTCGCCGTAGGTGCCGTTGGCGGCGTTGTAGCCGTAGTTGCCCGTACCTGCCAGGACCGCGTTGACGACGACGGATGCTTCTTCGCCGGCGTTTTGCACGATCATGCGCAGTGGCTCTTCCATCGCGCGCAGCACGATCTTGATGCCGGCGTCCTGGTCGGCGTTGTCGCCCTTGACGGTCAGGGCAGCGCGGGCACGCAGCAGGGCGACGCCGCCGCCTGGCACGATACCTTCTTCAACGGCTGCGCGGGTGGCGTGCAGCGCGTCTTCCACGCGGGCTTTCTTCTCTTTCATTTCGACTTCGGTGGCAGCGCCGACCTTGATCACGGCAACACCGCCGGCCAGCTTGGCCACGCGCTCTTGCAGTTTTTCACGGTCGTAGTCCGACGTCGCTTCTTCGATCTGCACGCGGATCTGCTTGACGCGGCCTTCAATGCCGGCAGCTTCGCCAGCGCCGTCGATGACGATGGTGTTCTCTTTGCCCACTTCGATGCGCTTGGCCTGGCCCAGTTCGGCCAGCGAGATTTTTTCCAGGGTCAGGCCGACTTCTTCCGCCACGACCTGGCCGCCCGTCAGGACAGCGATGTCTTCCAGCATGGCCTTGCGACGGTCGCCGAAGCCTGGAGCCTTGACGGCGCAGGTCTTCAGGATGCCGCGGATGTTGTTGACCACCAGGGTCGCCAGTGCTTCGCCTTCGATGTCTTCGGCGATGATCAGCAGCGGACGGCCGGCCTTGGCCACTTGCTCCAGGATCGGCAGCAGGTCGCGGATGTTCGAGATCTTCTTGTCGCACAGCAGAACGAACGGGTTCTCCAGCACGGCAACTTGCTTCTCTTGATTGTTGATGAAGTACGGCGACAGGTAGCCGCGGTCGAACTGCATGCCTTCCACGATGTCCAGCTCGTCGTTCAGCGACTTGCCGTCTTCGACGGTGATGACGCCTTCCTTGCCCACTTTTTCCATCGCTTCAGCGATGCGCTCGCCGATCGATGCGTCCGAGTTGGCCGAGATCGCGCCGACCTGGGCGATTTCTTTCGACGTCGTGCATGGCTTGGCGATGTTCTTCAGTTCTTCGACGGTGGCGGCGACGGCCTTGTCGATGCCGCGCTTCAGGTCCATCGGGTTCATGCCGGCGGCAACGAACTTCATGCCTTCGCGCACGATGGCTTGGGCCAGCACGGTCGCGGTGGTGGTGCCGTCACCGGCGTTGTCGGAGGTCTTGGAAGCGACTTCCTTGACCATCTGCGCGCCCATGTTCTGCAGCTTGTCCTTCAGTTCGATTTCCTTCGCGACCGAGACACCATCCTTGGTGACGGTCGGGGCGCCGAACGAGCGCTCCAGCACGACGTTGCGGCCTTTCGGGCCCAGGGTGACCTTGACCGCGTTGGCCAGGATGTTGATGCCTTCAACCATTTTGGCGCGCGCTGCGTCGCCGAAAATCACTTCTTTAGCTGCCATGTTTGTTTTCTCCTGAATTCTTTAAGGGTGCCAGATTACTTCTGGACGATCGCCATGATGTCTTCTTCGCGCATCACCAGCAGCTCGTCGCCGTCGACCTTGACGGCCTGGCCGGAGTATTTGCCGAACAGAACGCGGTCGCCGACCTTGACTTCCAGTGCGCGCAGGGTGCCGGTGTCCGACACTTTGCCGTTGCCGACTGCCAGCACTTCACCCTGATCCGGCTTTTCGGCGGCGGCATCAGGAATGATCAGGCCGGAAGCAGTCTTGGTTTCCTGGTCCAGACGTTTGACGATGACGCGATCGTGCAAAGGGCGAAGGTTCATACAAAACTCCTTATGTACAGTGAGGTTCAAAATTCGTTGTTAGCACTCTCGACTAACGAGTGCCAACAATTATAGGGACGCATACCCGCTATTTCAAGGGCTGTGAATTCACAAAAACCAACAGATTGCAATTTAATACAGACAATTTGTTGACTTATGTTTAACATCCGTCAGTTACTGCCCAGCGCAACGCTGCCGCAGTACCCACTCACGGAGACCATCATGCTTGGAAGAAAGTTTCAGCAGGTCGCAATCGTCGCAGTCAGTTCCCTTATCGGTTTTGCAACAATCAGCCCCGTTTTCGCCGCCGACGTGTTGCACCGTCCCGGCACCGTGGCGAGCAGGAGCGCGCCGTCCCGGCCTCTGGCGCTGGCCGCGCCCGTCATCGAGAATGGCCGCGAATGCACGGTCATCAATTTCGAAGGCGTCGGCAACCAGGCCGCCATTCCCGAGTTCGACGGCATCCAGTCGCCGGGCTGGCTGGGTATCATCGACCAGGATGCGGGCGGCACCGGCAACTTCGCCAACGAGCCGACGCCGCAGACCATCGCGTTCTGGCTGGGCGGCAACCCTGGCTCGCGCGACATCGTCATGACGAAAACGCCGGCTTCGCGGCTGGAGTTCTATTACGCGTCGGCAGTCGGCGTGACGATGCAGGCCCTGGACGACAAGGGCAATGTACTGGCCACGTCCACGGGCCCGGCCAACTACAACACCGCATCGGGTGACCCGAACGGCGACTACAACCGCTGGGACCCGCTGAAGGTCGAGACGGACGGCAACAAGATCAAGACCGTGCGCGTGACCGGCAACACCAACCAGACGGGCATCGACAACCTGAAGGTCTGCACCACCATCGGCGTGGAAGCGGCCGAGATGACGCAGGCGATCCAGCAGTTCCAGGAACTGAAGGACCTGAAGGCCAGCCTGGATGCGTCGCGCGAGCCGCCCGTGCCGCTGGTGGCGGGCAAGAGCGGCGTGCTGCGGCTGTACACGGCCAAGGTGACGGCGGTGACGGACGTGACGATCCGCCTGTCCGGCGCCGTCAGCCGCACCCTGACGATGCCCCTGCAGCCCAACTGCAGCGTGGAAGACCAGCGCCGCCAGAAAGGCGGCTGCCGTTCGTTCGATTTCTACCTGACCCCGCCCGAAGGGAACTGGGACATCAAGGCCGAAGTCGTCGACAGCAGCGGCAAGGTACTGGAAACGCATGACTTCCCGTTCAAGAGCCGCAAGACCGATACGCTCAGCCTGAAAGCGGTCAGCGTGTGCGATGCCAGGGACGCCGCCGGCGTCTGGCAGTGCGCGCCAGCGAGTGCGCTGGCCAGCCGGGTCAGCCTGCTGCGCAAGCTGGCGCCCACGCGCCAGGTCAGCGTGGAAGTGACGGGCAACGCGATTCGCCGCGCCACGGCCGGCTATACGAACGTCAACCTCTGGTGGATGGACTCGGCCAAGGATGCGAACGACCTGTTCGGCATCTTCGACTGGTTCGCCGGTGTCACGGGCGAGCACCGCACCTATTTCGGCATGGTCCGCACGGCCGTGCCGGGCGGGATCGGCGGCATCGCCCACGACCTGCCGTCGCACGCCGCGCTGGGCCGCACCAGCGCCATCCGCCTGGGCACGGAGACCGTCAATGAAATGGTGTCGCACGAAGTGGGTCATACCCTCGGCCTGCACCACACCAATACCCAGGCGCCCGGCATCACGGCCGCGCCGCCGGGCTGCTACAACCTGGCGGCCGATTCCGGCACCGACTGGCCCTTCGGCAGCAACACGATCCAGAGCATGACGCGGCCCGAAGTGGCCTTCGACGTGGCGGCCCACAAGCCGCTGCTGCCGGAAGCGACGTTCGAGATCATGAGCTACTGCGTACCCCGCTGGATTTCCCCGTTCAGCTACAAGAAGGCCTTGACGGCCCTGGGCGGCGGCAGCGTCACGTCGGCCGGCCGCCAGGCGCAGGTCGAACGCAGCACGGCGCAAGGGTCGTTCTGGACCATCTCCGGCGCTATCCGTGACGGCAGCGCCGTCGTCGATCCCGTGTTCGAAGAAACCACCGTCGGCCCCGTCGATGCCGGCAGCGGCACGCACCGTATCGAAGTGCAGGATGCAGCCGGCGCCGTGCTGTTCCTGCGCCAGTTCACGCCGTCGTCGGCCCACTCGGAATCGAGCGGTCCCGAAGCCTCCGGTCCGGCCGTGTTCTTCGAACTGATTCCCGTGCAGGCCGGCGCCGCCCGCGTGGTGGTCTTCAACCCGGCCGATGCCGCCATCGGCACCGTGACCTTCGGCGGCAGCGCGCCCGTGGTGCGGCTGCTCCAGCCGGCCGGTGGCGGCACCCTGGCGGGCCAGCAGGCCATCGGCTGGACGGTCACGGATGCCGACAGCACCACGCACACGGCCAAGGTGTTCTATGCGCCCGACGGCATCAACTGGCGCCAGCTGGCACGCCAGGCGCAGAGCGACACCGTGACGGTCGATTTCGACCAGCTGCCCGGCGCCGCGGGCACGGCCCGTATCAAGGTGGTGGTGTCCGATGGCGTCAACAGCGCCGCCGCCGTCTCCGAGCCGTTCACCGTGCCGCGCAAGGCCCTGCAGGATGTGCAGATTCTCGCGCCGCTCGCCAACGCGGCCTATCCGCGCGAGACCGAGGTGCAGTTCGAAGGCACGGCCTACGACGGCGACGACGGCATGCTCGACGGCGCCGCCGTGACGTGGCGCTCCAGCCTGGACGGTGTGCTCGGCAACGGCGCCTTCGTGTCCACCACCGCGCTGCGCCCCGGCACGCACGCCATCACGATGAGCGCCACCGACAGCGACGGCAACACGCGCGACGCGACGACGACGGTGCGCATCGCCGGCGCGGCGCCCCTGCTGACCCTGGCCGTAACGCCGCTCGACACCCTGCCGACCACCTGCACCGAAGCGAGCATCATTGTCGACGCGGGCGCCGGCGGTGTCGGCATCGACAAGGCCGAGTACAGCCTCGATGGCGGCGTGTCGTGGACCCAGGTGGCTGCCAACCGGCTGCCATACCGCTTCATCGTGCCGGGCAGCGGCTACATCCACCTGGTCGCGCGCGTGTTCGACCAGGCCGGTCAGCTGGCCGTGCGCGACGCCAAGTTCTTCGTCAACAGCGCCTGCGCCGTGGCGGGTCCTCCCCGCTTCGACGGCGTGCTGGGCGGGCAGGGCGCCGCCGGCACGGGTTCCATGCACGTCGACGTGGTGCTGCGCAACGGCGGCCAGGGCCCGGCCCGCGCCGCCCGGCT
>NZ_WNKZ01000003.1 GCF_009720835.1 Pseudoduganella buxea
GCCTTCGCATCGGCATCGGGCGCTGCCGCCCGCTCCGGTTCTTCGCGCGCACGCGCCGGCTCGGGCGGCACGACGGGCGCGGGCGCCGCGGAGCGCGACGGTGCGGAGGTCGCCGTTGCCGCCATAGCAGCCTTATCCGATTCGGCGGGCGCTGCCCGGGCGGGAACCCGTTTTTCGTTCGGTGGCGGCGTCGGCAGGTCCAACCTGTGCAAGCCCAGGCCCATGCTCTTCAACATGGCCGTCAGGCGCTCGAGCTCCGAGGCCTTCGACGCAGGCGCTGGACTCTCCGGTACCGCCGGTGCCTTGGGCGCCGTCTCCTGCATGACCACCTGTGGGCCGGCAGCCTCCGGCATGTGGATCGCGCCGATGGATGCAGTGCCCGACGCATCGTCGTCGGCATGCGCCGCGGGCGCGGCCGCGCCACGCGCCTGCACCGCCGCCTGCTCCAGCAGCAGCATCGATTGCTGCTCTGTCCAATCCCGCCAGAAAATCACGACCACGAGAACGATGCAGCTGCCAAGCAGGACGGCTGCAAGCTTGCCGTCACGGCCAGCCGCATACTTGCGCAGCAGGTGCAGCAAGCCACCGCTCTTGCCCGCCTCGAAGGAGCCGGGCGCGGTTCTCCCTCCCCGGGCGGCGGCGGCGTCAGTTGCCGCATCGGCAGACGCATAATCGTCATCGCCTGCCGGTTCGTGGAACGCGTGAGGATGGCTGCCGTGGATCCGCTGGCGGAGAACCTGCGCATCGTAACGCCTGCGTTGCTCCGCATCGGACAGCACGCTGTACGCGAAGTTCAGGCGTGACATCATCGATGCGGCATCCTGGTTGCCGATATTCTTGTCGGGATGGTGTTTTTGCGAGAGTGAACGATAGGCCGCGCGGATCACTTCGGCGGGCGCGTCGCGGGTGACTTTCAGGCACTCGTAAAGGCATTGACTATGCGTCATCGGATCTGACTGTTGCAATAGGTTTCGGGGTATACAGATACCAGCTGTTACCAGGCTGGGCAGCAAGCCGAAATACTATAATGAATTCATATTGCCAAAACGGAACTTAGCCGTTTGGTCGGCAAAAATGACTCAAAAACAACAAAATCGCGTCAGAATGGCGCCAAGTCGCCGAAGACCAGGCCGCTCCGGCATCGAAACGGCAGGCGGCGCGGTGGCGCCACCGCGGACTACAGGCGTGCCGTGCTGTTATGACTTCCGGCAACCGGCAGGTTCGCCTCGGGTACGACGGGCTCCCTGAGCGCCAGCTCGGTTTTCTTCTCGACGTCGCTGCCCTTGCGGTGCGACAGGTAATTGCGGATCGTGACCTGCAACGGCGCCACGACGCGTTCCTGGACGACGATACAGATGATGACCAGCAGAACAAGGTAGACCGGAAACACGGGCACGGACTGCTCGATGGTGCGGCTGAGCGCCGCGATGGCGCCGACATTCCATTCGGCGCTGGCCAGGACGGCGCAGCAATACCGTTCGCATACACGGAACAGGGAGAACAAGGGGCCGTGCAGCAGGAACAGCGGCAGCGACGCGGCGCCCAGGCGCTCGCCCCAATAGGTAAGCCAGCGATTGGAAGTCGGCGGAATGCAGACGCACAGCCAGATCAGCGCCAGGCTGGACGGGTAATACAGCCCGTTCTTGATCATGTGCAAATGGGCGCCTTCATGGCGCAGAACGACGGCAATGGCCACCGTTGCCACCATCACGGTGACGAGCGAGCCTACCTGCAGCGCGGAGCCGACATTCCGGCTGCGCGCGAAGAGCACGCACAGCACCATGCCGGCGACAAACAGGGGCAGCCGGATAATGGGATTCCTGTGCAACAGGCCATCCGTGAAAACGTCGGTGCGGTGCAGCGCGTCGGCGATGGCGCCAGGCAGCAGAAACACCACGCCAAGCAGCACGATGGCAGCTATGGGGGACTTCATCCGGTAAATGCCGGGCGCGATCACGGGAAACACGAGGTAATAGCAGGCCAGGGCCGAGAGCGACCAGGACGGATAATTGAACGACAGGTAATACGGATTCCACGCATTGAGCAGCAATGCATTCATTGCCAGGGCCAGCAGGAACTCGCCCTGATCCAGCATACGGGTTGCGGTGCCGCTGACGTCGATGGGAACACTCATGCCGCCACGGTTGTAGATGGCGTAGACGACCGGCACCAGCGACAACAGCAGCCCGGCAATATGCAGGGGATACAAGGTGGAAAAGCGCGCGATCAGGAAATTGCGCGTGTCGACGCGCTGACCGTTCTTCTTCACCACATAGGCATAGGTCAGCAGGAAGCCCGACAGTGCGAAAAACAGGCTGGTCGCCATATTGCCCAGGCCAAGGGCCGCTTCGTACCAGGTACCATCGATAGCCGGGTAATTCTTCAGGGTGTGGAAGAGGACGATGTAGATCGCCAGAATGAAGCGCAGCCAGTTCAGCGCCCAGAATCCCTTTTTCCTGGGGACAGCTTTCAGGTCCCCGGGATGGCCGACTCCGGACTCAATCTTTTCTATTTTCATGTCACGGCGTTCTGCTTGTTAGAGGGGTTCCCAACGGTGAACCTTTTTCTTTCGACGCACCGCAACAGGGCTGGCTCCCGGACCACCGATGCCTTGCCCGTACTCGCGACTTCCCTGAGGCGCAGACCAGGGGATGGCACACGCAATGCATATCAGCCTGCTCAGGGAATTTTGGCGCGCGACAACAGCCTGCACGCGGTGTCGGCGTTGGAAGTACGGTGCCAGTCCGGACCGGGACATCGCACGCGGCACCACGAAGCCAGGCACATCAGGGCAAATACTGCTCAGCGGTGCCAGCACCTACCCTGTCGAGTGCTGAAACTCTTGTAATTATAATACTAAAATTCACCAACCTGCAAGGGGCCTGGTCCTGCCCCGCCCGTTTTGTCTTGCCGTCCCCGCCAAGCGCAGCCCGCGGGCGACCGAACGTAACGACGGTAACGGCGGTGCGGCGCCGACGCTGCGCGTGTTCTACGAACATCATGGCGCGACTTTCCGCAACGCCAGCCTGGCGCCACGCGTGAGCCGCACCTGGCCGGCGGCGACACCCTGGCGTGGCAAGGCCTGGTCAACGTGACGGATGCGTCGAACCGGGGCAGCGCGGCCGAGACGACCTTGCTGGCCGCACCGAGCCGCCCGCCCTTGTCGCACTGGACATCGACCACCCGGCCCGATGCGCTGCGCAGCGACCTGGCCTGGATCCGCGCCGTGGCGACAAGCTGTTCGAAAGGACCGGCCGGCGTGCCACGCCGACGCTG
This sequence comes from Pseudoduganella buxea, assembly GCF_009720835.1. GTDB lineage: Bacteria > Pseudomonadota > Gammaproteobacteria > Burkholderiales > Burkholderiaceae_D > Rugamonas > Rugamonas buxea. Next base: position 3,277 of record NZ_WNKZ01000003.1, read on the forward strand.
GTGCGCAGCGCCCTGTCCAGCGCGCGCGACGACACCGCCGGCAGCTCCGGCGAGCTGCTGCTCCGCTGCTGCCGGGCTAGGCCTTTGCCGCCGGCTGGGACATGGGCCACACGCGAAGGCGTGGGACGCGACTGCGGCAAGACACCCTGCCTGTGGCAACGCTGGAGCAGGACTACACGGCCGGCGTCAGGCGCGCCGCAACGTTCGTGCCGGACCAGTGGGAATCCGCCCCGGCCTGCAGGCCTACCTGGGCCTGCGTTGGGAAGGCCTTCGCACGGCCACGCACGGGCGCACGCTGGCACGGACCACTACCCGTTCGGGCGTGCCCAGCCCCGTATTCCAGGCCTTGTGAAAGATACCGGAACGGGGCCAGTGGCGCCTGGCGCTGGCACGCACCTACAAGGCGCCGGCCACGCGCGACCTGGTGCCGCGCCTCTATACGGTCAACAACGAAAACGGCCCGGCCAATCCCGATCGAAGGCAATCCTGCCTTGCGGCCGGACCTGGCATGGGGCGTCGACGGCGGCCGGGAGGCCTACTTCGCCGGCATGGGTGTCGTCAGCCTTGGGGGCTACGCGCGCCGCATCGACGACGTTACCGTGAAAAGGCTGTACCGCGACGGCGCCGCCTGGGTATCGATGCCTTTCAATCAAGGCCGCGCCGCCGCGCGTGGCCTGGAGTTCGACGCGAAGCTGCCGCTCGCCAGCCTGCTGGCAGGCGCCCCGGCGCTGGACGTGCATGCCGACGCCAGCCGCCATTGGTCGCGCATCGCCGCCGTGCCGGGGCCCGGCAACCGCCTGGACGGACGGCTGCCGCTGGCAGCCAGCCTGGGCGCCGACTACCGCGGAGGCTCGGCCTGGAGCGGCGGCGTCAATTTCACCTACAGGCCGGCGCCGCCAGCCGCACCAGAGCCATGCTGGCCACCGGGGTTAGTCGGGTGCGCACGCTCGACCTGTATTTCGAATGAGGATGGCAGCCCCGCCGGCAAGCTGCGCGTCGCCGTGGCCAACCTGCTGCACCAGCCGACGCCCCCTTGCGCTCGTACACCGGCGACGACGGCAGCAATGTATGCACCTACGTGCGCAGCACCGTCACACCTGGCACGACGGCATTGCGGGTGCACCATGAGGTGCCGCTGGCACGACGCAAGTGGCCTAGTGAGACCCCACGCACCGCAGCTGCAAGCAAAAACCACCTTGGTTATCATGCGGGCATGACCGATACCGACCTGCACCCGCGCCCGCAGTGGCGCCGCGCCACCTGGATGAGCCTTGACGGCACGTGGGAATTCGCTTTCGACGATGACGATATCGGCCGCACCGAGGGCTGGCAGGATGGCCGCGCGCTGCCGCTGGCCATCGACGTGCCCTTTCCCTACCAGGCCGCCCGCTCGGGCCTGGGCACGCGGGACATCCACGAAATCGTCTGGTACAGCCGCGGCTTCACCGTGCCGCCCGGCTGGGCCGACGAGGACCTGTTGCTGCATTTCGGCGCAGTCGACTATGCAACCGAAGTGTGGATCAACGCCCGGCTGGCGGGCCGCAACCGGGGCGGCCATGTGCCGTTCTCGTTCAATATCGCGCCCTTCCTGCGTGAAGGCGAAAACCGCGTCACCCTGCGTGTCGAGGACCGCCAGGACCCGTGCCAGCCGCGCGGCAAGCAGTCCGCGTCCGGCGTCCCCGTGCGCATCTACTATTACTGCACCACCGGCATATGGCAGACCGTCTGGCTCGAACCCGTGCCGGCGATGCGGCTCGACGGATTGCGCCTCGCGCAGGCCGCGCCGGACGGCACCCTGGCGCTGGACGTGCACCTGCATGCGCCGGCCGGCAGCTGGACGGTCGAACTGGACGTGCTGGCCTCCCTTGACGAGGACGCGGCCGTCGTCGCGCGTGCCGCTACGGACGCCGCCCGCGCCAGCGCATCGCTGCAGCTGCAGCTGGCCGAGCCCCGCCCCTGGTCCCCCGAGCAGCCGCACCTGTACGGCCTGCGCCTGCGGCTGGTGCGCGACGGCGTGGTGCTCGACAGCGTCACGTCATATGCCGGCCTGCGCGACTTTTCCGCGCGCGACGCCCATTTCTACCTGAACGGACGGCGCACCTTCCTCCTCATGGTGCTGGACCAGGGCTACTGGCCCGATACGCTGCTGGCCGCGCCATCGGACGAGGCCCTGCGCGCCGACGTCGAGTGGATCAGGAAGATGGGCTTCAACGCCGTGCGCAAGCACCAGAAGATCGAGGCCGAGCGCTGGCTGTACTGGTGCGACCGGCTTGGCCTGCTGGTGTGGGAAGAGATGCCGAACGCGCGCAATTGGTCGCTGGCGGCGGAAGAGGCGCTGCTGGCCGAGTGGGAACGGGCCGTGGCACGGGACCTGAACCACCCGTCCATCGTGGCCTGGGTGCCGGTGGTGGAAAGCTTCGGCTTCCCGGCATTGCGGCGCCATCCGGGCCAGCAGGCCTTCCTGGAACGCCTCGCCATGCGCACGCGCCGCATCGACCCGAGCCGCGATATCGTTGACAACGACGGCTGGGAGCACACCAACCTGACCGACATCTGCTCGATCCACGACTACTCGCAGCCGGCGGAAAAGCTGGTGGCGCGCTACGCCGACATGCAGCGCACGGGCCAGCCGCCCGCCAAGGGCTGGTACAAGGACAAGCCCCTGTTCCTGCCCGGCGGCCAGTACCGGGGCCAGCCCGTCGTGCTGAGCGAAGTGGGCGGCTTCCTGATGCAGCCGGCCGGCCAGCAGCGCGACCGTCTGTTCGATTACTACGGCAATGCCGCCACCACGGAAGACCTGTGGCACCAGTACCGCGACCTGATGGCCGGCATCGCCAGCCTGACGGCGCTGGCCGGCATCTGCTACACCCAGCTTACCGACGTCGAGCACGAGCAGAACGGCCTGCTCACCTATGGGCGCGAGCCGAAATTCGACCCGGAGCGGCTGGCGGCGCTGCACCGCGAACTGTTCTTCTCCCGCCCGGACTGAAGAACCCCGCCGCCGGCAGGTTTATTTCCTTGTTGCATTTCTTCCAATACAACTGAACAGGAAGGAAATATTTCCAATCGTTTCATGTCTCCATGCCGTGACCTGCTACACTTGCTTGTTCACAGTAAATTTTTCTCTTCCATGGAGACCGTATGAGCTTGGCAATGACCGGCCACCTGGCCAAAATCCTCAATGAGAACCAAGAGGCTCTGCTGGAAGGCTGGCTGGGCGGGATGATGTCCCGCATGGTGCGCCGCGACAAGGCGGCCGAAGCCGATATCCGCCAGCAGGCTACCCGCTTCATCCCCCTGGTCGTCAAGGCCGTCGAAAAAGGCCAGACCTATGATTTCGACGCCCCGGCCTGGTCCGAGGTACGCCAGCAACTGAGCGAGATGTCGGCGGCACGAGTGCGCCAGGGCTTCTCGCCGACCGAAACGGCCACCTTCATCTTCTCGCTGAAAGAGCCGCTGTTCGCGCTGCTGCGCCAGACCCTGTCGGACGATCCTTCCGCGCTGGCGACGGAAGTGACGGACACGGGCGCCCTGTTCGACCGCATGGGTCTGTTCACCGTCGAGGAATACCAGCGCGGCCGCGAGCAGGTCATCATGCGCCAGCAGCAGGAGCTGCTGGAGCTGTCGACCCCCGTGGTGCAGCTGTGGAAGGACGTGCTGGCCCTGCCGCTGATCGGTACCCTCGACAGCGCGCGCACCCAGGTGGTGATGGAAAACCTGCTGCAGAAGATCATCGAGACGGGCGCATCGATCGCCATCATCGACATCACCGGTGTGCCCACCGTCGATACGCTGGTGGCGCAGCACTTGCTGAAAACCGTGGCGGCCGCGCGCCTGATGGGTGCGGACTGCATCATCAGCGGCATCCGCCCACAGATCGCGCAAACCATCGTGCACCTGGGCGTGAACCTGGAAGACGTCATCACCAAGGCCACCCTGGCCGATGCATTCCTGATCGCCCTGAAGCGCGTCGGCGCCACCGTCACGCGCGCCGAACAGGCCAACTGAGTCGGCCATGGAGCGTATTCCCATTCTGAAGATGGGTGACCTGCTGTTGGTCACCATCCAGGTCGACATGCATGACCGCCTGGCCATGACGTTGCAGGACGACCTGACCGGACGTATCGTCAAGGACCGCGCGCGCGGCGTGCTGATCGACATCTCGGCGCTCGACATCGTCGACTCCTTCATCGGCCGCATGATCAGCAACACGGCGGCGATGGCGCGCGTGCTCGATGCCCGCACGGTGCTGGTCGGCATGCAGCCAGCCGTGGCGATCACGCTGGTCGAGCTGGGCCTGACCTTGCATGGCGTGCGCACCGCGCTGAACGTGGAAAAAGGCATCGCCCTGCTCCAGCGGCTGGCGGACTAACCTCATCGAAAGGCGGCTTCCTTGAGCAATAACGACGTCGACGCGCTGGTGCTGCCGATCCGGTCCGACGAGGACGTGGTGCGGCTGCGCCAGGCCGTGCGTGAACTGATGATCGCTGCCGGCTTCAGCTTGATCGACCAGACCAAGATGATCACCGCCGCCAGCGAACTGGCGCGCAACACGCTGCGCTACGGCGGCGGCGGCGAGGCGCATATGCTGAAACTCTGGCAGGGCATGCGCCAGGGCGTGTCGCTGACCTTCATCGACCATGGCCCGGGTATCGAAGACATGGCCAAGGCCCTCACCGACGGCTACACCACCGGCGGCGGCATGGGCCTCGGCCTGTCCGGCGCCAAACGCCTGGCGGACGAATTCGATATCGTCTCCGCTCCTGGCGAAGGTACAACAGTAAAGATCAGCAAATGGAAACCATTCTAGCCGCGCAGGGCCGGCAGACCTGTCACCCGGTGGCGGACACGAGCCAGATCGGCGCCGCGCGCCGGGCCGCGGCCGACCTGTGCGTGCGCCTGGGCTTCGGCGAGACCGAGGCCGGCAAGGTGGCCATCGCCGTCAGCGAAGCCGCCACCAATATCCTGAAGCACGCGCAGCACGGCGAAATCCTGCTGCGCCCCCTGCACTCGGGGGCGGCACGGGGCATCGAAATCATCGCGCTGGACCGGGGCCCGGGCATCACCAGCCTGCCGGCCAGCATGGCCGACGGCACCTCCACGGCCGGGAGCTACGGTGTCGGCATGGGCGCGATGCGGCGCCTGGCCTGCGAATTCGATATCTACAGCGCGCCCGGCAAGGGCACGGCGGTGATGATGGCGCTGTGGCAGCGCAGCAGCGAAAGATTGCTCGATGCGCTGCTGCACGGCGCCGTGTGCCTGCCGATGCGCGGCGAGGATATCCCCGGCGACAGCTGGGCTTTGGCCGTGGACGCCACCGGCGCCACCGTGCTGGTGGCCGACGGCCTGGGTCATGGCCCGCTGGCGGCCGAGGCATCGGAGCTGGCCTGCGTCGTCACGATGGCCAAGCCGGAACAGACCGTCGCGGTGCTGCTGGAAGATGCCCACGCCGCCCTGCGCGCCACCCGCGGCGCCGCCGCGGCGGCCGTGCGCATCGACATGCTGCGCGATGAGCTGCGTTTCGCCGGCATCGGCAATATCAGCGCCCACCTGTTCGCCGGCGGCGAGCGGCGCCAGCTGGTGTCGCACAACGGCATCGTCGGCAGCAATATGCGCAAGGTGCAGGAATTTCCGTCCACGTGGGCGCGCGACGGCCTGCTGGTGCTGCATTCGGACGGCCTGACGGCGCGCTGGGACCTGAACGACTACTATGGCCTCGCGGCCTGTCATCCGGCCGTCGTTGCCGCCGTGCTGTACCGCGACTTCACGCGCGGCCGCGACGACGTCACGGTGCTGGTGCTGCGTGACCGGCGGGGCTGGATCCAATGAGCCTGCGCATCCTGAACCTGTCGGTCCAGCAGGAGCTGGACGTGGTGGCGTCGCGCCAGCGCGCGCGCCAGATCGCCCAGCTTTGCGGCTTCGGCAACCAGGACCAGGCCCGCATCGCCACCGCCGTCTCCGAACTGACGCGCAACGTCTACAGTTATGCCGGCTCGGGCCGCGTCGAGTTCTCGATCGAGGGCGAAACCGTGCCGCAGCTGCTGGTGATCCGGGTCGAGGACCAGGGCCCCGGCATCGCCGACCTGGACCTGGTGCTGTCGGGCCGCTACCAGTCGCGCACGGGCATGGGCATGGGCATCCTGGGCGCGCGCCGCCTGATGGACCAGTTCGACATTCAGTCCGGGCCCGGCGGCACCGGCGTCACGCTCAAGAAACTGCTGCCGCACGACGCCCCCTTGGTAACGAACGCCCTGATCGGCGCGATGGGCGCCCAGCTGGCCGCGCTGTCGCCGGACGTCACGGTGGCCGAAGTGCAGCAGCAGAACCGCGAGCTGCTGGCGACGCTGTCGGAACTGAAGGCGCGCCAGGACGAGCTGGTACAACTGACGCGCGAGCTGGAGGACACCAACCGCGGCGTCGTGGCCCTGTATGCGGAGCTGGACGAAAAGGCCGACCACCTGCGCCGCGCGGACGAGATGAAGACGCGCTTCCTGTCGAATATGAGCCATGAATTCCGCACGCCGCTCAGTTCCATCCGGGCCCTGACGCGGCTGCTGCTGGAGCGGGTCGACGGCGAGCTCAGTCACGAACAGGAAAAGCAGGTGCGCTTCATCATGAAGGGCGCCGAGTCGCTCAACGAACTGGTGGACGACCTGCTCGACCTGGCCAAGATCGAAGCCGGCAAGATCGACGTGCGCCCCGTCGCCTTCGACGTGGGCGAAATGTTCTCGGCCCTGCGCGGCATGCTGCGGCCCCTGCTGGTGAGCACCAAGGTCGAACTGCTGTTCGACGAACCGGAACAACCCATCGCGATGATGACGGACGAGGCCAAGCTGTCGCAGATCCTGCGCAACTTCATCTCGAACGCGCTGAAGTTCACCGAGGCGGGCCACGTGAAGGTGCGCGCCACCCTGCTGCCCAACGGCGACGCGGTACGCTTCGAGGTGGAGGACACGGGCATCGGCATCGCCCAGGAACACCACCAGATCGTGTTCGAGGAGTTCTCGCAGGTCGAGAACCGGCTGCAGCACAAGATCAAGGGTACGGGCCTGGGCCTGCCCCTGTGCCGGCGGCTGGCCGCGCTGCTGGGCGGTTCGGTGAACCTGCGCAGCACGCCGGGCGAAGGCTCGACCTTCTCCACCACGATTCCCGTCGCCTTCGACGCCATGCCGGACCCGCTGGCCTTCCGCGGCGCGCTGGCCGCGGGCGAGGCGGGCGGCATTCCCGTGCTGGTGGTGGAAGACGACCGCTCGACCATGCTGTTGTATCGCAGCTACTTCCGCAACACCCCGTACCGCGCCGTCAGCGCGCGCAGCATCTGGGAAGCGGACCAGGCCTGGGCCGTGCAGGAGCCGGCCGCCGTCGTGCTCGACCTGTACCTGCAGGGCGAGGACACGTGGCGCTGGCTGGCGCAAACCAAGAACGACGAACGGCGCAAGCATGTGCCCGTCATCATCGCCTCCGAGGTGGCCGACCGGCAGAAGGCCTTCTCCCTGGGGGCGGAAGCCTACCTGTCGAAACCGGTCGCACGGGAAGACCTGTTGGCACAATTGAACACCTTGTGTAAGGTACACTAGAGGAACCATGGTATCTGCGCCCCCTCCCCTGATCCTCAACGTCGACGACACCGACGCGGCACGCTATGCCAAGACGCGCATCCTGCAGCGGGCAGGCCTGCGCGTGATCGAAGCGGGCAGCGGCACCGAGGCGCTGGAAAAGGTGCAGAACGAGTCGCCCGACCTGGTGCTGCTCGACACCAAGCTGCCCGACATTAACGGCTTCGAGGTGTGCCGCCAGTTGAAGCAGGACCCGCACACATCCATGGTGCTGGTCCTGCAGACTTCCGCCTCCTACCTGGCATCTCCCGACAAGGTGCGCGCGCTCGACAGCGGCGCCGACAACTACCTGTTCGAGCCGATCGAACCGGAAGAGCTGGTGGCCAATGTGCGCGCGCTGCTGCGGCTGGGCCGCGTCGAGCGCGAACTGCGCGACATGGACCGCCGCAAGGACGAGTTCCTCGCCATCCTGGCGCACGAGCTGCGCAATCCCCTGGGACCCATCCGCAATGCCGTCGAGCTGCTGCGCAGCCTCGATCCCCATGCCTCGCCGGCCCAGGAAAACGCCCGCCGCGTCATCCTGCGCCAGACCGATCACATGGTGCGCCTGGTCGACGACCTGCTCGACGTGTCGCGCATCTCGCAGGGCAAGATCGCGCTGCGGCGCGCGCCCGTGGAGCTGTGCGCCCTGCTGCGCTCGACCGTCGAGACGGCCGAACCGAACATGGCCAGCCGCCAGCACCTGCTGACGGTGCAGCTGCCGGACCACGACATCTGGATCGACGGCGACAGCGTGCGCCTGGCCCAGGTGGTCGGCAACCTGCTGAACAACGCCGCCAAGTTCACCGCCCCGGGCGGGCGCATCGCGCTGACGGCCTGCCTGGAAGACCAGGATGCCGTCATCCGCGTGACGGACAACGGCATCGGCATCGATCCGGAACAGGCAGCATCGATCTTCGACCTGTTCGCCCAGGCCGGCCATTCGCCCGACCGGGTGCAGGACGGCCTGGGCATCGGCCTGTCGCTGGTGCGCACGCTGGTCAAGCTGCACGGCGGCGATGTGCAGGCCCACAGCGCGGGCGAAGGCAAGGGTGCCACCTTCGAGGTGCGCCTGCCGACCCAGGCCGGCACGCCGCAAGCCGACGCAACCGACTGCGGCACCGCCAAGCCGGCGGCCCGCCCCACCGATGCCTATCGCATCCTGGTGGTGGACGACAATGTCGACTCGGCCGAAATCGTCAGCGCCCTGCTGCAGTTCGCCGGCCACGAGGTCCACATGGCCAACGACGGCGCCAGCGCCATCGAGGCGGCCCTGCGCCTGCAGCCGGACGTCATCTTCCTCGACATCGGCCTGCCCGACATGAGCGGCGTCGAAGTGGCCGAAACCATGCGGCGCAATCCGCAACTGGCCAAGACCGTGCTGGTCGCCCTGACCGGCTACGGCCAGGACAAGGACCGCATGGGCGCCATGGCCGCCGGGTTCAACCACCACCTGACCAAGCCGGTCAACATGGAAACCTTGAACGACACGGTCCGCACTTTCATGCGGCCTTGATTTTAATTACAACCAATTAGTGGGGTCGACCCGGCGGGTCCGGCCCCGGCCCTCCCATGCGCCTTTCAGTCCTCATTCCCCTTGCCGCCACGCTACTGGCCGCTGCCCCGGTATTTTCCGCCACCCCCATCACCCTCGACCAGGCCATGGCCAATCCCGACTGGATCGGCACGCCCGTCGAATCGGCCTGGTGGAGCTGGGACGGCAAGACCGCCTACTACAAGCACAAGCGCATCGGTTCGCCGCTGCGCGACATTTATGCCGCCGGCCCGGTGCCGCGCAAGGTGGCCGATTCGGCGCTGGCCAGCCTCGATGCGCCGGCTCCCGTGTTCAACCGCGAGCGCACCCGCGCCGTCATGCTGCGTAACGGCGACCTGTTCGAACGGGACCTGAAGACGGGCGCGCTGACGCAGATTACCCGCAACACCACGGCGGCGGCCGACCCGCAGTATTCCAGCGACGGTGCCAGTGTGCAGTTCCGCATCGGCCACGACTGGTTCAGCTGGAACCGCGCCGAGCGCCTGGTGGCGCCCGTGGCCCTGCCGCGCGCGATGAAGGACCCGGCCGCCGATGCGGACGAGGACTACCTGCGTGCCCTGCAGCTGCGCCTGATCTCGACCTTGAAGCGCCAGAAGGACGACCGCGACGCCGGCCGCGCCCGCACCGAGGTCGAACGCCGTGCCGACGCCACCCGCGCGCCGGCGCCGTTCTACCTGGGCGAGAAGGTCGTCATCGACGCCAGCGCGCTGTCGCCGGACGGCCGCTGGCTGCTGCTGGCGACGTCGCCGAAGCAGGCCGACAACGGCCGCGTGGGCAAGCTGCCCCGCTACGTGACGGAATCGGGCTACGAGGAATTCGACGACCAGCGCCCGCGCGTGGGCCGCAACCTGCCTCTGGCGCAGACCCTGAAGCTGGCGGACCTGCGCACCGGCAAGCTGCGCGACCTGCCGCTGGATGCCCTGCCCGGCATCGCCACCGATCCGCTGGCGGCGATGCGCTCGGCCCGCAAGCTCGAACCGGTCAAGGGCAACCGCGCCGCGCGCCTGGACGACGACGAGGGCAACGGCATCGCCTGGAGCCGCGACGGCAGCGGCCTGGCCGTGATGATCCGCGCCGTGGACAACAAGGACCGCTGGCTTGCCACCGTCGACCTGGCCGCAGGCACGCTGCAGCCGCGCCACCGCGCCACCGACCAGGCCTGGATCAACAACAGCTACAACGAATTCGGCTGGCTGCCCGACAGCCGTACCCTGTGGTTCCTGTCCGAGGAATCGGGCTACTCGCACCTGTACACGCTGGGTGCCGACGGCCGCCAGCGCGCGCTCACGAGCGGCAACTGGGAAGCCACCCAGGTCACGTGGAACGGCGACGGCTCGGCCGCCTGGGTCATGTGCAACCGCAAGACGCCGGGCGAATACGAAGTGTGCGCCGTGACGAAGGACGGCGCCGTGCGTGAAGTAACGCAGCTCGATGGCGGCGTGGAGGAGTTCACGCCTTCGCCGGACGGGCGCAAGCTGCTGGTGCGCCATTCGGCTCCGTACGTGCCGCCGCAGTTGGCCATCGTTCCGGCCGCCGGTGGCGCGGCCGTCAAGCTGACCGATACGCGCAGCGCCGAGTTCAAGGCCCGTGAATGGATCATGCCGCGCTTCGTGGCGGTGCCGTCCACCCACGGCGCCCAGCCCGTGTGGGCCAAGCTGTATCGCCCCGCCACCCTGGAGCCGGGCAGGAAGTATCCGGTGGTGATGTTCGTCCACGGCGCCGGCTACCTGCAAAACGTCAGCCACCGCTACTCGAACTACTTCCGCGAGCAGATGTTCCACAACCTGCTGGTCGAGAAGGGCTACATCGTGCTGGACATGGACTACCGCGCGTCGAAAGGCTATGGCCGCGACTGGCGCACGGCGATCTATCGCCGGATGGGCCACCCGGAGCTGGAGGACTACGTCGACGGCGCCAAATGGCTGGCGGCGCAGCACCAGGGCGATATCGACAAGGTCGGCATCTACGGCGGCAGCTATGGCGGCTTCATGACCTTCATGGCGCTGATGCGCGAGCCCGAGCTGTTCAAGGCCGGCGCCGCGCTGCGCCCCGTGACGGACTGGACTTCGTACAACCACGGCTACACGGCCAATATCCTGAACACGCCGGACCTCGATCCGGAAGCGTACAAGCTGTCCTCGCCGATCGAGTATGCCGACCGCCTGAAGGGCCACCTGCTGATCGCCCACGGCATGGTCGACGACAATGTGTTCTACCAGGACTCCGTGCGGATGGCGCAGCGCCTGATCGAACTGAAGAAGGACCACTGGGAGCTGGCCAGCTATCCGCTGGAACGGCACGCCTATACGCAGCCGGAAAGCTGGTACGACCAGTACCGGCGCATCTACCAGCTGTTCGAGCGGACCTTGAAGTAAGGTCTCAGCGCACGCTGCTGGGCAGCACCTGGTGATCGTCGGTCTGGTACAGCGAGCGCCACGTGGCCAGCAGCGCCGGCGAAGGCGTCACCAGCTTGCGGGCGGTCAGGTCGAGCCAGCCGCCCACGCTGTCGATGCGGGCGGCCAGCTTGCCATCGCCCCGGAAGATCTCGCTGCGCAGCTGCCAGCGGCTGCCGTCCTCGGACAACCCGGCCAGCGCCAGGGTGACGGTGATCTGCTCCAGCAGCGCCACTTCCCTGTAGTAGGACAGCTCGTCCTTCATCACGACGGGACCGATGTGCAGGCGCCGGAACTCGCTCATCGGATAGCCGTTTTCGGCGAGGAAGAGCATGCGCACGTCGGCCGCCTTGCCGAGAAAGGCGGTGTTGGCCATGTGGCTGTTGAAGTCCATGTCGGCCCAGCCGGCCATCATCCTGCGTTCGAACATGTCTGCTCCCCGGTCGGTGGCCGCCCCGGCGGCCGGTTGTGCGTCATTGCCTGCCGATGATACCGCGCCGACCCGATTCACGCCCGCAGGCGCCATCCGGCACGGCCGGCCAACCGATTCCCGCACCACCGTCCGGCACCCGCATATGCTGCGCGCACGCCACACCGGCCCAGCCGGGACAGGCCGCAAGGTTTCCCATACATGAAAGTTCGCGTATATTCGACATATTCGCGTCCATATAGTCAGCCAGCCATGTCCAGCCTGCCGCAACATCTCGACCTGCACCTGATCCGCATCCTTTACCTGCTGCTGGTGGAGAAGAACGTGTCGCGTGTGGCGCTGAAATTGAACCAGCCGCAGCCTTCGATTTCGGCCTCGCTGCGCAAGCTGCGCGAGCTGACGGGCGACCCGCTGCTGGTGCGCGGCGCGCGCGGCATGGTGCCGACGCAGCACGGCGAAAGCCTGCTGAAACCGGCCAAGCGCATCCTGGACGAGACGGAGAACCTGTTCGTCCGCAAGACGCCGTTCGTGCCGCAGGAGGAAGCGCGCACCTTCCACCTTGCCGCGCCCGATTACCTGGACAGCCAGTTCCTGCCGAACGTGGTGGCGCTGCTGCGACGCGGCTCCCCCAACAGCCGCGTCGTGATCCATAACCTCAGCCCCGGCATCGACTATGTGCGCATGCTGTCGGACGGCGAGATGGACCTCGTCATCGCCAACTGGGACGAGCCGCCGCAGCACCTGCACATCTCCAAGCTGTTCGAGGACCCCATCATCTGCGCCATGCACGCGGCCTGTCCTTACGCCCGCCGCACGGAAAGCGACGCGATGACCCTGCACGATTACCTGACCCTGCCCCATGTGGCGCCGTCCCAGATCGTGCCGGGCTATGGCGGCGTGATCGACTCCTTCCTGGAGCGCCAGAACCTGCGCCGCAACGTCGCCGTCGAATCGGCATACTTCGGCCTGATTCCCTACATGCTGACGCAGACGGACCTGGTGCTGACGACGGGCCGCCAGTTCCTGCGCTTCTACGAACGCACCCTGCCACTGAAGACCTTCACCGTGCCCGTCAAGTTCCCGCCGATGCGCTTCTATCAGCTGTGGCACGAGCGCGTACACCAGGCCCCGGAGCACAAGTGGCTGCGCGACCAGGTATCGACGGCGGCCAAGGCGCTGGCGCCGAAGTAGTCAGCGCCACGGGCGGGCACGTGGCGCCGGCTTGGCTGTCGTCCTCGGCGCCTGCCTGCGCTTGCGCCAGTTGTGCGGGTCGGCCAGCTCGCAGGCGCCATGGCAGCACGCGTTGCCGAGCAGGTCGGCCATGAAGCTGAAAACGTGGCGCTTGCCGCAGGACGGCATGTCGCAGCAGCCCGGATCGCAGTCGCCGCGCTGGCGCCGCAGGGCCGGGGACAGCATGCGGCGCGGCAGCGCTGCCGCGGCGGTGCGGCGATGCTGTTCGCCACAGGCCGCCATTCGCCGCCGCAGCAGGCCGATGCCCACTTTAGTTCCATGGCGAGCGATGACCCGGTAGCCGTAGGCCGAGCAGCTTTCGCCGCCAGTGGCGACGCGCCATGCGCAGCTGAAGCCCTTGTAGGGTGACAGGTAACGGCGATACATGCGGATGGCGGCCAGCAGCAGGGTTTTCATCGGTTCTCCGGGGGCGAGCCGGCATGATACCGCCCTGTGTCGCGGCCGCGCCAGACCTATCCCTCGCCGAGCACGAGGTGGGTGCCGGCCAGCAGCAGCACCACGAACAGGCAGCGCCGGAACAGCGCGGGCTGCAGGCGCTTGCGCAGCCGCTGCCCCACCAGCATGCCGGCCAGCGCCGGCAGCTGGGCCAGGAACGAGGCCCCGGCGGCGGCAGGCTGCCAGGCGTCGTGCGCGGCCAGCATGATGGCCAGCGCCATCGTCGACATGGCGAACGACAGGCCCATCGCCTGCACCAGCTCATCGCGCTCCATCTTCAATGCCTGCAGGTAGGGCACGGCCGGCAGCACGAACACGCCGGTGGCCGCCGTCAGCACGCCGGTACCGGCGCCGACCAGCGGCGCCATCCACGGCTCGTGCCGGGCCGGCACGGTCCAGCGCCACGACGACAGGCCGACCAGCGCATACAGCACCAGGGCCAGGCCCAGCACGGTGCCGCCACCATCGAGGCGCATCAACAGCGCGCCGCCGACCAGCGTGCCGAGAAAGATCCCGGCCATCATGCCGCGCAGGCGCAGCCACAGCGGATACAGGGGCCGGCCCGACAGCAGCTGCCAGCCATTGGTCGACAACGAAGGCACGACCAGCAAGGCAGCCGCTTCCATCGGCGGCATCACGAACGCGAGCAGCGCCATCGCGACCGTCGGCAAGCCCATGCCGGTAATGCCTTTTACCATGCCCGCCAGGGCAAACACGACACCGACATAGATGATGTGGGTAACGAAATGAGGTTCCATGGACGCAGTGTGCCAGCCGCACCGTCCTGGGAAAATGTGGAATATACTTGCCCAGCCTTCGGCTGCTCCGAAGGCTGTCCGCATTCATTCCAAGGTATTCATGCGCTTCGACCTGACCGACCTGAAACTGTTCCAGCGCGTGGCGGAAAGCGGCAGCATCACGGCCGGCGCCGCCCACGCGCACCTGGCCCTGGCTTCAGCCAGCGCCCGCATTCGCGGCATGGAGGACACGCTGGGCGTGCCGCTGCTGGTGCGGGGTCGGCGCGGCGTGGAGCCCACCGCCGCCGGGCGCACCTTGTTGCATCACGCCCGCCTGATCACGCAGCAGATGGAGCGCATGCGCGCCGACCTGGGCGAATACGCCAGCGGCCTGAAAGGCCATGTGCGGGTGCTGTCGAACACGTCGGCGCTGACGGAATTCCTGCCCGACGTGCTGGCCGCCTTCATGGCGGCCCACCCGCACGTGAATGTGGACCTGGAAGAGCGGCTCAGCACGGACATCGTGCAGGCCATGCGCGACCGGCTGGCCGATATCGGCATCGTCACGGACGCCGTCGACAGCAGCGGGCTGGAAACGCGGCTGTTCAAGGAAGACCGGCTGGTGCTGGCCGTGGGGCTGGCGCACCCGCTGGCGAAAGGCGTGCGGCGGAGCGGCGCCCTGCCGTTTTCCGCCTGCGTCGAATACGACTTCATCGGCCTGGCCGGCGACAGCGCGCTGCAGCAGTACATCGGCGAGCAGGGCTTGCGGCTGGGCCACCGGCTGCGCTACCGCGTGCGCCTGCGCAGCTTCGACGCCATCTGCCGCATGGTCGCCAGCGGCAACGGTCTGGCCGTGCTGCCTGAATCGGCCGCCGTGCGCTCGCGCGACGCGGCCAACCTGAAAGTGGTGCGGCTTACCGACCCGTGGGCCCGGCGCCGGCTGCTGCTGTGCATGCAGAGCTACGCCAAGCTGCCCGGCTATGCACGGGAGCTGGCCGATGCGCTGGCGGCGCCGCAACCGTAGGCTTGCGGCCGTATTCTTGCCGCGGAAAGTTGCCGAAAAAATGGGGTCTGTCCCCATTTTCAAGGCAACTACACCGTGCCGGCCCGCTCCAGCATGGCATGCAGCAGCACGTTGCAGCCCGCCTCCAGATGTTCGGACTTGGCGTCCTCGATCTCGTTGTGGCTGATGCCGTCCTTGCAGGGCACGAAGATCATGCCCGAGGGCGCCAGGCGGGCGGCGTAGATGGCGTCGTGGCCGGCGCCGGAGACGACGTCCATGGCCGGGTAGCCCAGCTTCGCGGTGGCATTGCGCACGGCGCCCACCACGTCCGGATGGAAGGGGCACGGCGGGTAGTACGACACCCGTTCCAGCTCGATGGCCAAGCCGGTCTCCCGCGCCGTCTTCTCGACGAATGCCGTCATCTCCTCATGCATCGTATTCAGCAGTTCGCCCGTGACATTGCGCAGGTCGATGGAGAACTTCACCTGGCCGGGAATGACGTTGCGGCTGTTGGGGAATACCTGCATCATGCCGACCGTGCCGCGCCCGTACGGTGGATAGCGGTTGGCGATGGCCACCACCTCCGGAATGATGCGGGCCGCCACCTGCATCGCGTCCTTCCGCAGATGCATCGGCGTCGGGCCGGCGTGCGCTTCCATGCCGGATACCGTGCAGTCGTACCACGACAGGCCCATCACGGCCGGCACCACGCCGATCACCTTGTCCGCGTCCTCCAGCACGGGGCCCTGTTCGATATGGGTCTCGAAGTAGGCACCGATGGGATGCTCCCCTGGCACCTGGTCGCCCTTGTAGCCGATGCGTTCCAGTTCCTCGCCGACGGTCTTGCCTTCCGTGTCGCGCGCCGCATACGCGTGTTCCAGCGTGAAGGCGCCGCAGAACACGCCCGAACCCATCATCACCGGCACGAAGCGCGAGCCTTCCTCGTTGGTCCAGAAGGCCACTTCGATCGGCGCGCGCGTGCGGATGCCGTGATCGTTCAAGGTGCGCACCACCTCCAGCCCGGCCAGCACGCCGTAGTTGCCGTCGAACTTGCCGCCGGTGGGCTGGGTGTCGATATGGCTGCCCGTCATCACGGGCGGCAGCGTATTGTCGGTACCGTCGCGACGCATGAAGACATTGCCGATCTGGTCGACCGTCACGCTCATGCCGGCGTCGCGGCCCCAGCCCACTACCAGGTCGCGGCCCTGGCGGTCCAGGTCCGTCAGGGCCAGGCGCTTGACGCCGCCCTTGGCCGTCGCCCCGATCCGGGCCAGTTCCATCAGCGCCGCCCACAGCCGCTCTCTGTCCACGCGCAAGCCGGCCAGCGCGTCCTCCTTCAAGTCATTGCGCATTTCGTTCATGTCTGCTCCTGGGTGTACGCCTGGTTATAAGGTTCAAGCCTGCGCCGTGACGGGCACAAAGGCGGGACGGTCGATATGGCGGCCCGCGCCCTCCTGGGCCATCAGCTCGCCCCGGTGGAATACCAGCTTGCCGGCGGCGATCGTCGAACTGGGAATGCCCTTGACGGTGCGCCCTTCGAAGACGTTGAAGCCGCCCTTGGCATGCTGCGTCGCCTGCGAAATGGTGCGCGTGCCTTCCGGGTCCCACACCACGACGTCGGCATCCGAGCCGGCGGCGATCAGGCCCTTCCTCGGATAGATATTGAAGATCTGCGCCGCGTTGGCGGACGTGACGCGGACGAACTCGGAAGGCGTCAGGATGCCGCCGTTGACGCCTGCGTCCCACACGACGGCCATGCGGTCCTCGACGCCGCCGCAGCCGTTCGGGATCTTCGTGAAGTCGTCGCGGCCGGCCGCCTTCTGTTCGGCGCAGAAGGTGCAGTGGTCCGTCGCCGTCGTGTGCAGGTTGCCGCCCCGCAGGCCCTGCCACAGCGCGCGCTGGTGCTCCTTGCCGCGAAACGGTGGGCTCATCACATGGCCGGCGGCGAAATCGAAATCGGAATTCTGGTAGACGCTGTCGTCGATGACGAGGTGGCCCGCCAGCGCTTCGCCGTAGACGCGCTGGCCCGTGGCGCGGGCCCGCGTGATCGCATCGAGCGACTCCTTGCACGAGACGTGGACAATGTACAGCGGCGTATTGAGCACGCTGGCAATGGCGATGGCGCGGTTGGCCGCCTCCGCCTCCACGGCCGGTGGCCGCGACAGCGGATGCGACGACGGCCCCGTCAGTCCTTGCTTCAGCAGGTCCTGCTGCAGCTGGTAGACCAGCTCGCCGTTCTCGGCGTGCACGGTGGGGATGGCGCCCAGTTCCAGCGAACGGCGGAAACTCTTCACCAAGGTTTCGTCGTCGGCCATGATGGCGTTCTTGTAGGCCATGAAGTGCTTGAAGCTGTTGACGCCGTGCTTCTGCACGAGCTCCCCCATCTCCTCGCGCACCCTGTCCGACCACCACGTGATGGCCACATGGAAGGTGTAGTCGCCGGCGGCCTTGGCGGCCCAGCCGCGCCACTGGTGGTAGGCCTCCAGCAACGACTGCTGCGGGTTCGGAATGACGAAGTCCATGATGGTCGTGGTGCCGCCGGCCAGCCCGGCCGCCGTGCCGGTAAAGAAGTCGTCGGCCGTCACGGTGCCCATGAAGGGCAGGTTCATGTGCGTGTGCGGATCGATCCCGCCGGGCATCACGTACTGGCCGCTGGCGTCGATCACCTGGGCCGACGCGGGCGCGTCGAGGTTCTCGCCGACGGCGACGATCTTGTCGCCGTCGCACAGTACATCAGCCTTGAAGGCGCGGTCCGCGTTGACGACGGTACCGCCGCGAATAATCAGTGTCATGGCGTCTCCTTCTCGTTCAGGAATGCAGGGTGCGTGCCGGCGGCGCCAGCACCGGCGCCGTCTTGCCGCGCATCAGGGCGCCGTAGACGACGGCCGAGATGGCGATGCCGACGAACCAGGCGTAGGTATAAATGGTCTTGAAGATGTCCGCCGTCGTGGGGAAGGCGGCCGGGAAGGCGGCATGCAGGAAGCCGGGGATGTTCGGCAGCACGCCCAGCACGAAGGCGACGATGGCGGCCATGTTCCAGCCGCTGCCGTACGAGTAGATGCCGTCGTCGCGGTACAGCTGCGCCACGTCCAGCTCCGTCCTGCGCACGAAATAGTAGTCGACGATCAGCACGCCCGCGATGGGGCCCAGCAGCGCCGAGTAGCCGATCAGCCACGTGAAGATATAGCCCTCCGTGGTTTCCAGCAGCTTCCACGGCATCATCGCCAGCGCGATGGCGGCCGTGATGTAGCCGCCCGTGCGGTACGAGATCTTCTTCGGCGCCAGCGCGGAAAAGTCGTATGCGGGGCCGACCAGGTTGGCGGCCAGGTTGACGCTGACGGTATCGACCAGCAGCACGATCAGCGCCACCAGCACGGCCACGCCCGTCATGCGGCTGGCCAGGTCGACCGGGTCCCACAGCGCCTTGCCGTACAGGACGACGGTGGCGGACGTGACGATGACGGCCAGTGCGGCCAGCAATCCCATCGGCACCGGCAGGCCGACGGACTGGCCCACCAGCTGGTCGCGCTGCGATTTGGCGAAGCGGGTGAAGTCGGGGATGTTCAGCGCCAAGGTGGCCCAGAAGCCCACCATAGCAGTCAACGACGGCCAGAACGTCGACCAGAACTGGCCGGCCTTCTTGCCCCCTTCGACGAATTCGGAAGGCTTGTCCAGCAGCGGGCCGAAACCGCCCGCCTTGTCGTACACCCACCACAGCAGCACGAAGCAGATCAGGATCTTCAGCGGCGCCGTATAGGTCTCGAGCTTGCGGATCGATTCCATGCCGTGCACGATGTAGTAGAACTGGATGGCCCAGAAGGCCAGGAAGCACAGCAGCTGCGCCAGGTTGATGCCCAGCCCCGGCAGCTTGTCGCCGCCGATCGGGCTGCCCATCAGCACGCCCAGCAGGGTGTAGATCATCTGGCCGCCGAACCAGGTCTGGATGCCATACCAGCCGCAGGCCACGACGGCGCGCATCAGCGCCGGCAGCTTGGCGCCGGCCGTCCCGAACGAGGCCCGCGCCAGCACGGCATACGGAATGCCGTACTTGGTGCCGGCGTGGCCGATGGCGAGCATCGGCAGCAGCACGATGGCATTGGCCAGGAACACCGTCAGCACGGCCTGGTAGGCGGACATGCCGCCTTCGATCAGGCTGGCCGACAAGGTGTAGGCCGGAATGCACATCACCATGCCGACCCACAGCGCGGCAAAGTGATACCAGCGCCACGTGCGTTGGGCGGCGCTGGTGGGCGCCAGATCTTCGTTCCACAGGTCGCTGCTGTTCTTGTTAAGGTCTTGGTTCACTGCGGCTCTCCGTCGGTTGAAAGGCTTGGATCACGACAACTGCAACGACAACTGCAAAGACCGGGGACAGTCCTGAAGAACAGCCCCCTGCTGGCGGATTCACGCCGCCGTCGGCACCTTCTCCGCGCGCGGATTGCGCGGATCCTGGGTCCAGTTCATATAGGGCTTGCCGGTCTGCTGCGGCACCATCGTGATGCAGTTCTGGACCGGGCAGGTGATTTCGCACAGGTTGCAGCCGACGCATTCGTGGTCGATGACCTGGTAGCTGCGTGCCGCGCTGATCGGGTCGACCAGCTTGGCAATGGCCTGGTGCGACGTGTCCTCGCAGGCGACGAAGCATTTGCCGCAGCCGATGCAGGCATCCTGGTCGATCCGGGCAATGACCTTGTAGTTCATGTCCAGGTATTTCCAGTCCGTCGTGTTCGGCACGGCCTTGCCGGAAAAGTCCGCCAAGGTCTGGTAGCCCTTCGACTCCATCCACCGGGCCAGGCCGTCCTTCATTTCCTCGACGATGCGGAAACCATGCAGCATGGCCGCCGTGCACACCTGCACGCAGCCGGCGCCCAGCGCGATGAATTCGGCCGCGTCGCGCCAGTTGTTGATGCCGCCGATGCCGGAGATGGGCAGGCCGCGGGTCTGCTCGTCGCGCGCGATCTCGGCCACCATGTTCAGCGCGATGGGCTTGACGGCCGTGCCGCAGTAGCCGCCGTGCGTGCTGGCCTGGCCCACCGTGGGCAGCGCCACCATCCGGTCCAGGTCGATCGACGTGATCGAGTTGATGGTGTTGATCAGCGAGACGGCATCGGCGCCGCCGGCCTTCGCGGCCCGCGCCGGCTGGCGGATGTCGGTGATGTTCGGCGTGAGCTTGACGATCACGGGCAGGCGGCTGTGCTTCTTGCACCAGCTGGTGACGAGCTGCACGTACTCCGGCACCTGGCCGACGGCCGCGCCCATGCCCCGCTCCGGCATGCCGTGCGGGCAGCCGAAATTAAGCTCGATGCCGTCCGCGCCGGTGGCCTCCACCTTCGGCAGGATGTCGGCCCAGTAGTGCTCCTCGCAGGGCAGCATCAGCGACACGACGATGGCACGGTCCGGCCACGCTTCCTTGACGGCCGTGATCTCGCGCAGGTTGATGTCGAGCGAACGGTCGGTGATCAGTTCGATGTTGTTGAAGCCCAGGACTTCGCGGTTCTTGCCGTAGATGGCCGAGTAGCGCGAGGACACGTTGACGGCCGGCGGGTCTTCGCCCAGCGTCTTCCACACGACGCCGCCCCACCCCGCCTCGAAGGCGCGGATGACGTTATAGGCCTTGTCGGTCGGCGGCGCGGAGGCCAGCCAGAACGGGTTGGGTGACTTGATGCCGCAAAAATCGATGCTGAGGTCCGCTTTCATCACACACCTTCCTTCTTCGCCTGCATATCGGAATGAATCGCCAGCGCCGCCAGCTTGCCGTGCTGGACGGCCTGCACCGTCAGGTCCTGCCCCGGTGCCACGCAGTCGCCGCCCGCGTAGATGCCCGGCAGCGCCGTGCGGAAGCGGTCATCCACGTGGATCTTGTCGCCGTCGCGCTTCAGGAGCGTGGCCAGCGGATCGGACAGCGACGCTTCGGCCAGGCCCTGGCCGATGGCCTTGAACACGGCGTCGGCGGCGATCTCGAAGGTTTCCCCCGTGCCCGTCAGGCGGCCGGCGTCGTTCATCGCGGTCTTCTCGAAGCGCATGCCGCGCACGCGGCCGAAGCCGTCCAGCAGCACTTCGCGCGGCTGCGCCCACGTCACCATCCGCACCAGGTTGGCCTTGGCGATGTCCTGCTCGTGGTGGGTGGCGCCCATCGCGTCGAAGCCGCGCCGGTAGACCAGGGTGACTTCCTCGGCGCCCAGGCGGCCGATCTGCACGGCCATGTCGATGGCCGTATTGCCGGCGCCGATGACGATGGCGCGGCGCGGCACGGGCAGCGCGGCCAGGTCGCTGGCCTGGCGCAGCGCGGCGATGTAGTCGACGGCGGCCAGCAGGCCCGGTGCATCCTCGCCGGTGAGGCCCAGCTGGCGGCTCGCGCCCAGGCCCAGGCCCAGGAAGACGGCGTCGTAGTTCGCGTGCAGGTCCTTCAAGTGCAGGTTCTCGCCCAGCTTCTGGCCGCAGCGGATTTCGATGCCGCCGATCCCCAGCAGGAATTCCACTTCGCGCTGGGCGAACTGGTTGGTCAGCTTGTACTTGGCGATGCCGTATTCGTTCAGGCCGCCCGGCTTGGCCTGGGCTTCGAACACGACGACGTCGTTGCCCAGCATGGCCAGCCGGTGCGCGCACGACAGGCCGGCAGGGCCCGCGCCCACCACGGCAACGGTCTTGCCGGTGCTCGGGGCGCGCTGGAACGGGTGGTCGACGAAGGACATATTGTCGGTGGCGTAGCGCTGCAGCAGCGCGATCTTGACAGGCTGGCCTTCGGCGTCGTGGTTGCGCACGCAGGCGTCCTCGCACAGGATCTCGGTGGGACACACCCGCGCGCAGCTGCCGCCGAAGATGTTCTGCTTCAGGATGCCGGCGGCGGCGCCGTCGATATTGCGGTCATGGATATTGCGGATGAAGCTGGCCACGTCGATCTCGGACGGGCAGATGCGCGTGCACGGTGCGTCGTAGCAGTACAGGCAGCGCGCGCTTTCGATGGCGGCCTGGCGCGCGTTCAGGGGCGGTGCCAGGTCGGTAAAGTGGCTGGCCAGTTCGCCATTGGTGGCGGTGGGTTGGGGGATATAGTGTAGTGAGTCGAGCATGGTGTGGTTCCTGGCTGGTCCTGAATAAGACATCACTGTGCTGGGTAAAACCGGGGACAGTCCGGGAGGGACAGTCCCCCCGACATCTGGCGTCAACTACTTCATCTGAGGGAATGCAAATTCCGCGCCAGCGGAGGCCGTATTCGGCCAGCGCTGCATCACGGCCTTGTGGCGCGTGTAGAAGCGCACGCCCTCGGGGCCGTAGGCGTGGTGGTCGCCGAACAGGCTGCGCTTCCAGCCGCCGAAGCTGTTGAAGGCCATCGGCACCGGCAGCGGCACGTTCACACCCACCATGCCGACCTGGATCTGCCGCACGAACTCGCGCGCCACGCCGCCGTCGCGCGTGAACACGGCCACGCCGTTGCCGTACTCGTTGCGGTTGATCAGCTCCACCGCGCTGCCCACGTCCGGCAGGCGCACCACGCACAGCACGGGGCCGAAGATCTCCTCCTTGTAGATCGTCATGTCGGGCGTGACGTGATCGAACAGGGTGCCACCGACGAAGAAGCCGTTGGGCCGGTCCGCCACCTTGTGATTGCGCCCGTCGACCACCAGCGTGGCACCCTGCTCGACGCCTTCGCCGATCAGCTTTTCGATGCGCAGCTTGGCGGCCTGCGTGACGACCGGCCCCATTTCGGCATCGTGTGCCATGCCGTCGCCAATTTTCAGTGCGGCCGTGCGCCGTTGCAGTGCGCCGATCAGTTTGTCGCCTGCGTCGCCCACCGCCGCCACGACGGAGATCGCCATGCAGCGCTCGCCGGCCGAACCGAACGCGGCACCCATCAGGGCATCCACCGTCATCTCCATGTCGGCGTCGGGCATCACCACGGCGTGGTTCTTGGCGCCGCCTAGTGCCTGCACGCGCTTGCCGTTGGCGCTGCCCTTGGCGTAGATGTATTCGGCGATCGGCGTGGAGCCGACGAAGCTGATTGCCTCGACCAGCGGATGCTCCAGCAGTGCGTCGACGGTAACCTTGTCGCCCTGGATCACATTGAACACGCCGTCCGGCAGGCCGGCCTGTTTCAGCAGTTCGGCATGCAGCAGCGACGGCGACGGATCGCGTTCGGAAGGCTTCAGGATGAAGGTGTTCCCGCATGCCAGCGCAACGGGGAACATCCACATCGGCACCATCACTGGGAAGTTGAACGGCGTGATGCCGGCGACGACGCCAAGCGGCTGGCGCATCGACCACGCGTCGATGCCGCGCGCGATCTGGTCGGTGAATTCGCCCTTCAGCAGGTGCGGAATGCCGATGGCGAACTCCACCACCTCAATGCCGCGCGCCACCTCGCCGCGGGCGTCGGCAAAGGTCTTGCCGTGCTCCCGCGTCAGCATCGCCGCGAAGTCGTCGGTATGCTGCTGGCACAGCTGCAGGTACTTCGACAGGATGCGGGCGCGCGCCAGCGGCGGCGTGTCGGCCCAGGCCGGGAAGGCGGCATGCGCGGCCTGCACGGCCGCATCCACTTCCTCGGCCGTGCCCAGCGCGACGCGCGCCACGGGCTCGCCCATTGCCGGGTTGAAGACGTCGGCATAGCGGCCGCTGCGCGTATCGACCTTGCTGCCGCCGATATGGTGGGTAATGGTGTCCAGGTCCGTCATGATGTTCCTATCGTTCGATTGGGGCCAACAGAATCAAGCCAACAACGATTCCGCCGGCACGTAGGGGTAGCCCAGCGCATGCGCCACCGCTTCATAGGTGACGTTGCCCTGGCAGACATTGAGTCCGTTCTTCAGGTGCGGGTTGGCGGCCAGCGCCTTGGCCCAGCCCCTGTCCGCCAGCGCCAGCGCGTGGCCGATGGTGGCGTTGTTCAGTGCGAAGGTGGACGTGCGCGCCACCGCGCCCGGCATGTTGGCGACGCAGTAGTGCACCACGCCGTCGATGACGAAGGTGGGCGCCTCGTGCGTGGTGGCGTGCGAAGTCTCGAAGCAGCCGCCCTGGTCGATGGCGACGTCGACGACGACGGCGCCCTGCTTCATCTTCGCCACCATGGCGCGCGTGACGAGCTTGGGTGCGGCGGCGCCCGGCACCAGCACGCCGCCGATGACGAGGTCCGCGTCGAGCACCGCTTCCTCGATGGTGTGGGCGTTCGAGTACATGGTCTGCACGCGGTTGCCGAATACGAGGTCGAGCTGGCGCAGCCGGTCGACGTTCTTGTCCAGCACCGTCACGCGGGCGCCCATGCCGACGGCCATCTGCAGCGCATTGGTGCCGACCACGCCGGCGCCGATGATGGCCACGTGGCCCGGCGCCACGCCAGGCACGCCGCCCAGCAGCAGGCCCATGCCGCCCTTGGATTTCTCCAGGTGGGCCGCGCCGGCCTGGATCGACATGCGCCCCGCCACTTCGCTCATGGGCGCCAGCAGCGGCAGGCCGCCGCCCGGTCCCGTGATGGTTTCATAGGCGATGCAGACGGCGCCAGATGCCACCAGCGCGCGGGTCTGTTCCGGGTCCGGCGCCAGGTGCAGGTAGGTATACAGGATCTGGCCGGGACGCAGCATCGCGCATTCCTGCGGCTGCGGCTCCTTGACCTTGACGATCATGTCGGCGCGGCCGAAGATTTCCTCGGCCGAGTCGACGATGGTGGCGCCGGCGGCGCCGTACAGTTCATCGGCCAGGCCGATCGCGGCGCCGGCGTTGTGCTGCACCAGGACCTGGTGGCCCCGCAGTGTCAGTTCCTTCACGCTGGCCGGGGTAAGGCCGACGCGGGATTCCTGGTTCTTGATTTCCTTGGGTACGCCTACTAGCATTTTCGTCTCCTTTTATCCTGCGCCGGGTGCCGGGCCGCAAGCGCCGATTGTGTCGGTGCCCCGTCCCTGCCCTGGCCGCGTAGGTGGGTGCGTCGTTGGTCGAGTCCTCAGTCGAGCTCTTTCAAAATTCTTGCCAGCTTGCCGAACAGTTCGTCGATATGCTGTTTCTCGAACACCAGCGGCGGCGACAAGGCGATGATGTCGCCCGTCACGCGGATCAGCACCCCGTCCGCGAAGGCCTTCTTGAACGCCGCGTAGGCACGCGCGCCCGGCTTGCCCGCGATGGGCGCCAGCTCGATGCCGGCGATCAGGCCGATGCAGCGCAGGTCGATCACATGCGGCAGGCCCTTGAGCGAATACACGGCATCGACCCAGTAGTCCTGCAGGCCCTTTGCGTGGCCCAGGATGTCCTGTTCCTGGAACACTTCCAGCGTGGCCAGGGCTGCGGCGCAGGCCAGCGGGTGGCCGGAATACGTATAGCCGTGGAACAGTTCGATGCCGGCCGGCGCGTCCATGAAGGCGTCGTGCACGAAGCTTTTCGAGAACACGGCGCCCATCGGCACGGTGCCGTTGGTCAGGCCCTTGGCGGTGGTCATCATGTCCGGCTCGACGTCGAAATAGTCGGCCGCGAACGGCGTCGTCATGCGCCCGAAGCCCGTGATGACTTCATCGAAGATCAGCAGGATGCCGTGCTTCGTGCACAGCTCGCGCAGACGCTTCAGGTAGCCCTTCGGCGGAATCAGCACGCCGGTGGAGCCGGCCACCGGCTCGACGATGACGGCGGCGATGGTGGAGGCGTCATGCAGCGCGACGATGCGTTCCAGCTCGTCCGCCAGGTGGGCGCCATATTCAGGCTCGCCCTTCGTGAAGGCGTTCTTTTCCAGGTTGTGCGTATGCGGCAGGTGGTCCACGCCCGGCAGCAAGGTGCCGTAGGGCTTGCGGTTGCCGGCGATGCCGCCGACGGATATGCCGCCGAAGCCGACGCCGTGATAGCCCCGTTCGCGGCCGATGAAGCGGGTGCGCGATGCCTCGCCGCGCGCCTTGTGGTACGCCAGCGCCATCTTCAGCGCCGTGTCGACGGCCTCGGAGCCGGAGTTGGTGTAGAAGACGTGACCGAAGCGGTGGTTGGTGTAGTCCATCAGCCGGTCGGCCAGTTCGAAGGCGGCCGGGTGGCCCATCTGGAAGGTGGGCGCGAAGTCGAGCTGGCCGACCATCTCGCGCACCGCCGCGACGATCTTCGGCTGCGTGTGGCCGCAGGGGACGCACCACAGGCCGGCCGTGCCGTCCAGGATCTGGTTGCCGTCGACATCCTTGTAGTGGACGCCCGCGGCCGACACCAGCAGGCGGGGATTGGCCTTGAAATCCCGGTTGTTCGTGAAAGGCATCCAGAAGGCTGCCAGCGATGCCGGGCGGGATTCGTTCATGCTTTTCTCCTTTTTTACGATCCGTAAAAAACTTTACCAGTTGGCAAAATGATGATGCAATAATAGTCACGCCGTTCACTATGGCACATATACACAATCGGAAAAACCATCCAACCGTACAGGTAGCCAAAACACTACAGTTTTGGAAAGCGCGTAAGCGGAGTCAACGATGACGATTCACGAGTTTGAGGCAGATCAAGGCGCCGACGATGCGGTGGGAATTCCTGCGTGGCCCTTGCTGGCGCTGGAGCGGGGCAAGAAAGGCAGCCTCGTCGACAAGATCGTCGCGGCGGTCACGGCCATGGTGGCGGCCAAGGCCCTGCGGGTGGGCACGCGCATGCCGTCCGTGCGGCAGTTCGCCAAGTGTAATGGCATCAGTACCTTTACAGTTGTCGAGGCCTACGACCGCCTCGTCACGTTGGGCTTGCTGTGCTCGCGGCGCGGGTCCGGCTACTTCGTGGCGCGCCAGGACCTGCCGCCGACCTTGCAGCCGGACGCCCTGCTGCCCTCGCCCTGCGCCGGCGGCCGGGGCGCCGTCGATGCGCTGACACCGGAGCTGTACACGGGCGTTTCCGAAGCGCTGCCGGCCGGCACGGGCTGGCTGCCGCCCGAGTGGTATGGCGAGGACACCATTCTCGACGCCGTGCGCCAGGCCATGCGCATTCCCGCCAACCGGCTGCGCGGCTACGGCCACCCGCTGGGCTTCGCCGGCCTGCGCCAGCAACTGTCGAGCAGCCTATCGGACGAGCTGTTCCCCGTCGAGCCGGACCAGGTGCTGCTGACGCACGGCGCCACCCACGCCTTCGACCTGATCCTGCGCACCCTGACGCGCCCGGGCGACACCGTTTTCGTCGAGGACCCGGGCTACAGCAACCTGCTGTCGCTGATCCGCCACCACGGCTGCAATGTCGTCGGCATTCCCCGCGACGACCGGGGCCTGGACCTGGACGCGCTGGCGGCCCAGGCCCGGCTGGTCCAGCCCAAGCTGATGTTCGTCAACACGGTGCTGCAAAATCCGCTCGGCACGTCGCTGTCGCCGGCCCAGGCGCACCGTTTGCTGGCGCTGGCCGAGCAGTTCGACTTCTGGCTTGTGGAAGACGATATCTACCGCGAGCTGGCCGCGCGCGGCGAGGCGTCGCTGGCGGCGCTGGACGGCCTGCGCCGCGTCATCCGCGTCGGCAGTTTTTCCAAGACCTTGTCGCCCGTGCTGCGGGTCGGCTCGATCTGCGCTTCCGCCTCGCTGCTGCCGGAACTGGTGCGGGTGAAGATGCTGACGGGGCTGACGACGTCGGAAGTGAACGAGCGCGCCGTCTATCACGCGCTGACGGCGCGCCCCTACCGGCGCATGGTGGAAAAGCTCGTGGCCCAGCTGGACGCGGGGCGCGAACGCAGCATCGAGGTCCTGCGCGAGGTGGGCATGGCCCCCGTGGCCCGGCCGCGCGGCGGCATGTTCGTCAGCGCCGGCTGGGATATCGCACCCACGCCCACCCGCAACGGCCGTGTCATCGCCGACCAGGCCTTGCGCGCCGGCGTGCTGCTGGCGCCGAACGAATTCTTCATGCTGCGGCCCAGCCCCACCATCTGGTTCCGCTTCAATGTGGCCTACACGGCCGAGCCCCTGCTGCGCGCGTTCTTGCGCGATGCACAGCGCGACGGCCTGCGCGCGGATGGGGGCCAGCATGGATAAGCGCAGCACGCGCGCCAACGGCGCCTCGCGCCGGGTGCAGAACCGCGACCGTCTGGAAGCCGACATCGTCGCCGAGGCCGTGCGCGTGTTCGCCGAATGCGGCTACGAAGGCACGTCGATCGCCACCGTGGCGGAAAACGCCGGCTTGTCGAAGCAGAACCTGATGTACTACTTTCCAACGAAGCAGGCCCTGTACCAGCGCGTGCTCGACGACGTGCTCGACGAGTGGCTGGAACGGATGACCCACCTGGCCGATGCCGGCATGGCACCGGGCGCCGTGCTGCGCGCGTATATCCAGGCGAAGCTGAAGTTCTCGCGCGAGCAGCCGTATGCGTCGCGCGTGTATGCGATGGAAGTCATCGGCGGGGCCAAGCTGTACGGGGAGCAGATCCGCGCGCGCGTGATTCCCGTGCTGCGGCGCGATATCGAAGTGTTCGAAGGGTGGATCGCGGCCGGCCATATCGCCCCCGTCAACGCGGCCCACCTGCTGTTCGCCATCTGGGCGATGACGCAGTCGTATGCCGATTTCGCGCCGCAGATGGCGCTGGTGCTGAACCGCCGGCTGGGCCGCAAGGATTTCGACGAGGCCGAGCAGACCGTCGTGCGGATGGTACTGTCCACCCTGGGAATCACCGAAACCGCCCCGCCAGTACCACCACCTTCACCACCGGACAAGGAGAGATGATGCCGTTTTTCGCCCCATTCACCTTGCAATGCGAGCGCGTACGCCTGCGCTTCCTGCGCGCAGGCGACGCGACTGCCCTGTTCCGCCTCTTTTCCGACCCGGAGGCGATGCGCTACTGGAGCTCGGCCGCGTGGACCGACCCGGCCCGCGCCGACGCGCTGCTGGACCGGTGCCTGGCCGGCTATGCGGACGGCAGCGTGCTGACCTTCGTCCTGGAAGTCGGCGGCGACCTGGCCGGCACCGTCACGCTGCGCAGCTTCGATGCCGCCAACCGCCGCTGCGAGATCGGCTACATGCTGGCGCGTCCGCATTGGGGCCAGGGCCTGATGCAGGAAGCCATGCCGGCCGTACTGGCGCATGCGTTCGACGAGCTGGACATGCACCGCATCGAGGCCGACGTCGATCCCCGCAACACGGCGTCGGGCCGGCTGCTGACGCGGCTGGGCTTCCGCCACGAAGGCTGCCTGCGCGAGCGCTGGTTCGTCAACGGCGAAGTGTGCGACAGCGATTACTACGGTCTGCTGCGGCGCGACTGGCAGGAACGCTGACACCCTGTTCCGCCGCCAGTCCGGTGTGAGACACCTGAATCGAGGCACCTAATCGAGGCACCTGGCGCGCGCGCGGTACGGCACCATTCATCCGCCGCCGCTGCAAATCAACCCGTCAAAACGGCGGTTCATCGGATGGCCGGTCCCACCCGCCGACGGCGGCGCTAAAGTGACGTCATTGTCACGTTACGGGAGCGATCCAGCATGAAAACCATCAATAAGACCTTTACCGAGACGGTACGCGAGGCGGCCAACGCCGTGCTGAGCGTGGGGCGCCATGCCGTGCGCCGCCTCGGCCGCATGTCGTGGCCGGCGCTGCTGGCCCTGTGCGTGATGCTGGCCCTGCTGCTGACCATCCTGCCGCTGGCGCTGACCCTGTTCGTCATCTTCCTGCTGGCCAAGCTCGTCATCGGCGCATTCGGCACGCCGCATGCACCACGGCGCCCCCTGCATGAGCCGCCACAGGACACCATGCACGGCGGGGCCCAATGAAAGTGGCGGCCGGCGGCACGGGCGCGATCGGCTTCCTGCGCGAACTGGGCGAGACGGCCAGCACGCTGTGGTGGCAGTTCTTCGACTGGCTGGCCCAGGTGCCGTTTCGCCAGCTGGTGGTGACGTGGGTGCTGGCCCTGCTGCTGGCCTGCACGCCCGTGCTGCTGCCGAAACAGGCCCTGGCCTTCGTGCTCATTTCCTGCGGCCTGAAGGTGCTGGCCGGCGGCAAGCGCAAGGCCGAGATCGAGGCGCGTGAAGCGTCCGCCCACGCCGGCCTGGAAAGCATGGAACGGCGCGTGCTGGAAGCGCAAATGGCGGCCCTGCAGGCGCAGGTGGAACCGCACTTCCTGTTCAATACCCTGGCCCTGATCGGCCAGCTGATCGAGACGGACCCGCCCCAGGCGGCCCGCATCCACGAACACCTGATCGACTACCTGCGCTCGACCCTGCCGCAGATGCGCGCGCGGGGCGGCGCCACCTTGGGCCGGCAGATCGCCCTGTCGCGCTCCTACCTGGCCATCATGCAGGCGCGCATGAAGGCGCGGCTGGCCGTGTCGATCGACGTGCCGTCCGGCCTGGAAAGCGCGTCCTTCCCGCCGATGATGCTGCAGATCCTGATCGAGAACGCCATCAAGCACGGCCTGGAGCCGAAGATCGAGGGCGGACGCATCGATATCCGCGCCCGCGCCGCCGGCACCGTGCTGGAGGTGGAAGTGCAGGACGACGGTGTCGGCTTCTCGCACCTGGCCGGCGACGGCGTCGGGCTGGCCAATATCCGCGAGCGCCTGAAGCTGATGTTCGGCAGTCGCGCCGAGCTGCTGATCGAAGCCCCGCCCGAAGGGGGCTGCCGCGCCTGCGTGCGCGTGCCGTTCGCCCCCGACATCTTCGCCAAGGACACGCCATGAATGCCGCTGCCGCCACGGCCCTGATCGCCGACGACGAGGAACCGATGCGCGACATGCTGCGCAAGCGCCTGCACGAGTGCTGGCCCGGGCTGCGCATCGTGGCGGAAGCGGCCAACGGGCAGGAAGCGGTGGAGCTGGCCGGGCGCCACCTGCCGGACATCGTCTTCCTCGACATCCGCATGCCCGGCCTGTCCGGCATCGAGGCGGCGCGCCTGCTGTTCAACCGCTGCCATATCGTCTTCGTCACGGCCTACGACCAGTACGCCATCGAGGCCTTCGAGCAGGGCGCGCTGGATTACCTGCTGAAACCGGTGGGCGGCGAACGCCTGAAGACGACGTGCGCGCGGCTGAAGGGACGCATCGGCCGCCAGCCCGACGATATCGAACGCCAGCTGGGCCGCCTGCTGGCCCTGGGCGGCGCACCCCGGCGCCGCAACTACCTGCACTGGATCCAGGCCCAGGTGGGCAACAGCCTGCGCATGATCAGCACGCGCGAAATCCTGTTCTTCCGCGCGGACGAGAAATATACGCGGGTACAGACGGCGCAGGGCGAAGTCCTGATCCGCAAGACCCTGAAGGAACTGGCCGACGAGCTCGATCCGGACGAGTTCTGGCGCATCCACCGCTCCACGCTCGTGCGGGTCGACGCCATCGCCCACGTGACGCGCGACCTGCGGGGCCGGCAGATGGTCAGGGTACGCAATTTCACGGAAGAGCTCGAAGTTAGCCGGGGTAATACCCACCTGTTCCAGCAGATGTAAGGGCGCCGATGCGCTGCCCGGCCGTTGTTTTTCCGCCTGCCTGACCCCGCTTGCTCCACGAATAGTGCTGGTCTATATTGGTGATTCGGCCCTTTCGGGCATTGCCAGAACAAGGAGAAACGCAATGACGACGATACCGAAGCACACCCGCGCAACCATCATGCCTTGCCTGCGTTATCGCGACGCACCCGCCGCCATCGAATGGCTGTGCAACACCCTGGGCTTCGAAGCATCGCTCGTCGTGCGCACGGAAAACGACCTTGTCGCGCACGCGCAACTCACCTATGGCAACGGCATGATCATGCTGGGTTCGGTCGTCGACAGCGACTACGGCAGCCTGCTGAAGACGCCCGGCGAGATCGGCACCTTCGTCACGCAGACGTCCTACCTGGTGGTCAACGACGCGGACCGCGTCTACGCGCGGGCCGTGGAGGCGGGTGCGCCCATCCTGCTGCCGCTGCAGGACGAGGAATATGGCGGGCGCGGCTTCACGTGCCGCGACCCGGAAGGCCATGTGTGGAGCATCGGCACGTACGACCCTTGGGTGGATGCCGAACGCTGAAGCTATGCCCTCAGCGCGGCCACCAGCGCGGCATCGCGCACCTGCATGGGGCGCGTGCCGATCCGCTGGCGGTACAGGGGTGGCATGTCCGCGCACAGCTCCGCCAGCCGGGCCTCGTCCAGCGCCGGCAGCACGTACTGGAACTGGGCCGGATTGTGGGCCGGCAGCGGGCCTTCCATGGTCGAGCCGTAGGCCCCCAGGTTCATGAAGCCGGCGGCATCGTCGCCCGGCCCCTGCGCGAACACGAAGGTGCCGTCGCGGGGATGGCCCAGGTATTGCCGCACCTCGTCCTGCTGCGCCGGCGTGGCGCCTTCCATCAGCTTGTAGCGCAGCTGGGCATAGGCGCGCGTGCATTCCATGAACGCCGTGCGGATGGCGGACTGGCTGCGCTGGCCGTGGCAGCGCAGCAGCAGGTTGCCGAAGGCGTCGAGCAGCACGACGGCGTCGCCCGGCCCGCCTTGGGCGCGGTCGCGCCGGGCCGCATGCTGCAGGTAGGGCGCCAGTCCCGCGTCGGGCCGCTGCGGCGTGCAGCGGTAGGTCAGCGCATCCGGGCAGGTACGCTTGAGTGCACGCACGATGGGGTGCTCCGGCGGCAGCGTGCCCGGGTCGCGCAGTTGTTCGCGGGGCGGGTCGGCATCGAACAATCCCGTCACGCTTTCGGCCGTGGCTTCGAACACGAGCGAGCACAGGGCCTGGGTTGGCTCGGCAATCGTCTTGCCGATGAAGAAAGGCGGCGGCGTGGCACCGATCGCCGTGCGTGCATACGACGACGAGCCCAACACGGCAGGATAGGCAAAGGTGGCGCGGGCCTGCTCGCGCAAGCCTTCCGGCAGCGCGGTGAAGCTGCCGTCGCCTTCATGGTTGACGCCAGCCTGGCGGTCGTTCGCCGCCACCACCACATTGAAGCCGCCGGCCAGGATGGCGCCGGCGCACATGCAGCAGGGGTCGAGCGACGTGACGATGGTGATCTCGTGCGGCGGCGGCAGCGCCCTGCCCTTCGCGCTTTGCGCGTAGTACCAGTCGATCAGCTGCCGTTCGCCGTGGGCCGTGGGATCGTAAACGAGGCCATTGCGGATGACGTTGTTGTGCACCGCCTGCAGCACGCTGCCGAAACTGTCCAGCATGACGCCGCCGACACCGAAGGTGCCCTGCGTCTTGGCGGCGATGGCCTCCAGCGACGCGATGGCGACCGCGGCCTGCACGTCGATGGCTTTTTTCAAGGCGCTCTACCTTGGCTTACTTCTTCAGGTCCTGGCCGCCGAAGGCGTTCGGCAACTGCTGGGCCGCCGTCGTCTCGAAGACGTCGCCGTTCAGGTTGGTCAGCACGACGGGCAGCTCGTTGCCGCCCAGTTCGATGATGACCTGGCGGCAGGCGCCGCAGGGCGCAATCGGGCCATCCGTTTCGCCAACCACGACGAGCTTGTCGAAGTCGCCCTGCTTGTAGCCGTGGGCAAAGGCCGAGAAGAAGGCCGTGCGTTCGGCGCAGTTGCACAGGCCGTACGCCGCGTTTTCCACATTGCAGCCGTGGAAGACCTTGCCATCGCGGCACAGCAGCGCCGCGCCCACCTTGAAGTTCGAGTACGGGGTATAAGCCTTCAGGCGCGCGGCCTTGGCTTCGACGATCAGTTGTTCGGTATTCATATCGGGATCTCGGAAGTTGCCAAGAAAATGGGGACAGACCCCATTTTCTTGGCAATGTTTCTCAAAAAATGGGGTCTGTCCCCATTTTTTGAGCAATTTTTACGGGCGGATCGTGCGGTAGACGATCGGGTTGGCGGCCGGGGCCGTGTCGGCGATCGTGTAGGCGGCCTGCACTTCGGCGACGGCCTGGCGGGCCGCTTCCTCGGTGCGGGCGTGGACGATGGCGAGCGGCTGGCCGGCGTCGATCTTCTGGCCCAGTTCGGCCAGTTGCGTCAGGCCGACGGCGAAGTCGATGGCGTCCTGCGGGCGACGGCGGCCACCGCCCAGGCTGACGACGGCCAGGCCCAGGCCACGGCAATTGGTCGTGGCGGCGTAGCCCGACTGCAGGGCCGGCACTTCGACAATGATCGGCGCCCGTTCCAGGTGGCCGTCCATGTTCTCCAGCAGGTCGGCCGGACCGCCCAGTGCCGTCACCATTTTGGCGAAGCGTTCGGCGGCAG
This sequence comes from Pseudoduganella buxea, assembly GCF_009720835.1. Classification (GTDB taxonomy): domain Bacteria; phylum Pseudomonadota; class Gammaproteobacteria; order Burkholderiales; family Burkholderiaceae_D; genus Rugamonas; species Rugamonas buxea. The sequence goes on from NZ_WNKZ01000003.1 coordinate 37,696, forward strand.
CGCCGCTGTCGAGCGATGCCTGCAGCTTGGCACGTGCTTCCGTTTCGTTGGCGGCCAGCTTGCCCAGCACCAGCATCTCGGCGCACAGCGCCATCGTCACTTCGTGCAGGCGCGCCGGACGGGCCTTGCCCGTCAGGTAGTCGATGGCGCAGCGCACTTCGACCGCGTTACCGGCCGCGGGTGCCAGCGATTCGTTCATGTCGGTCAGCAGCGCGGAGGTCAGCATGCCGGCGCCGTTGCCCACCTTGACGATCGACTCGGCCAGTTCCACCGATTTCTCGTACGTCGGCATGAAGGCGCCGCTGCCTGCCTTGACGTCCATCGCCAGCACGTCCAGGCCGGCCGACAGCTTCTTCGACAGGATCGAGCCGGTGATCATGGCCACCGATTCCACCGTCGCCGTGACGTCGCGGATGCTGTAGAACTTCTTGTCCGATGGCGCCAGCGAAGCCGTCTGGCCGATGATGGCCACGCCCACTTCCTTGACGACCTTGCGGAACAAGGTGTTGTCCGGCACCGTGCAGTAGCCGGGAATCGAGTCGAACTTGTCCAGGGTGCCGCCCGTGTGGCCCAGGCCACGCCCGGAGATCATCGGCACGAAGCCGCCGCAGGCCGCGATCATGGGGCCCAGCAGCAGCGAGACGACGTCGCCGACACCGCCCGTGGAGTGCTTGTCCATCACGGGACCGGGCAGGTTCAGCGATTTCCACTCCAGCACGTCGCCGGAGTCGCGCATGGCCAGGGTGAAGGCGACGCGTTCGTCCATCGTCATGTCGTTGAAGAAGACGGCCATCGCCAGCGCGGCGATCTGGCCTTCGGTGGTATTGCCGTCCGTGATGCCGCGCACGAAGAAGCGGATTTCATCGGCGGTGAGGACGCCGCCGTCGCGCTTCTTGCGGATGATTTCTTGGGGGAGGTACATGATCTATTCTTTCTAAACTTGGTTGGCGCCGCAGGATGGTTTCTACATGATGCGCCGACAAAACCAGGGTCAGTCCCCTCGTGACGTCAACGGCAAGCGCCGGCGCCGTCGCTTGCCGGGGACAGACCCCATGGCCTTAAACGCCGTAAGGAATCCAGATGTTCTTTACCTGCGTGGCGTGGGCCAGCACCGTGCGGCCGGCGGCCTGCTGGGTGCTGAACCAGTCGCGGCCCTTGGCGCCGCCCGTCCACGTGCGCTTGAGCGACGCGGCCGACAGCTTCTCCACTTCGGCGCAGCCGGCGGCCGAACCGTCGTGCCGCCAGACGGCGTCGATCTCGCCGTGCGACGCCAGGGTGCGCGCCAGTTCGTCCGCGCTGCCGGTGACGATGTTGACGACGCCACCCGGCAGGTCCGACGTGTCGAACACCTGGTACAGGTCCGTCGCCGTCAGCGGATGCGCTTCCGACGGCACCACCACGACGCGGTTGCCCACGGCGATGGCCGGTCCCACCAGCGACACAAAGCCCAGCAGCGGGTTCTCGTTCGGGCAGACGATGCCGATCACGCCGATGGCCTCGTTCAGCGCCACGGTGATGCCGTGCATCGGCGGCTGGTGCGCGGCGCCGTCGTACTTGTCGGCCCACGCAGCCCAGTAGAACAGGCGCTCGATGGCGGCCTGCACTTCTTTCTCGGCATTCCTGGCACCCGTCTGGGCGGCGATGCGGCCGGCGAATTCCTGGCCGCGGGCAGCCAGGTTCTCGGCGATGTAGTACAGCACCTGGGCGCGGTTGTGCGCCGTCGCCTTGGTCCAGCCGGCGGCCTTGTGCGCCGCCTCGACCGCGTTGCGGATGTCCTTGCGGTTGCCTTCGCCGATCTCGCCCAGGAAGCTGCCGTCCGCGCCGTGGATGGGACGGCTGTAGGCGCCGTCGGGGCGGGCCTGCTTGCCGCCGATGTACAGCTTGGCCGTGCGGTCGATGGCGAACGGGTCGTTCGACGATGCAGCGGGTTTGGTTTGCGCCGCCTTCGCCACGGCCGGCAGGGCCGGACGCGCGTCCTCGGACACGGGCACCAGGTACTCGAACATGCCTTCGCGGCCGCCTTCGCGGCCATAGCCCGATTCCTTGTAGCCGCCGAAGCCGCAGGCCGCATCGAACTGGTTGGCCGTGTTGATCCACACGACGCCGGCCTTGATCTGCGGCGCCACGTCCAGCGCCAGGCTGATGTTCTCGGACCACACGCACGCAGCCAGGCCGTACACGGTGTTGTTCGCCAGTTGCACCGCCTCGGCGGGCGTGCGGAAGCTCATCGCCACCAGCACGGGGCCGAAGATTTCGGCCTGCGCCACGGCGGCCGACGTGGAGGCGCCCGTGATCAGGGTGGGCGGGAACCACGAACCTTCGGCCGGGATTTCGCAGGCAGACGGCTGGTAGATTTCGCAGCCCTCGGCGCGTGCCGCCTCGACCAGGCCGTGGATGCGCTGGCGCTGGATCGGGTCGACGAGGGCGCCGATGTCCATCGATTTGTCCAGGGGCGAGCCGAGGCGCAGCGTGTCCATGCGGCTTTTCAGTTTCTTCAGGAAGCGCGGCTCCATCGATTCCTGTACCAAGAGGCGCGAACCGGCGCAGCAGACCTGGCCCTGGTTGAACCAGATCGAATCGACCAGGCCTTCGACGGCGGCGTCGATATCGGCATCCTCGAAGACGATGTAGGGCGACTTGCCGCCCAGTTCCAGCGACAGCTTCTTGCCGCTGCCGGCGGTGGCTTCGCGGATCAGGCGACCGACTTCCGTCGACCCCGTGAAGGCCAGCTTGTCGATGCCTTCGTGCTTGACGATGGCTTCGCCCGTGCGGCCGTCGCCGGTGACGATGTTGACGACGCCTGCCGGCACGCCGGCCTGCACGCAGATATCCGCGAACAGCAGCGCGGTCAGCGGGGTGAACTCGGCCGGCTTGAAGACGATGGTGTTACCGGCCGCCATGGCCGGGGCGATTTTCCACGCCAGCATCAGGAGGGGGAAGTTCCATGGCACGATCTGACCGACGACGCCGACGGCGCGGTGGCCGGGGAATTCCTCGTCCAGCAGCTGGGCCCAGCCGGCATGATGGTAGAAGTGACGCGCCACCAGCGGCAGGTCGGCATCGCGCGTTTCGCGGATGGTCTTGCCGTTGTCCAGCGTTTCGAGGACGGCAAACAGGCGCGCGTGCTTCTGCATCAGGCGCGCGATGGCGTACATGATGCGCGCGCGGCCGTGGCCACCCAGGGCGGCCCATGCCGGTTGGGCGCGGCGCGCGGCCTGCACGGCACGGTCCACGTCTTCCGCCGTGGCTTGCGTGAGCTGCGCCAGTTCCTTGCCGTCGGCAGGATTGGTCGACGCGAAGGTCTCGCCGGCTTCGGTCCATTGGTTGTCGATGAACAGGCCGAAGGTGCGGCCGCGCTGCTCCAGCCACGCTTGCGCTTCTTTCGTGCTTTCCGGTGCGGGGCCGTATTCCATGGTGTTCAGGATCTCGTTGATAGTTGGCATGGCAGTCGTTCTTTAAGGTTGCGCGTGGCGATGGGCGGCGGAGTAGTTGCCCGTCACGTAGTGTTCCAGCTGGCGCTCGATATCGGTCAGCAGGCTGGAGGCGCCGATGCGGAACAGGTGGGGTTCCAGCCACTCGTTGCCCAGCTCTTCCTTCATGACGGTCATGTACTGCAGCGCGGCCTTGGCCGTGGAGACGCCGCCGGCCGGCTTGTAGCCGACCTTGAAGCCGGTGCGCTCGTGGTATTCGCGGATCGTCCGCACCATCGTCAGCGACACGGGAATGGTGGCGTTGACGCCTTCCTTGCCGGTCGACGTCTTGATGAAGTCCGCGCCCGCCATCATGCAGACCCAAGAAGCCTTGGCCACGTTTTCCAGGGTGACCAGGTCGCCGGTGGCCAGGATGGCCTTCACGTGCGCTTCGCCGCAAGCCTGGCGGTAGGCCACCATCTCGTCGTACAGGGCCTGCCAGTTGCCCGTCAGGACGTGCTGGCGCGTGATGACGATGTCGATTTCCTGGGCGCCGTCGGCGACCGACAGTTCGATCTCGCGTACCTTGGTTTCCATGCTGGTCAGGCCGGCCGGGAAGCCGGTCGACACGGCGGCGATGGGCAGGCGGCCCTTCAGCACCTTGTCCGCGTGGCGGATCATCTCGTGGTAGACACAGACGGCACCCGTCATCAGGTTACGGTCCTGCAGGCCCAGTGCCTCGACCAGGTCGGTGCGCAGCGGGCGCATCGCCTTCATGCACAGGCGCTCCACGCGGCCCGGCGTATCGTCGCCGGACAGGGTGGTCAGGTCGATCAGCTCGATGGCCTTGACCAGCCACGCAGCCTGGTATTCCTTCTTGACGGTACGGCGGTTCGCCAGCGACGCGGCGCGGCGGTCGGCCGCGGCCTTGTTGACGTGGATGTGGTTCAGCCAGCCCAGGTCAAGGCCGGTGGCCTCGTTGCGCTTGAAGTCTGCGGGGATGCTCATAACAGGTTGGTTCCGTTGGAAAGAGGTTTCACGCCGAGGTGGTGAGCCAGGGTCTGGCCAATGTCAGAGAACGTTTCGGACACGCCCAGCGCGCGCGGGGCCACACCTGGGCCGAAGAAGATCATCGGGATGTGCTCGCGCGTGTGGTCCGAACCGGGCGAGGTCGGGTCGCAGCCGTGATCGGCCGTGATGACGCAGACGTCGCCGTCCTTCAGCCTGGCGATGAATTCGGGCAGGCGTGCGTCGAGTTCGTGCAGCGCGTTCGAGTAGCCCGCCACGTCGCGGCGGTGGCCGAACATCATGTCGAAGTCGACGAAGTTCACGAACGTCAGCGACTTGTCGCCCGCTTCGTCCTGCACCTTCAGCAGCTGGTCGAACAGGGCCATGTTGTCCGGGCCCTTGACGACGCGCGAGACGCCCTTGGCCGCGTAGATGTCGCTGATCTTGCCCAGGGCGATGACTTCGCCGCCGGCGTCCTTGACGTGGTCCAGCAAGGTCGGCGACGGTGGCGGCACGGCGTAGTCGTGGCGGTTGGCGGTGCGCTTGTAGTCGCCATTGGCGCCCGTGAACGGACGGGCGATGACGCGGCCGATGTTGTACGGCTTGACCAGCTCGTAGGCGTGCTCGCACATCTCGAACAGGCGCTCCAGGCCGAAGTGCTCCTCGTGCGCGGCGATCTGCAGCACCGAGTCGGCCGACGTGTACAGGATCGGCTTGCCAGTGGCGACATGCTCGTCGCCCAGCTCGTTGATGATGGTGGTGCCCGAGGCGTGGCAGTTGCCCAGGAAGCCGGGCACGCCCGTCAGCGCCTGCAGCTTGTCCGTCAGCTCCTGCGGGAAGGTCGGCACGGTCTTGGGGAAGTAGCCCCAGTCGAACAGCACCGGCACGCCGGCGATTTCCCAGTGGCCGCTCTGCGTGTCCTTGCCCGTCGACTGCTCGCGCGCGACGCCGTAGGCGCCGGTGAAACCTTCGCGCTCCTTGAATCCTTCGGCCCAGGTACCGGTGGCGATATGGGCGGCCGCGGCCAGGCCCAGTTTTTCCAGATTGTGCAGCTGCATGGGCGCGCCTTCCCTGGCGGCCCATTCGGCGATATGGCCGAAGGTGTTGGCGGCGGCGTCGCCGTACTTGTCGGCGTCCGGCGTGGCGCCGAGGCCGAAGGAGTCGAGCAGGAGGATGAATGCGCGTGACATGATGGTCCCGTTAAAAAGATTCGGGGCGGTCGCGCCGCCCCTTCGATACTGTGTTGATTACGCTTTCGGCGTGGCGGCGACCTTCGCCATGAAGGCGTGGATCAGTTTCACCAGGCTTTCCGCGCCGATGGCGGCGTACTTCAGGGTCTGCTCGTGCGACAGCGGGAACGGCGACAGGCCTTCGGCCAGGTTGGTGATGACGGACACGCCCACCACCTTCAGGCCGCAGTGACGGGCCGGCACCACTTCGGGCACGACGGACATGCCGACGACGTCGGCGCCCAGGCGGGTGAAGGCGCGGATCTCGGCCGGCGTCTCGAAGTTCGGGCCGGCGTAGGCGATGTACACGCCTTCGTGCAGGGTGATGGCTTCAGACGCGGCGGTATCCTGCAGCAGCTTGCGCAGGTCGGCGTCGTAGGCATTGGCCATGCTGAAGAAGCGGGGGCCGAAACGTTCGTCGTTCGGGCCGATCATCGGCGTGCCGGGCAGGAAGTTGATATGGTCGTTCAGCGCCACCAGCGAGCCGGCATCGACTTCCGGACGCAGCGAACCGGCCGCGTTGGTGACGAAGACGAATTCGCAGCCCAGCAGCTTCAGGGTGCGCACGGCGCTCGTCATGACGCCCAGGCCATAGCCTTCGTAGAAGTGACCGCGCCCCTTCAGGCACACCACCTGCACGCCGGCCAGGGTGCCCAGCACCATCTGGCCCGCGTGGCCGTGCACGGTGCTGATCGGGAAGCCCGGCAGCTCGTCGAAACCGATGGTGACGGCGTCACTCATCTGCTCGGCCAGCACGCCCAGGCCGGAGCCCAGGATCAGTGCGCAACGTGGCTGGAAATCGGCCGGCATGCGCGCGCGGACGATGGCGGCGGCCTGGAAGGGGGAATTGTTCATGGGGTCCTCTGTGTGGCGAAGTCGGTTCGATGTTGCAGTGGCGCCAGGGGCACCAGGTGGCAGGCGACACTATGCCTTACCGCCGATATGTATGGCAAATACCATTTTTCTTGGTCATTTATATGTTGATTATATAAATACTGGCCTATTATAAGGGATGCGTCCGTTTGACAGCCAGCTGACAAGTGTTTACTATCAAAAACAATAGTTTGTCGCCCTGGCGATCCACCCACCGATTCCCCCGAAAGCGCCCGTGAGCGACCTGCCAAAAAAAGAGCAGCTTTACCAGCTGATCCGGTCCAACCCCTTCATCTCGCAACAACAGATGGCGGACCAGCTCGGCCTGTCGCGCTCGGCCGTGGCCGGCCACGTCGCCAGCCTGATCCGGGAACGCCGGCTGCTGGGCCGGGCCTATGTGCTGCCGACGGCCCGCGCCGTACTGTGCATCGGCGCGGCCAACCTGGACCGCAAGCTGCGCACCTTGGGCGAGCTGTGCATGGCTACGTCCAACCCGGCCAGCGCGGTCGAGACCTACGGCGGCGTGGCCCGCAATATCGCCGAGAACCTGGCCCGCCTGGGCACGCCCTGCAGCCTGCTGACGGCGCTGGGCGACGACGCGGCCGGCCAGGCGCTGCGCACCCATGCCGAAGGCGCCGGCATCGACATGACCGGCTCCCTGAAGCTGCCCGGCGCGGCCACCGGCACGTACACGGCGGTGCTGGACGGCGCGGGCGAGATGGTGCTGGCACTGGCCGACATGGCCCTGTACGAGCACCTGACGCCGGCCTGGCTGGCCGGGCGCCAGCCGCAGCGAAGCGCCGCCTCCCTGGTGGTGGCGGACCTGAACCTGCCCGAGGCGGCCGTCGCGCTGCTGCTGGGCGACGCGCAGCGCGGCGATACGCCACTGGTGCTGGTGGCCGTCTCGCAGGCCAAGATGGCCCGGCTGCCGCGCGAACTGCGCGGCCTGCGCCTCCTGATCCTCAACCGCGGCGAACTCGAAGCCCGCGCAGGCCGGGCGCTGCCCACGGAAGCCCACGTACGCGAAGCATGCCGCGCTTTGCAGGCCGACGGCGCACAGGACATCATCGTCACCTGCGGCGCGGCCGGGGTCTATCACACGGTGCCGGGCGACCTGCACTGGCTGCCCGCCCATGAAATTGCCCCGGCCGACGTCGTCGACGTGACCGGCGCCGGCGACGCCTTCTCGGCCGCCGTGTGCTGGTCGCTGACGCAAGGCGACACCGACCTGACGCGCGCCTGCCTGCGCGGCCTGCACGCGGCTGCCCTGACCGTGCAAAGCCCGCACACCGTATCGCCCGCGCTGACAGCCACGCTGCTCGGCGCCCCAACCCTCCAAGAACAGGACTAAAGCATGCATCACTTTCTCTCCTTCTCGCCCGAAGTGGCCAATGCGCGCGCCGCCGGCAAGGCCATCGTGGCGCTGGAGTCGACCATCATCTCGCACGGCATGCCCTACCCGCAGAACGTGCAGACGGCCCGCGAGGTCGAGCAGATCATCCGCGACGGTGGCGCCGTGCCGGCCACCATCGCCGTCATCAACGGCAAGATCTGCATCGGCCTGACGGACGAGCAGCTCGAGCTGCTGGGCCAGTCGCCGGAGGCGATGAAGGTGAGCCGCCGCGACCTGGCCTACGTGCTGTCGCAGAACAAGCTGGGCGCCACCACCGTTGCGGCCACGATGATCTGCGCGGCGCTGGCCGGCATCTCCGTCTTCGTCACCGGCGGCATCGGCGGCGTGCACCGGGGCGCCGAAACGAGCTTCGACATCTCGGCCGACCTGCAGGAACTGGCGCAAACCAACGTGGCCGTCGTGTGCGCGGGCGTCAAGTCCATCCTCGACATCGGCCTGACCCTGGAATACCTGGAGACCCAGGGCGTGCCGGTGGTGAGCGTCGGCCAGCCGGGATTCCCCGCCTTCTTCACGCGCGAAAGCGGCTTCCATGCCGACTTCCAGCTCGACACGGCGGCCGACCAGGCAGCCTTCATCCACACCAAGTGGCGCCTGGGCCTGAACGGCGGCGTCGTCGTGTCCAATCCCGTGCCGGAAGCGGATGCGATGCAGAAGGAAGAGATCGACGCGATCACCTTGCAGGCCCTGCAGGAAGCGGCCGAGAATGGCGTGACGGGCAAGAAGGTTACGCCCTTCCTGCTGGCCCGCATCAAGACGTTGACCGGTGGCCGCAGCCTGGCCACCAATATCGCGCTGGTCAAGAACAACGCCCGCGTCGGCGCCGAGCTGGCGCGGGCGATGGTGGAGTATCCGATCGCGTAAGCGTTTGCCCCTCACGCCCAGACCCACGCTCATGTCCATCGACCTGAAACAACTGAAGTACTTCCTCGCCGTGGCCGAAGAAAAAAGCTTCAGCCGCGCCGCCGAACGCCTGCATATCTCGCAGCCGCCGCTGTCGCAGCAGATCATGAAGCTGGAGGCGGAGCTGGGCGTGAAGCTGTTTGCCCGCACGACCAGGAGCTTCGAGCTGACCGTGGCCGGCCGCGCGTTGATGAACGAGGCGGCCGAGCTGCTGGCCAAGATGCGCATGACCATCGACACGGTGCGCCAGATCGACCGGGGCGAAGTGGGCCGCCTGCGCGTGGGCATCGTCGGTTCGGCAATGTGGGGACCGATTCCCAGCCTGCTCGAACAGTTCCAGAGCCAGTTCCCCCGCGTGACGTGGACCATCCACGAACTGGGACCGACCGTGCAGTACGACGCGCTGCGCGCCAAGCAGATCGACGTGGGCTTCTGGCGCGAGCCGAAGCTGGACGAAACGGACCTGCGCAACGACAACCTGCGCCAGGAGCTGTGCTTCCGCGAGAACGTCTGCGTGGCCGTCAACGAGCACCACCGGCTGGCGAAGATGGAGTCGATCGAGTTGGCCGACATTGCCGAGGAACCGATGCTGACCCTGGCGCTGGACAAGTCGGCCTTCCCCCGCTACCTGATCCAGTGCTGCGTCAACGCCGGCTTCCAGCCGGCCATCTTCCAGGAAGCGTCGGAACCGCAGACCCTGCTGGCGATGGTGGGCGCGGGCCTGGGCGTGACCTTGATGCCGGAAACGACGAGCCGCATCGGCTGGCCCGGCGTCGTCTTCCTGCCCATCCGCACCAACCCGCCGTCGGCCAACCTCTACATCACCTACACGACGCTGGACGACGCCCCCGTCGTGCGCGCCTTTCTCAACATCCTGCGGCCACCCGCCCGCGACTGAACCACCGGCCAACGGTCGGGTTCGTGTCCACCATGGGGGCGCAGCAGGGAATTCGATGAGCGCAGCTCTTCGCCTGCGCAGCGGGGCGGACATGCATGTCCGCCCTGCCTCCAGGCCCCCGACAAAGATACAGCTCAGCTATACACTCGTCCCCCATTGTGGACACGGGCCCGCCTGCGGGTCAGTGGGTCTTGCCGCCGGCTTCGCGCAGGTCGCCTTCGGTGGTGCAGGCGGTGCGCACGGCGATGCGGATGGCTTCGACCATGTCGGCCAGCGCCATGCTGGGCGCGCCGGGAATCTGCGCTGCCTGCTGCGGCAGGTAGGGAATGTGGATGAAGCCGGCGCTGGTGGCCGGTTGCGTGCGCAGCTCGTGCATCAGACCGTAGAACAGGTGGTTGCAGACGAAGGTGCCGGCCGTCTGCGACACCGACGCCGGCAGCCCGCCTTCGCGCAGCGCATGCACGATGGCCTTGATGGGCAAGGTGGCAAAGTACGCAGCCGGGCCGTCCGTTGCGATGGGCTGGTCGACCAGCTGGATGCCGTGGTTGTCGGCGATGGGGGCATCGTCGATATTGATGGCCACCCGCTCGACCGTGATGTCATGGCGCCCGCCCGCCTGGCCGACGGCGATGACGACGTCAGGCCGCACCTCGCCCAGCGCAGCGCGCAAGGCATCAAGGGCGTGGCCGAACACGCAGGGCAGCTGGCGCACGTTTACGGCGAAGCCCTCTTCGGCCCACCCTTCCAGCGCGCGCACGCTTTCCCACGCGGGGTTGAGGGACTGTTTATTGAATGGCTCGAAGCCTGTCAGCAGCACGGTTTTCATCATTGGTTCATCAGGAAGTACAGCAATACGATATTGACCACCAGCAGGGGCAAGGCGGTGGGGATCTGGGCCTTGATGACGGCGTGCTTGTCCGGCAGGTCGAGCAGCGCGGCCGGCACGATATTGAAGTTCGCCGCCATCGGCGTCATCAGGGTACCGCAATAGGCGGAGAACATGCCGATGGCCGCCATCACGGCAGGGTTGGCGTCGAACACGCCGACCAATACGGGGATGCCGACGCCGCCCGTCATCACGGGGAAGGCGGCGAAGCCGTTGCCCATCACGATGGTGAACAGCGCCATGCCGACGCAGTAGACGGCCACCGCGAGCAGCGCGGACTCCATCGGAATATACGACATCGTCAGGTGGGCCACGGCCTTGCCGACGCCCACTTGCGTGAACAGCAGGCCCAGGATCGCCAGCAGGTGGGGCAGGAAGAAGGCCCAGCCCAGCGCGTCGACCAGGCGGCGGTGCTCGCGCATGGCCTGCACCGGCGTCGAGCGCGTCAGCCGGCACGCCAGCGCGGCCGCGACGATGGAAGCGCAGCCCAGCCCCACCAGGGTGGCCTGCTTCGGGTCGATCAGGAACAGCGCGCCCACCTTGACATCCTTCAGCAAGGTCGACGCCAGCACCGTCACGATGGGAATGGCCAGCGCCGGCAGGAACAGCTTGTGGCGCAGGCGTGCGGCGCTGGCGCGGCGCTCGCTGTCGGACAGCACGTCGGGCCTGCCGCTGCGCACGCCGCCGAAACCCGCCAGCAGCGCCATCGCCACGACGACGGCGCCAGCCAGCGCGGCCGGCAGCGCCTCGCCAGCCAGGTAGATCAGCGCGTACAGGCCCCAGAACAGGGCCGTGCTCCAGCGGCGGGGATTGGTGCGGTCGGTGGCGGACATCCACGCGACGATGGCCAGGATGGCGCCGACGACATAGTAGAAATGCTCGAGCTGCAGGATCATGCGCGCGCCTCGCGGTCCAGGTACAGGTCGAGCCGGCGCAGGCGCCACGCGTGGATGACGAAGGCCGACAGCGCCGTCGGGATGCCCCACAGCGCCATGTGCAGCGGATCGACCTCGATGCCCTCGCCGCGCAGGATGGTCTGCATCAGCACGATGGCACCGAAGGCGACAAAGATATCCTCGCCGAAGAACAGGCCGACATTGTCGGTGGCCGCCGTCATCGCCCGCACGCGCTGGCGCGCCGCATCGGACAGCACGGTGCCATGCGCGGCAGCCTGCCGTTCGGCGGCGCCTTCGGCCATCGGCGCCATCAGCGGGCGCACCATGGTGGGATGCCCGCCGATCGACGTCAGCCCGACGGCGGCCGCGCCTTCGCGGATGGCCAGGTAGACGATCAGCAGGCGCCCGGCCGTGGCCGACTTCACCCGGCTGATGGCCGCCTGCGCATGCTCGCGCAGGCCGAAGCGCTCCAACAGGCCAATCGCGGCCAGCGGCAGCAGCAGGATCAGGGGCAGGTTGCGCGTGTTGACGAAAGCCGTTCCCAGCGCCGCCAGCAACTCCAGCGGCGGCATCAGCACGGCGGCTCCCGTTGCCAGGCAGGCGGCGATCACGACCAGCACCGGATGCAGCCGCAGAAGGAAGCCGGCGACAATGACGGCCACGCCCAGCAGGGGCCACAGGTTCACTACGGTTTGCATACTCTCTCCAGCAAGGTTCGTCCAACGATCCTAGCAGACGGCACGCCGATAGCCGGGCACAAGCGTCCCAACCCGGCACTCAAGCTCGGCGCCCGAATCAGGTGCCGGGCACCGAATCGCCTTTGCCCCCGTAAGCGGCCGCCGGCACGAAAAGTTGCCTGGAAAATGGGGTCTGTCCCCATTTAACTGTTGGTTGCATAAAAAAAGCCCCGCACGGGGCGGGGCCAGTCAAGCTACGTAACCAACAGTATCAGAAATTCATCTTGAACTGCACACCGTAGGTGCGCGGTTCGTTCAGGATGCCCGTCAGGTTGTTGAAGTCGATTGCGCCCACGGACTGCACTTCGTCCGTGATGTTGCGGCCGTACAGGGCCAGGTCGTACTTGCCGTCGCCCCATTTGTAGCCCACGCGCAGGCCGCCTTCCAGCAGGTCCTTGGCCTTGTACTCGACCGCTTCGTACAGGAAGAAGTTGTACGAGGAACGGTAGGCCCAGTCGGTGAAGGCGTAGAACTCGCCGTTGGCCACGGGGGTGCTGTACTTCAGGGTGAAGTTGTGCTGCCACTTCGGTGCGCGCGGCAGCGGGTTGCCGTTGATCAGGGCCACGCGGGTGCCGCCGACGAAGGAGATCGGGTTCGTCACCGTGCAGCCGCTGCCGCATGGCAGCACGTACAGGCTGGCGTCCTTGATCTCGGTATCGTTGTAGCTGGAACCGAAGGTCATCGACAGCGAATCGGACAGGTTGGCCTGCACGTCCAGCTCGACGCCCTGGCCCGTGGCCTTGTCGGCGTTGAGCAGCTGGTTCATGTTGACCGTACCGCTGCCGGCCGTCAGCTGCTTGTCCTTGACGCGGTAGTGGAAGGCCGTGGCCGACAGGCGCGCGCGGCGGTCGAACAGGTCCTGCTTGATACCGGCTTCAACCGACAGCACCTTCTCGGCGCCGGCCATCGAAGGACGGCTGCCCAGATCGTTCAGGCGGCCCTGCATCGACGGTGCGCGGTAGCCGGTGGCGACGCGCGCGAAGACGTTGGTGTCTTTCGTCAGCACGTAGGTGCCGCTGGCATCCCAGCTGATATTGTTCGAGTCCTGGCTCAGCGGCAGGTAGCTGCGGCCGCCCGTCTCGATGCGCTGCGCCACGAAGTCCTTCTTGTCGCTGGTGTAGCGCAGGCCGCCGCGTACCTTCAGGCGGTCGTTGATGGCGTAGTTGACGGAGCCGAAGGCCGCCCACGACCTGGCGTTCTGCTCCTGGGTCGCGTAGTTGGCGTTCTGCGGATTGCCCGGTGCCAGCGAATTGAAGGAGATGCTGTCGATCTGGATGTCTTCCTTGAAGTAGAAGACGCCGGCGATCCACTGCAGCGGGCCCTTGGTGGTGGACTCGGCGCGGAATTCCTGCGACAGCTGCTTGTGGTTCGGGATCAGGTCGGCCGTCTCGACGAGGAAGGGAATGAAGCCCGGGCCCATCGGCGGCGCATACGAGGCGCCGTAGCCGCCGTCGACGTCGGCGCGGCTGTAGAAGTCCAGCGTCTCGTAGCCGGTGATCGAATGCAGGGTCACGCCCGGCAGGTCCCAGCGCAGGCGCATGCTGGCGCCCTTGTTCTTCAGGTGCTGTTCGTTGACGCCGTCGGTCGGGTAGCTGCCGAAGTCGAAGTTGTCGACCAGGCCATTGGTGCCGGCTTTCAAGATATTGGCGCGGAACAGGGTGGCGTTGCCGTCCATGTCGCGGCCGTGCACGTTGAACAGCGCGCTGAAGTCGGCGCTCGGCTTGACCAGCACCTGCAGGCGCGCGGCGTTGTCCTTGTAGCCTTCGAAGTCGCGCGTGCCCGTTGGGCGGTCGTTGTGCACGCGGTTGCCGCGGTGCTGCGACTGGCCGGCGAAGCGGATGGCCACGGTGTCGCTGACGGGGATGTTGTAGGCGCCGTCGATATTGCGCACGCGGTCCTTGCCGAAGCCGGCCGACAGGTAGCCTTCCGTCTTGAACACGGGCTTGGCGGAGTCGAACTTGATGACACCGGCCGGCGAGTTACGGCCGAACAGCGTGCCCTGCGGGCCGCGCAGCACTTCCACCTGGTCGACGTCGAAGACGGGGAAGCCCTTGAGCATCGGGTTCTCCTGGACGATGTCGTCCATCACCAGGCCGACCGGCTGCGAGGCGTTCAGGTCGAAGTCGGTATTGCCCAGGCCACGGATGTAGAAGCGGGGGAAGGTACGGCCGTAGTCCGATTCGATGGCGACGGACGGCGAGCGGCCGGACAGGAAGCGGATGTCCTGGCCGCCGGAGGTCAGCACGTCCAGCTTCTCGCCCTTGACGGTGGCGATCGACATCGGCACGTCCTTGATGTTCTCGGCACGGCGCTGCGCCGTGACGATCACCGTTTCCAGCTGGCCGGGCTGGCGCGTTTCCGTCGCGGCCGCGGAGTCGGCGGCGGGCTGCGGCTGTGGCGCCTCCTGGGCATGCAGGGGAAATGCGGCGGCGACTGCCAGCGCGATCAGCGTACGCGCAGCGTAACGGGTAGGTTCAGTCATGAGGCCAGCTCCTTCGATTGAATTAAAAACACCACAAGTGTGCGTAAAAAGCATAGAAAATCTGCAATGAAGACGCGATGCTAGCATGAACCCACCGGCCCGAAAATCGTGCTAGGACGAAATTGATTGATATCAATTTGATATAAATGGGCAAGCAAAAACGTATTTGCCATACATATCACAGCTGTTGCATAGTAAAGAGCTGCCCGGCGGCCACCGTGGAGACAGTGGCTTCCTATATATAGAAGAGTTCGCAGGGACAGCAGGAGGGACGGCGGCAGCCGGCGTTTTTTCGGGAGGGCCCGGCAACGGCCGGCGGCGCGAAAAAACAACGCCGGCGCGGTCCGGTTGATGGCACCACTGCTGTTGTGCAAACGCGACAGTGGGTATCGCGGGACAAACCTGGACTTATCGAAACAACAAGCCAAGGAAAAATCTGGAAACGGTTGCGTGGCGAGCAGGCACTGAGCAAAGCCTCTAAATCGGCGGCTTTCCCGACGGGGGGCCGTACTCCCCTACATGTTTTGCTCGCAAAAACTATACAATAACGAACTTCCAGGAGTCTATTCATGCAAATCAAACAACTTTCGATGATGATCGCTGCAGTTGCAGTGTCGGCCAGCGCTTCCGCGGCGGCACCGAAACTGGCCATCGTCTACGACGCTGGCGGCAAGTTCGACAAGTCGTTCAACCAGTCCGCTTTCGAAGGCGCCTCGCGCTTCAAGAAGGAAACGAACATCAACTTCATCGAAGTGCAGGCCTCGTCCGACACGCAGGCCGAGCAGGTGCTGCGTGGCCTGGCCCGCAAGAAGATGGACCTGATCGCCTCGATCGGCTTCGCCCAGACCCAGGCCGTGCAGAAGGTTGCCAAGGAATTCCCGAACGTGCGCTTCGTGCTGATCGACGGCGTGGCGCAAGGTGCCAACGTCAATTCGATCACCTTCAAGGAAGAAGAGGGTTCCTACCTGGTGGGCGTGGCTGCCGCGATGGCGTCGAAGTCGAAGAAGCTTGGCTTCATCGGCGGCATCGACATTCCGCTGATCCGCACCTTTGCCTGCGGCTACGCGCAAGGCGCGAAAGCGACCGACAAGAAAGCCGAGATCGTGCAGAACATGGTGGGTACGACAGCCGCCGCGTGGAACGATCCGGCCAAGGGCGGTGAACTGGCCCGCTCGCAGTTCGAACGCGGCGTGGACGTCGTCTTCGCCGTGGCCGGCGGCTCCGGCATGGGCACGCTGCAGATGGCCAAGGAAAAAGGCAAGCTGGCCATCGGCGTGGACTCGAACCAGAACCACCTGTATCCGGGCACGATGCTGACCTCGATGGTCAAGCGCGTCGACAATGCCGTGTACGACAGCTTCACCCAGGTCAAGAACGGCACCTGGAAGGCCGGCATTACCGCCAAGGGCCTGAAGGAAGGCGGCGTGGACTGGGCGCTGGACGCCAACAACCGCAAGCTGATCACGCCGGAAATCGAGAAGAAGGTGCTGGGTGCCCGCAAGGACATCATCGACGGCAAGACGAAAGTCATCGATATCCGTTCGGGCGCCGCCTGCCCGGTCTGATCGGCCTCGAACACCCGGGAGTCTCCCGTTGAAACGCGCCGCAGGGGCAAGCTCCTGCGGCGCGTTTTTCAGTAGAACCGCAAGCCAAGCAAAGAACCGGCCCAGCGCCAGCAACCAGACCTGAAGAATCCTATGCAGCCAGCAGTAGAATTTCGCGGCATCTCCAAGCATTTTGGAGCGGTCAAGGCGAATACGGACGTCAGCTTCTCGATCGCCAAGGGCGCCATCCATGGCCTCGTGGGCGAGAACGGGGCCGGCAAATCGACCCTGATGAGCATCCTGTACGGCTACTACAAGGCCGACGGCGGCGAGATCCTGCTCGACGGCCAGCCGCGGCAGATCCGTACCAGCCAGGAAGCGATCCGCCTCGGCATCGGCATGGTGCACCAGCACTTCATGCTGGTCGAGAACATGACCGTGCTCGATAACGTCATGCTGGGCACCGAGGGCGGTTTCCGCCTGGCGGCCCACCGTCACGAAACCGAGAAAAAGCTGCGCGAGATCTGCGCGCGCTACCGCCTCGACGTCGATCCGCTGGCCACCATCCACGACCTTTCCGTGGGCGCGCAGCAGCGCGTCGAGATCCTCAAGCAGATCTACCGCAGCGCCAATATCCTGATCCTGGACGAGCCGACCGCCGTGCTGACGGCCCAGGAGACCGAGTCGCTGTTCGAGATCCTGCGCCTGTTCAAGGAACAGGGCAAGACCATCATCCTGATCACCCACAAGCTGCAGGAGATCAAGGACATCACGGACACTGTGACGGTGATGCGGGCCGGCCGCGTGATCGGCGCCGTGCAGACGGCCGACACGTCGAAAGAGGAACTGGCCAACATGATGGTGGGCCGCCCGATCGAGAACAACCTGCCTCGCGGCGCCTACAAGCCCGGCAAGCCGGTACTGGAAGTGCGCGACCTGCAGTTGAAGGACAGCAGCGGCGTGCCCCTGCTGGAAGACATCGGTTTTACCTTGCGGGCCGGCGAGATCGTCGCCATTGCCGGCGTGTCCGGCAACGGCCAGAGCGAGCTGATGGAAATCCTGTCCGGCATGCGCCTGCCCACTGGCGGCGAGGCCGATTTCGAGGGCAAGCCCCTGCCCTTCAATCGCCATGACCCGGACGGCCTGCCGCTGGAATTCCGCCACCTGGGCATCGCCCACGTGCCGGAAGACCGCCTGCGCGATGGCGTCGTGAAGAACTTCTCCGTCATGCAGAACACGGTGCTGGGCTACCAGGATCACCTGAAGGGTGCCTTCGGCCTGTTCGACTTCAAGCACATCGCCGCGCGCTGCGAGTCGCTGCTCAAGGAGTTCGACGTGCGTCCGCCCAATCCGGACCTGCGTATCGGCCTGCTCTCGGGCGGCAACCAGCAGAAGGTCGTCATCGCCCGTGAAGTGCTGGCCAGGCCGAAGCTGATGCTGGTGGGCCAGCCCACGCGCGGCGTCGACATCGGCACCATCGAGGCGATCCACACGCAGCTGCTGGCGCTGCGCGATGCCGGCGTGGCGATCCTGCTGGTGTCGGTGGAGCTGGAGGAAGTGCGCGCGCTGGCCGACCGTATCCTCGTGATGTGCGGCGGCCGTATCACGGGCGAACTGAAAATTGAAGAATTCGACACCACCCGCATTGGCCTGTTGATGGGCGGGATGCACAAATCATGACAACCAACGATATGCCACGCTGGGCCACCAGCATTGTTTTACCGCTCCTGAACCTGCTCTCGGCGCTGCTGGTCGCGGCCCTGGTGATCTACCTGCTGGGCGAAGACCCGGTGGAATCGATGCAGATCCTGATCAACAGCGCCATCGTCAATCCGGAAGGCCTGTCGTACACGCTGTTCTACGCGTCCACCTTCGTCTTCACGGGCCTGGCGGTATCGATCGCCATGCAGGCGGGCCTGTTCAACATCGGCGCCGAGGGCCAGATGTACTTCGGCGGCCTGGGGCTGACGGTGGCCATGCTGACGCTCGATGCCAGCCTGCCTTGGTACCTGCTGATCCCCGCCGGCATGGTCGGCGCGGCGCTGTTCGGCGCCCTGTGGGCCTTCATTCCCGGCTACCTGCAGGCAAAACGGGGCAGCCACATCGTCGTGACGACGATCATGTTCAACTTCATCGCCGCCTCGCTGATGAACTTCATCATCGTCAAATACCTGATTCCGCCGGGCGAGCAGAACACTGCCAGCCGTGTGTTCTCGGATGCTGCCGCGCTGCCGCCTTTGAACGCCTGGTTCCCCGCGCTGGGCGACACGCCGCTGAACATCAGCTTCTTCCTGGCCATCGTGGCGCTGGTGATCTACGGCGTCTTCGTCTCGCGCTCGTCGTGGGGCTACAAGCTGCGCGCCACCGGCATGAACAAGCACGCGGCCCACTACGCGGGCGTGAAGATCTCGTCGATGATCATCGTCACGATGCTGATCTCGGGCGCCCTGGCCGGCCTGGGCGCCGTCAACTCGATCATGGGCTCGACCCACTACCTGTCGCTGAACTTCACCGCGGGCGCCGGCTTCGTCGGCATCGCCATCGCGCTGATGGGCCGCCAGCACCCGGTCGGCATCTTCCTGTCGGCCGTGCTGTTCGGCGCGCTGATCCAGGGCGGCTTCGACCTGTCGCTGGAAAAACCGAACATCCCGGTCGAAACCTTCATCTTCATCCAGGGCCTGATCATCCTGTTCTGCGGCGCCATGGAATACCTGTATGCGCCCGCGCTCATCAAACTGATCAAAGGTAAAAAGGCTTGATCATGACATTCGAAGATCTCCATCTTGGCAGTATCGTCGTCTCGACCGTGCGCAATGCGCCGGTCCTGATTTTCGCCGCCATGGCCGGCCTGTTCGCGGAACGCTCCGGCGTCATCGACATCGGCCTGGAAGGCAAGATCCTGGCATCGGCCTTCGTCTCGGCCGCGGTCGCCTTCACGACGCAGAACCCGTGGTACGGCATCCTGGCCGGCATGGCCGTGTCGATCGCGCTGGCCACCCTGCAGGGCTACGTGGCCGTCACGCAGAAGGGCAACCAGCTGGTGGCGGGCATCGCCATCAATATCGCCATGAGCGGCCTGACCTTCGTGGTGGCGCAGTACTTCTTCCAGCAGGGCGGCCGCACACCGGATCTGGGTGAAGCACGCCTGCCCTACGTGACCTTGCCGGGCAGCGAAGCCGTGGCGGACGTGCCCGTGCTGGGCTGGATCTGGACCCAGCTGCTGGGCGGCCATTCGGTACTGGTTTACGCCGCCTTTGCCCTGGTGCCGCTGGTGCACTGGGTGCTGTACCAGACACGCTTCGGCCTGCGCCTGCGTGCCTGCGGCGAAAACCCGCATGCGGCCGATGCCGCCGGCGTGTCGGTGGAACGCACCCGTTACATGTCGATGCTGATCGCCGGTTTCCTGTGCTCGTTCTCGGGCGCCTACCTGGCCATCGTGCAGAGCGGCTTCTTCCTGCGCGACATGTCGGCCGGCGCCGGCTACCTGGCGCTGACGGCCATGGTGTTCGGCAACTGGCGTCCGTTCTTCACCTTCCTGGGCTGCCTGATGTTCGGCTTCTTCACCGCCGTGCAGATCCAGCTCGAAGGCGTCGACCTGCCCGTCGTCGGCCGCATTCCCGGCGCGCTGATCCAGATGGTGCCGTATGTCGTGACGGTGGTCGTGCTGGCCGGCCTGATGGCCAAGTCGGTGGCGCCGAAGGCCATTGGCGTGCCGTTCGTCAAATCGCGCTGAGCCTTACGTCGGTTTCCAGGAAAGCCCGCGGTTGCGGGCTTTTCTTTTGGCCGGCGCATAAAAAAAGCCCGCGCAAGCGGGCCAAAAACTCCAGGTAAAACCTCTTCGAGCCGCCGCATGAAGCTTCTCCTCATGCGGCCCGCTTCATTTCTGCGCCAGCGTCCATTTCGCCAGTTCCAGCGCCTCGGCGTCCGTCACCTGGTTCGGCGGCATCGGCATCGCGCCCCATACGCCGCCGCCACCCTTCTTGATCTTCTGGGCCAGCTTGGCTTCGGCATCCTTCTGGCCCTTGTACTTGGCCGCGACGTCCTTGTAGGCCGGGCCCACCATTTTGGTGGCGACGGCGTGGCAGGCCATGCAGTTCTTCGATTTCGCCAGGGCTTCCGGTGCGACCGCGTGGGCGCTGGTGGCGGCGATCGTGGCGGCAATGGACAGCAGGCTTGCTGCAACGAGTTGTTTCATGATGTCTCCAGTGTTGGTTGTCCGGAGAATTCTAATGCAGATCGGCGGCGCGAAACGTTAGGCAGCACGCGCAAAACAGTATCGTCTGTGCATACCTTCAACGGCCCGGCCCCGCCTCGCCGAACAGGACCAGGCGCGCGTGCTGCAGCAGCATGATGGTCTTGCCGTCCTCGATGCGGCCGGCGGCGATGTGCGCCATCGCCTCGTCGATGCCGAGTTCCACCACTTCGATATCCTCGCCTTCGTCGGCCACGCCGCCGCCATGGCCGGCACGCTGGGCATCGTCGTATTCGGCGACAAAGAAATGCAGCCGCTCCGTCACGGAGCCGGGGCTCATGAAGGCCTCGAACACCTTGCGCACGGCACCGACGCGGTAGCCGGTTTCCTCCTCGACCTCGGCGCGGATGCGCTGCTCCGGCGTGGCCTGGTCCAAGAGGCCGGCCGGTGCCTCGAGCAGGAAGCCGTCGTGCGTGCCGCCGTAGCCGTAGGCGGGAAAGCGGAACTGGCGCACCAGGATCACCGTGCGGCGCAGCGGGTGGTACAGCAGGATGACGGCGCCGTGGCCGCGGTCATAGGTTTCGCGCGACATGGTCTGCCAGCGCCCGTCGCGGCGGCGGTAGTCGAAGGTGGTTTTCCTCAAGAGGTACCAGTCGTCCGACAGGGTTTTGACTTCCTTGATGCGTATGCCCATCGCAATTCTCCGTGGTGGTCTATTTTTACGATATCATGCAATATCGTGCAATCTCAAGAAAAATCACGCATATGCTGACACGTCAACGCAAGCAACTGCTGCTCGACATCCTGAAGAAGGAAGGCCAGATCGTCGCCAAGGTGCTGTCCGAGTCGCTCGGGCTGTCCGAGGACACCATCCGGCGCGACCTGCGCGAGCTGGCCAGGGAGGGCCTGCTGCAGCGGGTGCACGGCGGCGCCCTGCCCGCCTCCCCGGCGCAGGCCAATTTCGCCGTGCGCGAACAGATCTCGACGGATGCCAAGCCGGCCATCGCCCGCGCGGCCGCCGCGCTCATCGAACCGGGCCAGGTGGTGTTCATCGACGGCGGCACCACGGCCGTGCAGCTGGCGCGGGCGCTGCCGCGCGAGCTGAAGGCGACGGTGGTCACGCACAGCCCGTCCATCGCCGTGGAGCTGGTGGAGCATCCCGGCGTGGAAGTGATCGTCATCGGCGGGCGCCTGTTCAAGCATTCCATCGTGGCCTGCGGCGCGCAGGCGCTGGAAGCGATCGGCCAGATCCGCACGGACGTGTTCTTCATGGGCGTGTGCAGCCTGCACCCGGAGGCCGGCATCACGACGGGGGATTACGACGAGGCGTGCATGAAGCGCGCCATCAGCGCGGCGGCAAGCCGCACCGTGGTGCTGGCCTCGCCCGAGAAGCTGGGCACGGCCGCGCCATATGCGATCGCGCCGCTGGCGACGATCGACCATATCGTCGTCAGCCGGGAGACGGACGACGCGCTGCTGGCGCCGTACCGGGAGATGGGCATTGGCGTGACCTTGGGGTGACCCTGGCCTGGGGAACCCCGGGCCGCGTCACCGGCCGTCTTGTGGCCAGATCGATTACGGCCAGATCGCCCGCAGCAGCGCGGCCAGGTGGTAGCCGCCCTTGATCAGCTGCTCGCGGGCGATGGCCGACGACGGCACCGGGTAGTTCTCCGGCACGGCCAGCGCCCACACCTTGTAGCGCTCGCCGCCCTTGCTGGTTTGCGTCGACGCGGCGCCCACCGTCACGTCCTGGTGCGCCAGCTTCGACACGGCCAGCGCATCGTTGGCCCACTGGTAGGGCCACGTCAGCACGTCGCCCGTGTTCGCGGAAACGGCCGGCCTGGTGTCGATGGCGTATTGGGCGAACTGCTGCGGCGTGCGCGTGCTGGAGCGGCGCATCGCGTAGTCGACCACGGTGCTGTCCCAGTACGAGTGGAACGGGCGCGTGGTCGATTTCGATGCCGCGGACGTGGGCTTGTCGGCATCGTCCTTCGGCGGCGCCGGCGGAATCAGCTTGCCGGACGTTTCCACCAGCACCGCGTCGTCCAGCAGCAGGTTGTTGCCGCCACGGGAGTCGAAGATGTTCAGTGCGTCGATCTCGACCTGGTTCTTCGGCACGACGAAGCGGCCGTCCTTGCTGACGAACGCCGCGCCCACGTGCAGTGGCTGGTGGATGTCGCCGGCCAGGTGGGCCACGACCAGCAGCGCCTGGCGCTTGGTGAAGCGGTGCGGATTGGTTTGCGGCGTGTCCTTGCCCTGCAGGACGGCAATGGCGCCCTTCAGCGTCTGGACGATATCGTCCTCGAAGGTGCCGGGGCCGTGGTCATGATAGGCGTCGAGCTGGAACGGCACATCCGTGTAGTGGTACTCCGAGTGCTTCGGATTGGCGCTGACATAGTCGACCATCTCCGGCGTCTGCGGGCCGCACCAGTTGCCCTTGACGCAGTCGGCCCACACGGCCACCTTCTCCAGGCTTTCGCCCGGCAGCAGCAGCGCGGCCACCTGCTTCTCGGCGTTGCTGCCCTTGAGCAGCTGGTCGGCGATGGCGCCCACGGCGCGGTGGCCGTCGTAGCCCCAGGCCAGCGCCTCGGTGGCCGCGGTGGCGGCCAGGGAGCCGGCCAGCGCCAGCATGCACGTGATCTTCTTCATTGCGGGATTCTTCATTCTGCTGCAGCCTTTTCGCTTGCCTTGTTCGGTTTCGGGTAGTCGCGGTTGATGTCGAGCTTTTGCGCATACGGCGAGCTCCACGCCTGTTCATGCAGCGCGGCGACGCGGCGCGCCATGGCCTCGCTGCGCAGCACCACTTCCAGGTTGCGCGACAGGTCGAAGTAGCCACCGGCCCAGTTGCTGGTGCCGACCCAGGCCAGCTTGCCGTCGATCGTCATCGTCTTGCTGTGGATGACGCGGGCGAACGGAATGAAGCCCGTCGACGCCTGCGGCAGCGTGACGACGCGGATCTCCACGTTCGGCAGCACGGCCAGGCTTTTCAGGTACGGCAGCGCGGGCGCCTCCAGGTTCCAGTTCGACACCATCAGCTTGATCCTGACGCCCCGGTTGGCGGCGGCGCGCACCGCGTTGTCGATGACGGCGTAGTACGGCCGCGTGCCCTGCGGCCCATACGACAGGGGCGCGTAGTCGAGCAGCTGGATGCGTACTTCTTCCTTCGCGTCCGCCAGCAACGCCGGCAGTACCGCTTCGGAGTCGCGCACCCCCGGCGGATTGTAGGCGGCCGGGCTGGCCACCAGGTAGGCCGGCCGTGCCAGCTCCGCCTGGGCCGCCACGGCAGCCGCCTTGGCCTGCAGCGGCGCCACCGGCGCACCCCGTGCCAGGGTAGCCTGGGCATTCCAGTCCTGCTCGAAGATGGCGCGCACCTGCCCGACGATGGCGGCATCGTCGATGCGCAGGCCCGTTTCGTGGATATGCGTGAAGGCGCGCCAGTCGAAGTTCTGGCTGCCGACAAAAGCCGCCTTGGCATCGACGATGACGTACTTGGCATGGATGATGCCGTTGCCCGTCAGCTTGCTGTAGTCGAGGACGCGCAGTTCCAGGTTGGGGATGGCGCGCAGCCGGTCCAGGGTGGCGGGATCGGACAGGCCAATGCCCTTCTTGTCGAGCAGGAAGCGGATCTTCACGCCCCGCTTGCCGGCCGCTTCCAGCCGCTCGATGACGCGCTCGAACGGCGAGCCGGGCTTGCCGGCAGCGTAGAACTGGCCGATGGCAATGTCGGCGCGGGCGTTGTCGAACAGCTCGCACCACACGGTGATGGGGTCGCGCAGGTCCGGGTTGGACAGCGATGTTTCGACGGGCGCGGTCTGCACCAGTTCGAAACCGGGTATGCGAAAGTCCGCGTGGGCACTGGCGAAGCTGCCGGCCAGCACAACGGACAGGATCAATCGACGCATGGTAAGACTCCTTATTGCACGCGGCGGATGCGCGGCTGTTCCAGCGCCTGCCCGGCCGGTTTCAGGTCCTGCTCGCGGCGCACCAGGTAGGCCGTCAGCGAATCGATATCGCGCACGCCCGTCTCGGCGCGGTTGCTGCCCTTGGCGAACATGGGGAAGGCGTCGCCGCCTTCGGCGATGAAGTTGTTCGCGGCCACGCGGTAGCTGGCGTTGTCGTCCAGCGGCACGCCGTTCAGGGTGGCCTCGATGACCCGCTGGCCGGCCGGGCGGCGCAGGTCGTAGGCATAGGAAAAGCCTTCGGAGACCTGCAGCAGCCCGCGCGTCTCGACCTTGTCGCCGATCCACTGCTGCTCCAGCAGCACGCGCAGCTGGGCGCCCGTCAGGTTCATCACCGTCAGCGTGTTCCCGAACGGCAGGACGGCCAGCGCCTGCCCTTTCGACACGACATTGCCGCTGCCGGTCTCCAGGTTGGCGCGGATGCCGCCCGTGTTCATGAACGCCACCTGGGCGCCGAAGGGGCGGGCCGCGAACAGGGTGGCGTCGGCCACCAGGTTACCCAACGCCGATTCGTCGCTGCCCTTGCGCTCGCGCGTGACGGCGGGGGTGGCGATGCGCGCGACAGGCTTGGCCAGCTCCGCGTTGCCCTTGGCCCGCACCTTGGCGAGATAGGTCACGGCGCGCGGGTCGGCCGGATATGCGCCCTGCTCCATGACGACGTTGCGCGCGCTGACATCGACCAGCGCATTGGTCTTGCGGTCCACCACCAGCTTGATGCGCGACAGCATATGCCCGCCCATCTGCGCCTGCGTCACCAGCGTGTCGCCCACCTTGCACAGGTAGCCCTTGTGCGAGTGGCCGCTGATGACGAGCCGGATGGCCGGGTCGAGCCTGTGCACGACGGGCACCAGGTCGCCTTCCAGGTCGTTGCAATACTGCTTGTCGAATTCCGATGCCGTGCGACCGCCCTGGTGCAGCAGCACGACGAATACGCCGACGCCCTGCGCGCGCAGTTCCGGCAGCAGACGATTGACGGATTCTGCTTCGTCGGCGAACTGCAGGCCGGCGATGCCGGCGCTGGCCACCACTTCGGCCGTGTCCCGCAGCACCGCGCCGATAAACGCTATCTTCACGCCCTTCGCTTCCAGGATGCGGTAAGGCGGCAGCAGCGGCCTGCGGCTGTTGGCATCGATGACGTTGGCGGCCACGTAGTGGAACTTCGCGCCATCGTAGCGGCTATCGAACTTGCACGCCTTGTCCGGCCGGGGCGAGGCGCAGCCACCCTTCTGCTGGCGCAGCAGCTCGATCCTACCCTGGTCGAATTCATGGTTGCCCACCGACGTGACGGTCAGGCCCAGCAGGTCGAGCGCGCCGATGGTGGGTTCGTCGGCCCACATGGCCGACAGGGCCGGGCTGGCGCCGATCATGTCGCCGGCGCCCACCAGCAGCAGCTCGCGGTCGTCGCGGCGCCAGGCCTGCAATGCGGCGGCCAGCGTATCGATGCCGCCGGCGTGCACGGTCTTCTGGCTTGTGTCGCCCACGCCCGCGTAGGTGAACTTGTCCGCTTCCAGGTGGCCGTGCAGGTCGTTCAGGGCCACCAGGTTGATTTCGGCGAGAGGGCCGGAAGGCGTCGTGGCACAGCCACCGAGCATGCCCAGTGCGGCGGAGAGAGCGGTGGCCAGCGCGAGGGTACGGGGAGAAAAAGTCATGGCATCGAAGGGGAAACTTGAACCGGTTATTGTACAGCCGCGGCGGCGCGCGCCGGCCGGCAAATCGCGCGATGAAACCTTACGTTACAGAGCCCGCGGGCGAAAAAAAACCGGCGCTTGCGCGCCGGTTCCTTGAGTCGAAACTAAGTCAGCAGGGCCTTAGAATTCGTACTTGACGGTGGCCTGCAGGGCCCACTGCGATTCGCCCTTGACCTGGCGCACTTCGAAGTCTTCCACCTTGTCGCGCAGCTGGTACACGTACTTGCCATCGCGGATACCGGCGAAGTCGACGAAGGAACGTGCCTGCGCGCCGTTGGACTGGAAGCCCACTTCGTTGATACGGCCCCATTTCTTGTTCAAGAGGTTACCCACGTTGAACAGGTCCAGCGTGAAGATGCCCTTGTGACCTTGCCAGAAGCCCGGCACTTCCTGCGAAACGCGCATGTCGAAGGTGTTGGTCCATGGCGAGAAGCTGGTGTTGCGGTCGACCACTTTGCCTGCCGAATTGCGCAGGGCGCGGTTGCCGTTGACGATGTCCCAGAACTTCTGCTCGTTGGCACGGTTGGCGGCGGTATCGCCCTTGAACACGACTTCACCCGAACCGAAGGCTTTCGGGATGTACATCAGGTCGTTGCCGGCCAGGTCGTCGCCGTTCATGTCGTTGTTGAACGTCCAGCTGTATGGCTTGCCCGAACGGCCTTCGTAGAACAGGCCGAAGGTGGTGTTGTACGCACCGAAGAAGCGCTTGCGGAAGTTGACGAAGGCGTTGATGCGGTCCTTCACCAGGTAGCTGGAATTGGCTTCCACTTCCTCGTTCGGGTTGAACACGGAACGGCCGGACCAGTTCGAGTTCGACGTCGACGACGTCAGCGGCGACACTTCCTTCGATTCCGTGTACGTGTACGAGATCGACCAGCCCAGGCCCGAAATCATCGGACGGCTCAGCGACAGGGTGGCCAGGTTGCTGCCGCCCTGCTTGGTGCCGGTGGCAACCAGCACGTTGGCGAAGCTGGCGTTCGAGTTGTTGCGGGCACGTGCCGAGCAGTTGCCGCTGGTGATACGCGTACCGGTGGCGCTCCAGCAGTTTTCCGCATAGGCGGCGTTGCCGTAGTACTGCTGGCGGCCGTCGCTGCCGATACGGGTCGGGTCGCCCAGGTTGACGTTGCGGTAGAAGATGGCGTCACGCACGTCCGTCTTCAGGTATTCCGCGCTGACGACCAGGTTTTCCCAAGGCAGTTCGTGATCGACGGCCAGGTTTGCCTTCCAGACGGACGGCTGACGCAGGCCCGAAGCCAGGACGTCCACCGAAGCGGCTGGCGACGTGCCTGGCAGGCGCGGCTGGTTGTTGATGTCCGGGCTGAAGCGACCCGAGGCCGTCGTGCTGCATGGAGACAGGCCCGTTGCGCCGCAACCGATGACGGACGTGGCCACGCCGGCGTTCTGGAACGGGTTGCCCAGCCAGACGGCCATGGCCGAACCCTGGAACAGGCCGGCACCGCCGCGGATCTGCGTACGGCGCGCCGATTCCAGCGTGTAGTTGAAGCCGACGCGCGGCTGCCACAGTTTCTGGCCGTCGAAGGTGTTGGTGTTGTCCAGTCCGAAGCCACCCGTCAGGCGGCCATCGGCGCCGACCGACGAAGGCGCGGCCAGCAGCGCATTGCGCGAAGGACGCTGGCCGACGTCGATGCCGTCCACGCGCACGCCGCCTGTAACGGTCAGCTGTGGCGAAACGGTCCACGTATCCTGCAGGAACAGGCCCGTGTTCTTCGTCGTGAACTTGGCGACGGCGTCTTCCAGCGAGAAGCCGGCATTGGCCACGGTGTTCTGGTACACGGTCGGGCGGCCCAGGCGGAAGTTTTCCAGCACGGCCGCTTCGGTCTGCGCGGCGTTCGAGCCGCAGGTTTCCAGCGTATTGAGGGTACCGTCGGCGTTACGGCCCAGGAATTCGTAGCCGATCTTCGGAATGCAGGCGAAGGTATAGTTACCGTACAGGTTCTGGACGAAGGCGTTGTAGATCTCGTTCTTCTGGTAGTCCGCGCCGAATTTCACTTCATGCGCGCCCAGCTGCCAGTTGGCGCCGACGTAGTAGTCGTCCGTCTTGGTGCCCAGCACATTGCGCTGGCGGCTGTTTTCCGTACCGAAGTTCAGGAAGCGGTCGTTCGTCGACGTGCCCGATGGCGTGCCGGCGGGCAGCGCGCCCGTGAAGCGCAGGCCGACCAGCGGCATCTGCGAGTTCACCTTCGGCACGCTGTCGTAGTCGCGCACGGACAGCTTGACCTCGGTCGAGAAGGTCGGAGTCCAGTCGGACGTCAGCTGGGCCACCTTGGTTTCGATGACCTTGCCCTGGTTGTACCAGTAGCTGTTCAGCGACAGGCCCGTGGCCGACAGGCCGGGGAAGATCGGCTCGGACTGCTCGGTCTTGGACCAGCGGAACATGGCGCGGTGATCGTCCGTGATGTTCCAGTCGAATTTCACCAGCTTGTCCGTCACGTCCAGCATCGTGCCGACCGGGACGACGTCCGTGCCGGCGTCGAGGCCGTAGCGGTTCTGGGCGATCTGCTGTGCCTGGGCGATGGCGGCCGGGGTGATGCCGACGTTCGTCAACGAGCTGCCCACAGGGCCGAAGGACGGCGCCGTGCGGGTCGATTCCAGCTTCTCGTAGTTGGCGAAGATGAACAGCTTGTCCTTGATCAGGGGGCCGCCGACGGTGGCGCCCTTGGTGGTTTCCTTGAACTTGGCCGGTTCGTAGTATTCGCCGGTCGACGAATTGAAGCGGTCGCCCACGGTCGAATCGTTACGGAAGACGTAGTAGACGCTGCCCTTGACCTTGTTCGTGCCGGACTTGGTCACGGCGTTGATATTGCCGCCCGTGTAGCCCTTCTGCGTGACGTCGTAGTTGGCGACGTTGACCTGCACCGACTGGATCGCTTCGATCGAGATCGGCTGCTTCGACGTGGGCGAACCGGAAGCTTCCAGGCCGAAGGTATCGCTGACGGAGACGCCGTCGATGGTCAGGGTGTTGTAGCGGCTGTTCTGGCCGGCCACGGACAGTTCGCCACGTTCCTTGTCGGTCTGCGACACGCGCGGGTCGGTACGGGCGTAATCCTGCAGGTTGCGGTTGATCGAACCCTGGATCGCCAGTTCGGTGGCGCTGATGTTGGTGCCGGCGCCCATCGTGGTTTTCGAGAAGCGGTCGTTACGCACGGCGCTGCCCGCGACGACGACGGTCTGCATCGGCTGGCCCAGTTGCGCGTCGACGCTGGCCGTTTCGGCCAGGTTCACGAAGACGTTCTCGCGCTTTTCCGTCACGCCGTTTTTCTCGATCGTGATGGTGTACGGACCGCCCACGCGCAGGCCACGTGCGACGTAACGGCCTTGTGCGTCGGTGGTGACGTTGTTGACGGAGCCGGACTCGACGTGAACGATCGTGACCGTCGCGCCGGCGGCAGGATTGCCGTCCGCGCCCGAGATACGGCCACCGATGGCCGAGGTCGTGTTCTGCGCGAAGGTCGGTGCCGCCGCCAGCGCGATGGACAGGCTGAGCGCGATCTGCGTGAGCCGGAGCCGCTTGTGATTCATCATGTTCTACCCCAAAAAGGAACGTTTTATTGGTGTTTTCGACGCAAATCGTGACTTTTACGTCTCGACACCACTCTTTAGCTGTGTTGCAAACTGCTTGGCCGACCCGGGATTTTAGTGGCGATGCATGTCAAGGCCGTGACAGCTTTATGACAGTTTCGTGACAATCGCGGCGCACCTTCGGGACTAGAATGACATAGCCATCAACCAACTATGCATGAGCGTCAAGGGCGTGACAAATTCGATTTACCGAGCATATTTATATGCGCAAACAATAAATCGGATGACAAAACGCGCTGGAAGGGAGCCGGAACCGGGGGTCGGACCGACGGCGGCATTATAAATGAGGGTCTCCGCCGTGAAATTAATTCATTAAGAAATGACTAAAACGGTGGCGGAACTGCCACAAACTGTAGCGCCACGGCTACACAGTTGTCGATTCAAGTATTCTATAAAGCAAGAAATCCGGTTATGGGGATGGCCGGAAATGAGGCGGGAAGCCCGTAAAACGCGGCAGGGGGGCATATCCCGGCAGCATGTAGATGCTGCCGGGATATTTTTTTATGTCATTTTCTCGTGCCGGCGGCGACGATTTCCGCTTCAAAAATCTTGAAACGGCCGTCCAATTGCTTGATCAAGCGTTGTTTATCCGCGTCAGCCAGGAAGGCATGACGGATGCTGTCGTACGACAGCCGCTTCAGTTCCGCATAGTCCGTCTTGTAGCGTGTGGCAAACAGCACATACTCGTTCGACAGGTTATGGCGCGTGACACCCGCGTCGTCCGTGGAGATCACGAAGGGCACGCCATGCTTGCGGTACAGCTCGACAGGATGGTCGGCGCCCTTGACGCCCAGGATGAACTCGTTGCTGGTCAGGTTGATCTCGACGGGAATCCTGCGTTCGCGCATCGTGCGCAGGATGGCCAGCGCATTCTTCTCGTGGGCGATGTCGATGCCGTGGCCGATGCGGTTCGCGCCGGCCACGTTCACTGCTTCGCCGATATGGAAGGTCAGGCCTTCCGGCGGCACGATGCCCAGTTTCAGTTCACCCGCGTGCAGGGCCGTCTTCACGTCCGGATACTTCGCCTTCAGGAAGCGGAACATG
The DNA here is from genome assembly GCF_009720835.1 of Pseudoduganella buxea. GTDB lineage: Bacteria > Pseudomonadota > Gammaproteobacteria > Burkholderiales > Burkholderiaceae_D > Rugamonas > Rugamonas buxea. The sequence continues at coordinate 68,456 of NZ_WNKZ01000003.1, forward strand.
CGCATGTGCAGGCTGTAGTCGCGCATCGACACGTTCAGGCTTTCCTGGCCGACGATATTGACGCCGACAATCTTCGGGTTGGCCTTGGCCAGCCTGGCGCTGGCCAGCATCTGCGAAAACACGACGGACGGCGACAGGAAGCGCAGCACATACGGCTGGTAGCGCATCGTGAAATGTTCGTCGTCGATGCCGGCGCTGCTGGCTTCCACATTGGCGACGTAGTCGGCAATGCCCTTGGCAAAAGCGGGATTGGCTTCCAGCCTGGCCGCCAGCGCGCCCAGCGCCGCGTCCAGCTGGGCCGGATCGAAGCCGGGGGAAGCCACCAGCTTGTCGAAATCCGCATCGGCCGTGATGGGCGCCAGCTCGAAGATGGTCTCGATATACGCCAGGTTCTCGGCGATGGCGCGCGCCTTCAGGGTGCGCAGGCCTTCGGCCGTATTGGTCGAGGCGACGGGGCCGAAGTAGCCGAAGGTGTCGAAGAAGGTCTGGTCCGGCGGGCGCTGGTCGGCGCCGTGGTTGTAGAAATCCAGGGTCGACCACTTCTGCAGCAGCTCGCGGTAGCTGTCGTTGTCCGCTACCAGGTCGCGCCCGGAAACGCAGGTGCGCAGCGGCGCCGGCTTGGCCGCTTCGGCCGCAATGGCCGCCTTGTCGGTGGTGATGCGGAAGTTGGTCTTGCTGACGCAGTAGCCCTGGCGGTCGACCCATTCCAGGTACTGCTCGGCGTAGATGGCACCCGAGTAGTGGTGGTGCAGGTCGCCGCCCTTGGGCATCATCGTCAGGAACATCGTCAGTTCTGCCGTCTTCGGCTGCGCCCCCGCCACCAGGGTGGCGAAGTGGCGCTTGACGATATCCTCGTTGGTGGCGCTGGCCGCGCCGCCGGCGCCCGCCAGCATTGCGGCTGCCGTGACGGCTGTGATGAATTTTCTCTGCATGACGATCCCGGTGGTAGTGGGAAGTTCAGCCCTGCCCTGCCCTTATTTCTGCCCTTATTTCTGCCCGCGTGCGTGCACCCGGCGTCCGCCCGAATACGTGGCCGCGATCGTGCGGTCGTCGCCCAGCAGCGCCAGCGCGAACAGCATTTCTTCCAGGCTGTCCGTATTGGCGGTGCGGCGGGCCAGCAGCGGCGTGGCCTGCGGATCGAGGACGATGAAGTCCGCTTCGCGACCGGCGGCGAAACTGCCGATCGTGTCCTCCAGGTGCAGGCTGCGCGCCGCGCCCAGGGTGGACAGGTAGAACATGCGCAAGGCCGGCAGGTAGCTGCCCTTCAAGCGCGCTACTTTATAGGCTTCATTCATCGTTTGCAACATCGAGAACGACGTGCCCGCGCCCACGTCCGTGGCCAGGGCCATCAGCATGCGCGCCTGGTCGGCCCGCTCGAAGTCGAACAGGCCGCTGCCCAGGAACAGGTTCGACGTGGGGCACACGGCCGCCGCCGATCCCGTTTCCGCCATGCGCGCGCGATCCTGCTCGTCGAGCCAGATGCAGTGGCCGAACACGGCGCGCGGGCGCATCATGCCGTAGCGGTCATACACGTCCAGGTAGCTGCGCGCGGCCGGATACAGTTCCTTCACCCAGCGGCATTCGTCTTCGTTCTCCGACACGTGCGTCTGCAGGTAGGTATCGGGGAAGGCGCGCGCCAGCTCGCCCGCCACGCCCATCTGCGCCTCGGTCGACGTCGGCGCGAAGCGGGGCGTGATCGCATACAGGGAGCGCTCGTGCTTGTGCCAGCGGCGGATCAGGTCTTCCGTCTCGCGCCCGCCCTGCTCGGCCGTGTCGCACAGGAAGTCGGGGCAGTTGCGGTCCATCAGCACCTTGCCGGCGATCATGCGCAGACCGCGCGCTTCGCTGGCGGTGAAGAAGGCGTCGACGGACTGCGGATGCACGGTGCAGTAGACCAGCGCCGTCGTCGTGCCGCAGCGCAGCAGCTCATCCAGGAAGAACTCGGCCACGGCCGCCGCGTGCGCCGGGTCCTGGAAGGCGCGCTCGGTCGGGAAGGTGTACTGCTCCAGCCATGGCAGCAGGCCCGGTGCCGGCGAAGCAATCATGTCCGTCTGCGGGTAGTGGATATGGGCGTCGATGAAGCCCGGCGTGATGATCTTGCCGCGGTAGTCGACAACTTCCGTACCGGCCGGCAGCGTGGGGGCCAGCTGGGCATAGTCGCCCGCCGCCACCACCTTGCCGGCGGCAACGATCAGAAGGCCATCGGCATGCCAGGCGTGGGCCTGTTCGGCGAAGGCCGGATCGGCGTGGAAGTGCAACAAGCCTGCCCGGTAGGCTTGCACATGTGATGCTGTCTGCATATCAGTTCTCTTGGGGTGCTGGGGCGGCGGCTTGCGCTTCCCACGTTATCAGTAATTGGGCGGCGACGGAGGCCGCGATGACGGCCGGCGCCTTGTCCGTGATGCCGGGCACGCCGATGGGGCAGACCATCGTGGCGATGCGCTCTTGCGCGATGCCCCGTGCGGCCATGCGGTGCTCGAACTGCATGCGTTTCGTCTTCGAGCCGATCAGGCCGAACCAGCCCACCTGCTCGCGCGCCAGGATGGCTTCGCACAGCTGCTGGTCGAGCGCGTGGCTGTGCGTCATGACGAGGTAGCTGGCGCCGGGCGGCGCCAGGTCCACCAGCGTTTCCGGCGTGTCCGTCGCTTCCACCGTCACGTTGTCCGGCACGGTGGCGGGGAACATGTCGTCGCGCTCGTCGATCCACATGACGGTGCACGGCAGTTCGGCCAGCGCCCGCACGATGGCCGCGCCCACGTGGCCCGCGCCAAACAACAGCACGTGGGACCGGGGTGCCAGGACCGGGTCGTACAGCCAGGTGCGGCCGGCCGCATCGGCGAACAGGGTGGCGTCGTCGTAGCGCACGGGTGGCTGCGGTACGTTGTCGCCGCCGGCAATGACGGCACCGGCGTCGTCGAACAGCGCGCAGCGTGGCGTGCCGTCGATGGCGGTAACGCGCCAGCTGTCCTCGCGCCGACGTTCGCGCAGGGCGGCCAGTACCTCTGCTACCTGCGCCTGCACCGGCTCGAAGGTCAGCCACACCACGCCGCCGCAGCACTGCCCCAGGCTGGGGCCGAGGGGGAAGCGTTCGTGCTGCGTGGCCGGCACCGCGCTGTCGAGCATGCCGCGCGCGATGTCGATGGCGCGCATTTCCAGGTGACCGCCGCCGATGGTGTCCTGCTGCCCATCGGCCGTCACGAGCATCTTGGTGCCGGCGGCGCGCGGGGCGGAACCCTGCACCTTCGACACCGTCACCAGCACGGCCGGCGCCGCCGCCGCGACCAGCCACTGGTTCATTTTGCCGCCCCAACAGTTGCTTCAAAATTGGGGACAGACCCCATTTTTGAAGAAATAGTTGCTGAAAAATTGGGGTCTGTCCCCATTTTCTTGGCAACTTCGGCGCGGACGGCGTCGACCGCGCGCAGGATTTCCTCGCTGGTGGCGGGGGCGTTCAGTGGCGGGTTGACGCGGTGTTCGCCCACGCTGGAGATGGCGTCGCGGATGGCGAAGAAGACGGAGAACGGCAGCAGCAGCGGCGGTTCACCCGTGGCCTTGGAGCGGTGGATGCTGTCCTCGACGTTGCGGTTGTCGAACAGGCGCACGCGGAAGTCTTCCGGGCAGTCGGAAATGCCGGGAATCTTGTACGTGGACGGCGCATGCGTCATCAGCTTGCCCGCGCCGTTCCACCACAGCTGCTCCGTGGTCAGCCAGCCCATGCCCTGGATGAAGGCGCCTTCGACCTGGCCGATGTCGATGGCCGGATTCAGCGAGTTGCCGGCGTCGTACAGCGCGTCGGCGCGCAGCAGCTTCCATTCGCCCGTCAGGGTGTCGACCACCACTTCCGACACGGCCGCGCCGTAGGCGTAGTACGAGAACGGGTGGCCCGTCATCGTCTTCGGGTCCCAGTGCAGGCCTGGCGTGGCGTAGAAGCCGTCGGACCACAGCTGCACGCGGGCGAGATAAGCCATGCGCACCAGTTCCGGGAAGGCGACGTCATTACCGTTGGCGTGCACGATGTCGTTGCGGAAGACGACGTCCGCGGCTTCGCCGCCATAGGCCTTGGCGGCAAAGGCGCTGAGGCGCTCGCGGATCTGGCGCGCCGCATCCTGGGCCGCCTTGCCGTTCAAGTCGGCGCCGGTGGAAGCGGCCGTGGCCGACGTATTGGCGACCTTGCTCGTATCGGTGGCACTGGCGCGCACATGGACCATGTTCAGGCCCAGTTCATGTGCCACTACCTGCAGCACCTTGGTGTTGATACCCTGCCCCATTTCCGTGCCGCCGTGGTTGACCAGCACGGAGCCGTCGACATACACGTGCACCAGCGCGCCGGCCTGGTTCAGGTGGGTGACGTTGAAGGCGATGCCGAACTTCACGGGCGTCAGCGCCAGGCCCTTCTTCAGCACGGGACTGGTGGCGTTGTAGGCTTCGATGGCGGCGCGGCGGGCGCGGTACTGGCTGCTCTGCTCCAGCTCCGCCGTCAGTTCGCCGATGACGTTGTCGACGACGATCTGCCGGTAAGGCGTTTCATTGCGTTCGGTCTTGCCGTAGAAATTCAGGCGGCGGATATCGAGCGCGTCGCGCCCCAGGTTGCGGGCGATTTCGTCGATCACGTATTCGATGGCGATGGCGCCCTGGGGCCCGCCAAAGCCACGAAACGCCGTGTTCGACTGCGTATTGGTCTTGCCGCAGGCGGCGCGGATATCGACGTCGGAAAGGTAGTAGGCGTTGTCGAAGTGGCACACGGCGCGCGTGGCGACGGGGCCGGACAGGTCGGCCGAATAGCCGGCGCGCAGGGTCATGTCCAGCTTTGCGCCGACGATGCGGCCGTCGTCGTCATAGGCCACTTCGTATTCGTAGAAGAAGCAGTGGCGCTTGCCCGTCACCATCATGTCGTCGTCGCGGTCGGCGCGCAGCTTGACGGGCCGGCCCGTGCGCACGGCGGCGATGGAAGCGGCGGCCGCCCACAGGGCCGACTGCGACTCCTTGCCACCGAAACCGCCGCCCATGCGCCGGCATTCGACGGTGACGTTATGCGAGTGCACGCCCAGCGCATGGGCCACCACGTGCATCATCTCGCTGGGGTGCTGCGTCGAGCACTGCACCAGCAGGCCCCGGTTTTCCTTCGGGATGGCGTAGGCGATCTGGCCTTCCAGGTAGAACTGCTCCTGGCCACCGACGAACAGCTCGCCCTTGACGACGTGCGGCGCCTTCTCGAACGCGGCCTGCACGTCGCCGCGCACCAGCTGCATCGGCGGCAGCACATACGAGGCGGCCGCCTTGGCCTGCTGCGGCGTCAGGATGGCCGGCAGTTCCTCATACGTGACGTTGGCCTTGCGCGCGGCGCGGCGGGCGTTCGTGTGCGTATCGGCCACGACGATGAAGATGGGCTGGCCCACGTACAGCACTTCGTCGACAGCCAGGATCGGATCGTCATGGATGATCGGACCGCAGTCGTTGGTGCCGGGGATGTCGGCGGCCGTGTAGACGGCCACCACGCCCGGGCAGGCCCGCACGGGCGCCAGGTCGATGGCGAGGATCTTCGCGTGCGCCTTCGAGGACAGGCCCAGCGCCGCATGCAAGGTGCCGTGCACTTCGCCGATATCGTCCGTATAGGTGGCCTGGCCCAGTACGTGCAGCTCGGCCGATTCATGCGGGCGTGCGACGCCGACGGCGGTCCAGGCGGGAGCGGTCAGGTCGCGGGGAATGGGATGGTTCATGGCGTTCTCCGGTCAGGCGGCGCAGGAAGGCGCGCGCACGGCAAAGGCATTGACGGCATCGTGCGCCAGCGGCGCATCCGGGCGCGTCTCGAGCCAGAAGCGGCGCAGCAGGTTCTGCGCGCTGCGCATCCGGTAATCGCTGGAAGCGCGCATGTCCGTCAGCGGCGCGTAGTCCTGCGCCAGGGCAGCCATCGCTTCGGTCAGCGCCGCTTCGTCCCAGCGGCGGCCCGCCAGCAGCGCTTCGGCCGTGCGGGCCCGTTTCGGCGTGCCGGCCATGCCGCCGAAGGCGATGCGGGCCGAGGCCACCGTGTCGCCGTCCAGGGTGAAGGCAAAGGCGGCGCAGACGGCCGAGATGTCCTGATCGAAGCGCTTGGCCAGCTTATAGGTGCGGAACACCACGTTCGGGCGGCGCAGCGGCACGCGCACGGCGCGCACGAATTCGCCCGGCTGCAGGTCCTTCTTCATATAGTCGAGATAGAAATCTTCCAGCGCCAGCACGCGCTCGCCGCCGGCACCGTACAGCACCACGTGGGCACCCAGCGCGATCAGCCACGGCATCGAGTCGCCGATAGGCGAGCCGTTGGCGACGTTGCCACCCAGGGTGCCGGCATTCCTGATCGGCAGCGACGCGAAGCGCTGGCGCATTTCGCCCAGTTCTTCCGGATAGTGGCGGCACAGGGCGCCGTAGGCCCCTTCCAGCGACACGCCGGCGCCGATTTCCAGCATGCCGTCGCGCTCGGCCACGTGCTTGAGCGCGTCCACGTGGCCCAGGTAGATGATTTCGTTCAGTTCGCGCATCTGCTTGGTGATCCACAGGCCCACGTCCGTGCTGCCAGCCAGCAGCGTGGCGGCGGGATTGGCCGCGCGCAGCTGCACCAGCTCGTCCAGCGTACGGGGTGCCAGGAAGGTCTGGCCATGCGCGGCGTAGACGGACAGGCGGTCGCGCTTCAGGCCGGCCAGCTGTTCGGTCAGGCGGGCCGTGTCGAACGTCACCTGCGGCAGCTCCGTCATGCGCGTGGCCGCGTCGATAATGGGGCGGTAGCCCGTGCAGCGGCACAGGTTGCCGGACAGGCAATCGTCGATCTGCTTGCGGCCAGGTTTCTGCCCGTCCAGCTGCAGGTACATGCCCCACAGCGACATGGCGAAGCCCGGCGTACAGAAGCCGCACTGGGAACCGTGGCATTCCACCAGCGCCTGTTGCACCGGGTGCAGCGCGCCATCCTGCTGCTGCAGGTCCTCGATGGTGAACAGGGCCTTGCCGTCCAGGGTCGGGGTCAGCTGGATGCAGGAATTGACGGCCTTGAGCTCCAGCTGGCCGTCGACGACGGTGCCCAGCACGACGGTGCAGGCACCGCAGTCGCCTTCGGCGCAGCCTTCCTTGGTGCCGGTGCAGTGCAGGTCTTCGCGCAGGTGCTGCAGCACGGTTTGCGTGGGAGCGGCGTCGCGCACTTCATGCACGGCACCACGGTAGTAAAAACGGATCGGTTCAGACATATTGGCCTCAGGGTTTGCCCATGATTGCAGCCTAACACCCGGGGCCCCTTCAGTCATGCGTTCTGGCTGATGTCCGTTATCAGCCATTTCGCATAATCAACTTGTCATGGCTTGGCCGCCTGCCGCTCGTGGAACTCGAAACGGGCGCCGTCCTTCGGATCGAACGCCCCCGGCTCGACGTCGAGCCGCATCACGTTCGCCCCGGGCTCCGTCACCAGGGGCCAGGCCGGCAAGGCCTTGCCGTTGGGGTTGCCCGTGCGGATGAAATTGGCGAAATAAGCCTGCATGGCCTCGGCGGTCTGGCGGTCGCCGCTCTGCCACAGGTAGACCTTGTTGCCGTCCAGGTTACCCAGTGCATATTCGATTTCGGCCGAATGGGTCGCGCCCCGACCGGCCGGCTTGCCGTCCATCGAAGCCGGCCGGGGACGCGTGAAGTAATACCGGTACGTGGGCGCGACCTTGGCCTGCAAATCGATCCATTTCCACGTGCCGTGGACGATCCAGCGGTCGCTGGCCAGGTCGCGCGCGGCGTCCTCGACGTCGTAGGCATAGGCCTTGGCGGCGTCCGGCGCACGGTCGCCATACAGTTTCTGCAGGGCGGCGTCGAAGTTCTCGCGCGTGGGGGCCTGTTCGCCCAGGATCGCGCGGCCGTCCTGTTCCTGCGAATTCCAGCCGGCCAGCAGCGGCACGGGTGCCTGCTCGCCGCGCCCGTAGGTGTCCAGGGGCTGTCCGGGGAGCGCGACGCCGTCGGCGACGATGCCGAACCACGGCGTGCCCGGTTTGGCGCCGGCCTGCAGCAGCTCTTCGGCCGGCGCCTTGCGCAGGGCCGCCAGGGACTCGTGGCCGGCCGCCTTGCCAAACGCAGTGCCCTGCTGTTCGGCCTCCGCCAGCGTCGGCACGGGGCGGCCCAGCACCGAGCCGCTTTCGCCGATGGCGCGGGCGAACAGGCCTCGCGCGGCCGGCATGGCCATCAAGGCGCTGACGGAAAACGAGCCGGCCGATTCGCCGGCGATCGTCACCTGGGCCGGGTCGCCGCCGAACTTGCCGATGTTGTCGTGTACCCAGCGCAGCGCCGCCATCTGGTCCATCAGGCCGTAGTTACCGGACGCCTTCGATGGCGACGCGGCGCTCAGTTCCGGGTGGGACAGGAAGCCGAACACCCCCAGGCGGTAGTTGGCGGTGACGACGACGATATCGCGCCGGGCCATCGCGCCCCCGTCGTAGCGGGGTTCAGAGCCGTCGCCGGCGGCCAGGCCGCCGCCGTGGAAGTAGACCAGCACGGGCCGTTTCTTGTCCATGCCGACGCGCGGCGTCCAGACGTTCAGGTACAGGCAGTCCTCGCTGACGCCAGGGGAACGGAATACCATGTCGGAAAACAGGGGCAGCTGCATGCAGCGGTTGCCGAAGTTCCTGCCCGAGCGCACGCGCGGCCACTGTGCGACCGGCTGGGGCGGCTGCCAGCGCAGCGCGCCGACGGGCGGCGCCGCAAACGGGATGCCCCGAAAGGCCCGGTGGCCCTGCTCGAACGTGCCGCTGACGGCGCCGCCGTCGACCTTCACCACGGGCGGCGGCGCCAACGCGGCCGCACTGCCGCAGGCAAACCATGCGGCCACGGGCAGCCAGGCCAGTCTTGTCTTCACCATTATTTCTCCATTTCCGTTCAAAGCCGCGGATTCTTGCCGAACTCCTGGATCAGCCGCGCCAGCAGATACAGGCGCGGCGCGATGCTGTCCACTTCCGCATATTCGTCGGCCGTGTGGATGCCGCCGCCGACGATGCCCAGGCCGTCGATGGTGGGCACGCCGGCCGCGAACACGAGGCTCGAATCGGCGGCGCCGCCGGAGCTTTCCAGGGTCAGCTTGCGGCCCAGTTCCCCGTAGATATTCGATGCCTTGCGGGCCAGCGCGTCCGTGACGGGGCTGGGCGGCATCGGCGGGAAGCTGCGTTTCAAGGCGATGTCCACCTTCGCATCCGGCACCAGCTGTTTTGCCGCGATGCGCCGCATGTCCCGTTCGACCCGGTCGAATTCCTCGGACTGCATCACGCGCACGTCGGCCTGCGCGCTGGCGCCGTCGGGAATCACGTTGCTGCGCTCACCGCCCTTGGCGACGGTCCAGTTGACGGTGGTCTGCTTCGCGTCGTCGCCCAGGTTCGACAGCTGCACCACCTGGTGCGACGCCTCCAGCACCGCATTGATGCCCTGCATCGGCGCCACGCCCGCGTGCGAGGCCTTGCCCGTGACCTTCAGTTCGATGTCGCCGCTGCCCTTGCGCGATACCACCAGGCCGTCGGCCGGGCGGCCCGGCTCCAGGTTGAAGACGACGTCGTGTGCTTTCGACAGCCGCTCGATCAGCTCGCGCGTGCCGTGCGAGCCCGTTTCCTCGTTGGTGTTGAGCAGCACCGTGATGCGCTTGAAGTCCTCGAAGCCGGCCTCGCGCAGCAGCGCCACGGCGTGGATGCCGATGGCGATGCCGCCCTTGTCGTCCATGATGCCGGGCCCGTAGGCGCGCTTGCCGTCGATGCGGAACGGATGGGCCCTGGCCGTGCCGTCGCCGAACACGGTGTCCATGTGCGCTACCAGCAGGATACGGCCCTTGCCGCGGCCATCCAGGGTGGCGACGACATTGCTGCCCAGGGCCGGCGTGGCCGGGAAGGTCTCGATGCGAAAGCCCAGCTTGGCCAGTTCCTTCGATGCGACGGCACCAACGGCATCGAGCCCAGGCCCGCTGAAGGTGCCGGAATCGATATTGACCAGCTGCTCCAGCAGCGCCAGCGCCGCCGGCTGGTGCTGCTCGGCCCGGGCCAGCAAGGCCTTGTCCGGCGCCGCCATCGCGGTGCCCAAACCGAAGATTGCCGCTGCCGCTATCGCCAGTGCCTTGTGCATGGTGCCTCCGCTGAGTTCGATGAGACGATGAGATGACACGATGATAGCGTAATCAAAGCACAACGTGGTCCAGCTTGCGCCGCGGTAGCCCTTCGTCGTAGAATTTGCCGTTCTGCGGCCCCATCCGCGTGCAATCGGGCACGAGTGCCCCGACATCTTGGACAACATTCCCTTATGGGTGCAACTGACTGCACTCGCCTGCCTTATTCTTCTGTCGGCCTTTTTCGCGATGGCCGAAACCGCCCTGATGGCCGCCAACCGCTTCCGCCTGCGCCACGAGGCCAAGCGGGGCAGCCGCCGCGCCATCGCCACCTTGTGGTTGCTGGAACGCACCGAGCCCCTGCTGTCGCTGGTGTTGATCGCCAACACCCTGCTCAACGCCATGGCGATCGCCCTCGTGACGGCGATCGCCATCAACAGCTTCGGGCTGGAAGAGCATGTGATCCTCGTATCCACCGGTGGCGTCGTGTTCATGCTGATCGTGCTGGCCGAGATTTCGCCGAAGATCATCGGCGCCCGTTATGCGGACCAGATCGTGCTGCCGGCCAGCATCGTGCTGCGTCCCCTGCTGCGGGCGACCCGCCCCGTCATCTGGTTCGTCAACCTGTTCGTGGCGACCCTGCTGCGCCTGTTCCGCATCAAGCCGGCGCCGGACCCGCACGAAGCCGGGCTGTCGCCGGACGAGCTGCGTTCCGTGCTGCTGGAAAGCGGCAACTTCATTCCGCAGAAGCACAAGAGCATCCTGCTGAACCTGTTCGACCTGGACACCATTTCCGTCGAGGACGTGATGACGCCCCGGGCCAAGATGGAGGCGCTGAACCTGGCCGTACCGGTGGCCGACATCAAGCAGCAGCTGACGACGTGCTACCACAACAAGCTGCCCGTGTATGACGGCGAAATCAACCAGATTCTCGGCATCCTGCACGTGCGCAAGGCCGTCGGCCTGCTCAACGAGGAGGGCGAACTGACGGCCGAACACTTCCGCGCCCTGCTGTCCGAGCCCTACTTCATTCCCCAGGAAACGGGCGTGTTCGCCCAGCTGCAGAACTTCCAGGAGAACCGCGAGCGCCTGGCCATCATCGTCGACGAGTATGGCGAGGTGCAGGGCCTGGTGACGCTGGACGACATCATCGAGGAGATGATCGGCGAATTCACCACGTCGACGCCGAGCGCGGCGCGGGCCGACAGTTTCGGCTGGGACGGCAAGGCCGAATGCCTGCTGGAAGGCACGACGGCACTGCGCGACGTCAACAAGCGCCTGGGATTACACTTCCCCACGGATGGCCCGAAGACCCTGAACGGCCTGCTGCTGGAATGGCTGCAGGACATACCCGATGCACCGATCAGCGTACGTATTGGCAATTGCATCATAGAGGTTGTTCAGGTGCAAAATCAGTCCATCAAAGTCGTCAAATTACGACAGCATTGAGCGGAACAACGCTTTACAAAAATGATGCCTGAGGGCATCATCCGTTGATCCACGCGTGCCGTCGCACGCGTTTCTTCGTTCAACGTCGTTTCGCCGGTCTCCTTTATGGCTGCAGTCCAACCCACCGCGACAGGTGCTCCCATGTCGGGTCTGGCGCGTGCATTGATGCAGGCGGGTCGGCTCACGCCCCCGCAGGCCGATGCCCTGCAGAAAAAAGCGCTGCTGGAAAAGCTGCCCTTCATCGACGTGCTGCTGGCCAGCGGCGGTATCGACTCGCGCGAACTGGCCCTGTTCTGCGCCGAGACCTTCGCCTATCCGATGATGGACCTGCAGGCCTTCTCCATTGCCGCCCTGCCCACCAAGATCATCGACGCGAAACTGATGCAGAGCCAGCGAGTCGTGGCGCTGGCCCGGCGCGGCAACAAGATGTCGGTGGCGATCTCGGACCCCACCAACACGCAGGCGCTGGACCAGATCAAGTTCCAGACCGAGTCGTCGGTGGAACCGGTCATCGTGCCGCACGATACCCTGGTGCGCCTGCTGCAGGAACTGGCCAAGAACAGCGAACAGCTGATGGGCGAGCTGGCCGGCGAGGAAGGCGAGATCCAGTTCGCCGAGGAGCAGGAAGCGGCGGCCAGCCCGGAAGCACCGGCCACCGATGTGGAGGACGCGCCCATCGTGCGCTTCCTGAACAAGATGCTGATGGACGCCGTCAACATGGGCGCCTCGGACCTGCACTTCGAGCCGTTCGAGAAGTTCTACCGCATCCGCTTTCGCGTCGACGGCGTGCTGGTCGAGCACGCGCAGCCGCCGATCGCCATCAAGGACAAGCTGGTCTCGCGCATCAAGGTGCTGGCCAAGCTGGATATCTCGGAAAAACGCGTGCCCCAGGACGGGCGCATGCGTCTGATCATCTCGCCCACCAAGACCATCGACCTGCGTATCTCGACCCTGCCGACCCTGTTCGGCGAGAAGACCGTGATGCGTATCCTCGACGCGACCCAGGCCCAGATGGGCATCGAGGCCCTCGGTTACGACCCGGACCAGAAGGCCCTGCTGCTCGATGCGATCGCCCGTCCCTACGGCATGGTGCTGGTGACGGGGCCGACGGGTTCGGGCAAGACCGTGTCGCTGTACACCTGCCTGAACATCCTGAACAAGCCGGGCATCAATATCTCGACGGCGGAAGACCCGGCCGAGATCAACCTGCCCGGGGTGAACCAGGTCAATGTCAACGACAAGGCCGGCCTGACCTTCCCCGTCGCCCTGAAATCGTTCCTGCGCCAGGACCCGGACATCATCATGGTGGGCGAGATCCGCGACCTGGAGACGGCCGATATCGCCATCAAGGCAGCGCAGACGGGCCACATGGTGTTCTCCACCCTGCACACGAACGACGCGCCATCGACCCTGACGCGGCTGATGAACATGGGCGTGGCGCCGTTCAATATCGCCTCGTCCGTCATCCTGATCACGGCCCAGCGTCTGGCGCGGCGGCTGTGCAGCTGCAAGAAGCCGATCGAGATATCGAACGACCTGCTGCGCCGGGCCGGCTTCAAGGAGCATGAGCTGGACGGCAGCTGGAAGCCCTACGGGCCGGCGGGCTGCGAACGGTGCAACGGCACCGGCTACAAGGGCCGCGTCGGCATCTACCAGATCATGCCCATCTCGCCCGCCATCGAGGCGCTGATCCTGGCGCACGGAAACGCGATGCAGATCGCCGCCCAGTCCGAAAGCGAGGGCGTGCGCTCGCTGCGCCAGTCCGGCCTGGTGAAGGTCAAGGGCGGGCTCACCAGCCTGGAAGAAGTACTGGGCTGTACCAACGAATAGGCAGAAAGAGGAACACGACATGGCACGAAGCGGCAATGGGGTCAAGGAGTCCGTCTTCGCCTGGGAAGGCAAGGACAAGACGGGCAAGACGGTGCGCGGCGAACTGCGCGCCGGCGGCGAGGCCGTCGTCAACGTGACCTTGCGGCGCCAGGGCATCATGGTGACGAAGGTGAAGAAGAAGGTCTACCGCTCCGGCAAGAAGGTGACGGACAAGGACATCACCCTGTTCACGCGCCAGCTGGCGACGATGATGAAGGCCGGCGTGCCGCTGCTGCAGTCCTTCGACATCGTCGGCAAGGGCCACGCCAATCCCTCCGTGTCGAAGCTGATCATGGACCTGCGCGCCGATATCGAAACGGGCACGAGCCTGAACCAGGCCTTCCGCAAGTTCCCCCTGTACTTCGACCCGCTGTTCTGCAACCTGGTGGGCGCGGGCGAACAGGCCGGCATCCTGGAAGACCTGCTGACACGGCTGGCGATCTACAAGGAAAAGACCATGGCCATGAAGGCCAAGATCAAATCCGCCCTGACCTATCCCGTGGCCATCCTGGCCGTGGCCTTCATCGTCACGGCCGTCATCATGATCTGGGTGGTACCGGCCTTCAAGGAAGTATTCACCAGCTTCGGCGCCGACCTGCCGGCACCGACCCTGTTCGTGATGGCGATGTCGGAGTTCTTCGTCGGCTACTGGTACATCATCTTCGGCGGCCTGTTCGCCAGCCTGTACTTCTTCTTCCAGGCCTGGCGCCGGTCGCTGGCAATGCAGCAGGCCATGGACCGCCTGCTGCTGCGCCTTCCCGTGTTCGGCGACGTGATCCGCAAGGCCACCGTGGCGCGCTGGACCCGTACCCTGTCGACCATGTTCGCCGCCGGCGTGCCGCTGGTGGAAGCGCTCGACTCCGTCGGCGGCGCGGCCGGCAATGCCGTCTACCTGGAAGCGACGCGCAAGATCCAGAACGAGGTATCGACCGGCACCAGCCTGACGGTGGCGATGCAGAACGCCGAAGTCTTCCCGAACATGGTGACGCAGATGGTGTCGATCGGCGAGGAATCGGGCGCGCTGGACGGCATGCTGGCCAAGGTGGCCGACTTCTACGAGGACGAAGTGGACGAAGCCGTGGCTTCGCTGTCGAGCCTGATGGAGCCGGCCATCATGGTCATCCTGGGCGTGCTGATCGGCGGCCTGGTGGTGGCCATGTACCTGCCCATCTTCAAGCTGGGTTCGGTGGTGTAAGCCGGGTCGTGCCGGACACCGGCGCGACCTTCACCCACAGCACCGCCACGGCCGCGCACAACATCAGCACGCCGGCCAGCCGGATCACGTTTTCCGGATTCCCGCCCAATCCCGCGTGGTAGTACAGCGGCAGCGTGAAGATCTGGATGATCATGGGGATCACGATGAACATATTGAAGATCCCCATGTACACACCGGTGCGCTCGGGCGGAATGCAGCCGGCCAGCATCACGTAGGGATTGCCCATCATGCTGGCCCACGCGAGGCCGATGCCGACCATCGGCAGGAACAGCAGCGCCGGCGTATCGATCATCGGAATGCACAGCATGCTCACGCCGGCCACCGCCACGCAGGCGCTGTGCATGCGCTTGGCGCCATAGCGCCGCGTGAACGGCACCAGCGCGAACGCGGCGATGAAGGCGACGAAGTTGTAGAACGCCCCCACCTGCCCGTTCAGCAGGCCCGCATCGCGAAAACCCTGGCTGGTCGGGTCCGTGGTGCCGTACAGCGTGTGCGCCAGGGCCAGCATGATGTACTGCCAATAGCAGAACATGGCATACCACTGGAACAGCTTGACGAGGGCGAGCCGGCGCATCGTCTCCGGCATTTCGCGCACGGCCGTCACGATATCGGCCAGCACGGCGCGTACGCCCGGCCGCTGCCCGCGCAGGTGCGCCAGCTGCGCCGCGTCGAGCGGTGCCTCGGGCGTCGTGCGGATCGACCACACCACGCTCGTAATCGACATGACGGCGCCGATCAGGAACGCCGCCACCACCACCTGGGGAATGTGGCTGCCGTTGGTGGCGTCCTTGTCCATCCCGCAGAGCACCAGCAGGGACGGCGTCAGGTAAGCCAGCGTCTGGCCCAGGCCCGTGAACGCGCTCTGCGTCAGGAAGCCCAGCGAATGCTGGGCCGGCGGCAGCTTGTCGGTGACGAAGGCACGATACGGTTCCATCGTCACGTTATTGGCGGCGTCGAGTATCCACAGCAGGCTGGCCGCCATCCACAGCGTCGGACTGAACGGCATCGCGAGCAGGCCCAGGCTGCACAGGATGGCGCCGATGAGGAAATACGGCGTGCGCCGCCCCCAGCGGGTGACGGTGCGGTCGCTCATCGCCCCCACGATGGGCTGCACCAGCAGCCCCGTGACCGGTCCGGCAAGCCACAGCAGCGGCAACGTGGCTTCGTCCGCCCCCAGGTACTTGTAGATGGGGCTCATGCTGCTCTGCTGCAGGCCAAAGCTGAACTGGATGCCGAAAAAGCCCACGTTCATGTTGACGATCTGGCGGAAGGACAGTGGTGTCGTCATTAAGGTCTCCGTCAGTCGATCGGCCATGGGCGCCGGCCCGGGTGGGCAGCCACGGCGTGGCACCGAAGGCGGCCAGTGCTTCGCCACGGATGGTCATTGGGGGTGTGATGTCTCATGATGTTCTTTGTACTTGTAAGGGTTGCCTGGCGCTAGCGGTGGAGCCAGCGCATGTCCCACGGCGCCAGCTCGACTTCGCCAGCATAGCCGGGCCAGGTACCGGCGCCCAGTGCCGGCAGTGCGACGGTCAAGGACCGGTCGGAGAAGTTGAACAGGGCCAGGAAGCGTTCGCCGCGTGCCAGGGCCAGCAAGGCCGGATCGTGCGTCGGCAGCAGCGTTCGCGGCACATCGGCGGCCAGCGAGGGGCAGCGGCGGCGTTGTTCGACGAGCGCACGCAGCGCCGTGAATACCCGGCCGGTCCAGGCATCCGGATCGTCGCGCTGGGCCAGGACTGCCTCGTCGAACACGGGGCGCTGCACCCACCGTGTGTCGTGCGCCCGTTGCGGGTCTTCACGGTAGCCATGGTCGTTGCCCATCCCCAGCTCGTCGCCCATGTACAGCACGGGCATGCCGCCGAAGGCGAACGCCACGCCGTGTACCAGCAACAGCCGACGCAGGGCCAGCTCGCGGGCCAGCGGCCCTGCCGCCGTTTCGTAGCCGGCCAGCGCGGCAGCCATGCCGTTCGTTGCGTGCACGGCGGCGGCGGCGCCGGACTGGAACGGCACGCCTGCCGCGAAGCTGCCGCCGGCGCCGTTGAAGAAGCGCGCGATGGCTGCCAGGCGCTCCGTGTCGCCGCCGGCTTCGGCCGCCAGGATCTTCCAGCCGATATCGTCGTGGCAGCGGACATACGTCAACCAGCTCGCGCCCGGTGGTGGCGTGGGCGTGCCCGCGACGACGTCGCGCAGCAGGCCGGCATCCTGCTCGGCCAGCGCGGCCCAGCTGGCGGCCATCAAGGTGCTGTGGTAGGCGAAATGGCATTCGGGCACGCCCGGCTCGCCCAGGTATGCGGGCAGGTCGCGCGTGGGGACGATGGCCTCCGCCTTCAACAGCACGGCCGGTGCCGCGATGGCGGCGATGGCGCGCAATGCCTGCAGCAGCGCATGGGCTTCCGGCTGGTTCATGCTGGCGGTACCTTCGCGCTTCCACAGGAAAGCGGTGGAGTCCAGGCGGAACACTTCGACGCCCCGGTTGGCCAGTTGCAGCAGCGCGGCGGCAATCTCGCCCAGCACATGCGGATTGGCGTAATTCAGGTCCCACTGGAAAGGGTAGAACGTGGTCCACACCCACCCCTGCAGCGCGGGCACGAAGGTGAAATTGCCGGGCGCCGCTTCCGGAAATACCTGGCCCAGGCCGCGCTCGTGGCGATCCGGCATGGTGCGGTCAGGGAATACGTGGAAGAACTCGCGCAGCCGCGGGTCGCCCGCCATGGCACCGCGTGCCCAGGCGTGATCGTCGGCCACGTGGTTCAGAACGAAGTCCGCGCACAGGCTGATGTCCGCTGCGCGCAACTGCGCGCACAGGGTCTCCAGGTCGTCCATCGTTCCCAGCGCCGGGTCGATCTCGCTGAAACTGGCCACGGCGAAGCCGCCATCGTTCTCGCCCTCGCGGGCACGCAGGAACGGCAGCAGGTGCAGGTAGTTCACGCCCAGCGTGCGCAGGTGTTCGATGCGCCGCCCGACGCCGGCCAGGGTGCCGCCGAAGCGCGCCGCATAGGCGCTGTAGCCCAGCATCTGCTGGTGCAGGAACCAGCGGGAATCGCCGGACCGGCGCGCATCCAGCGCCAGCAGGTCGGCCGGACGCGCGGCCAGCAGGCCCCCGATGGTGCGCAGCAGCTCACCATACCAGGCGTGGAAATCGGGACGCTCGCCATACAGCGCGGCCAGGCGGCTGTACAGCAGCGGGCCGTGTTCGGCGTAGCGGCGCGCCGCGTCGGTCCGCAGCGCAGGGGGCAGCGCCGCCAGCAGCGGCTCGGGAGAAGGAAAATCGGTCATCGTGAACCAGGAGAGTAAAGACAGCAGAGTAAAAACAGGTGAAAAAATGCCGGCGCCGTCTCCGGCACCGGCCAAAGGCCCGACTCAGAAGGCGTACTTGACGGTGACCTTGATCGAGCGGCCGCTGATGGAGCGGGCGGCGTGGCCGTCGCCTTCCACTTCCGTGTAGCCGGTCTCGTTGAACAGATTATTGGCCGACAGCGCCACCAGGATGCGCTCCGTGACGTTGTAGTTGACGAAGGCGCTGACCGTGCGATAGGCCGGCATCACGATCGTGTGCTGGTCGTCCGCCCATGACTTGCCCGTGCCGACCAGGCTGGCGCCCGCCATGGCCTTCCCGAACGTGTAGGTGGAAGCGAGCTGGTACACGGCGCGGGCCTGGCGCCGCGGCGTATTGCCGATGACGGCTTCGCCGCCGGGCGCGGTGGCGCTGATGCGTGCATCCGTCAGGGTCAGGCCGCCATTGACCTGGAATGCGCCGCTGCGCCAGGCGGTTTCGAGCTCGACGCCTTTCGCATCGTAGCTGTTGGCGGTACTGGTCTGCGTCGTGACCTCGTAATTGCTTTCGCGCGTCTTCGCGTGGAACAGCGTGACGAAAGCGCTCAGCCCGCCACTGCGCCATTTGACGCCGCCTTCCAGCTGGCGCACGGTGTTGATGCTGACGGGCGTGCTGCCGTCGAGGGGCGCGCCGAACAGGATACGGTCCGCGTTGAACGCGATCCCTTCGCTGGCGCGGCCAAACACCGCCAGCGCGCTCGAGACGCGGTAGTTGGCACCTGCCGAGTACGAGTTATGGCTCAGGTCATAGTCGACCCGCTGCACGGTGGCCGGGTCATAGCGGGTGGCCCCGGTGGCGATGTTGGCGCTGCCGTCGACGCTCTGGCGGTCGTGCCGCACGCTGGCATCCAGGTTCAGCGCGCCGACCTCGTAGCCCAGGTTGACGTACGGCGCGCGATACTTGTATCGCATGTCGACGGCACGCGAGCAGCAGCCACCGAAGGCCGGACCGACCAGGCCGGGCGTGCTGCTTGCCGTGCGCAGCAGGGCCGGTTCGTCGCCGCTGGCCTGCATCAGGTATTCGTTGAAGTTCCACGTCAGTCCCAGGTCCTGGTTTGCCAGGTACAGGCCAGCGGTGCCGGTCAGGCGCGCACCGTCGGCAAGCCGGAAAGTACGGGCCAGCTTGGTGTCGCTGACGATCGAACCGGCATCGTCGATCGACGTGTTGAAGACCACTGCCGCGAAGGCCCGTCCGGAATAAGCCTGGCCGCTGCGTGGACCGGTGGCGAACACGAAGTTGCCGTCCGCGCCGTTGTTGCCGGCGAAGACACCGATGAAACGGCCGCTGTTATTGGACTTGCGCAGCCGCTCGGAGACCGTCCAGCCGTCGCCCAGTTCGAACTGGGCTTCCAGACCGAATGCGTTGCTGCGCACACGCATGCCATCGTTGACGTCGTGCGCCACCTGCCGGTTATCCTTGTCGAGCGAGATGTCCGGCACCCAGTTCGGCGAATAGAAGCTGACGGTGCGGGGATCGATGCCGTCGACCGTCGAGATGTGTCCATTCTGGACGCGCACGGGCACGGGCAGCGCCGTGGGCGTGCGGTCGTCCAGGTGCTTGAACGACAGGCGCACGTAGCCATTGTCGAATTCGCGCGTGATGTTGGCGCGCAGCTGGCCACCCTTCTCGCTCGTGACACCCGTCTTGCGCACGCCTTCGCCGTTGCGATAGAAACCACCGACAAAGAAGCGCGTTCTCGGCGCCACCGTGCCGCCATAGTCGGCATC
The DNA here is from genome assembly GCF_009720835.1 of Pseudoduganella buxea. Classification (GTDB taxonomy): domain Bacteria; phylum Pseudomonadota; class Gammaproteobacteria; order Burkholderiales; family Burkholderiaceae_D; genus Rugamonas; species Rugamonas buxea. The sequence continues at coordinate 88,126 of NZ_WNKZ01000003.1, forward strand.
GATGCGCGTGGAATCGTAGTCCAGGCCTTGCGTCAGGCCGACGCTGCCGCCTTCCTGCTCGCCCGTCTTGCCGATGAAGTTGATGATGCCGCCGGGGGCATTCGTCGCCAGCGTGGACGCCGAGCCGCCCCGTACCACTTCCAGGTGCGACAGGCCGCCATCGATGCGAACGTAGGCGTCGGGCGTGACGAAATTGAAGTCGCCCGACTGCAGCAGGGGCAGGCCATCTTCCTGCATCTGCACATAACGCGAGCCGCCTGCGGAAATGGGCACGCCGCGCACGGTCATGTTGGCGTTGCTCTCGCCGCCGGACGACTCGGAACGCACGCCGGGCACGGAGCGCAGCACGTCCGCGGCGCTGGTGGGTACTGCCTGGGCGATGGTGTCCGCCTCCAGCGTGCTGACCGAGACACTGGATTTCATTTTCGACGTGCCGCCGGCCGTGCCGGTAACGACCACGCGGTTCAACTGCAGGCCGTCGTCGGCAGGCGCGCCCTGCGCTGGCGCTTCCTGCGCAAACGCGCCACTCATTTGCAGCAGGGCGAGCGATACCGCCGCCCCCATGCGGGTGCAAGGGAAAGTCATGTCTCCTCCGATTGTTTTATTGAATACCTTGTTGGCGCGTCGATTATCACGACTTTCCGAAATTAATGCAATCGATTGCATTGTGACGTTTACGCTACAACTGAGGCAATATTCGTACGACAGTCAGCGAACATGCAATCGATTACATCTTGGTGCCGCGGGTAACGAGGAAGGCGGGAATCAGGCCGGGGCGGCGCGCTCTTCGCCGGCGCTGGCCCGTACGATCAGCTGCGTCGGCAGCTCCACCGAAGCGGCCGGGGTGCCGTCGATCAGCGCCAGCAGCGCGGCGACGAGTGCGCGCCCGGCCGCGCCGATGGGCTGGCGGATGGTGGTGAGGCGGGGATGGAAGTATGCCGACTGGTCGATGTCGTCATACCCCACGACTGCTACGTCATCCGGCACGCGCTTGCCGTGCGCGCGCAGGCTGTCGATGGCCGTCATCGCCAGCAGGTCGCTGCATGCGAACACGGCGTCATAGGAAATGGCCCGTGCCTCCAGGGTTTCAACCGCCGCGCTGCCGCCAATGGGCAGGAAGGGCGTCGATACCTGCAGGCGCGGATCGACGGCGATGCCGTGCTTCTCCAGGGCCGCGCAATAGCCCCGGTAGCGCTGGGCCGGTTCCGGCAGCTCGATGTCACCGAAGAAGGCAATGCGGCGCCGCCCCTGTTCCAGCAGGTGCTGCGTGGCCAGCATGCCGCCGCTGACGTTGTCGCTGCCAACGCAGCAGTACAGCTGCTGCGGCAGTTGGGCACCCCATACCACGATGGGCACCTTGCGCGCCGCCAGCTCATTGAGCTGCTGGTGCCGGCCCCACTGGCCGACCAGGATGATGCCGACGACACGGCCCGAATCGAACGGGGCTGCCGCGGCGGCGCCCAGTTCGTCCGTGGCGATACGCGAGAACAGCATGTCGAAGCCCTGTTCCGTGAGGGCGTCGGCCAGGCTGCCCAGCATCGCGAGCAGGAACGGGTCCGTCAGGTTCTGGTGGATCTTGCGGTCGAACGGAATCAGCACGCTGATCGTACGATTCTGCTTCAGGCGCAGGTTCTGCGCGCCGATGTTGATCGAGTACTTCAGCGACGCGGCCAGTTCGAGGATGCGGCGCCGGGTTTCTTCGCTGACGAGGGGACTGTGATTCAAGGCGCGCGACACGGTCGCCGTCGACACGCCGGCCAGCCGCGCGATGTCCGCCATTTGCACGCGCCGTTGCGCCGCGTCGTTGTCCGAGCCATCCTGTCGCGCTTTCGCCATACTGTTCTTCCGCCATGACCCACAAAGAGAGCGCCGATTGTATGCCACCGGGCCTGCGGGCGGAAGCACGGCGCCGCGGCGGTGGTGTAAGCTTCGCTCTCATCCGGGTACCATCCGACGAAACGACAACCATGCTCCAAGACCTCTACCTCTTCGCCCCGCCCAACACCCTCCCCGCCGCCATCCTCGCCGGTATCTTCGGCCTGCTGGTGGGCAGCTTCCTCAATGTCGTCATCTACCGCATTCCGGAAATGATGAAGCGCGAGTCGGATAACTATGTGGCCGCCGAATCGGGCCAGCCGCTGCCGCACACGGCGCGCTTCGACCTGGTGCTGCCCCGCTCGGCCTGCCCCCACTGCGGCCACCACATCACCGCATTGGAAAACATACCCGTCATCAGCTGGCTGGCGCTGCGCGGCAAGTGCAGCCAGTGCAAGGCGAAGATCTCGGCCCGCTACCCCGTCGTGGAAGCCTTCACGGGCCTGCTGTCGGCATTGCTGGTCTGGCAGTTCGGCAGTGGCCTGATGGGCCTGGCCACCCTGCTGTTCGCCTTCCTGCTGATCGCGCTGACCTTTATCGACGCCGATACCCAGCTGCTGCCGGACGACCTGACCTATCCGCTGCTGTGGGCCGGCCTGCTGGTCAACATCAACGGCACCTTCGTGCCGCTTGCCGATGCCGTCATCGGCGCGGCCGCCGGCTACCTGGTGCTGTGGACCGTCTACTGGCTGTTCAAGCTGGCCACTGGCAAGGAAGGCATGGGCTACGGCGACTTCAAGCTGCTGGCCGCGCTGGGCGCGTGGCTGGGCTGGACCATGCTGCCGACCATTATCCTGCTGTCCTCCATCGTCGGCGCGCTGGTGGGCATCGGCCTGATCGTGTTCGCCAGGCGGGGGCGCGGCAACCCGATCCCGTTCGGGCCTTACCTGGCGGCCGCCGGCATGATCGCGCTGCTGTTCGGCGGCCCCATCGCCGGCTTCACCACCACCTTGCTGGGCGGCGCATGAGCGGCCGTCCCCGCTTCACCGTCGGCCTGACGGGCGGCATCGGCAGCGGCAAGAGCGTCGTGGCGCGCCTGTTCGCCGAACGGGGCGTCGACATCGTCGACACCGACCAGATCGCCCGCAACCTGACGGTGGCCGGCGGCGCCGCGATGCCGGCCGTGCTGGCCGCGTTCGGTCCGCGTTTCGCCGACGCGGCCGGCGCGCTGGACCGGAGCAGGATGCGCGCGCTGGTGTTTTCCGACCCGGCCGCCAAGGCCCGGCTGGAAGCCATCCTGCACCCGATGATCCGCGATGCCGTCTATGCCGCCAGCCTGCTGGGCACAGCGCCCTACGTCATCTTCGACATTCCCCTGCTGGTCGAGTCGGGCACGTGGCGCGACCGGCTGGACCGTGTGCTCGTGGTCGATTGCCCGGAGGATGTACAACTGGCCCGCGTCATGGCCCGCAACGGCCTGCCGGCAGAGCAGGTCCAGGCCATCATGGCGGCCCAGGTGCCGCGCCAGGTCCGCCTGGCGGCGGCCGACGACGTCATCGACAACGGCGGCGACCTGGCCCGGCTTGCACCGCAGGTCGACCGTTTGCATGCCCTTTACGGCGAAATGGCCGCCGCGGCCGCGAGAAACAATTAACAACGTTTGTATTTTTGCTTCTCATGGTTCAGAATCACGAGAATTCTTTCAGGGTTCTCGGGAAAGCTGAACTGGGCTTCCTTGCCTGTCCGTTGTGCCGCATGCTGCGTCGCTGGTGCCGTTTCCGAGTTCCCCGCCGTTTTCGAGTTCGGCCCCACCGGTCCACCAACAGAGGGATTCACTTTGATCGTCTATGAATATCCTTTCAACGAGCGCATACGCACGTTGTTGCGGCTGGAAGACCTGTACGAAAAATTCAAGTTCTTTGTGCACCACGAGCACCCGATGCAACACCACGTGGCGCTGTCCACCATCTTCGACATGCTCGAGGTGGCCGGCCGCGCCGACCTGAAGTCCGACCTGCTGCAGGAACTGGAGCGCCAGCGCCAGACCCTGCTGGGCTACCGCTCGAATCCGAACGTGCAGACGGACATGCTGGACGCCGTGCTGAACGAGGTCGACGGCGTATCCGCCGCGCTGATCGCCAGCCAGGGCAAGACGGGCCAGAACGTGCGCGACAACGAGTGGCTGATGAGCATCCGGGGCCGCACCATCATCCCCGGCGGCGCCTGCGACTTCGACCTGCCGTCCTACTATGCGTGGCAGCAGCGTCCGGCCGAGCAGCGCTTCGGCGACATCATGACGTGGTTCGCACCCCTGTCGCCCCTGTTCGAGGCGCTGGCCCTCGTGCTGCGCCTGCTGCGCGATTCCGGCGCGCCGAAGAAAATGATCGCCAACACGGGCAGCTACCAGCAGATGCTGCAAGGTAAGGTCTACCAGATGCTGCGGCTGACGGTGGACGACACGCTCGGCGCCATCCCGGAAATCTCGGCCAACAAGTACATGCTGTGGGTGCGTTTCACCACCCAGGGCGGCGACCTGAAACCGAAGCCGCTGGAAGCGGACGTGCCGTTCGAGCTGACCCTGTGCGCCTTTTGACCTGCCCGCCTTTTAATCCTGTCTCTTATCAGTTGAATCATGCCTACCGTCGTTGACTGTCCTACCTGCGGCAAGAAAGTGGAGTGGACGGAGAAAAACAAGTTCCGCCCCTTCTGTTCCGAACGTTGCAAGCAAATCGACCTGGGCGCCTGGGCCGAGGAGAAATACGCCATTCCCGGCGCCGCCCCTGCCGACCCGCTCGACCCGCTGGACGACGAGCCGAAATAGCGCAAGCGCCCTGACTTCCAATCCGGATGCGGCTGCGTGTCAGCGGTGTATCCACTCCAGCAGCGGGATGGTGGCCGGCAGCAGCGGTTCGACGCTGACCACGCCCTGCCAGGCAAAAGCCTGGTTTTCCAGGCTTTGCGGTTCGCCGCGCCACTCGCGGCTGATGAAGAAATGCAGGCGCACGTGGGCGTGTTCGTACACGTGCTCGACGCCGCACCACTCGTCGGCCGACAGCACTTCGATGCCCAGTTCCTCCATGAACTCGCGCTTCAGCGCCTCCAGGATGGTTTCGCCCGGATCGACTTTGCCTCCGGGGAATTCCCAGTAGCCCGCATAGGGCTTGCCGGCCGGGCGCTGGCCCAGCAGCACGTCGCCGTTCGGCTTCATCAGGATGCCGACGGCGACATCCACGGGCCGCGCCGGTGCGCTTGCCTGCGCGCCGCTCATGGCAGCTTGCCGGCGTAGTCGCGGGCGAACTGCCAGGCCACGCGGCCGGAACGCGAGCCCCGTTGCAGCGCCCAGCGCAGCGCGTCGCCACGGGCGTCCGTGATCTGTTCCGGCGTGCAGCCGAACGACGCCAGCCAGTGCGCCACGATGTCCAGGTAGTCGTCCTGCTTGAACGGGTAGAACGACAGCCACAGGCCGAAGCGCTCGGACAGCGAGATTTTCTCCTCCACCGTCTCGCCCGGGTGCAGGTCGCCGTCCTCGTCGTGGCGGTAGCTGGCATTGTCCGACATGCGCTCGGGCATCAGGTGGCGGCGGTTCGACGTGGCGTAGATCAGCACGTTGTCCGACTGCGCCGTGATGGACCCGTCCAGCGCCACCTTCAGCGCCTTGTAGCCGCTCTCGCCTTCCTCGAACGACAAATCGTCGCAGAACACGACGAACTTCTCCGGCCGTCCGGCCACCAGATCGATGATGTCCGGCAGGTCGGCCAGATCGGCCTTGTCCACTTCGATCAGGCGCAGGCCCTGGGCGGCGAAGCGGTTCAGGCAGGCCTTGATCAGCGAGGACTTGCCCGTGCCGCGTGCGCCCGTCAACAGCACATTGTTGGCCGGCCGGCCCGTGACGAACTGCAAGGTGTTCTGCTCGATCTGGGCCTTCTGGCTGCCCACATTGTGCAGGTCGTCCAGCGCGATGCGCGAGGCATGCGCCACCGGCTGCAGCCAGCCCGTGCTGCCTGCCACGCCGTGCCGCTTGCGCCAGCGGAAGGCCGTCGCGGCATCCCAGTGCGGCGCCGCCACCGCCGGCGGCAGCAGCGCTTCGACCCGGGCGAGCACCCGCTCGGCGCGGGCCAGGAACATTTCCAGCGACGCCATCAGGAGCGGTAGTCGGCGTTGATCGACACGTAGTCGTGCGACAGGTCGCAGGTGTAGACGACGGCGGCGGCGCTGCCGCGCGCCAGCTTGACGCGCACCGTGATCTCGCTCTGCTTCATGACGCGCTGGCCGTCTTCTTCCTTGTAGTCGGGATTGCGTCCGCCTGCCTTCGCCACCCACACGTCGTCCAGCCACATGTCGATCTTCGACACGTCCAGCTCCACGCCGGCGTAGCCGATCGCGGCCAGGATGCGGCCCAGGTTCGGGTCGGAGGCGAAGAAGGCCGTCTTGACCAGCGGCGAGTGGCCGATCGAGTAGGCGATCTTGCGGCACTCTTCCACCGATTCGCCCTCTTCCACACGGATGGTGATGAACTTGGTGGCGCCTTCGCCGTCGCGGATGATGGCCTGGGCCAGGAACACGGACAGTTCCGTCACGGCGGCGGCCAGCTCGCGGTATTCGGCCGAGTCGACCGAGTTCACTTCCAGGGTGCCGGCGCCGGTGGCGATCAGCATGAACGAATCGTTGGTGGACGTGTCGCCATCGATGGTGATGCAGTTGAACGACTGGTCGGCCGCTTCCTTGACGAGCTGCTCCAGCACGGGCTGGGCCACTTTCGCGTCGAAGGCCAGATAGCCCAGCATCGTCGCCATGTTCGGCTTGATCATGCCGGCGCCCTTGCTGATGCCCGTCAGGGTAACGGTGTGGCCGGCGATCGTCACGGTGCGCGAGCCTGCCTTCGGCTGCGTGTCGGTGGTCATGATGGCTTCGGCCGCGTTGAACCAGTTGTCCGCCTGCAGGTTCTGCACGGCGGCAGGCAGGCCTGCCTTGATCTTCTCGACGGGCAGCGGCTCCAGGATGACGCCGGTGGAGAACGGCAGGATCTGCTGGGCGTCCAGCCCCAGCTCGCTTGCCAGCGCCGCGCAGGTGGCGCGGGCATTGGCCAGGCCGCTCTCGCCCGTGCCCGCGTTCGCGTTACCCGTGTTGATCAGCAGCGCCCGCACCGGCTTGCCGCCGGCCTTGGCCGCCGCCAGGTTTTCCTTCGAGATCTGCACCGGCGCCGCGCAGAAGCGGTTCAGGGTGAAGACGCCCGCCACGGTGGCGCCCTCGGCCAGCCGCATCACCAGCACGTCCTTGCGGTTCGGCTTCTTGATACCGGCCTGGGCATAGCCGATTTCGATACCGGCGACGGGCTTCAGGTCGGCGGCGACAGGAATGGGAGAGTTGACGGCCATGGTGTTATTCATTTGATCTGGTTAATCGAAGCGCTATTGTAATCGCTGTGGAAAGCAGGCGGCATTCGGCGGCAAGGGCCGTCGGCGCGATGCCATTGTGGCCAGTAAAGACGAGGCAACTGTGTCGAAGTGCTCACATTTTTACAGCGAATAGTTCACAAAATGCGACAGAACATTTTCGAGGAGACAAGTTTGCGTGCGATTCGATTGATGCCGCTCAGCAACCAACTTATTGTAGAGCTTCGATGCCACACGGAAACTCCCTGCAGGCATCACTCGACAAAAGGAACCCGTCCGCATGAAACACACTCTGTTAGCCGCATCGATTCTGACCGCGCTGGGCCTGGCCCCCGTGCAAGCTGCCACCTTGGGCAATGACAAACTGACCATCAGCGGCTTCGGCACCTTGGCTGCTGCCCGCAGCGACACCGAGGATGCCCGCTTTACCCGTTCCAACCAGCGTGAAGGTACCGCCGGCACGACGACATTCGGCCTGGATTCGAACCTGGGCCTGCAGGCCACCTATACGCTCAGCGACAGACTGTCAGCCACCACCCAGATCCTGTCGCGCAAGTCGACGGGCGAGAGCTTCACGACCGAACTGGGCTGGGCCTTCATCAAGTACAAGCTGAGCGACGAAATCGCCGTGCGTGCAGGCCGCGTGGTCACGCCGGTCTTCCTGATTTCCGATTACCAGAACGTCGGCTATGCCAACACGATGATGCGTCCGCCGGTCGAGATGTACGGCCAGGTGAACCTGGAAAACATCGATGGCGCGGACGTCAGCTGGCAGCACAGCTTCGGCGACACCAATGTGACTGCCCAGGCTGCCGTCGGCGTCGGCCGTGGCAAATCGTATTTGGCAAGCAACCACTCCGAAGGGCATTTCCAGGCGCCGACCGGTGCCGTGTCGATCAGCGCCGAGCATGGCCCGGTAACGCTGCGGCTGGGCTACACCCAGGCGGACTTCAAGCTGGGCGATGCCGCCACCCTCAATTCGTTGACGAAGACGCTGCGCGCGGTCGGCTTCCCCCAGCTGGCCGACGATGTGTCGCTGACCGAGGGCAAGCGCATGTCGTTCACCTCGTTCGGCGTGCTGGCTGACTGGAACAACATCCTCGTGCAGGCCGAATACGGCATGCGCCGCGGCAAGGAGCCCGTCTACCTGACCGAGAGTAACGCGTGGTACACGCTGGTCGGCTACCGCTTCGGCAAGGTGCTGCCTTACTACACCCATGCCAAGTTCGACGGCAAGGGATCGAACATTGTCGTGCCGGCCGGTCTGGCACGCATTCCCGCGCTGAACGCCGCGTTGCAGGGTGCTGTCGCCCGCAGTTCGCAGTCGACCGACACGGTCGGCGTGCGCTGGGACTTCGCCCGGTCGGCTGCGCTGAAAGTGCAGGTCGACCGCGTCAAGCCAGGCGCCAAGAGCGGCTTCCTGATCGACGTGACACCAGCCGGTGTGGGCAAGAACGTTACCGTCGTCGCTGCCGGCGTAGACTTTGTCTTCTAAGGAATTTCACATGAAAAAAGTATTGTCCTCCCTGCTGCTGGCCGCCATCGCCGCCGCGGCGTTCCCGGCGGCCGCCGAGACGGTCGTCATCGTCAGCCCGAAGAATCCGGCCAGCCGCATGTTCTCGGAGCAGGCCGCCCAGTTCTTCCTCGGTAAATCGTCGCAGTTCACGCCGATCGACCAGGCCGAAGGCTCGGCCATCCGCACCGACTTCTATAAGAAGGTGTCGAACATGGATGCCAGCCAGGTCAAGGCCGGCTGGTTGAAGCTCGTGTTTACCGGCAAGGCCACGTCCGAACCCAAGGAATACAAGTCCAATGCGGACGTGAAGAAGGCCGTCGCGGACGACCCGAAAGCCATCGGCTATATCGACAAGTCGGCCGTGGACGATACGGTCAAGGTCATCCTGACCCTGCAGTAATCGCTGCCAACATCTTCCAAGCCCGGCCTTGTGCCGGGCTTTTTCGTTCCGCCTTCCCACCGAATTACTTCAATCCCAAACAGTTCACGAAAATACGACAGAAGATTTCCTAAAATATATCCATACAGAAATATTTATTGATGGAATTCATTTCCGCCGGTAAAGTTGCACCTTCATTTGCGAACGGTCGTGCGGCATCCATGCCTCAGCCGGGCAAGCCCTGACACGTTATTACCATCGGAATAATCATGAAACACAATGCACTCGTCGCCGCCTTGCTCGGCACCTTCGCCATGGCAAACGCCGGCGCCGCCACCCTGGGCAGCGACAAGCTGACCATCAGCGGCTTCGGCACCCTGGCGGCCGCCAAGAGCAATACGGAAGATGCCCGCTTCACCCGCGCCAACCAGCGCGAAGGCACGGCCGGTACCAACACCTTCGGCCTCGACTCGAACCTGGGCCTGCAGGCTACCTACACCTTCGACGACAAGCTGTCGGCGACGACGCAGATCCTGTCGCGCAAGACGACGGGCGACAGCTTCACGACGGAACTGGCATGGGCCTTCGTGAAGTACAACGTCAGCGACGAAGTGGCCGTGCGCGTGGGCCGCGTGGTGGTGCCTTCCTTCCTGATCTCGGACTACCAGAACGTCGGCTATGCGAACACGATGATGCGTCCGCCGGTTGAAATGTACGGCCAGAACATCATCGAGACGGCCGACGGCGCCGACATCAACTGGCAGCACGGTTTCGGCGACACCAATGTCACGGCTCAGGCCGTCGTCGGCATTGCCCGTGGCAAGACCTATGTGTCGACCAACCAGAGCGAGCTGCGTTACCAGGCCCCGACGGCCGGCTTTGCCATCAGCGCCGAACACGGCCCTGTCACCTTGCGTTTTGCCCACGTACAGGCCAAGCTGGAAGTGAACGACGCCGTCATCATCGAATCGCTGAGCAATACCCTGGCCGCCGTCGGCTTCCGCCAGCTGGGCCAGGACATCAGCGTTGGCCAGGCCAAGCGCATCGCCTTCACGTCCTTCGGCGTACTGGCGGACTGGAACAATATCGTCGTGCAGGCCGAATACGGCATGCGCCGCGCCAAGGAACCCGTCTACCTGACCGACAGCAACGCCTGGTACACGATGGCCGGCTACCGCTTCGGCAAGGTGCTGCCTTACTACGCCCACGCCAAATACGACGGCAAGGGTTCGGTCATCCAGACCCCGGCCGCGCTGGCCCGCATCCCGGCCCTGAACGCCGGCGTCAAGGGCCTGCTGTCCGGCGGCGATCAATCCTCCGACACCATCGGCGTGCGCTGGGACTTCGCCAAATCGGCGGCCCTGAAGGTGCAGGTCGACCGCGTCAAGTCCGGTTCGAACAATGGCTTCCTGCGCGACGAGAAAGTCGCCGGCAAGGGTGTCACCGTCGTCGCCGCTGGCGTCGACTTCGTGTTCTAAGGAGATTCAATCATGAAAAAAATCACCGCCCTGCTGGCACTCGCCCTGACGACGGCAGCCCTGCCTGCCGCGGCCGAAACCGTCGTCATCGTCAGCGCCAAGAACCCGGCGAGCCGCATGTTCTCGGAACAGGCCGCCCAGTTCTTCCTCGGCAAGTCGACCATGTTCACGCCCATCGACCAGGCTGAAGGTTCGGCCATCCGCAACGAGTTCTACAAGAAGGTGGCGGACAAGGACGCCGGCCAGGTCAAGGCCCTGTGGTCCAAGCTGGTGTTTACCGGCAAGGCCACGGCCGAGCCGAAGGAGTTCAAGTCGAATGCCGAAGTGAAGAAGGCCGTGGCGGACGACCCGAAAGCCATCGGCTATATCGACAAGTCGGCCGTGGACGACAGCGTCAAGGTCATCCTGACACTGCAGTAATCGACTTACATACTGGCAGTACCGAAAAGCCCGGCTTCGTGCCGGGCTTTTTACATTGCGGCCCTGCCATGGCGACACCGCGGACTTGTCCGGGATGCACCAGTTCCGGGCATCGGAACCTTGTCCAGGACGGCGATTTCACCAAAATGCGACATAAAGTTTGCAAAAATCTATCCATTTGGAAATACTTATTGATGCTTCTCAGCAATATCCACTATGGTAGCTACTGCATGCACGATGTCCTGTAACAGCCGCTCCCCCAACCCCCGCAGCGGATGCACGACACAGCAGTACCAAACACTCAAAAATCATCTCGATCGGAATAGTTCAGCATGAAACAAAAACTGTTAGTTGCATCCATCCTGGGTGCCCTGAACCTGGCACAGGCCCACGCAGCGACGCTCGGCAGCGACAAGCTGACCATCAGCGGTTTCGGTACCCTGGCCGCCGCCAAGAGCAACACGGAAGACGCGCGCTTCACCCGTGGCAACCAACGCGAAGGCACGGCTGGCACCAGCACCTTCGGCCTGGATTCGAACCTGGGCCTGCAAGCCACCTATACCCTGAGCGACAAGCTGTCCGCCACGACGCAGATACTGTCCCGCAAGACCACGGGCGACAGCTTCACGACGGAGCTGGCCTGGGCTTTTGTGAAGTACAAGGTCAGCGACGAAGTGTCCGTGCGCGTGGGCCGCGTTGTCGTGCCCGCCTTCCTGATTTCCGATTACCAGAACGTCGGCTATGCCAACACGATGATGCGTCCGCCGGTCGAGATGTACGGTCAGAACATCATTGAAAACCTGGACGGCGCCGACATCAACTGGCAGCACAGCTTCGGCGACACCAACGTGACGGCCCAGGCCGTTGTGGGTATCGCCCGCGGCAAGTCCTTCGTGGCCGCCGACCACAGCGAACCGCGCTTCCAGGCACCTGCCGGCGGCTTCGCTCTGAGCGCCGAACACGGTCCCGTGACCCTGCGCTTCGCCCACGTGCAAGGCAAGCTGAAAGCCACCGACGTCAAGGCAATCAACTCGCTGACGAACACCTTGACCAGCATCGGTTTCGGCCAGCTGGCCGACGACATCAGCATCTCCGAAGGCAAGCGCATGGCGTTCACGTCCGTCGGCCTGCTAGCGGACTGGAACAATATCGTCGTGCAGGCCGAGTACGGCATGCGCCGCGCCAAGGAACCTGTCTACCTGTCGGAAAGCAATGCCTGGTACACGATGGCCGGCTACCGCTTCGGCAAGGTCCTGCCGTACTACGCCCACGCCAAGTATGACGGCAAGGGTGCCGCCATCACGGTACCGGCCGCGCTGGCCCGCATCCCGGCCCTGAACGCCGGCGTGAAGAACCTGCTGGCCGGTGGCTCGCAGTCGTCCGACCTGGTCGGCGTGCGTTGGGACTTCGCCAAGTCGGCCGCCTTGAAGGTGCAGGTCGACCGCGTCAAGCCCGGTGCCAAGAATGGCTACCTGATCGACGTGACCCCCGCGGGTGTCGGCAAGAAAGTTACCGTCGTCGCCGCCGGCGTGGACTTCGTGTTCTAAGGATTAATTATTCATGAAAAAAATTCTGTCTTCCCTGATCGCCCTTTCCTTCGCCGCGGCCGCCCTGCCAGCCAGCGCCGAGACCGTCGTCATCGTCAGCGCCAAGAACCCGGCCAGCCGCATGTTCTCGGAACAGGCCGCCCAGTTCTTCCTCGGTAAATCGACGATGTTCACGCCGATCGACCAGGCCGAAGGTTCCGCCATCCGCAACGACTTCTACAAGAAGGTAACGGACAAGGATGCCGGCCAGGTGAAAGCCATCTGGTCCAAGCTGGTCTTTACGGGCAAGGCCACGGCCGAGCCGAAGGAGTTCAAGTCGAACGCCGAAGTGAAGAAGGCCGTGGCGGACGATCCGAAAGCCATTGGCTATATCGACAAGTCGGCCGTGGACGACACCGTCAAGGTCATCCTGACCTTGCAGTAATCGCTTCACGCTGCACCCGAGCCCGGCCATGTGCCGGGCTTTTTTGCGTCCGCTCGCCTATACTCCCGTCTTGAGCGAAGCCGGAAAGGAGTGGATGTGACGACGTGGATCGGTATCAAGGCGGGCAAACGCAAGCTGGACGTGGCGCTGCTGGCCGGTGGCAAGCTCAAGACCAAGGCGCTCGGGTACGACGGCGATGAACTGCTGGGCTGGCTGGGCAAGCAGGGCGTCACGCTGGTCCAGGGCCGCGCCTGCGTGGCGATAGCCGGCATCGAGGCCGAACGCATTGGCCTGCTGCTGCATGACGAAGGCTGCCCCGTCAGCATGGTCGACGCCGCAACGGTGCTGGCCTTCGCGCGGGAAGAAAAGCTGCGCGTCAAAAACGACGCCATCGACGCGCCCATCTTGGCCCGCTACGGCGCAGTCAGACAACCCGACGCCTGGACGCCGCCCCCCAGCGAAGTGCGCGTGCTGGCGGTGCTGCAGGACGGCTTGCGCGACATGGAAACCTTCCGCCAGGACCAGCTCGACCGCCTGAAACGCTACCAGGCCGACGGCTTCCAGGAGCTGGTCGACCGGGTCAACGAACACATCCCCATCCTCGACGACGCCATCGCCAAGCTGCAAACCTCCCTCGCCAACCACCTGGCGGAGCATCCCCACTTGACGCCCGCCGCCGACTGAGCACGGCCGGTTCGGTGTCAGGCACCTGACAAAGAGAGCCAGGCCAGGCATTGCGTCCGCACCGCCGCGTACGCGTCGATTTCCCTGCTCGCCTCCGTCGTGGCTCATGCAAACTTACGGTATGACAATGGTCGAGCCAACAAGTTCCTTGCGACCGGGGCACAGCGCCAATGAAAAAACGCCGCGGGGTGACGGCGTTTTGGGGGGCGAGGCGCCGGGGGCGCCAGCGGTCAGGCTTCGAGCTTGAAGGTGCCGACGACCTGTTCGAGCCTGCGGGCCTGCTCCTGCAGCGAGCCGGCCGCGGCGGCGGCCTGTTCGACCAGCGCCGCGTTCTGCTGGGTGGCGTCATCCATCTGGGCCACGCTCTGGTTGACCTGGCCGATGCCCTGGCTCTGCTCCTGGCTGGCCTGGGCGATCTGCTTCATCAGGGTTTCCGCTTCCTGCACGGAACGGACGATTTCCGTCATGGCCGCGCCGGCACCATCGGCCAGCGCGCTGCCCGTTTCCACCTTGCCGACGGAGTCGAGGATCAGTTCGCGGATTTCCTTGGCGGCCGCGGCCGAACGCTGGGCCAGGTTGCGCACTTCGCTGGCGACGACGGCGAAACCGCGCCCCTGCTCGCCGGCCCTGGCCGCTTCGACGGCCGCGTTCAGGGCCAGGATATTGGTCTGGAATGCAATGCCGTCGATGACGCCGATGATGTCGCCGATCTTGCGCGAGCTGTCCGAAATCTCGGCCATCGTGCGCACCACCTGGGTGACGACGTCGCCACCCTTCTGGGCCGACTGGGCCGTCGCCGCCACCAGGCGGTTGGCCTGCAGCGCGTTGTCGGCGTTCTGGCGCACCGTCGTCGTCAGCTCTTCCATCGCGGCTGCCGTTTCCTGCAGGCTGGACGCTTGCGCTTCCGTGCGGCCGGACAGGTCCAGGTTGCCGCTGGCGATCTCGCTGCTGGCCGTGGCGATGACGGACGTGCTGTCGCGCACTTCGGCGATGGTGCCGCCCAGCGAGGAGACGAAGCGGTTGAAGGCCATGGCCAGCGCACCGATTTCGTCCTGGCTCGTCACAGGCATCTTGCGGCTCAGGTCACCGTCGCCGCTGGCGATATCCTCCAGCATGCGGGCGGCGCCCATGACGGGGGCGGCAACGGCGCGGGCGATCAGCCAGATGGCGACCATGCCGATGCCGCCGCCGACCAGCGCGGCGATCAAGGCCGACGTCATCGCCGAGCGCACGATATTGCCCAGCACTTCCGCTTCCGGCACTTCGGCCACGACATACAGGTTCAGTTCCGGCACGAAGGACGAAGCCACGAACTGGGTGCCGTCGGCGCTGTCATAGGTGGCGTGGGCGAACTTCTCGCGGCCCATCAGCTTCTTGGTCAGGTCAGGCGTGAAGCCGGCCTGGTCGCCGACGCCGTGCTTGCCGTCCGCCAGTTCCTTGTGTTTGTGAATCAGGATGGTGCCGCCGGCATCGACCAGATAGACGAAGCCGGACTGGCCCAGGCGGTAGCCGCGAATGGTTTGCGCCAGCTTTTCGGCCGACAGCCCCAGGCCGGCCGAGGCCAGCTTGCCGCCCGGCGTCTGTACGCGCGTATTGATGAACAGCATCAGGGCGTCCGAACCGGGGTTCTTGCTCAGGTCCAGGCGATACGGCACGCCGCTGCCGATGAAGTTGTACAGCCAGCTGTCGTCCGGCACGGATTTCGACACCGTTCGTTCATAGCCTTTTTCGGAGAAGTACTTGCCGCTCTCGGCCGACACCCAGAAGATCGATGCCGCATTCGTCATCGCCTTGATGCTTTTGGCGTAGGAATTCCAGGCGGCCAGGCCCTCCTCCGGGGTGCCGGCGTCTTCCCATGCCTGCAGGAAGGTATCGTGCGCCAGGGTACGCGACACCGTCAGCGGCTCGGCGATCTGCTTCAGGATATCGTTACGGATCTCGCCCACCTGCGCAGGCAGCTCCGAGTCGACGACGCGCTGGCGCGTGTTGGCGCTGCTTAGCGTGACGCTGAGGGTGGACGAAATGATGATGAACAACAGCAGGCAAAGACCCATGCTGAGCATCAGCTTGGCCTTGATTGACAGGCGACGGAACAGGGACATGATGACTGAATGTAAAGTTTAGAATGATTTTGGTTCACATTCAGTCTAGCAAACAGCAAGTTGTTCCTGCCAGCAATACCAGTGCCGCCCCCTGATTAGCACGGTCGTACGCCGCATTCCCGCAACGTTTCGTGAATTCGAATGCAAGAGCTTGTGCGACGGACGACGTCGACGACGGACAATAAAAAACCGGGGCACGCAGGCCCCGGTTTTCCATGCAACGTTCCCGGCTTACGCCAGCTTGCCGTGGCAAGCCTTGTATTTCTTGCCGCTGCCGCAAGGGCATGGGTCGTTGCGGCCCACCTTGACACCGGCGCTGATGCCCACTTCCGGCATGTTCGCGGGCGACGCCAGCGGTGCCAGCAGTTCTTCGGGCGCCGCGTTCGGGTTGAAGTCGGCGTGCTGGTAGTGCACGTTTTCCAGGTGCGCCGCCGAGGCGGCCATGGCCGCTTCGGCCGCTTCCACTTCCTCGCGGGACTGGATACGCACCGTCATGACCATCTTCACCACTTCGTTCTTGATCATGTCAAGCATCTGGCCGAACAGCTCGAAGGCCTCGCGCTTGTATTCCTGCTTCGGGTTCTTCTGCGCATAGCCGCGCAGGTGGATGCCCTGGCGCAGGTGATCCAGCGCGGCCAGGTGTTCGCGCCAGTGGCTGTCGACGCTTTGCAGCATGACATTGCGCTCGAAGCCGCCGAAGGCTTCCTTGCCGACGATATCGATCTTGGCCTGGTACTGCGCATCGGCCGCGGCCACCACGCGCTCGACGATGTCCTCGTCGGTCAGGTTGGTTTCCTTCTCCAGCATCGTCGTCAGCGGCAGGTCGATCTGCCACTCGGAAGCCAGGGTGGCCTGCAGGGCCGGCACATTCCACTGTTCCTCGACCGACTCGGCCGGCACGTACTCGCGCACGATGTCGGTGAACACGCCGTGGCGCAGGTTCTGGATCATCTCGGAAATCTCGGTCGCTTCCAGCAGCTCGTTACGCTGCTGGTAGATGACCTTGCGCTGGTCGTTGGCGACGTCGTCGTATTCCAGCAGTTGCTTGCGGATGTCGAAGTTGCGGGCCTCGACCTTGCGCTGGGCCGACTCGATCGAGCGCGACACGATGCCCGCCTCGATCGGTTCGCCTTCCGGCATCTTCAGGCGGTCCATGATGGCGCGCACGCGGTCGCCGGCGAAGATGCGCAGCAGCGGATCGTCCAGCGACAGGTAGAAGCGGGACGAGCCCGGGTCGCCCTGGCGGCCGGAACGGCCACGCAGCTGGTTGTCGACGCGACGCGATTCGTGCCGCTCGGTGCCGATGATGTGCAGGCCGCCGGCCGCCACCACCTTCTCGTGCAGGGCCTGCCAGCCGTCGCGCAGCTTGGCGGCCTGGGCCGTTTTTTCCGCGTCCGACAGGGCCGGATCGGCTTCGACGAACTGGACCTGCTTCTCGACGTTACCGCCCAGCACGATGTCGGTACCGCGACCGGCCATGTTGGTGGCGATCGTGATGGCCTGCGGCGAGCCGGCCTGGGCGATGATTTCCGCTTCGCGGGCGTGCTGTTTCGCGTTCAGCACATTGTGCGGCAGCTTGGCCTTCGTCAGGATCGACGCCAGCAGTTCGGAGTTCTCGATCGACGTCGTGCCCACCAGCACGGGCTGGCCCCGTTCGTAGCAGTCACGGATATCGTTGAGCATGGCACCGTATTTTTCCTGCGCCGACTTGTAGACCTGGTCCTGCTTGTCCTTGCGGGCCGACGGCCGGTTCGGCGGAATCACGACCGTTTCCAGGCCGTAGATTTCCTGGAATTCGTAGGCTTCCGTGTCGGCCGTACCCGTCATGCCGGCCAGCTTGCCGTACATGCGGAAATAGTTCTGGAACGTGATCGAGGCCAGGGTCTGGTTCTCGTTCTGGATGCGTACGCCTTCTTTCGCCTCGACGGCTTGGTGCAGGCCATCGGACCAGCGGCGGCCCGTCATCATGCGGCCCGTGAATTCGTCGACGATGACGACTTCGCCGTTCTGCACGACGTAATGCTGGTCCTTGTGGTACAGCGCGTGGGCGCGCAGGGCCGCGTACAGGTGGTGCACCAGCGTGATATTGGCCGAGTCGTACAGCGAGGCGCCTTCCGGCAGCAGGCCCATCTGCGTCAGGATGGCTTCGGCCTTTTCGTGGCCCGCTTCCGTCAGCAGCACCTGGTGCGCTTTTTCGTCTTTCGTGTAGTCGCCGGGCACTTCGATCTTGCCCTTGCCGTCCGGCGTTTCCTCGCCCACCTGCAGCACCAGCTGGGGTGGCACGGTGTTGATCTTGTGGTACAGGTCCGTGTGGTTCTCGGCCTGGCCGGAAATGATCAGGGGGGTCCGCGCTTCGTCGATCAGGATCGAGTCGACTTCATCGACGATGGCGAAGTTGAGGCCCCGCTGGGAGCGGCCCGCCACTTCGAACACCATATTGTCGCGCAGGTAGTCGAAGCCGAATTCATTGTTGGTGCCGTAGGTGATGTCGGAGGCGTAGGCCTGCTGCTTGGCGCTGTGTTCCATCTGCGACAGGTTGACACCCGTGCTCAGGCCCAGCCAGCTGTACAGCTTGGCCATCGTGTCCGCATCGCGTTGCGCCAGGTAATCGTTGACCGTGACGATGTGCACGCCCTTGCCGGACAGCGCGTTCAGGTAGGCCGGCAGGGTTGCCGTCAGGGTCTTGCCTTCACCCGTGCGCATCTCGGCGATTTTGCCAAAGTGCAAAACCATGCCGCCGAGCAGCTGCACGTCGAAGTGCCGCATCTTGAAGACGCGCTTCGACGCTTCACGGCAAACGGCGAACGCTTCGGGCAGCAGGTCGTCGAGCGCTTCGCCATTGGCGATGCGCTGCCTGAAGGCGGGCGTCTTGGCCTGCAATTCCGCATCCGACAGCTTTTCGTACTCGGGTTCGAGTGCGTTGATCGCTTTTACCGTTTTTTGGTATTGCTTGAGCAACCGCTGGTTACGGCTGCCGAAAATCTGGGTCAGTAAGGACATGCTTGAATTCTTGAATAAACGCCGTTAAAAAAAGCCCGCTTCGCGACCTTGCCCAGTGCTTCACCTTCGTCGGCTTCCGCTGATGGCAAAAGACCTATGATTTTAGCATGCGGGCTTAGGTTGGGATTGCCATGCGTAACACAATAGCTTATTTGGTAAGAAACCGGCCGGCGCCTTCCGCCCCGTCCGGCCCGCCTGGAAGCCGGCCCGGCCGGTAAATTTGCTGCGCGCGGGCCCCTGGCTATGATATGTTTCGCCGATGCGATTCAACTCTCTCAACCAGAACCGGACAGCCGTCGGGGCGACGGACTTCCTGCGCCGCAGCGACCGCCTGGCGGCCCTGCTGCCGGCCGTGCAGCGGATGGCGAAGTTGCAACAGGATTGCGCCGCCGTGCTGCCCACGGCGTTCAGCTTCTGCGAGATCCTGTCCTGCGAGGACGGCGTGCTGGTGCTGTCGACGCCGAACGCGTCGGTGGCCGCCAAGCTCAAGCAGCAAGTACCGAAATTGCAGGAAGCCCTGGCCCGCAAGGGCTGGCAGATCGAGACGGTCAAGCTGAAGGTGCAGATGATGCGCGCCATGTCGACGCCGCCCGTCGAGCGGCGCCAGCTGCTGCTGCCGGAGACGGCCGTCAACTCCTTCGAGGAGCTGAGCCAGACCCTGGAGCAGACCAAGCAGAATGCCTCGCTGATCGCGGCGCTGAAGAACCTGGTGGCGAACCGGCGCTAGGCCGGCCGCGCACGGCCGCTCAGTTATATGCTCAGTTATACGCCCATTCCTGGGCCATCTGCCGTGCATACGACGGCGGCGCATCGTCGGCCGAATTGTAGGTGACGATCTCGTAGGCATCCGGCTGGGCCAGCAGCGCGCGCAGCAGCATATTGTTCAGCGCATGGCCGGACTTGTGCGCCTCGTAGGCGCAGATCAACGGATGGCCGATCACATACAGGTCGCCGATGGCGTCGAGGATCTTGTGGCGCACGAACTCGTCGTCGTAGCGCAGGCCGTCCGGGTTCAGGATGCGGTATTCGTCCATGACGATGGCGTTTTCCAGCGAGCCGCCCCGGGCCAGGCCGATCCCGCGCAGCATTTCCACGTCCTGCATGAAGCCGAAGGTGCGGGCCCGCGCCACGGCCTGGATATACGACTGCTCGCCGAAATCGACCAGCGCGCGCTGCGCTGTGCCATCCACGGCGGGGTGGTTGAATTCGATGAAGAAGTCCAGCTTGAAGCCTTCGTGCGGCACCAGCCGGGCCCACTTTTCCCTGGCGCCCTCGCCCTCGCGCACTTCGACGGGCTTCAGGATGCGGATGAATTTCTTCGGCGCTTCCTGTTCCGCCAGGCCGGCCTGCTGCAGCAGGTAGACGAAGGACGACGCCGAGCCGTCCATGATGGGGATTTCCTCGGCCGTCACGTCGATATACAGGTTGTCGATGCCCAGGCCCGCGCAGGCAGACAGCAGGTGCTCGATGGTGGACACGCGGGCGCCGTCCCGGATCATCACGGTGGCCATGCGCGTGTCGCCGATTTCCATCGGCCCCACGGGGAAGACGACGGGCGGCTTCAGGTCCACCCGCGAGAAGATGATGCCCGTATCGGGCGGTGCGGGCCGCAGGGTCAGTTCCACCTTCGTGCCCGAGTGCACGCCCACACCCGTGGTGCGCACCATTTCATTGATCGTACGTTGTTTCAGCATTGCGCGATTATAGCGGCTTTCCCTCCACGCCGTTCCCCACCCCGCCGGCGTTAAAAGCAAGGCAAGGCGCGGGTTTCACGGGTGTTCGGCCTCGCTGTGCACGGCCTCGCGCCGCACCAGGTAGATGCCGCTGCCGATGATGATGGCCGCGCCCACCAGGGTCCAGCCATCGGGCAGGGTATTCCACAGGGCCCAGTCGATCGCCACGCCCCAGGCCAGGGCGGTGTACTCGAACGGCGCCACGACGGATGCCTTGCCCATGCTGAAGGCGCGCGTGATGGCCAGCTGGCCGAGAAAGCCCGTGACGGCCAGCGCCGCGATGATGGGCCAGTGTTCCAGCCGCAGCGCCACCCAGCCCGGCAACGCCAGCGGCAGCGCGCCGCAACCCATCATGATC
Organism: Pseudoduganella buxea; assembly: GCF_009720835.1. Classification (GTDB taxonomy): domain Bacteria; phylum Pseudomonadota; class Gammaproteobacteria; order Burkholderiales; family Burkholderiaceae_D; genus Rugamonas; species Rugamonas buxea. The sequence goes on from NZ_WNKZ01000003.1 coordinate 108,975, forward strand.
AGGATCCAGAACATGATCTGCTCGTTCGAATCCGTGCGACTGAGGATGCGGCTGGCAATGGCCGACACGGCATAGCAGGCGGCCGACCCCAGGACGGCCAGGCCGGCGACGGAAATGAAGCTGGTGCCCTCCGGGCGCAGCACCACCAGCACGCCGCCCAGGCCGACGACGATGGCCAGCCACTGCATGGCGTCGACCCGCTCCTTCAGCACCAGAACGGACAGCGCCGTGATCAGGGCCGGCGCGATGAAGAACACGGAATAGGTTTCGGCCAGCGGCATGGATTTGAGCGCGAAGGCGAACATCGTCAGCATGCCGATGCCCAGCGCGCCGCGCAGCAGCTGCAGCTTCCAGTTCACGTTCAGGATGGTGCCGAAGCGGCCCCGGTAAGCCACCCACGCGCACACCAGCGGCAGCGACGAGAACGAGCGCAGCACCGTCACCTGCATGGCCGGATAGTGGGCCGCCAGCAGCTTCATCGTCGTATCCATCAGCGAAAACATGGCGACGGCGGCGACCATCGCGTAGATGCTGTGCAGGTTGTCGTTGGCGGGCTGTTTCAACGGAAATCCAATGGTTGTACCGGGCTGATCATTGTACGCAAAGACTTGCAACATTGTCAGGTCAACAGGCCGGCGCCCTGGCTTACACTGGCTGCATGAGAACCTTGCCCATACTGCTGCTTCTGCTGGCCGGCGCCGCCGCCGCCAAACCTTCCGCCCCTGCCGACTGCGCCGACGCCCGTCTGCCGCTCCTGCTGCACGAACTGCCCCTGCCGGCGCAGCAACTGCTGGGCCGGGGCGAAGCGGGCGTGGGCGGGCTGGCCGACCGCGACGAACCGTTCACGGCAACCGACGCCGTCTTCGGCCCATTGCGCCCGATGACGCGCTTCGTCGGGGCCGCCGCGGGTGAGCGCTGCCTGGCCGTCGTGCTGGAGCGGGGCGGCATCGCCCACTTCGTCGAGACGGCGATCCTGCGCGAAGTGGACGGCCGCTGGGGCCTCGTCGCCACGCGCGCGCCGACGGAGGGTGAAGTGGCGGCATGGAAAACGGCGGCGCAAGCGAAACGGTGAAACGTGCGGGCCATGGTCGCGGTATCATTTCAATATGACCAAACCCGCCAAGCCCCCCTCCCCCCTGTACGAAGTGCACCACTCGCCGGTCCACGGCAACGGCGTGTTCGCGCGCCGCAAGATTCGCGCGGGCGACCGCATCATCGAATACACGGGCGAACGGGTGGACTGGGAAGAAACCTGCCGCCGCACGGCGGAAAAAGGCGGCCCCATCAACCACACCTTCTTCTTCACCCTGAACGACGGCATGCTGATCGACGGCGGCGCCGGCGGCAACGATTCACGCTGGATCAACCACTCGTGCGAGCCGAACTGCGAAGCGATGGAAGAGGATGGCCGCGTCTACATCCACGCACTGCGCGATATCGACAAGGGCGAGGAACTGAACTACAACTACGGCCTCATCTACGACGAGCGGCATACGCCGGCTGTCAAGAAAGCCTTTGCCTGCCGTTGCGGTGCGCCGTCATGCACCGGCGTGATGCTGGCGCCGAAGAAGCGCAGCCGCAAAAAGACGGCCGCCGCGTAGGGCGCCAGCCCGTACGTGCCAAAAAAATGCCGCCCAAAAAGGCGGCATTTTTTCTCGTGAGGAAACGAGGACTTAGATCTGGCCCAACAGCGTCTCGGCGTTCGACACTTCGAACTTGCCGCCCTGCTCGACGTTCAGCTGCTTGACGACGCCGTCTTCCACCAGCAGCGAGTAGCGCTGCGAGCGGGTGCCCATGCCGAACTTGGAGAAGTCCGCGTCCAGGCCCAGGGCTTTCGTGAAGGCGGCGTTGCCGTCCGCCAGCATGCGCACGGTGCCGGTGGCTTTCAGTTCTCGGCCCCAGGCGCCCATGACGAAGGCGTCGTTGACGGAGATGCACCAGATTTCGTCGATGCCCTTGGCTTTCAGCGCGTCGGCGTTCTGGATGTAGCCCGGCGCGTGCTGGGCCGAGCAGGTCGGGGTGTAGGCGCCCGGCAGGCCGAAGATGGCGATCTTCTTGCCCTTGACCAGGTCCTGCACGTTGAACGTGTTCGGGCCCAGCGCGCAGCCTTCCGTTTCGACTTCGATGTATTCGGACAGCGTGCCTTCCGGCAGCTTGTCGCCGATCTTGATGGTCATGGTGACTCCTTGGATATTATGTTCAGCTGAAAAAAAACCGCGCCCGGGCGCGGTCTGCCCTGCCGGCAGTATGCCAGAGGGCGGGCAATCTTGCTGGATCGGCCATGGCCCGGTGGGGGCCGTGGTCGAACGCTGCAATCCCCAGTCAGCCTGCTTGCGCAGGAAGCTGATCCGAACGCTGCAATCCTCAGTCAGCCTGCTTGCGCAGGAAGGCAGGGATATCGTACGTTTCCATGCCGTTCTTCTCCATCGCGCGCACCTGCTCGGAAGCCGATTCGCGGCGCCACACGGCCGGGGCCTTCATGCCTTCGAAGGACTGGGCCGCGCCGATGCCGGCACCCATCGTGACGGAGGTCGAGCCGACGCCGCCGCCCAGGGCCGCCTGCGGGTTCAGGCCGCCGTTGGTACCGGTGCGCAGCATCTGCTGCGGCACCAGCTGGACGTGCTTCTTGGCCTTGCCCAGGCCCGTGGCGACGACGGTGACGCGGATGGCGTCGCCCATTTCGTCGTCGTAGGCGATGCCCTGGGCGATCGACGCGTCCGGCGCGGCGAAGGCGCGCACGGCGGCCATGACTTCCTTGATCTCCTTGCCCTTCAGGCCGCGGCTGGCCGTGACGTTGACGAGCACGCCGCGCGCGCCGGACAGGTCGATGCCGTCCAGCAGCGGCGACGCGACGGCCTGTTCGGCCGCGATGCGGGCGCGGTCGACGCCGGAAGCGGTGGCCGTGCCCATCATGGCCTTGCCCTGCTCGCCCATGATGGTCTTGACGTCGTTGAAGTCGACGTTGATATGGCCCGGCACGTTGATGATCTCGGCGATACCGGCCACGGCGTTGTTGAGCACGTCGTCGGCGTGCTGCAGCCATTCGATCAGGGATTCGTCTTCGTAGATTTCTTCCAGCTTCTCGTTCAGGATGACGATCAGCGAGTCGACGTTCTGCGACAGCTGCTCCAGGCCCTCGTCGGCGATTTCCATGCACTTCTGGCCTTCGTGCGAGAACGGCTTGGAGACGACGGCCACCGTCAGCGCGCCCAGCGACTTGGCCACTTCGGCCACGATGGGGGCGGCGCCCGTGCCGGTGCCGCCGCCCATGCCGGCAGCGATGAACACCATGTGCGCGCCGCGCAGCGCGTCCTCGATGCGGCCGCGCGATTCCTCGGCCAGCTTGCGGCCGACGTCGGGCTTCATCCCCGCACCCAGGCCGGTCTCGCCGATCTGGATGATGTTGCCGGCCTTGGAAGCCGACAACGCCTGGGCATCGGTGTTGGCGGCGATGAATTCGACGCCGCTCATACCTTTGTTGATCATGTGTTGCACGGCGTTGCCGCCTGCGCCACCGACACCGACGACCTTGATGACCGTTCCCAGTGCTGCGTTATCGACCATATCGAACTCCATGATGTGCTCCTAAATGTATGCGGTTTCAAGCGCCAGGCCTCATATCGGTAGGAGAACTGGCGACTGAATACTGCAAAAATATATTTGAATGAGAAAAACCCAGAAACCCAAAAACCAAATCTTTACGTCCCGGCAGGCCACACCGCCGCACGGCGGGCCACGCCGTTAGAAATTGCCCAGGAACCACTCCTTCATGCGCTGCCACACCGCCTTGACCGACCCATCCTGGCGCGTCACGATATGCCCGCGCAGATACTGCTTCTTCGCTTCCAGCAGCAGGCCGAGCACGGTGGCGTAGCGGGGGCTGCGCACCACGTCGGCCAGCTGGCCGCGATAATCCGGCGTGCCCATGCGCGCCGGTTTCAGGAAGATGTCTTCGGCCATTTCGACCATGCCTGGCATGATCGCCGTGCCCCCGGTCAGCACGATGCCGGACGAGAGCACACCCTCGTATCCGGACTCGCGCACGACCTGGTGCACCATGGCGAACAATTCCTCCACGCGCGGCTCGATGACGGCAGCCAGCGCCTGGCGGGAAAGGTTGCGGGGGCCACGGTCGCCCAGGCCCGGCACTTCCAGGTGTTCACCCGGATCTGCCAGCACCTGCTTGGCCACGCCGTAACGGATCTTGATTTCTTCCGCTTCCGAGGTGGGGGTCCGCAAGGCCATTGCGATGTCGTTGGTGATCTGGTCACCGGCGATAGGGATCACTGCCGTATGGCGGATCGCGCCGTCCGAGAACACTGCAACGTCGGTGGTGCCGCCGCCGATATCGATCAGCACTACACCCAATTCTTTTTCATCCGGCGTCAGCACGGCGTCGGCCGAAGCCATCGGCTGCAGGATCAGGTCCGAGACCTCTAGCCCGCAGCGGCGCACGCACTTGACGATGTTCTGCACGGCGCTCACGGCGCCGGTCACGATATGGACCTTCACTTCCAGGCGGATGCCGCTCATGCCGATCGGCTCGCGCACGTCTTCCTGGCTGTCGACGATGAACTCCTGCGGCACGGTATGCAGCAGCTGCTGATCAGTAGGGATATTAACCGCCTTCGCCGTCTCGATGACGCGCGCCACGTCCGTGGCCGTGACTTCCTTTTCCTTGATCGCCACCATGCCGCTGGAATTGAAGCTGCGGATATGGCTGCCCGCGATACCGGCATACACGTTGCGGATCTTGCAGTCGGCCATCAGCTCGGCTTCCTCGAGCGCGCGCTGGATCGATTCCACGGTCGCTTCGATGTTCACCACCACGCCCTTCTTCAGGCCCTTCGATTCGTGCTGACCCAGCCCGATCACTTCGTGGCGTCCATCGGCCATCACCTCGGCCACCACGGCCACCACCTTGGAGGTGCCGATGTCGAGGCCGACGATCAGGTTTTTCGCGTCTTTTGTCATCTGTTTTGCCTGCTGTCTTTTTTGTCGTCGTTGCTGCTGTTGTTCTTACTATTGTTCGTGCTGCCGTTCGTTGTGCTTACGTCGTGCTTACTCTTGTGTTTACTGCTACATCTGACAGTTACTTGTGTGGCTTCTCGGCCGGTATCTTCAATCCCGTGGCCGACAGCGCCAGGCCGTTCTGGTAGCGCATGTCGATGTTCTCCACGTTCTGCACCCTGCTGGCCAATTGCGGCCAGATGCTGACGAGGCGCTGCACCCTTTCCTTCAGGGTGGTGGGCGTCTGCTCGCGTCCCAGCGCCACGCTCATGCCGTTATCGAGCGTGACGGTCCACGCATAGCGGGAGGACAGGGCCAGGCTTTCCGGCACCAGCTGCGCGGGCGCGAACCACTTGCGCAATTCGCCGTAGCGCGTCAGCACTTCCTTCTCGCTGCCTTCCGGTCCTGAAAACTGCGGCAACGCATGGTCTTCTTCCGCCTCGGCCAGGTTGGCCGTAAAGACGTCGCCCTTGACCGACAGCAGCCGCCCGTCCTCGCCCCACGTGCCCAGCGCCTCGTGTTCTTCCACTTCCACGATCAATTGATCGGGCCACTCGCGCCGCACCGTGGCGCGACGTACCCAGGGTACCGCTTCGAACACCTGGCGCACGTTCTCCAGGTCGGAGGTGAAGAAGTTGCCGCTGATGCGACCCTGGGTGCCGTTCTTCAGGGTCAGGAGGTTCACGTGCCGCAGTTCGGCGCGGTCCATCGATTCAACGCGGATGGCCCGCAAATCGAATACAGGACGGTGCGCCAGCCACCACACGCCCGCGACGACGCAAGCACCCACCGCCACGGCGAGCAGGCCGTTGGCGGTTGCATTCAGGGCTTTCGCGTCATGCCACATACCCGTTTCCTCAAGCCTTGTTCTTCAGGCGCGCCGTGCGCAGGATTTCCACGCACAGCTGCTCGTACGACATGCCCACCGCGCGCGCCGCCATCGGCACCAGCGAGTGGCTCGTCATGCCGGGCGACGTGTTCACTTCCAGCAGGAAGGGACGATCGTCGCCGGCGCGCAGCAGCACGTCGACCCGGCCCCAGCCCTCGCAACCGAGCACGCGGTAGGCCTGCACGGCGATGCGCTGCATGTCGGCCTGGATTGCCTCATCGAGCTGCGGCGGGCAGAAGTACTGCGTCACGTCCGTGTAGTACTTGTTCTGGTAGTCGTAGTTGCCCTTCGGCGCGACGATCTCCACCACCGGCAGCGCGCGCGCGTCCTTGCCCGTGCCCAGCACGGCCACGGTGAATTCGCGGCCCTCGACGAACGATTCGGCCAGCACGGAATCGTCCAGCGGCGCGCACTTGTCGTAGGCGGCCTGGAAGTCGGCCAGCGCTTCCACCTTCGAGAAACCGATCGACGAACCCTCGTGGGGCGGCTTGACGATCAGGGGCAGGCCCAGTTGCGCCGCCGCCGCACCCAGGTCGGTATCGGCGTGCAGCACGGCATAGGCCGGCGTCGGGATGCCGTCGTCGAGCCACAGGATCTTCGTCGTGATCTTGTCCATCGCAATGGCGCTGGCCATCACGCCGCTGCCCGTGTACGGAATGCCGAGCAGTTCCAGGGCGCCCTGCAGGCTGCCGTCCTCGCCGAAGCGGCCGTGCAGCGCGATGAAGACGCGGTCGAACTTCTCGGCCGCCAGTTCGGCCAGCGAGCGCTCGCCCGTGTCGAAGGCGTGGGCGTCGATGCCCTGGCTTTGCAGCGCGGCCAGCACGCCCGTGCCGGACATGATCGAGACGTCGCGTTCGGCCGAGCGGCCGCCCAGCAGCACGCCGACCTTGCCGAATGCCTTGGCTTCCTGTGCGGAGATGGTGTCGTTCATTGAGAGACCTTCTGGTAGCTTGTCAGTTTCGCGGGGACGGCGCTGATCGCGCCCGCCCCCATGGTCAGCACGACGTCGCCGTCGCGCACCACGTTCATGATGGTTTCCGGCACGTCGGCGATGTTCTCCACGAACACCGGTTCGGTCTTTCCGCGCGCCCGGATCGCCCGCACCAGCGCGCGGCCGTCGGCGCCGACGATGGGCGCTTCACCGGCCGGGTAGACTTCCGTCAGCACCAGCACGTCCACCGTCGACAGCACCTTGGCGAAGTCCTCGAACAGGTCGCGCGTGCGGCTGTAGCGGTGCGGCTGGAAGGCCAGTACGAGGCGGCGTCCCGGGTAGGCGGCGCGCGCGGCGGCCAAGGTCACTTCCGTTTCGACCGGGTGGTGGCCGAAGTCGTCGACCAGCGCGAACGTTCCGGTGTGGCCGTTGACGATGGCGACATCGCCATGGCGCGTGAAGCGGCGGCCGACGCCGGCGAAACCGGCCAGGCCGGCCTGCGTATCCTTGTCCTCGATGCCGATCTCGCGCGCAATGGCGATGGCCGAGCAGGCGTTCTGCACATTGTGCAGGCCGGGCTGGTTCAGCACAAAGTCCGTGTCCGGATAACCTTCCTGCAGCACGGTGAAGTGCATCTGCGTGCCGACCGCGTGGGCATTGATGGCGCGCACTTCGGCTTCTTCCGAAAAGCCGTAGGTGGTGACGGGTTTCGTCACCTGGGGCAGGATGCTGCGCACGTGCGGATCGTCGATGCACAGCATGGCGCGGCCGTAGAACGGCAGCCGGTGCGTGAAGTGCACGAACGCCGCCTTCAGCTTCTCGAAGTCGTGCTCGTAGGTCTCCATGTGGTCGGCATCGATATTGGTGATGACTTCGATCATCGGCGCCAGGTTCAGGAACGAGGCATCCGATTCGTCGGCCTCGGCCACCAGGTATTCGCCCGAGCCCAGCCTGGCGTTGGCGCCGGCCGCCGTCAGGCGTCCGCCGATGACGAAGGTGGGATCGAGCCCGCCCTGGGCCAGCACGGAGGCCACCAGCGACGTCGTCGTCGTCTTGCCGTGGGTGCCGGCAATGGCGATGCCGCGCTTCAGGCGCATCAGTTCGCCCAGCATGACGGCGCGGGGCACGACGGGAATCTTGCGGGCGCGCGCGGCCAGCACTTCCGGATTGTCGGACTTGACGGCCGTGGACGTGACGACGGCATCGGCCTGTCCGATGTATTCGGCGGCGTGGCCCTGGTGCACCGTGGCGCCCATGGCGGCCAGGCGCTGCGTCACCGCATTGCTGCCCAGGTCCGAGCCGGACACGTTGTAGCCCAGGGTCACCAGCACTTCGGCGATGCCGCTCATGCCGCTGCCGCCGATGCCGACGAAGTGAATGTTCTTGACTTTATGCTTCATGACTGTTGTTCTTTTTCGATACCCGGTTCAATACATCGGCAATGGCGTCGTTGGCATCGCGCTTGCCTACCGCGCGCGCCGCCGCCGCCATGTTCTCGCAGGCGCTCCGGCCCAGGCTTTGCAGCAGCGCCGCCAGGCTTTGCGCGCTCAGTTCCGTTTGCGGCAGGTGGATTGCCGCATTCTGTTTCGCCATCCACTGCGCGTTGTCGCGCTGGTGGCTGGTGGTCGACGCCACCAGCGGCACCAGCACGCTGGCCACGCCCGCCGCCGTCAGTTCCGACACGGTAATCGCGCCGGCGCGGCAGATGACGACGTCCGCCTCCGCATAGGCGGCGGCCATGTCGTCGATGAAGTCGACCACGTTGGCCGTCACGCCGGCACCCTGGTAGGCGGCCCGCAGCGCGTCGATATTCTTCTTGCCCGACTGGTGCGTCACCAGCGGACGCTCGCCGGCCGGCAGCAGGGCCAGTGCGGCCGGCAGCGCGTCGTTCAACGCCCTGGCACCCAGGCTGCCGCCGACGACGAGGATGCGCAACGGACCCGTGCGGCCGGCGAAGCGCTCGGGCGGCGCCGGCAGGTCGAGGATCTGCTGGCGCACCGGGTTGCCCGTGACGGTGGCCTTGCCGGCGGCGCTGCCGAAATCGGCCGGGAAGCCGAAGCAGACCTGCGATGCCAGCGGCGCCAGGGTCTTGTTCGACAGCAGCAGGGCCGCGTCGGCGTTGACCAGCACCAGCGGCACGCCGCGCAATCTGGCCATCATGCCGCCCGGCACGGTGACGTAGCCGCCCATGCCGAGCACGACGTCGGGCTTGCGCCGGCCCAGGTAGCCGAAGCAGTCGGCAAAGGCCTTGACCATCTTGAAGGCTCCGGACACCGTATGCCCCAGGCCCTTGCCGCGCATGCCGCTGAAATGGATCACATCCATCGGCACGCCCTGCTTCGGCACCAGTTCCTGCTCCATGCCGTGGGAGGTGCCCAGCCACGTGACGGTCCAGCCGCGCGCGCGCATCGTGTGCGCGATGGCCAGGCCGGGGAAGATATGGCCGCCCGTGCCGGCCGCCATGATCATCAGGTGCTTGCCGGGGGCGCTCATACGCGGCCTCCCCGCATCAGCACGCGGTTTTCATAGTCGATGCGCAAGAGGATGGCCAGGCCCACGCAGTTGATGACGACGCCGGAGCCGCCATAGCTCATCAGGGGCAAGGTCAGGCCCTTGGTGGGCAAGAGGCCCAGGTTTACGCCCATATTGATAAAGCACTGCACGCCGATCCAGATGCCGATGCCCTTGGCCACGAGGCCGGCGAAGGTCTGGTCGATGGCGATGGCCTGGCGGCCGATGTCGAAGGCGCGCTTGACGATCCAGTAGAACAGCGCGATGACGACCAGCACGCCCACCAGGCCCAGTTCCTCGCCGATGACGGCCAGCAGGAAGTCCGTGTGGGCTTCGGGCAGGTAGTGCAGCTTTTCCACGCTGCCGCCCAGGCCCACGCCGAACAGCTCCCCGCGGCCGAAGGCGATCAGGGAGTGGGTCAGCTGGTAGGCCTTGTTCAGCGCATTTTCTTCTTCCCACGGATTGAGGTAGGCAAAGAAGCGGTCGCGACGGAATTTCGACAGGGCGATGATGGTCACGAAGATCGTCACCAGCATCGAAGCGATGCCGCCGAACCAGATGGCATTGACGCCGCCCAGGAACAGGATGCCCATGGCGATGCAGACGATGACGCCGAAGGCGCCCAGGTCGGGTTCGAGCAGCAGCAGCAGGCCCACAAAGCTGACGGCCAGCGCCATCGGCAGGAAGCCCTTGGTCAGCTTGTGCATGTATTCCTGCTTGCGCACCGTGTAATCGGCCGCGTACAGCACCATGATCAGCTTCATTACCTCGGACGGCTGGCCCAGGCCGAAAGGCAGCCAGCGGCGCCCGCCGTTGACGACGATGCCGATGCCGGGAATAAGCACCAGCACCAGCAGCACCAGCGTGGCGATGAACAGGTACGGCGACGCCGCCTGCAAGGTGGCGATGGGAATACGGAACGTAAACGCCGCGATCAGTGCCGCGATCAGGATGAAAGTGCCCTGGCGCTGCAGGAAATAGGTATTCGAGTAGGCCGAGAACTTGGGCGAATCGGGCAGCGCGATCGAGGCCGAATACACCATCACCATCCCCAGCAGCATCAAGAGGATGACGACCCACACGAGCGGCTGGTCGTATTCCATCATGCGCGACTGGCGCGCACGGATGTCGATCGGCGTGGTGGTGGCGTCGCCCAGGAATTTGAATGGGAGCTGGAAGGCCATCAGAGCTCCTGTCCCGCGTCCAGCGCCAGTTCGCGCACGGTGTCGACGAACACCTGCGCGCGGTGCGCATAGTTCTTGAACATGTCCAGGCTGGCGCATGCGGGCGACAGCAGTACCGCGTCGCCCGCGTGGGCCAGTGCGGCGGCACGCTTCGTTGCTTCTTCCAGGCTGGCGCAATCTTCCAGGCGCACATTGGTATCGGCCAGCGCGGCGCGGATGGCCGGCGCATCGCGGCCGATCAGCAGCACGGCGCGCACGTAGCGGGCTACGGGACCGGCCAGCGGATCGAACTGCTGGCCCTTGCCGTCGCCGCCGGCGATCAGCACGAGGCGCTGGTGCTCGCCGCCGAAACTCTTGCCAAGCCCGTCGATGGCGGCCACGGTAGCGCCCACGTTGGTGCCCTTGCTGTCGTCATAGAATTCGACGCCTTCGATGGCTGCCACCAGCTCCACGCGGTGCGGCTGGCCACGATAGTCGCGCAGGCCGTGCAGCAGCGGCGCGAACGGCAGGCCGATGGCACGGCACAGGGCAAGCGCGGCCAGCGCGTTCGACGCATTATGGGTGCCGCGGATCTGCAGCGCGTCGGCCGGCATCAGCTTCTTGACAGCCCATTCAACTTCGGGCGCCGGCTCGTTCTTGCGGCGCTTCTTCGGTTCAGGCTCTCCCAGCGCTTCGCCCGTGGCCAGCCAGAAGATGCCCCGTTCGTTGACGAGACCGAAACTGCCCGGACCCGCCGGCGCATCCGTGCCGAAGGTGACGTTCTCGCCCGCGGGGTCCTGCATGCGCAGGGTGACCGCATCATTGCGGTTCAGCACGCGCACCGTGCCGGCACCGAAGATGCGGGCCTTGTCGCCGGCATAGGCATCCATCGTGCCGTGCCAGTCCAGGTGATCCTGCGTCACGTTCAATACCGTGGCCGCATCGGCCTGCAGGCTGTACGTCGTGTGCAGCTGGAAGCTGGACAGCTCGAGCACCCATGCCTGCGGCAAGGTGTCGCTTTCCATCGCACCGCGCAGCACGTCCAGCGCGGCCGGGCTGATATTGCCGGCCACGCAGGTCGAAAGGCCGGTGCGCTCGCACAGCTGGCCCGTCAGGGTGGTGACGGTGGTCTTGCCGTTGGTGCCCGTGATGGCGATGACCTTCGGCGCATAGGCCCGGTCCTGCTTCAGCCAGGCCAGGGCCTGGGCAAAGATTTCGATCTCGCCCCAGACGGGAATATTCTTTTCCAGCGCGGCCGGCATGATGTCGGCCAGTTCGCGGTTCGGCGCCAGGCCGGGGCTGACGGCGACGAAATCGACGCCATCGAGCAGTGCGGCATTGAACGATCCGGACACGAACTGGGTGCCCGGCAGTGTTTCGCGCAGCACGGGCAGGCGCTCGGGCACGGGACGCGTGTCGGCCACGCGCAGCAGCGCGCCGCAGCGGGCCAGCCACTGCGCCATCGCCAGGCCGGATTCTCCCAGGCCCAGTACCAGTGCGATTTTGCCGTTGTAGATCATGTTCCGCTATTCCAGTTCGATACGGTTCAACGCAGTTTCAAGGTCGACAGGCCAAGCAGCACCAGCATCATCGTGATGATCCAGAAGCGCACGACGACCTGGGTTTCCTTCCAGCCCTTCTGTTCGAAGTGGTGGTGCAGGGGTGCCATCAGGAACACGCGGCGGCCCACGCCGTAGCGCTTCTTCGTGTACTTGAACCAGCCCACCTGGATAATGACTGACACCGTTTCGGCGACAAAGATCCCGCCCATGATGAACAGGACGATTTCCTGGCGCACGACGACGGCGATGGTGCCCAGCGCGCCGCCCAGCGCCAGCGCGCCGACGTCGCCCATGAACACTTGCGCGGGGTGCGTGTTGTACCAGAGGAAGGCCAGGCCGGCACCGGCCATCGCGCCGACAAAGATGATCAATTCACCGGCACCGGGAATGTGCGGGATGAACAGGTATTTCGAGTACGTTGCGCTGCCGGTCAGGTAGGCGAACAGGCCCAGGCCGGAACCGACCATCACGGTGGGCATGATGGCCAGGCCATCGAGGCCGTCGGTGAAATTGACGGCGTTGGACGTGCCGACGATGACGCAGTAGGTCAGCGCGATGAAGCCCCACACGCCCAGCGGGTAGCTGATGGTCTTGAAGAACGGGACGATCAGGTCGGCCTTCGGCGGCAGGTCCATCGAGAAGCCGGACTGCACCCAGGCGAAGAACAGGCGGAACACTTCGGCCGGCGTCGGCGCCGATACGGAGAAGGCCAGGTACAGCGCGGCGGCCACGCCCACCAGCGACTGCCAGAAGTATTTTTCGGCCGAACGCATGCCTTCCGGGTCCTGGCGCACCACCTTGCGGTAATCGTCGACCCAGCCGACGATGCCGAAGCCGATCGTGACCACCATCACGGGCCAGATCAGGCGGTTCGACCAGTCGCACCACAGCAGGGTGGAAATGCCGATGGCGATCAGGAGCAGCACGCCGCCCATGGTGGGGGTGCCGTGTTTTTTCAGGTGCGTCTGCGGACCGTCCGTGCGCACGGCCTGGCCGTACTTCATCAAGGTCAGCTTGCGGATGACGGCGGGACCGGCCAACAGGCCGATCAGGAGCGCCGTGATCGTCGCGAAGACGGCCCGGAAGGTGATGAAGTTAAAGACGCGGAAGGCGCCGATATCGTCCTGCAGGTACTGTGCGAGCCAGAGCAGCATGATTAGTGTTTGTCCTTGTTATCTTGTTGCGAACCAATCAAATGCTGCACGACCCGTTCCATCTTCATGAAGCGGGAGCCCTTGATCAATACGGTGGTGCTTGGGGTGACGGCAGCCGTCACGGCGGCCAGCAGCGCGTCGAACTGCTCGAAGTGCCGAATCCGGCCAGCACCTTGGGCCTGCATGTGCAGGGCCAGCTCGCCCGTGACGAACACCTGTTCGATGCCCCGGCTTGCCGCGTAGGCGGCAATCTCTTCGTGGAACTCGCGTCCCTGCGTGCCCACTTCGCCCATGTCGCCCAGCACCAGCACGCGCGGCGCCGGCGCGCTGGCCAGCACGTCGATGGCGGCGCGCACGGAATCGGGATTGGCGTTGTAGGTGTCGTCGACGACGACGGCGCCGTTGGCGGCCTGCTTGCGCTGCAGCCGGCCGCTGACGGGGGCGAAAGTATCCAGCCCTGCCTTGATATGTTCCAAGGCGATGCCGGCCGCAAAGGTGCAGGCAATCGCCGCCAGGGCGTTGCGCACATTGTGCTCGCCGGCGGCCTGCAAACCGACGTAGAACTGCGCCGGCTCGCCTTCCGTGCGGATCGTCACGAACATCTGGTTGCCGAAGGCGTCCGCGCGGAAGGTGCAGCTCACGTCCGCTTCCCTGGTCAGGCCGAAGGTCAGCACCTTGCGTCCGGCCGCCAGCTCCTGCCAGATCGGCGTGAATTCGTCACCCGCCGGGAACACGGCCACGCCGTCGGCCGGCAGGGCCGCCAGCACGCTGCCGTTCTCGCGCGCCACCGCTTCGACGGTGTGCATGAATTCCTGGTGTTCGCGCTGGGCGTTGTTGACCATGCCGATGGTCGGCGCGGCAATGGCCGCCAGCCGGCCGATCTCGCCCGGATGGTTCATGCCAAGTTCCACCACGGCGGCGCGGTGCGCGTCCGTCAGCCGGAACAAGGTGAGCGGCACGCCGATTTCGTTATTCAGGTTGCCGCGCGTGGCCAGACGGGCGTCTTCGCCGTGGGCGGCGGCCAGGATGGCGGCGATCATTTCCTTTACCGTCGTCTTGCCGTTGCTGCCGGTGACGCCGATCACGGGCAGCTCGAAGCGGCGGCGCCAGGAGTTGGCGATCCGGCCCAGGGCGACGAGTGTATCGGCAACGACGATGGCAGGCGTCGTGAATCCTTCTGGAATGGTCTCGACGACGACGGCGGCCACGCCCTGCTGCGCCACCTGGGGCAGGAAGGCGTGGGCGTCGAAGGTCTCGCCGCGCAGCGCGACGAACAGCGCGCCGGCGGAGACGGTGCGGCTGTCGGTGGAGACGCCGTCGAAAGCGATGTCAGCCGCGCTGCCGCCACCCGTGAAGGTGGCTCCCGGCAGCGCGTCCAGGATGTCGGCGATGGTGGCGCGCATCAGTTCGGCCTCATCATCGTCAGGCGTGCGGACAGCGCCAGCTGGGCGTGCTCAAAATCCGAGAACGGCAGCTTCTTGCCCTTGATCTCCTGGTACGGTTCGTGGCCCTTGCCGGCCACCAGGATGACGTCCTGCTTGCCGGCATGCTTGATGGCCGACAGGATGGCGGCGGCCCGGTCCTCGATAGCCTGCACCGAGGCAGGCAGCGCGCGGTCCATGCCGGCGACGATCTGTTCGATGATGCTGTTCGGCTCTTCGCTGCGGGGATTGTCGCTGGTGACGAGCACGTGGTCCGCCGCCTGGGCGATGCGGCCCATCTGCGGGCGCTTGCCCGGATCGCGGTCGCCGCCGCAGCCGAACACGCACCACAGCTGGCCATTGCGCTCCTGCGCGACGCCGCGCAAGGCTTCGACGGTCTTTTCCAGCGCATCGGGCGTGTGGGCATAGTCGACCACCACCATCGGCACGTCCGCGCCGCCGACCAGCTGCATGCGGCCCGGCGCGGGATTCAGGGCTTCCACCGCTTCCACCGCCGCGCGCAGGGTCAGTCCCTTGGCCAGCAGCGCGCCCAGTACGCCCAGCGCGTTGCTGACATTGAAGGAACCCACCAGCCGCGTCTTCACCGTGGCGCTGCCCTGGGGGGACTCGACGTGGAATTCGGTGCCGGCGCTGCGGGTGCGCACGGCGCCGGCGCGCAGCAGGCTGGCGCCGGCGATGTCCGGCTGTGTGACCGCGTCCTTCAGGGTATAGCCGATGACGGCGGCCTTGCCTTGCCCCGCCACGTGCGCCGCCAGGCGCTGGCCGGCCGGGTCGTCCAGGTTGATGACGGCTGTCTTCAAGCCGGGCCAGTCGAACAGGCGGCGCTTGGCGGCCTCGTAGTCTTCCATGGTGCCGTGGAAGTCCAGGTGGTCGCGCGTCAGGTTGGTAAACAGCGCCACGTCGAAATGCATGCCGTCCACGCGGCCCTGTTCCAGGCCGATCGACGACACTTCGATGGCCAGCGCCGCGGCACCCGCGTCGCGGCATTCGGCAAGCGTGCGGGCCAGCAGCACCTGGTCCGGCGTCGTGTAGCCGGTGGCGTCGAAGCGGGGCTCGCTGCGGCCCTGGAACAGCGCCACGCCCAGCGTACCGACGACGGCGGCCGTGTCGCCGCCGCGTGCCAGGGCGCTGCCCAGCCACACGGCGCTGGACGTCTTGCCGTTGGTACCCGTCACGCCGACGGTAAACATGGCGGCATCCGGTTCATCGTAGAAGGCGTGGGCAATAGGGCCGGCCAGGCGTTTCAGCTCGGGCACGGGCAAGGCGGCCACGGACCACGCCGGATTCCAGTCGAAGCCGGCCGGGTCGTAGACGACGGCGGCCGCGCCCTGGGCGATGGCTGCCGGGATGAAATTGCGGCCGTCTGCGGCACCGGTGCCGGCATACGCGAAGAAGACGTC
Organism: Pseudoduganella buxea; assembly: GCF_009720835.1. Taxonomy (GTDB): domain Bacteria; phylum Pseudomonadota; class Gammaproteobacteria; order Burkholderiales; family Burkholderiaceae_D; genus Rugamonas; species Rugamonas buxea. Next base: position 125,037 of record NZ_WNKZ01000003.1, read on the forward strand.
GCCCGCCTTGATGCGGCGCGAGTCGGAGGCCAGTTGCCCGTGGGGGGCGGCCTGCCTGATCCAGTTCTTGATATCGTTTTTATTAGTCATGTGGCTCATTACATGGCCTCCGATCCGGTGTCGGCCGGCGCGACGATTTCCGTCACGGTGGAATCGGGAGGCACGTTCGAGGCGCGCAGCGCGTTCTCTGCGACCTTGGCGAAAGTCGGTGCGGCGACCTGGCCGCCGAAGTGGCCGCCCTGGGTCGGCTCGTCGATCATGACGGCGATGACGAAGCGCGGCGCCGACAACGGCACGATGCCGACGAAGGTACCGATGTATTTGCGCGGCATGGCGTAGCGGCCGTTCTCCACCTTGTAGGCGGTGCCCGTCTTGCCGCCCACGCGGTAGCCCGGGATGCGGGCCTGCTTGGCGGTGCCGTCCTTGCCGGAGACGACCATCTCCAGCATCTCGCGCATCTCGCGCGCCGTCTTCGGCTTGATGATGGGCTGGCCGGCCGGCAGCGCGGTGCTCTTCTGGAACGTCAACGGAATGGTGTCGCCGTCGCGGGCGAACATCAGGTACGAGCGGGCCAGCTGGATCAGCGACACGGAAATGCCGTTACCGTAGCTCATGGTGGCCTGTTCCACGGGGCGCCACGATTTATACGGGCGCACGCGGCCGGCCACGGCGCCGGGGAAGCCCCACTTGGGCTGCTGGCCGAAGCCGACCTTGGTAAACATCTCCCACATGTCCTGGGCCGGCATCGACAGGGCGATCTTGGACGTGCCGATATTGGACGACATCTCGACGATCTGCTGCACCGTGATGACGCCGTGCGCCTTCGTGTCGGTGATGGTGCGGTCGAGGATCTGCAGGCGGCCGTTGCCCGTCTCGATGGCGGTGTGCGGGCTGACCTTGCCCTTGTCCAGCGCCAGCGCCACCGTGATGGGTTTCAGCGTGGAGCCGGGCTCGAAGGAGTCCGTCATGACGCGGTTGCGCAGCTGGGCGCCAGTCAGCGCGCGGCGGTCGTTCGGGTCGTAGCTGGGGTAGTTGGCCAGGGCCAGCACTTCGCCCGTATGCACGTCCAATACGACGGCGGCGCCGGCCTTGGCCTTGAATTTTTCCACCGCGCCTTTGAGCTGGGTAAAGGCGATGTACTGGATTTTCGAGTCGACCGACAGCACCAGGTCCTTGCCGTCGTGCGGCTCGTGCTTGGCGCCGATATCCTCGACGATGTGGCCCAGACGGTCCTTGATGACGCGGCGCGAACCGGTCTGGCCCACGAGGTTCTTCTGCTGCGCCAGCTCCATCGATTCCTGGCCGACGTCTTCCACGTTGGTGAAGCCCACCACGTGCGTCATCACTTCGCCCTGGGGGTAGAAGCGCTTGTATTCCTTGCGCGTATCGATGCCGTCGATCTTCAGCTTGGCGATCTGGTCGGCCACGTCCTGCTCGACCTGGCGTTTCAGGTAGACGAAATTGCGGTCCGAGTCCAGCTTCTTGCGCAGCTCGGCCTCGCTCATGTCCAGCAGGCGCGCCAGCTCGCGCAGTTTTTCCGGCGGGGCTTGCAGCACGTCGTCCGGGATGGCCCAGATGGCCTTGACGGGAATCGACGAGGCCAGCACCTGGCCGTTGCGGTCCGTGATCTTGCCGCGCGTGGCTGGCAATTCGATGGTGCGGGCGTAGCGGATCTCGCCCTGCTTCTGGAGGAACTGCGTGCTCAGGCCCTGCAGCCACAGTGCGCGCCCGGCCAGCGCCGCGAAGGCGGCGAACAGCACGAACAGCACGACGCGCGAACGCCACGTGGGCAGGCGCACGGCCAGCACGGGACTCTTCGAGAACGACACGCCCTTCGACGCGGCCACTCTCGACCCGGCGTTCATTGATGTACGGCTGCTGGCACGACTGGTGGCACGATTCATTGACCGCCCTCCGTCAGGTACTGCGTTCGGGCCGGCGTCAGCTGCGTCATCTCAAGATCGCGCCGGGCAATTTCCTCGATGCGGGCATGCTTGCCCAGGGTCGACTGGTCCAGCTGCAGCTGGGCCCATTCGATATCGAGCTGGCGCGCCTGCGACTGCGCCCGTTCCAGCTCGATGAACAGATGGCGTGCCTGGTACTGCGACTTCACCAGCGACAGGGCGCAGATGACGAGCAGCGCCGCCAGCACGGCATTGATCTTGCCGCTCATCGCGGCCCTCCGACAAGGCGCTGGCCGGCCGGCTGCGCCAGGCGCTGGGCCACGCGCATCACGGCCGAACGGGCACGCGGATTGGCATCGACTTCCGCATCCGAAGGTTTGATCTTCGCGATCAGCTTCAGTTCCGGCTGTGGCAGGTCGATTGCGCGAATCGGTAAACGGCGATCGGGCTGCTCCACGTTGGCGCGGGCGGCGAAGAAGCGCTTGACGATGCGGTCTTCCAGCGAATGGAAGCTGATCACGCTCATGATGCCGCCCACGGCCAGTGCGTCGTAGGCCTGCTTCAGACCTGCTTCGAGGTCTTCAAGCTCTTTATTGACGAAAATCCGGATAGCCTGAAAGGTGCGAGTGGCCGGGTCCTTGCCCTTCTCCCGGGTTTTGACCGCGCCTGCCACGATGCCGGCAAGCTGTCGTGTGCTTGAAATTGGTTCGACTGCCCGGCGAGCAACAATCGCCTTTGCAATCTGAAAAGCAAACCGTTCTTCCCCATATTCCCTGATCACCTTTTCCAGTGTCTGTTCTGTTTCCGTGGCGAGCCACTGTGCCGCCGAGATGCCGCGCGTGGTGTCCATGCGCATGTCCAGCGGGCCGTCGTTGCGGAAGGAAAAACCGCGTGCCGCGTCGTCCACCTGGGGCGACGAGATGCCCAGGTCCAGCAGCACGCCATCCACCTGCGCGATTCCGCGGTCGGCCAGCTGCGCCGCCATCGTGGCGAAGCTGTCGTGGACAATGGTGAAACGGGGGTCGGTGATACCCTGCGCGGTGGCGATGGCCTGCAGGTCCTTGTCGAAGGCGACCAGGCGCCCGTTCGGGCCGAGGCGCGACAGCAGCAGGCGGCTGTGGCCACCGCGGCCGAAGGTGCCGTCGACGTAGATGCCGTCCGCGCGCGCGCCGGCGATGGCGAGAGCGTCGACCGCTTCGTCTAGCAGCACCGTACGATGCTGGAATTCTGGCACCGCAGTATTCGTCATGGGGCGGGCCTTTAGAAGGAGAAATCGGACAGCGTGTCGGGCATGCCGACATCGATGGTGGCTTGTTCGTTTTCGGTGCGCTTGACCGGATCCCAGATCTCGAAATGCGTCAACATTCCCGACAGCACGACTTCGCGGCCCAGGCCGACGGCATCGCGCAGTTCCGGCGCGATCAGGATGCGGCCGGCCGAATCCATTTCCACGTCGCTGGCATTGCCCAGCAGGATGCGCTGCCAGCCCCGGGCCGCCATCGGCCACGCGGCGATCTGGTCGCGCTTGGCTTCCCAAACTTGTCGTGGATACATCAACAGGCAACCATCGGGATGTTTCGTCAGCGTAAGGCGTCCTTCGCACTGAATGCTCAGTGCGTCACGATGCTTGGCGGGAATAGACATCCTGCCCTTCGCATCGAGAGTAATTGCGGACGCGCCCTGGAACACGGCTAAACTTTCTCTTCAGAACCCTGATTATTGTTCGGTGTTATGTTGGCCATGCAAGTTTCGCCGAAACATCCCACAAAACCACACTTTTTCACACAGATGCCCACTTTAGAGTATGGCAAGAACGTGGTCAAGCGCTTTCCGGCTTGCAAAACGCCATTTTTATTAATGAAATTAAGGACTTAGCGCCGTTCCTTGAAGCAGCCTCGAGTGAAAATAACTCTAGAAATCAGGCACCTAGGAAGGAATTTGAAAGTGCTACCTCATCTGCATGGCAGCAGTCTGATGTTCTCGAAAGAACAAAAGAAATTAGAATTAGATCATCATATTTCCGTGAAACAAGAACAACGTCGCAGGCCGGCAACGCTATCAAAATGGCCGTCGCCCGTTTCGATGTTTCCTTGTCATTACTGCTCAGCCATAAGCCCGCGGGGCCTTCGCGGCTGAGTAAGCACTCTCCCCCGATAATGGCGAAAACATTACCGAGCTGACAAAAACCCAACCCGTCACTCCGGAACGCCCAGAGTTTACATGCTTCTGGGCAAGTAGTTGTCTATACAAATCAGCGTAGGTGCGTCGATGTTGCAGTGCGGGATTATACGCCGTTCGGCGTTCCGTCCAGAAATTTCGCGCCGCAGCAGCCACCGTCACGGCCACGGCTCCATGCGGCCTGCGGGCGAAGTACTTGCTTTTTCGCTACAGGGGCTGTTCCCACGCTTGTGCGCGCTCAACGGCCCTGCCCCAGCGCGCCAGCAGGGCCGCGCGGCGGTCCGCGTTCATGGCCGGATCGAAGCGGCGTTCGCACCGCCACTGGGCGGCGATTTCCTCCTGCGAGGCCCAGAAGCCCACGGTCAGGCCGGCCAGGTAGGCCGCGCCCAGCGCCGTCGTCTCCGTCACCTTCGGGCGCAGCACGGGCACGCCCAGCAGGTCGGCCTGGAACTGCATCAGCATGTCGTTGCGGGCGGCCCCGCCGTCGGCGCGCACTTCAGCCACGGGCACGCGCGCGTCCTTCTGCATGGCCTGCAGCAGTTGCGCGCTCTGGTAGGCGATGGCCTCCACGGCGGCGCGGGCGATGTGGGCGGCCGTGCTGCCGCGCGTGAGGCCGACGATGGTGCCGCGCGCATACGGGTCCCACTGGGGCGCACCCAGGCCGACGAAAGCCGGCACCAGCAGCACGCCGCCGCTGTCGGGCACACTGGCCGCCAGCGGTTCGACGTCGCTCGACTGCCGGATGATGCCCAGCCCGTCGCGCAGCCACTGCACGGTGGCGCCGCCCATGAAGACGCTGCCTTCGAGCAGGTAGCACGTTTCCGTGTGCAGGCGCCAGCCGACGGTGGACAGCAGCCGGTTATGCGACACGGCCGGCTGCGCGCCCGCGTGCATCAGCATGAAGCACCCGGTGCCGTAAGTGTTCTTGACCATGCCGCTGTGGTGACAGGCCTGGCCGAAGGTGGCAGCCTGCTGGTCGCCGGCGATGCCGGCCAGCGCGATGGGCGCGCCGAACAGGTCCGCATGGGTCATGCCTACGTTGCCGCAGGACGGCACCACCTCCGGCAGCAGCGCTGCCGGAATGTCGAACAGGGCCAGCAGGTCGGCATCCCAGCGCAGCAGGTGGATATTGAACAGCATCGTGCGCGACGCGTTGCCCACGTCCGTCACGTGCGCGCCGCATAACTTATAGGCCAGCCAGCTGTCGACGGTGCCGAAACACAGCTCCCCCGCCGCCGCGCGGGTGCGCGCGCCGGGCACGCGATCGAGCAGCCAGGCCAGCTTGGTGGCGGAAAAATAAGAGTCCAGTTCCAGGCCCGTGCGCTCGCAGATCATTGCCGCCTTGCCGGCCGCGCGCAAGGCCTCGCAGGCGTCGGCCGTGCGCCGGTCCTGCCACACGATGGCGGGGGCGATGGGGCGGCCCGTGGCGCGCTCCCATATGACGGTGGTCTCGCGCTGGTTGGCGATGCCGATGGCGGCCACCTGGTGCGCCGCCACGTGCGCCTCGCGCAGCACCTGGCGCGCCACGGCCAGCTGGCTGTTCCAGATATCGTCGGGATCGTGCTCGACCCAGCCCGGCTGGGGGAAGTGCTGGGGGAATTCCTGCGACGCGCTGGCGCACAGGCGGCCGGTACGGTCGAACAGGATGGCGCGCGAGCTGGTGGTGCCCTGGTCGAGCGCCAGGATGTAGTCGGTCATGGCAACCTCGCAAGAATATCGACAACGGATAAACGTGCAGGTTACCGACAAGGGGGAATAAAGTGAAGCAAGCCGATAGGCCGGATTCTGTTACGGCGCGGTCGCCCGCGCTATGACAGCCATTCCTCTAGGCGGCGGATTACTCCGCCGCTCAAGCTTTCTACCCGCACGCTCCGCGAGCAGCATCATCGCGTGCCTATTTGAAATTGCACCAGGTGGAGGTTACCGCGTTTCACCGTAACTTAATACGCTCGTCTCTGTGGCCCTATTCCTCGCCTTATACCTGCCGGCTTGCGCCGGCAAGGCTTTCGGCGGACGGCCGTTAACCGTCACCCCGCTCTGTGGAGTCCGGACCTTCCTCCCGCCAGTGCATTGCTGCACCGGCCAGCGGCTGTCTGGCTTGCTTCGGCCGCTATTGTACCGTATGTGGGGCCGCCCCCTGGCCTTTCGCGCCGCGCCACGGTTCGCCACGCGCCGTGACGTAGCGGCGGATCACGTAGGACCACGGCAACGCCAGCGGCACCACGACGCCCATGGCGCAGGCAAACAGCGTGGCCGCCGTGCCTTCGTCGAGGGGACCGGCGCGCCAGGCCGGCAGCGCCACCAGCAGCAGCCACAGGGATTTCCACGCCAGCTCCCATAGCAGCAGGGGCAGCATCCGCAGCGGATAGCGCACGCCGACGAAGGCCAGCGCGCCCACCGCCGCCAGCATGCAGTTGACGACGCCCTGCATCAGGTCCGCCGGCGCGGGTCGCAGCAATTGGGGCCCGACATTGACGGCAAGGCCGACGCCGATCAACAGGTAGACGGCGCGCAGCAGGTTCAGGCGAAACGGCGATACGTGGTGCATGGCAGCTCCTTCAGGGTGAATTGTCAGCCGACTTCCTTCAACACGTTTTCCACCGACACCAGGCGGCCGTTGACTTCGGCCAGCGTGGCCTGCAGCGCCTTCAACGTGGCCGCCGTCTGGGCCTGGGCATCGAGGGCCTGCTGCGACAGGTGGCGGTAGGCCTCGTCGTTGACGTGGCGGTACTTGGCCTGGGCAATGACGGACAGGTAGCGCATGCCGAACACCAGCAGGATGGTGAGGCAGAATGCGCCGATGGAGATCAGGTATACGGGTTCCGACATGGTGCGCCTCTATGGTTCAGGATTGGTGGTCAAAGAGCTTGCCGCCGCCGCGATGGCCGCCGGCGTCAGGGCGACGTCGAAAGGACTGACGTCGAAATAGTTCAGGGCCTTGCCGTCGCTGGAGAGCTCCATCTGGCTGACGACCAGGCCCGCATCCTCCAGCTTCTGCAGGTGCAGGTGCAGCAGCGGGCGGCTGATGCCGATCTCGCGCGCCAGCTGGCTGACGTAATTGCGCCCGCCCGTGGCCAGCGCCGCCAGGATGCGCAGGCGGTGGGGGTTGGCCAGGGCCGCCAGCATGAGCAGCATGCGGTCGCCCTCACTTCGTTCAGTTTCGCGTTTCATGTGTAAAGATTATCTTACAGGTGTAAGCATGTCAATAGCCATGGCCGGGGAAGTGGCAAAACGTAAATTTGGTGTCGCCTATCCAAAAGCCAGCCCTGCCCCGCCCCTCTAGAATGCGGGGATATTCATTCCACGAGGCAGACATGACGCATCCAACCCGTTCCGGCGGCCAGATCCTGGTCGATGCACTGAAAATCCACGGTGTCGACACCGCCTTCGGCGTGCCGGGCGAGAGTTACCTGGACGTGCTGGATGCGCTGCACGAATCGTCGATCCGCTTCATCATCAACCGCCAGGAAGGCGGCGCCGCCTTCATGGCCGATGCCTACGGCAAGATGACGGGCAAACCCGGCATCTGCTTCGTCACGCGCGGCCCCGGTGCCACCAATGCGTCGATCGGCGTGCACACGGCCTTCCAGGATTCGACACCGATGATCCTCTTTATCGGCCAGGTCGGCAGCGACTTCATCGACCGCGAAGCCTTCCAGGAAGTGGACTACCGCCGCATGTTCGGCCAGATGGCCAAGTGGGTGGCGCAGATCGACCGGGCCGACCGCATTCCCGAATACCTGGCACGCGCCTTCCAGGTCGCCACCAGCGGCCGCCAGGGTCCCGTCGTGCTGGCGCTGCCGGAAGACATGCTGGTGCGCCAGGCTGCCGTGGCCGACACGCGCCGTTACCAGGGCGTGCAGGCCGCGCCGGCCCGGACCCAGATCGACCAGCTGCGCGCCATGCTGGCCCAAGCCAAGCGCCCCATGCTGCTGCTGGGCGGCAGCGGCTGGACGGGCGCGGCCTGCGCCGACATCGTCCGCTTCGCCGAAGCCAATGCGCTGCCGGTGGCCTGCGAATTCCGCTACCAGGACCTGCTGGACAACGACCATCCACACTACATCGGCGACGTCGGCATCGGCATCAATCCGAAGCTGGCCGCGCGCGTGCGCGATGCCGATCTCCTGATCGCCGTCGGCCCGCGCCTGGGCGAAATGACCACCAGCGGCTACGCGCTGCTGACCGCACCCGTGCCGCAACAGCGCCTGGTGCATATCCACCCCAGCACCGAGGAACTGGGCAGCGTCTACCAGGCCGACCTGATGATCGCCAGCGGCATGCCGCAAGTGGCCAGCATGCTGGCTGCGCTCGACCCGGTCGACAGTGCTGCCTGGGCCGGCAGCGTGGCCGAAGCAAAGGCCGAACTGCAGGCGTGGCAGCGCAAGCCCGCCATCTTCCAGGACGGCACCGCGCCGCTGGACCTGTGGCAGGTGGTGCAGGACATCGACACCCTGACGCCGCGCGACACCATCATCACGAACGGCGCCGGCAACTACGCCACGTGGGCGCACCGCTTCCACCGCTACGGCGGAATGCGCACGCAGTTGGCTCCCACCAGCGGCGCCATGGGCTACAGCGTGCCGGCCGGCGTGGCGGCCAAGATCGTCGACCCGGAGCGCACCGTCATCACCTTCGCCGGCGACGGCGAATACCTGATGAACGGCCAGGAACTGGCCACGGCCGTGCAGTACAACGCAGGCCTCGTCATCATCGTCTTCAACAACCAGATGTTCGGCACCATCCGCATGCACCAGGAGCGCGAGTACCCGGGCCGCGTTTCCGGCACGACCCTGCACAACCCGGACTTCGCCGCGCTGGCCCAGGCCTGCGGCGGCCAGGGCGAAGTGGTGGAGACGACGGCCGCCTTCGCCCCCGCCCTGCAACGCGCCCTCGCCTTCACCCGCGAACGCAAGCTGCCGGCCATCATCGAACTGCGCTACGACGGCAACCTGATCACGCCGGGCGCCACGCTCGAGACCATCCGCGCCACCGCCGCCGCGGCGAAGGCGAAGTAAGGCAGTCCATTGCCGAGCTCGTGTCCACCATGGGGTCAGACCCGGACATGGACACGAGCTCAAGCGCCAAGTACACACGGGTGCGACCGTTCTCGGCATCCGCGCAACACTTCTTACTGATTTAAAACAAACATTCCGTAAAACAAGAAAATCGGGCATTACACTGGATCAACAGCTCCACCGATCCCTGAAAGTGCCCCATGACCAGCCTTACGATTTTCTTCGACAACGTCAAACTGCCCACCATTTCCGAAGTGGGCCACGCCCTGATCGCCACCCTCGACAACGACGACGCTTCCTCCAAGGACGTGGCGGCCATCATTGCACGCGATCCGGCCCTGACGGCCAAGCTGATGCGCCTGGCCAACAGTGCCCGCTTCGGGTCCAGCCGCAACGTCAGCTCGCTGGACGATGCCATCTCGCTGGCCGGCATGGCCCATATCCGGACGCTGGCGCTGGCGGCCTGCTTCGCCGACTCCTTCCCCGCCCTGCCAGGCCTGGATTCGGACGAATTCTGGAAGAGCAGCATGGCCTGCGCCGGCTACGCCAAGTGGCTGGCCGGTGGCCTGGGCATCGATGGCGGCGAAGCGTGGCTGGCGGGCATGATGCTGCGCCTGGGCGAACTGCTGATCTACCAGGTCTCGCCCGTGGCCTTTGCCCAGATCGAACAGCTGCCCCACTTGCCGGGCGGCCGCTGGGAGCGCGAACAGAAACTGCTGGGCTTCTCCGAAGGCCAGATCACGGCCGAGCTGGGCCGTCGCTGGAATTTCCCCCTGAAGATCGTGCGGGCGCTGGAATGCTCGTCCGACCCGATGGCGGCCCATCCGTTCTGCCAGCTGGCCGGCATCATCCACCTGGCCAGCCTTCTTGCCGACACGCCCAGCGACGACCCGGCCATTCTCGACACCTTGCCGGCCGACGTGATGAGCGCCCTGCAAGTGCGCAAGGAATGGCTGGGCAAGCGCTTCCCGTCGCACGATTCGTTCTCCGCCGCACCCTGAGGCGATGGAGGCCGCGCCCGTCACCGGCGCGCGGCCGGGTGAAACTTTCGGCATGAAATTGATGAGGAATGCCGATTTCCTGTAGGATATTGCCTTTGCGCGTTTCCGGGCAGAACCCGGGCGCAGTCCGCCGCCACCGCGACACGATCCGGCCGCCGGCCCGGCGCGGCGATGGTTGCGCTAACGCCTTGGAATATCTGGTGCCCCTACGACGCATGCTTGCCGTGACCGGGCCCTCTACGGAAGAATATGGAGAGTTCCCGAATCGTGCAGTTCAGTTCGCGTCAACGCACTGTACTCGCCTGCCTGCTGGCAGCGCTGTGCGTGCTGGCCGCCGAAGGCATCCGCTGGGCCCGCGCCCACGACGGCGTCGTCCGGCCCACCACGGTCGACGTGCTCACGCCCGGGACGGCAAGCCTGACGGAAATCTCCAACAGCCTGATCCCCATGCCGCGCGACGTGCCGTCCGCCCACGCCAGTGCGCTGACCACACTCCCGGGTGACCGCATGCTGGCTTTCTGGTGGGCCGGCAGCCGCGAGAGCGGCCCCAACGTCAAGGTTTACGCGGCGCGCTGGACCAACGGCAAGTGGGGCCAGCCGTGGGAAGTGGCCAGCCGTGCATCGCTGGGCAAGGCCCTGGGCTTCGGCGTGCGCCGCATCGGCAATCCGGTGGCGTGGACGGCGCACGACGGCCGCATCCACCTGTATGTCGTGGCCACGGGCCTGGGCGGCTGGGCCGCCTCGCGCCTGGTGCACCTGGTGTCGAACGACCAGGGCGTCAGCTTCGACGTCAAGCGCCTGCTGCCGATGTCGCCCCTGTTCAATACCAGCGTGCTGGTGCGCAATGCGCCCGTCGGCCTCGTCGACGGCGGCTGGTGGCTGCCCGTGTATTTCGAGATCGGCCTGAAGTACCCGATGCTGATGGCGTCGAATGCCGACGGCGACCCGTCCTGGCTGGCCCGGATCGGCCGCCGCACCACCACCCTTCAGCCCACCCTCGTGCCCGTTTCGGCCACGGAAGTGCGGGCGTGGATGCGCGACGCCAGCGACGAGCAGCGCGTGCAGCAGGCCTACAGCCGCGACGGCGGCGCCAGCTGGGAGGACCTGCCGGCGCTGGACCTGCCGAACCACAGCACGTCGCTGGCCGCGATCCGGCTGCGCAACGGCGAATTCCTGATGCTGCACAACCACGTGGCCGATGGCGCCAGCTCGCGCAGCATGCTGCGCCTGTCGCTGTCGAAGGACGGCCGCACGTGGCGCAAGCTGGCCGATATCGCCAACGGCGCGGCCGGCGACGAATTCTCCTACCCCACCATGCAGCAGGTCGGCAATGAGCTGCATGTTGCCTACACCCACCAGCGGCGTGCCATCGCCCACCACCGCTACCGCATTGCAATCGGAGACAACATCTGATGAGCCTGCCCGATCTCGCCTGGCAAGTCATGTATGGCCGGCTGGCCTGGGCCATCGTCGCCGCCACCGTGTTGCTGGCGCCCCTGCCGGCCGCGCGCACCTTGTCGGGCCGACGCTTCGCCGCGCTGCTGGCCGGCCTGGCCGCGCTGTTCCTGCTGCCCGGCGCGGCGTCGCCGGCACACTGGCTGGGCCTGGCATTCCAGTATCCCAGCGGCCTGCTGGTGGCCTGCTGCGTGCTGCAACTGCTGCGAAGCCGCCGCCCGGCGCGGAACGACACGGCTGTCATGTCGCCCGTGCTGGCAAGCGTCATCGTTGCCGCCGGTACCATCCTGTACCTGGACGCCATGGGCCTCCTGACCCAGGGCTATTACTATATGGGCTTCGGCCCGGCCGGCGCCCCCGCCCTGGCGGTGCTGGGCGCGCTGGGCTGCGTGGCCGCCATCGTGGCCGAACGGGCCCGCACGCAAGCGGTGGCGCTGCTGGCGGCGATCCTGCTGTTCTCGCTGCTTCGCCTGCCGACGGGCAACCTGTGGGACGCCCTGCTCGACCCGTTCCTGTGGGCCTGGGCCATCGTCACGCTGGCCGTGCTGGCCGTGCGCCGTGCCGCGCGACATGGCGCCGTTGCCGCGCCGGTCCAGGCACCGGCCCCGTTGCTGGTGCCGGACGCCGTGGGCGTGACGATAGAACATTCTTCAACCATCAAGGAGCACGTCAGTGGCAGCTAAGAAATTGCATTCCCATCCGGTGATCGTCATGGCGATCATCATCAACGTGTTCGTGCTGGGCCTGGCCGTGGCCTGGTCCGGCCCGGACCTGACGAAGCTGTGGCGCCTGCTGGGCGAAGACGGCATCGTCGAATGGATGCAGTTCCTGTGCTTTGCCGTGCTGTCCGGCATGCTGGGATTTGCCACCGTGCAACGCTGGCGGCAGTCGCGCCGCTTCAGCCTGGAGCTGCTGGCCCTGGGCGGCCTGACGGCGCTGGTGGCGCTGGCCGCACTGGAAGAAATCAGCTGGTTCCAGCGCATCCTGCAGATCCAGTCGCCAGAGTTCTTCCTGCAAAACAACAAGCAGTCGGAAACGAACCTGCACAACCTGGCCGTCGGCAGCGAGAGCCTGCACAAGGCCGTGCTGCTGAAGATCATCGCCCTGGTGGGCCTGACACACAACCTGGTGCTGCCGCTGCTGGCCCGCGTCAAGCCGGGCGTGCGCCGCTGGGTCGAGGACCTGGGCCTGTACCTGCCGCCGCTGGGCGCGTCGATCGTCTACCTGGTGCTGGTGGCCCTGTCGCACGCGCTGATCGAGCATCCCCGCAAGGGCGAGCTGGGCGAAATGTTCGGCGCCGTGCACTACCTGGCCACCGTGTTCGCCGCCTACTTCACGGGCTACAACTACGGCAAGCCGGCCCTGTTCGAAAACAAGGCCGACGCCTGCCGCCTCTCCGCCCTGTTCGCCATGCAGCTGGCCTTCCTGCTGATGGTGGCATGGATGCTCAGCGCCGGCGCCGGCGCGATGTCGTCCTGATGCACCAGGCCGGGTCGCCCGTCACCCCTGCGACGGCGGCACCGGCTCCCATTTTGGCGATACCGGCTTGACGCCCTCCTCTGGCAATTCCGCCGGCAAGGCTTCCTCCGGCAGCAAGGCCTTGGCCTTCTTGCCGGCCGGACAAGGCTTGCATGCGCCCGCCTTGCGGCCGAAGTCGCGCACCTTCTCCAGCTTCATCGGCACCGTCTCGTCGCCGCAATAGCCGCCGTCCAGGGTCAATACATCGCCATTGGGCGAGAATTTACCGCTCACCGTGCGCGGCTCGCCTTCGGCCGGCTGCACGGTGAAATACATCATTTTCCCCCGCGGATCGACATTGACCTCGCTGGCTACCAGCGGCCATGACAATCCACCGGCCGTGTACTCGTAGATCACCGTATCGACTTCGGCAAAGCGCTGCAAGGTGATGCGCTGGCCGCCGAACTCGCCACTGTCCGGATTCACGCACAAATCGGAGTACACCACCATGCCGTGGCGGGGCACGCCGCCCCGCTCGGCCGCGCGGCCGTTCGGCGCGGCGGAAGCGGCCGACAGCGCGGCACAGGAGGCGATCAGAATGGCGCCGGCGGCGGCGCGGTGGCTGGTTTTCATGGCAGGCAGGGTGAAATGAACTGGCGCCATTCTACCTGCTTCACCCGCCGCGCCGGCCTGGCGGAACGGCAGGCGAAAAAAAGGCGCTGTGCCCCGGTCGCAAGGAACTTGTTGGCTCGACCATTGTCATACCGTAAGTTGGCATCAGCCAGACGGAGGCGGGCATGGAAATCGACGAGTACGCGGCGGTGCGGACGCAGTGCCTGGCGTGGCTGACCAGGCTGACCGGAGAGCAGGGAGATGGGTTGCGCCGTCTGTTCGAACGTTGTGCCTCGCTGGCCGATTGCCTGGCCATCATCGAGGAACGGGGCGCGCGCCTGCGCCGATGCCCGCACTGCGACGGCGACAAGCTGTACCGCCACGGCATCCTGCGCGGCCTGCAGCGCTACCGCTGCCGGGATTGCCACCGAAGCTTCAATGCGCTGACCGATACCCCGCTGGCGTTTATCCGCCTGCGCGAAAAATGGCTACCGTTCCTGCAGTGCATGCTCGGTTCGATGACCGTGCGCGCGGCAGCGGAAACGACCGGCATCCACCGCAACACGAGCTTTCGCTGGCGCCACCGCTTTCTTGCCATGGCCAAGGACGATCGGCCCCAACCCTTGAGCGGCATCGTCGAGGCCGACGAAACGTATTTACTGGAATCGCAGAAGGGCTCGCGTCACATGACGCGTCCTCCCCGGCGGCGAGGTGGTCATGCGAAAAAGCGGGGCATCAGCGGCGAACTGGACTGCATTCTCGTGGCGCGCGACCGGCAAGGGCGTACCTGCGATTTCGTCCCGGGGCGCGGGCCCGTCACGGCGGCGCAGTTGCAGCAGCATTTGTTACCCGTGCTGGACAAGGCCGTCCTGCTGGCCACCGATGCGGCGACAGCCTATCGGGATTTTGCGAAAGATCACGGCATCGCACACCGGGCCGTCAATTTGCGCCAGGGCGAGCGGGCGCTGGGGGAAATCCACGTGCAGAACGTGAACCGGTATCACGCCGTGTTCAAGAGCTGGCTGATCCGCTTTCACGGCGTGGCGAGCCGCTACCTGCCCCACTACCTGGGCTGGATACACGAGCTCGACTGTCGGCACCTGAGCACGCCGCAGCAATTTTTACGGGCTGCATTATTCCCGGCAGGAAGTTGAATGCTGAGTGGACAGTTCACTGCGACCGGGTGACAGCGCCAAAAAAAAAACCGGCTGCCGAAGCAGCCGGTTCTCATCAACCAAGCAGAAGCTTAGAAGGAGTGACGGATACCGACGTTGAACGCGGTGTCGCCCGTACCGACTTCGGAATTGCCGCCAACCGTGTAGGAAGCGCCATTCTTGTTGTCGATCTTGGCGTACGACGCGTAGGCGGTCGTGCGCTTCGAGATGTCGTGCATGTAGCCGATGGCCCACTGGTTGGCATCGCGGTTGAACGATTCGCGGTCATCCGTGTGGATGACGGAAGCGATGACTTTACCGGAAGCGGCGACAGGGATCTGCACGCCGACCAGGCCGTTGCGGGTGTCGGTCGATGCGGTGATCGGCGCGGTCGTGTAGGCAGCGGCGTTCGGCAGCGTCGAGCTGTTCAGGCCCTTGTTCTGACCGTAAGCGAAGAATGCCTTGGCGACTTTGAAGTCATAGTTCACGGCCAGCAGGCTGTTGTGGCCGATGTCGCGTTGCTGGGTCGGTGCCACGCCGGTGGCGGTGTCGTTGTTGCGGTTGTTGTAGGCCAGACGGGCGTTCAGGGGACCGTTGGCGTACGACAGGGCAGCGCTCAGCTGGCGGCCAGCCGACGATTCGGACTGCTCGCCGAAGCCGTAGAACACTTCGCCGGAGAAGCCATTGAACACTGGGGTCTGGTACACGACAGCATTGCTGTTGCGCAGGTTGGCGCCGTTCGCTGGGAACAGGTTTTTCGCCGAACCGGCCAGGCCGGCTGCGAACGGGTCGGCAACTTGTGCCAGCGCGTTGTACCAAGGGGTGTACTGGCGGCCGACGGTGATCGTGCCGGCGGTTGCCGAACGCAGACCGACGAAGGCTTGACGGTTGAACAGGGTGTTCGACGCGTCCAGCTGGCCGTCATCGACCTTGTAGCCCGTTTCCAGGGTGAAGATTGCGGACAGGCCGCCACCCAGGTCTTCCGTACCGCGGAAGCCGATACGTGAAGCGTTGGCGTTGCCGGAGGAGACCTTGGTCACATTGCCTGCTTTACCGCCGCGTTCGCTGACAATGCCAGCGTCCACGATACCGTAAATCGTTACATTCGACTGTGCAAAAGCGGCGCTGCTCATTGCGCCCAGAACTGCGACGGAGATTAGAGTTTTTTTCATTACAGGTTCCTTCAGTTGTGTTGCATGCAAAAAAAGAAAAGCAACGGCTTAACTCGGTCTTGCGGCGCCTTGCCGAACCTACCGGCCGGCACCGCTTATGGTGAGGGCAAACCCCGATTTGCCACTGTGCCGTCAGACGGCGCTCACTCTTTTATTGTCGCGGCCGATTCAATCGTGCCGGCTTCGAATCAGTGCGCGAGGCACTGGAGGCGGCACTATACTGATGGTTTGGCAATCCATCAAGTGTAAAGATGCTCACAAGCTGGGCCAGGCTGGCAGCCTGGTCCTGCATGCTGTGCGATGCGGCGGTGGCTTCTTCCACCAATGCCGCGTTCTGTTGCGTCACTGCGTCCATCTGGGCGATCGCTTCGTTCACCTGCACGATGCCGGCGCTTTGCTGCTGTCCGGCGACCGTGATTTCACCCATGATATCGGTGACCCGGCGCACGCTGACCACCACTTCCTCCATCGTGCTGCCGGCCTGGTTGACCAGCTTCGTGCCCGCTTCGACCTGCTCGACGGAATCGCCGATCAGTTCCTTGATCTCGCGTGCCGCCGATGCCGACCGCTGTGCCAGGTTACGCACCTCGGAGGCGACGACGGCGAAGCCACGTCCCTGCTCGCCGGCACGGGCCGCTTCCACGGCCGCGTTCAGCGCGAGGATATTGGTCTGGAACGCGATGCCGTCGATGACACTGGTAATGTCCGAAATCTTCTTCGCCGACTCGTTGATCGTGCCCATCTTGTCGACCACCTGCGACACCACCTGGCCGCCCTGTTCGGCGATCGACGACGCATTCAGCGCCAGCTGGTTGGCCTGGCGCGCGCTGTCGGAATTGTGACGCACGGTGGTGGTCAGTTCTTCCATCGACGCCGCCGTTTCTTCCAGCGAGCTGGCCTGCGACTCGGTACGACCCGACAGGTCCAGGTTGCCGGCCACCACCTGCTGTGCCGCGCTCGCGATCGTGTCGGTTGCGTGGCGTACCTGGCCCACAATATTGGACAGGCTGTCGCGCATCGACTTCATCGCGAACAGCAGGCTGGTCTTGTCGCCCGGACGGGTATCGACCGCCACATTCAGCTGGCCGGCGGCAATCATGTTGGCCAGCTTCACCGCGTACTGCGGTTCGCCGCCCAGGGTATTGACCAGCCAGCGCGTAATCACCAGCGCACCCAGGGCACCAAGGGCAACACTGATCACCAGCAAACCGAAGATCCAGTTGCGGGAGGCATTGTATACCTGATCACCAAATTCTGCTGCGCGGTTGCCGCCGTCGCCATAAAGCTTGACCAGCTTGTCCACCTGGCCGCGCAGGGAAACGATCAGTTTGTTCGATTCGCCGCGGATCAGCTTCTTCGCCAGGGCCTGGTCGCCGGCACGCACGGCGGCGCGCAGTTTCGCGTCCTCGACCATGTAGCGGTCCCACATCGACAGGAATTCGTCATACAAGGCCTGCTCTTCCGGCGTCTTGATCAGCTTGACGAAATCGTCCTGCATCTTCTTCAGGTCGACCAGGTCGTTGGCGATGACCTTGTCGTATTTGTCGAGGTCGGCCACGTCATCGGAAATGATGTACTGCAGTTCGCGGGTGCGGACCCGGGCGATCTGCGACTTGATGTCCTGGATCACGCGCATGGCCGGCATCCAGCGCGAGGACAGGTCCGTGGCCGTGTCGTTGACCTTGGACAGCTGGTTGATGGAGAACAGGCCGACGAAGGCCGTCATGACCAGAACGGCAGCAAAAGCCAGTCCCAGCTTGGTTGAGAGCTTGCGCTCGGTGAGCCACTTCATTGTGAGGTCCTTGACGAAATCAGGTTTAAGCAACGATATTGCCGCATGGCAAAATTCTAGCGCATTGTAACAATCCGTGCCTTGCCCCACGAGGAAAACGGCCCTATCCGGGCACATCTGTCGTTTTTGTGGGTGTACAAAACTTCATTCTGAAAGTTCCGTCAAGCTCTGACGAAACAGGCAACTAAGCCTACGGTTGAGGGCGCTCTGCGGAGAAAGCTTTAGAAATGAATGAACTGGAAGCAATCTTGCCAATGCTGCAACGCAACAAATTGTTCTTGAATGTAATAAAGAACTGGTCCAGAATGCAGTTTTTATTGCCGTACGGCAATTCAAACAAAGGACCACCATGTTTTCGACCATTGAACAAAGCGGCAACATCTCTGTCGTAAAAACCAACTTCTCGTGGGGCGAAGATCTGGCCCACATCATTGCCATCATCGACCGCTACTTCGACGACTTCAACGGCAACGGCTTCTACCCGCACCCGGACGAGGAAGCGCTGCAGCGCGAGCTGCTGGCCGTGCCAACCCTGCGCGATTTCGCCGCCCACCTGGCCATCAGCAAGGCGCGCGGCGTGGCCATCACCGACCTGGGCCTGGCCGGCCTGTCGGAGGCGCACCGTAACGCTGCCCTGTACGCCATCGCGCTGACGCAGGGCTTTCCCACGTCGACCGACCAGCGCACCCACCGGGTGGCATGGGATGTGCGGGCACGCCAGGGCGTACAGTCGAAGTTCGTCACCTTCTCGGAGCGCACGGGCACGGCCGACATGCATACCGATTCCTCGTTCTACCCGATGCCGGAAGAACAATTCCTCCTGTACGTCGTATCGTCGGCCCGTTGCAACGGCGGCGAATCGCTGCTGATCGACGTCGAGGACATCGTCGCGGAACTGCAACGCACTCCCGAAGGCAGCGCGGCCTACACCCTGTTGCGCACGGCCCAGGTACCGTTCCGCGTCCCGTCCGTGTATGCGGCCCAGGACGAACAGGTCGAGCTATTCTACGCGCCCGTATTCCACGGCGATGGCCTTTCGATGCGGTGGCGCTACGATTCGATTGAAAAAGGTCTTGCGGCGCGTCCCGATATGGCGACGCCGGAACTGGTGGCGGCCGTCCAGCTGCTCAACAGCATCATCGAAAAGAACGCGCCCCGCTTCACGCGCCAGCTGCCGGACGATACACTGCTGTGGGCGGACAACCACCGCACCCTGCACGGCCGCGCCATGTATACGGACCCGGGCCGTCACCTGATCCGCATCCGTGTCTCGAGCACGCCGAACGCCCTGCGCGTCGGCCCGTCCGGCATTTCGGCCGACTGATCGGCCCGACACCGGACCGACCTTGCCGCTCCTTCGATAGAATTTCATGCTTGCTTCCATCATTCCCGTCTTCGTCATCATCCTGCTGGGCGTGGCCATCCGCCGCTTCGGCTGGATGCCGGCGGACTTCTTCCCGTCCATCGAGAAGTTTTCGTACAACATCGCCTTCCCGGCCATGCTGTTTGCCGGCACCGCCCGCCTGAGCTTCCACGGCAGCCAGGTCGGCGAGCTGGCGCTGGCAACCTTGCTGCCCACCTTCCTGATCGTGGCATTGACCCTGGCGTCGCTGCTGCTGTGGCCGGCCCTGCCGGGCGCCAGCCGCTCGTCCGTGATGCAAGGCGCGATGCGGCCGAACACGTATTTCGGCCTGGCCGTGGCCGGCCTGTTCTTCGAAGCGAAGACGGCGTCGCTGGTGATGCTGTCGCTGGCGCTGTGCCTGCCCGTCGTCAATGCCCTGTCCGTCATCGCGCTGGCCTGGTGGAGCGGCAGCAAGCCGAACCTCGTCACGGTCGGCAAGACCTTGGCGCGCAACCCCATCATCCAGGCCACGCTGGCCGGCGTGCTGGTCAGCCTGTCCGGCCTGCAGTTGCCCGTGGAACTGATGAATACGCTCGACATCCTCGGCAAGTCGGCCACGGCGCTGGGCCTGCTGTGCGTGGGCGGCGGCCTGGTGTTCTCGCTGGAGGGCGCCCGTCCCGCCGCGCTGACCGTCACGTCCGTGCTGAAATTGCTGGTGATGCCGCTGATCGCCGCGCAGATCTGCCTGTTCTTCGCCGTGTCGCCGCAGGTGGCCATGGCGGCCTGTTTCTACTGCGCGCTGCCGACGGCGCCGAATGCCTACATCATGGCCAAGCAGCTGGGCGGCGATACCCGGCTGATGGCTTCGCTGATCACCTTGCAGACCTTGCTGGCGCTGGTGACGGTGCCGCTGTCGCGGCAGTTCATGCCGTGGCTGGCGGCGTAAGATGATAAATATTTCCTACTATCGTTTGTCCATGGCAGAACTACAATAAATCAATAGCGGAGGGCCGGCTGCAAGGCTCAGGCCCGGGTCTGTGGCTTGCTGTCATGGACAAGCCATTTCGCGGAGACTTGCTAGTAAACAGTAAGCAACTTACACAGGCGCAATCGCCTGTAGAATGCAGCTCGCCTAATCTTAGGAACGTTTTCGCCTGATGAACACCACCGACATGGCCCCGCCCCCGCCGTGCACGATCAGCGACGTCGAGCGCGATACCGGCGTCGCCAAGGAAACCTTGCGCGTCTGGGAACGCCGCTACGATTTCCCCCAGCCGCAGCGCGATCCCTTCGGCGAACGGCTGTATCCGTTCGAGCAGGTGCAGAAGCTGCGCCTGGTGAAACGCCTGATCGACCTGGGCTTCCGCCCCGGCAAGGTGATCGGCCACAGCACGCAGGAGTTGCGCGCGCTGGCCGAACAGGCCGCCGGCGCCGCCAAACCCCGCCTCCGCCCGGCCACCGACCTGCAACCGTACCTGGACCTGTGCCGGGGCCGCCAGGGCGATGCGTTGCGCCGCAAGCTGTCGCAGGCACTGCTCGTGATGGGCCTGAAGAACTTCGTGCTCGACCTGATGGCCCCGCTGACGACGGCCGTCGGCGACGCCTGGGCCTGCGGCGAACTGGCCGTGTTCGAGGAACATCTGTTTACCGAGGGCCTGCAGACGGTCATCCGCAGCGCCATCTTCTCGCTGCCGCACCCGGGCGCCGGCCAGCCGGCCCCGCGGCCGCGCATCCTCCTGACCACGACACCGCAGGAAAAGCATGGCCTGGGCCTGCTGATGGCCGAGGCGCTGATGGCGGCCGATGGCGCCGACTGCGTGTCGCTGGGCACGCAGACGCCGCTGCCCGATATCGTCGATGCGGCCTGCCGCCAGGGCTGCGACATGGTGGCACTGTCGTTTTCGTCGACGATGAATCCCCGCCACGTGCTCGATGCCCTGAAGGAGCTGCGCGCCCGGCTGCCCGCGGAGATCGGCATCTGGGCGGGCGGCGCCAATTCGGCGCTGCGCCGCCGCGCGCCCGCCGATGTCACCGTACTGGCGCTGGCCGATATTCCCGCGGCGCTGGCCGGCTGGCGTGCACGCGCGGCGCTGGCGACAGCCGGGTAATGTTGTCTGGAATACAGCAGGGTTGACGCAGGTTGACACGCGCGCTCTGGTAGAATAGCCGGTGATCCCGGCCCGCCATGGCCGCGGCGCCTTCTACAGCACACCAATGTTCAGCTTCTTCAAGAAAAAACCCGTTACCCCGGACGTACCCGTTACGTCCACGCCGACGCCTGCGCCGGCCGTTCCCACCGTTGCGCCCGCCGTGCCCGCTGCCGCGCCGGCCCCGCAGGCCGAGCCGCTGCTCGACTTCGAGATGGAGACGGCGGCCCGGCCCGAGGCGAAGCAGTCGTGGATGAGCCGCCTGAAGGCGGGCCTGTCGAAGACGTCGGCCAACCTGTCCGTGCTGTTCGTCGGCGCCCGCATCGACGACGAGCTGTACGAGGAACTGGAAGCGGCCCTGCTGATGGCCGACGCCGGCATGGATGCCACCCAGTACCTGCTCGACGCCCTGAAACGCAAGGTCAAGGAAGACAAGCTGCTCGACGCCGCCGCCGTCAAGGCCGCGCTGAAGGTCTTGATGATCGACCTGCTGCGTCCGCTGGAAAAATCGTTCGAGCTGGGCCGTCATCAGCCGACGGTGATGATGATTTCCGGCGTCAACGGCGCCGGCAAGACCACCACCATCGGCAAGCTGGCCAAGCACATGCAGGCGCATGGCCAGTCCGTGCTGCTGGCCGCCGGCGACACCTTCCGCGCCGCCGCCCGGGAACAATTGATGGTGTGGGGCCAGCGCAATAATGTGACGGTGGTATCGCAGGAGTCCGGCGACCCGGCCGCCGTGTCGTATGACGCGGTGCAGTCCGGCAAGGCCAAGGGCACGAATATCGTCATGATCGATACGGCCGGCCGCCTGCCGACCCAGCTGCACCTGATGGAAGAGCTGAAGAAGATCAAGCGCGTCATCGGCAAGGGCATGGATGGGGCGCCGCACGAGACGTTACTGGTTATCGACGGCAATACTGGCCAGAACGCACTGGCCCAGGTGAAGGCCTTCGACGAGGCGCTGCAGCTGACGGGCCTGATCATCACGAAGCTGGACGGCACCGCCAAGGGCGGCGTCATTGCCGCCATCGCCCGCGTGCGCCCCGTGCCCGTGTACTTTATCGGCATCGGCGAGAAAATCGAGGATTTGCAGCCCTTCAATGCGGCCGAGTTCGTTGAAGCCCTGCTCGGTTAAGGCCACATGATCGAATTCCACGACGTTTCCAAGCAATACGCCGCCGATACCACGGCCCTGCGCGCCGTCACCTTGACGATCAACAAGGGCGAACTGGTCTACCTGGCCGGCCCGTCCGGCGCCGGCAAGTCGACCCTGCTGAAGATGATCGCCGCGATGGAGCGCCCCACGTCCGGCAAGGTGACCGTCAACGGCACCGATATCGGCAAGCTGAAGTCGGCCGGCGTGCCCTTCCTGCGCCGCAACCTGGGCCTGATCTTCCAGCAGCAGCGCCTGCTGACGGACCGTACCGTTCTTGCCAATGTGATGATGCCGATGCTGGTGACGGGCCTGTCCCGCGCCCAGGCCGAGGAGCGGGCCCGCGCCGCGCTCGACAAGGTGGGCCTGCTGGCCCGCGCGAATGCCCAGCCGATGGCCCTGTCCGGCGGCGAGCAGCAGCGCGTGTCGATTGCCCGCGCCATCGTCAACCGGCCCCAGATCATCCTGGCTGACGAACCCACCGCCAACCTGGACCGCGACAGCGCCAACCAGATCTTCGACGCGCTGCGGGCTTTCAACAAGGTCGGCGTGACCTGCCTGATTTCCACCCACGACGAACATGTGCTCGACAGCGGCGCCCGCGTTATCCGCCTCGTGCAAGGCCAACTGCAGGCGGAGGCGGCATGAGCGTGTGGCTGCGTCAACACGGGTTCGCCCTCGGTTCGGCCCTGGTGCATGTGCGCCGGGCGCCGGGCAGTTTCCTGTTCAATATCCTCGTCGTCGCCATCGCGCTGGCCCTGCCCTTTGCGGGCCTGACCGTGCTGGACAACGTCCGGCCCATGTCGGAGCAATTGTCCGTCGACCCGGAGCTGTCCGTCTTCCTGAAGCAGGACCTGCCGCGCGAACAGGCACAGGGCCTGGCCGGGTCGCTGCGCGCCGTGGCGAAGGATGCCAAGATCGTGTTCGTACCCCGCGAAGGGGCGCTGGCCGAGCTGCAGGACCGCAACGGCCTGGCCGGCGTCATCGACACGCTGGGCGACAACCCCCTGCCGGACAGCTATGTCGTCAAGCTGAACGCCTTCCAGAGTGCGGCGCAGAGCGCCCACGTGGATGATGTGGCCGAGCAGTTGCGCGCCATTCCCGGCGTGGATTCCGTGCAGGTCGATTCCAGCTGGGTCAAGCGGCTGGCCGCCCTGCTGGGCGTGCTGCGGATGGCCCTGCTGCTGCTGGCTGCCACCCTGGGCACTGTCGTTGTCGCCGTTGTGTTCAACACGATCCGGTTACAGGTGCTGACGCAGCGGGAAGAAATCCTCGTACTGCGGCTGATCGGTGCCACCGATACGTATATCCAGCGTCCCTTCTATTACACGGGCGCGCTGCTGGGCCTGTGCGCCGGCGTCGTGGCATTGGGCGCCGTCACCCTGGCCCTGCGGCCCCTGAACCTTTCCATTGCCGAGTTCGCGCGCCTGTATGCATCGGAATTCCAGCTGGCACCGCTGGAGCCGCTGGCCATGGCCCTGCTGCTGGCCCTGTCGGCCGGCCTGGGCCTGATCGGCGCGGCGCTGTCCGTGCGGCGCCAGCTGAAACGACTGTCTTGAACTGTTGGCAGGGTGCCCGCGCGCCCGGCCTGACTCGACAGTCAATTGCCCTGCGTGCCTGTCGGAGCCTTCCCACAGTGCCCCGGCGTCGCCCCGCAGGCATGGGGACGCCGCCCTGCAAGCGTGCGTTCACGCACAGAGCACGGCTTTCCCGGCACGATAATCTGGCCTCTCCATTTGATCTGCCACAAACACTGACAATATCGTCGGAACTTCGGGTTTCTCTCGTGTACTGTGGGATCTGCGTTTCCGATAGCCTTAATGCTATCAGGGTCATAGAATCGCAGCGATTGGCACTCACCGATGGAGAGTGCTAATATATGTTCATACGCAATGTTGGAGCGCTTGTCCCGGTTGTCAAGGTTAAGACGAGATTAAGTTCCACACTGCATGCTGTACGCCATACAGTGCCCTCTGCAATCCCGCACGGCCTATTGCACCACCTTCAAGCGAGGAACGAAAATGAACATGATGTCCGCACCTACCGCCCTGGTTCCAGCCGGCACGAGTGCTTTGGGCCTCGGCTTCAGTGGCAACCTGGGCAACCTGGATGCCTACATTTCGGCCGTCAACCGCCTGCCCATGCTGACTCATGAAGACGAGATGCAGCTGGGCCGCCGCCTGAAGGAAAACAACGACCTGAAGGCCGCTGAAAAGCTGGTCCTGTCGCACCTGCGCCTGGTGGTGTCGATCGCCCGCGGCTACCTGGGCTACGGCCTGCCGCACGCCGACCTGATTCAGGAAGGCAATATCGGCCTGATGAAAGCCGTCAAGCGCTTCGACCCGGACCAGGGCGTGCGCCTGGTATCGTACGCGATGCACTGGATCAAGGCCGAGATGCATGAGTACATCCTGAAGAACTGGCGTCTGGTCAAGGTGGCGACGACGAAGGCACAGCGCAAGCTGTTCTTCAACCTGCGCAGCCACAAGACGGGCCTGGACGCGATGACGCCGACGCAGATCGACCAGCTGGCCAAGCTGCTGGACGTCAAGCGCGAGGAAGTGATCGAGATGGAAACGCGCCTGTCCGGCCGTGACATCGCGCTGGAATCGCCGACGGATGACGAGGACGACAAGTTCGCCCCCATCGCCTATCTGTCGTCGGATCAGACCGAGCCGACCAAGGTGCTGGAAGCGGAACAGGTCACGCGCCTGCAGTCCGAGGGCCTGGAAACGGCGCTGGCCAAGCTCGACCCCCGCTCGCGCCGCATCGTCGAGGCGCGCTGGCTGGCCAACGACGACGGCTCCGGCGCCACCCTGCACACGCTGGCCGACGAATTCGGCGTCTCGGCCGAGCGCATCCGCCAGATCGAATCGGCCGCGCTGAAAAAGATGAAGGGTTCGCTGGCCGCCTTCGTCTAAGCGCCACCGCTCCACCAAAACCGGGCTTCCGCCCGGTTTTTTATTGCCTGAAAATGGGGACAGACCCCATTTTTTGAGCAATAGTTGCTTAGAAAATGGGGTCTGTCCCCATTTTTGAAGCAACATCGGCTCTGCCGTGCGGCCCGCTTGATGCTTTTTCGATAATATCCTCCCTCAGTCACGGCATGGAGGATTCATGCAAGCAAGAATTTCAACAATGGTGGCGGTGGCGCTGGTACTTGGCGTCGTCGCCGCCTGCAGTGCAACCCAAAGTCCCCTAGATATGACCACCTCAGGCAACGGCACCGCCGGCACGGCCGGCAACAGCGCTTCCGCGCCCCGCACCAGTGCCAGCTATGCGCTGCGCCAGGGCGAGACCGTCACCCTGGGCCCCGGCACCACATTGACCCTGCAGAGGATCAACGACAGCCGCTGCAAGAAGGGCGCCGTGTGCGTGTGGGCCGGCTATATCAGCTATGCCTTCAGCTTGACGAACGCGGCCGGCAGCCGTAACTTCGTGCTGGCCGAGAACATGCCCAATGCCAGCCCCAAGGTCACCCAGGATGGCCTGACCTTCGCACTGGAGCAGCTCGAACCGCCCGAGCCGCCCGCCCTGCACGCCACGGCGGCGCCGGATTACCGCATCAACGTGCGCGTCACCATCGCCCAGGCCAAATGACATGATCGTCCGCCCCGCCCTCTGCACCATCGTCCTCACGCTCGTCACCGTCGCCGTCCACGCCAAGACCCCCGTCGCCACCGGCACCGGCGGCGCCGTGGCCACCATCAGCGAACAGGCCTCGCAGTCGGCGCTGGCGATCCTGGACCGCGGCGGCAACGCCATCGATGCAGCCGTGGCGGCGGCCGCCACCCTGGGCGTGACGGACCCGTTCAGCTGCGGCATCGGCGGCGGCGGCTTCATGGTGGTCTACCTGGCCAAGGAAAAAAGAGTCATCACGATCGACCACCGCGAGACGGCGCCGGCCAGCTTCACGCCTTCGAGTTTCACCGCCAACGGCAAGGAACTCGATTTCGACACTACCGTGGCGAGCGGCCTGTCGGTGGGCGTGCCCGGCACGGTGCGCGGCTGGCACGAGGCGCTGCAGCGCTACGGTACCATGTCGTTCGCCCAGGTGCTGGCGCCGGCCATTCGCGTGGCCGGCGACGGCTTCACCGTCAACGACAACTTCACGCGCATGGTGACGGAAAATACGGCCAAGTTCAGCCGGTTCCCCGCCACCGCGGCCCTGTACCTGGAGGACGGCAAGGCAATCCCGGCCGGCACCCTGCTGCGCAATCCCGACATGGCCAAGGCCTACCGGGCGCTGGCCACGGGCGGCGTACGCGCCTTCTACGAAGGGCCCCTGGCGCAGGCCATCGTCGACGCCGTCAACCGGCCCGCCACCAAGGCAGGCAGCGCGGTGATGGGCGGCGCCATGACCCTGGCGGACCTGGCCAACTACGAAGCGCGCCTGCGTCCCGCCGTGCGCACCACCTACCGGGGCTACGAACTGTATGGCATGCCCCTGCCTGGCAGCGGGGGCGTCGCGGTAGGCGAGGCCTTGAACATCCTGGAAGGCTTCGAGCTGGGCAAGCTGCCCCGCGCCCAGGCCGAGCACCTGTACCTGGAAGCGAGCCGGCTGGCCTTCGCCGACCGCAATGCCTACCTGGCCGACCCGGAATACGTGGAAGCGCCCGTGGCGGGCCTGCTCAGCAAGGACTACGCGGCGAAGCGGCGCGCCCTGATCGACGGGCGCAAGGCGCCCACGGCAAGCGTCGCGGCCGGCGACCCGTATGCCTTCCAGCGCGACGCCAGCGTGCCGTTGCGGCCACTGCCCGCCAAGGGCAAGCTGCTGCGCGAAGGGGCCCACACGACGCACCTGACGGTGGCCGACAAGGAAGGCAATATCGTCGCCTACACCTTCACCATCGAATCGTGGGGCGGCAGCGGCATCGTCGTGCCGGGCTACGGCTTCCTGCTCAATAACGAGCTGACCGACTTCGATTTCACGGGACCGCACCCGAACGTGCCGGAAGCGGGCAAGCGCCCCCGCAGCAGCATGGCGCCCACCATCGCGCTACGCGACGGCAAGCCGGCCTTCACCGTCGGCAGCCCGGGCGGCGCCACCATCATCACCACCGTGCTGCAGACCATCGTCAACCACGTCGACTTCGGCATGCCGATGGATGACGCCATCGCTGCGCCCCGCCTGTCGCAGCGCAACGGCGCCACCACCGACGTCGAACCGGGCTTCGCCGGCACGGCCCAGGCCCACGCGCTGGCCCGCTACGGCCACCGATGGAGCAGCGCGCCGGAGGAAATCGGCGCGGCCAATGCCATCGTCTTCAATCCGGACGGCACCGTCACGGCCGTCAGCGAACGACGCCGCCACGGCATAGGCAGTGCCCTGGTGCAGAACAAGGCCCACTGAAGCCGGCTCAGTTCAGCCAGCGGCGGAATGGCGCCGTATCCTGGCCGGACTGGATGAACCACTTCTTGCGCACCGGGTCGTACTGCGCGCCCAGCTGGCGCACTTCCTCGCGATCCTCGTAGCGGGCCGTCAGGTAGGTGCGCTGCACGCCGTCAACGACGGCCGTGTCCTCGATCTGGCGCAGCGCGTGGTCCGCCTTCGGCGCCACGGCCGCGATCTGCATCTGGCGCAGGTAGACGCTGCGCCGCTCCGGCTGCGCGGGCGAGATCAAGGTCAGCCGCTGGCGCGTGCGGCTCACGCCCACGTAGAACAGGTTGCGCTCCGTCTTGGGCGGCATGGCCGGGTCGGGGAATTCGCCCTGCTCCAGCCAGGGCATGATGACGTGGCCGAACTCCTTGCCCTTGACGTCGGCGACGATGTCGAGAAAGACGAAGTTCTTGTCGCGCTTCCTGGTCGCGAAGACTTCGGCGGCATTGATCTTCTGCCAGAACGCGGCCAACCCCAGGCCCGATTCGCCCGCCGTGTCGATAAAGCCCTGCACCGAGCGCGTCACCACGGATGCCTCATGCGGATTGACGTACACCCGCTTGGCCACGGCCGCCAGGTCCATGCGCGCCGCCACCTCCCGCAACACGTCGCCGGCCGGGCTGTCCGCCGGCACCGCCAGCAGGTAACGCATCACGTCCGCGAACGCCGTCCCCGAGCCGGCCAGCGCGTCGCCGCCCAGGTGGCCCTGGAAGAAGCCCACCAAGAGCTGCGGCTCCTTGGCCAGGTCGTACTTGACCTTCTCGAAACCGTCCGCCGCCTCCATGCCGGAAAACACGGCCAGCGCCTCGACGATGGCCGTGCGCACCTCGTAGGATTTCACGGCCTGGAAGTCGGCCAGCGCGATGGCAAGCACGCCGCGCAGGAACAGGATCTCCTCGCGCTGCATATAGCCCTTCATGACGGGCGTGCGGTAGGCGATATTGGCCCCGATCAGCGCGTTCTCGATGGCGACGGACTGGTGCCGGTCGCGCATCAGCACGGCGCAGTCTTCCAGCCGGTACTTGTCGTCCTTCCACTGCTTGATGGCCGCCACCACCTGGCGTGCGCAGTCGGCTGCGCCGTCGTAATGGAGCTGGCGGATTTCCGTATGCTCGGCCACGCCGGAGCTGGCGTTGTTGTCCATCAGCTGGGCTATCGCCATCGTCAGGTGCGGGCCGTGGCGATAGGTCGTCGTCAGCGGATAGGCGCGCAGCGCCGGGAATGCCTGCTTGAAGCGGAAGTCGAGGAACGCGTGGCTGGCGCCCAACTGGTCGTGGATGACCTGGTGCTTGTCGCCCACGCCCGTGAAAAAGGCGCCGGTGGCGCGGATCAGCGCCTCGACGATAAGGAAGCTGGCCTCGTTCATGTCGTGCAGCTCGTCGCAGACGACGACGCGGTAGCGCGGGAACACGCCGGCGCAGTCGGGTGAACGCTGCAGGCTGCGCGCCAGGTCGTAGGTGGGGTCGAAGGCGGTGCGGA
The DNA here is from genome assembly GCF_009720835.1 of Pseudoduganella buxea. Lineage (GTDB taxonomy): Bacteria > Pseudomonadota > Gammaproteobacteria > Burkholderiales > Burkholderiaceae_D > Rugamonas > Rugamonas buxea. The sequence goes on from NZ_WNKZ01000003.1 coordinate 154,282, forward strand.
ACACCGCGCGTTCCTCGCCATCGAGCCGCGCGCTCTCGTAGGCCTGCGCCACCAGCCAGTCCGTCAGCGGCACGCCGGCCAGCTCGGCCGCTTCGACCGGATCGTCCTCGCCGTAATAGTCGCTGGCCAGCTTCATGCCCGCCTTCAGGCGCAGCAGCGCGTCCAGGAAGGCCGAGACGGCGATATCGGACTTGCGCAGGTCCAGCGTGTCGTAGCGGCCCACGTAGCGCTCCGCCACGGTGTCGATGGCGGACCACACGTGGGCCTTCAGCCGGCGCGGCTGCAGGGTGAGCTTCACTTCGCCCCCTTCGAGCTGCGCCAGCGAACGCATGGCCAGCTCCTCGATGGTGAGGATGTCGACCTGCGCCACGGTCTCCCACGGCACGCCGATATCCTGCAGGCGCTGGCGCAGCACGTCGCGCGCCTCGGGCGTGAAGGCCAGCGCCAGGATGCGCGCCGGATCGACCTTGCGCGCGATCGACTCGGCAATGCGCAGGGCCAGGGTCGTCGTCTTGGCGGCGCCGGCATTGGCCTCGCCCAGCACGACCGGCTGCGTGGCCGTCTGCAGGTCGAGCTGCTCCCCGGTAGGGCGGATACGGTTGGGGATGAAATAGGCGGTCATGGCAGTCTCGAAATACATGGCGTGAAGCGCGCCATCGTATCAGGTCGCCCGGGGTGGCGGGCCGGCTCCTGGGCAGCTTCGCCCGGTTCGATATACAATACGAATCATTCTCATTTGCGTTAACAACTTTTACCTGGAAGGAAGTACATGTTTGCCACCGCCCCGGCCCGCCGCGCTCTGCGCCTCACCCCCCTCGCCTTCGGTGCCGCCCTGCTGTGCGGCCTGGCCCATGCAGCGCCGGCCGACGGGGCGGCAGTGGACGCGCCCGCGCCGGCAGCGGCCGATGCACCGGTGGCCACCGTTGTCGTCAAGGGCGAACAGGACGCCGGCTACACCACCCGCAGCAGCGCTTCGTCGGCCCGCCTGGACCTGAGCCTGCGCGAGACGCCGCAGTCGGTCTCCGTCGTCACGCGCCAGCAGATGGACGACTTCCGCCTCGACTCGGTCAACGACATGCTGGCCAACAGCACCGGCGTGACGGTCGAGCGCATCGAGACGGACCGCACCTACTACACGGCGCGCGGCTTCGACATCACCAACTTCCAGTATGACGGCGTCGGTTCGCCCTTCGTGTTCGGTAACGTCAGCGGCGAGCTCGATACGGTGCTGTACGAGCGGGTCGATATCGTGCGCGGCGCGAACGGCTTGATGTCCGCCACGGGCAATCCTTCGGCCACTGTCAACTTCATCCGCAAGCGCCCCACCGCCGCGGTCAAGGCTTCCGTCTCGGCCACCTACAGCTCGTGGCAGAAGCGTCGCATCGAAGGCGACCTGTCCGGCGCACTGAACGAAGCGGGCACCTTGACCGGACGCGTGGTGGCGGCCTACCAGAAGGGCGACTCCTACCTGGACCGCTACTCGGCCGACCGCAAGGTGATCTACGGCGTACTGGAAGCGAAACTGTCCAGGGACACGACGCTGACGGCCGGCCATACCAACCAGACCGGCAAATCGAACGGCGCCATGTGGGGCGCCATTCCCCTGTACTACACCGACCTGACGCCGACCGATTACGACGTGGGCACCAGCACGGCGACCGACTGGACCAGCATGCGCGTGGAGCACAACCGCAGCTTCGTGGAACTGGCACACCGGTTCGGCAACGGCTGGCGCGCCCAGGCCACGCTGTCGCGCAACAAATCCGAAACCCGCAGCAAGCTGTTTTACACCTACGGCACGCCGGACCGCGCCACGGGGCTGGGCCTGTACGCCTACCCGTCGATCTACAACTCGGACATCAAGCAGACCCTGTTCGACGCTTCCGCTACGGGCAAGTTCACCCTGGGCGGGCGCGAACACGACCTGACCTTCGGCGCCAACTGGTCCAGGTCCACCATCGACGACCTGTCCTACTACGGCCAGGGCATCGGCAATCCGCTGCCGTCGCTGGCCGGCTGGAACGGCGCCTACCCCGAACCCACCTTCGACGCGTCGACCAACGGCAGCGAGTACGAGGACAAGCGCAAGTCGGCCTACGTGGCGGCACGCTTCAGCCTCTCCGACCCGCTGCACCTGATCACGGGCGTCACCACCACCAAGGCCGACAGCGCCGGCACGGCCTATGGCGACAGCCGCTTCAAGTCGGCCAGCAAGACCACGCCCTATGTCGGCCTGACCTACGACCTGTCCGCCAACGTCACCGCCTACGGCAGCTACACGGCCATCTTCAATCCGCAAAGCGAGACCGACGCCACCGGCGCGACGCTGGCGCCGATGGAAGGCAAGACGGCCGAACTGGGCGTGAAGAGCGAATGGTTCAACCGCAAGCTCAATGCGTCGGCCGCCATCTTCAAGACGAAGCAGGACAACACCGCCGAGCAGGCCGGCATGATCGGCACCCGGGCCTGGTATCGCGGCGTCAACGCCGAATCGCGCGGCGTGGAACTGGACTTGTCGGGCGAACTGGCGCGCGGCCTGCAAGCGAGCGCCGGCTTCGCCGTGCTGAAACTGGAGGACGAAGCGGGCAACGCGGCCAAGACCTACCTGCCGCGCCGTACCTTGCGCCTGTTGACCACCTACCAGGTGCCGGCCCTGCCGCAACTGACGGTGGGCGCCAGCGCCAACTGGCAGGATGACATCTACCGCAACGAGGCCGACGGCGCCGTCATCCGCCAAAGCTCGTATGCGGTGCTGGGCCTGATGGCACGCTACGACATCAACAAGCAGCTCAGCGTGTCGGCCAATGTCAACAACCTGGCCGACAAGAAGTACCTGACCAGCCTTTACTGGAGCCAGAGCTACTACGCGGCGCCGCGCAATGCCAGCGTCACGCTGAACTGGAAGTACTGACGCGGATCGGTCAACCGTGCCTGGCGCGGCTGTCCACGGGCGCCTGGGCACGGTCTTCCAGGCCGTAGTCGCGCACGACGCCGGCGATGCGCAGCCGGTAATCGGCGAACAGCCCTGATCCTTCCACGCCGCGCCCCGCGGCCTGGGCCGCCCGGTGCGCTTCCAGCGCGCGCCACCGGGCGACAGCCGCCTCGTCGCGGAAGAACGACAGCGACAGCAGCTTGGCCGGGTCGGAGAGGCTCTGGAAGCGCTCGATGGAGATGAAGCCGTCGACGCTGTCCAGCAGGGGCCGCAAGGATGCAGCGATGTCGAGGTAACGCTGGCGGCCCTGCGCGTGCGGGGTCACTTCAAAGATCACGGCGATCATGCTTTTTCCCTTCCATCGAGAAATTCCGGCATGCGCGCATTGGGCGATGCCCGGTAGCGCCAGCCCACGTCGGGTAAACAGCCTTCCAGCGCGACCACTGCCTGCACCGTGACCGCGCGTGCCAGCGCCTGGCCCGGGCACGCATGGCGGCCATGGCCGAACGGTTCGCGGGCCGCCGCCAGCACCAGCAGGATGGCCTGACCGGCGTCGACCTCCACGCCTTCGATGTCGATGGCGCGCGCCGTGTAGCGCCGCGTGTTGTGGATGGCGGGATCGTCGCGCATCACCGCGTCCACCAGGGCTGCCGGATCGTCCTTCGCGCCCCGCAGCCGCGCCACGATGCAATTGCCGATCAGCCCCGCCGTCGCCTCGTACGACTGCGACAGCAGCCCGAGAAGGTTCGCCAGCAAAACGTCGGCATCGACGGCGCCGGCCCGCGCCAGCACCGCGTGCAGCAGCGGCGCGTCCGCCGGCGGCTCGGCGACCAGCCGG